>DASXFB010000132.1:0-73061 GCA_036489815.1 Occallatibacter sp. | reverse complement strand
TGCTCATGTCCATCGCACCGCCGCTCATCGTCCTCGGCGCGCCCGTCGTTCCCATGCTGCGCGGGCTCCCGCGCTGGATCATCCGCAAGCCGCTCGGTCCGCTCTTCAGCAGCGGCGCTCTGCCCGCCATGGGCCGCTTCCTCACGCGCCCGCGCGTCGCCTGGCTCGCGATGAACGCCGCCTACATCGGCTGGCACATTCCCCGTGCGTATGAGTTCGCGCTCGCCTCGGAGAACTGGCACAACTTCGAGCACGCATGCTTCTTCTTTACCAATCTGCTCTTCTGGTGGCCGATTCTTTCGCCATGGCCCTCACGGCCGCTCCATTCACGCTGGGTCCTGATTCCGTATCTGCTGCTGGCCGACATCGTCAACACCGCCGTCTCGGCCTTTCTCTGCTTCTCGGGTCAGTTGCTTTACCCGAGCTATGGAGCGATCGCGCGCCCGTTTGGACTGAGCGCGCTCAACGATCAGGTCGCGGCGGGCGCCTTCATGTGGGTCTGCGGCTCGATGGTGTATCTGATTCCAGCCGTGGCCATCGTGGTCCAGCTGCTTTCGCCCGGTGGGAAACCGTACGATACCGAGGCTCTCTCTCGAAGCGCGGCCCAAAAAGAGAGAGCGAAGCTTGCCGGTTGAACGGCAGCTTCGCCCGATGATTGCGAAGGTTCTGAAGAGTCGCTGGGTGGAACTTTACCGCGCCACCGCGGCATGCAGCGCACGCGGTCCCGTTTCCTGATTGGCTGAGAGGTACTCATTCACGGCCTCGGCAGCCTTGCGGCCTTCCGCAATGGCCCACACCACCAGCGATTGGCCCCGCCGCATATCGCCCGCGGCAAAGACGCCCTCGACCGAACTCATATAGTTGGTTGTGGCCACGTTGCCGCGATTATCCAGCGCTACGCCCAACTGCTCGATCATGCCGTGGCGCACCGGTCCCAGGAAACCCATCGCGAGCAGGACCAGATCGACATCCATCGTGAACTCGGAGCCGCCGATCGGTTCGAATTTGGGCGGAGGGCCGACGCGCAGCGCGTGAAGCTGCTTCACGTTGCCATGTTCGTCGCCGGTGAATTTAAGGCTATTGATGCTCCAGTCGCGGATGCCGCCCTCTTCATGCGCGCCTTCCGTGCGCAGTTGCAGCGGCCACAAGGGCCATGGGGTCGAGGGCGAGCGCTCCGCCGGCGGCTGGGGCATGATCTCGAACTGGTGCACGCTGATCGGATGCTGACGATGGCTCGTGCCCAGGCAGTCCGCGCCTGTATCGCCGCCGCCGATGATGACGACGCGCTTGCCGGTCGCGAGAATCGCCTGCGAAGGATCCGCCAGAAACTTCTCGTCGGCATCGCCTTCACAGCGGCGATTTTGCTGCGGCAGAAAATCCATGGCGTAGTGGACGCCCTTCAGTTCGCGTCCGGGAATCTTCAGATCGCGCGGCTGCTCGGCGCCGCCGCAGAGAAGGATCGCATCGTATTCTTCGCGCAGCGACTCAACCGGCACATTCACGCCCACGTGGGCATTGGTCTCGAAGACCACGCCTTCGGCGCGCATCTGCTCGATGCGGCGATCGAGGACGTGCTTTTCAAGCTTGAAGTTCGGAATGCCGTAGCGCAACAATCCGCCGATGCGGTCGTTCTTCTCATAGACCGTGACCGAATGACCGGCACGGCGCAACTGCTGTGCTGCGGCCAACCCGGCGGGGCCGCTGCCGATCACCGCGACTAACTTGCCCGTGGCCTGCTCGGGCGGCTCGGGATGAATCCATCCCTCGTCCCAGGCGCGATCGACGATGGAGCGCTCGATCAGCTTGATCGAGACGGGCTTTTCATTGATGCCCAACACGCAGGAGGCTTCGCACGGCGCCGGACAGATGCGGCCTGTGAACTCAGGGAAGTTGTTGGTCGCATGCAGCCGGCGAATCGCAACCTCCCAGCGGTTGTGGTAGACCAGGTCGTTCCAGTCAGGAATGAGATTGTTCACCGGGCAGCCGGTGTGGCAGAAGGGAACCCCGCAGTCCATGCAACGCGCGCCTTGCTCGCGCTGCTTCTCTTCCGGAAACGGCCTGTAGATCTCGAACCAGTCGTTGATGCGCTCGTCCGTCTTGCGGCGCGCGGGCTGCTCGCGTTGAATCTCCAGAAAGCCTGTGTCTTTACCCATGCTGCACCCCTGCTGATATTGTGGCAACCGTCACCAGAGGCGACGAGAGAGTGGGGGAAACATACGCCTCCTGCGCGCGGGCCACGCCGAGAACGCGCTTGTACTCGTGCGGGAAGACCTTGATGAAGTTCGGCTGCGCGTCAGCCCAGTGCTCCAGCACCCAGGCGGCGCGCGGGCTGCCGGTCAGGTCGCGGTGGCGCTCGAGAAGTCCGCGCACCCGCGCGATATCCTCGGCCTCGACCACCGGCTCCAGATCAACGCTCGCCTTGTTGCAGCGGCGCGTCGAGAAGTCGCCCTGATCGTCGTACACATAGGCGAGGCCGCCGCTCATGCCCGCGGCGAAGTTGCGGCCCGTTGAGCCGAGCACCACGACGAGGCCGTTGGTCATGTATTCGCAGCCATGGTCGCCCACGCCTTCCACAACCGCGGTCGCGCCGGAGTTGCGCACCGCAAAGCGCTCGCCGGCGATGCCGTTCAAAAAGACCTCGCCTGCGGTGGCGCCATAGAGCACCACGTTGCCCACCAGAATGCTTTCCTCCGGCAGGAAGCTCGAGGTCTTCGGCGGATAGGCAATGATGCGGCCGCCGGAGAGACCCTTGCCGAGATAATCGTTCGTGTCGCCTTCGAGCTCCAGCGTCACACCGTTGGGAACGAACGCGCCGAAGCTCTGCCCAGCCGAACCTGTGAAGCGGAAGTGGATCGTGCCATCGGGCAAGCCTGCTGACCCGTGGCTACGCGCGATCTGGCCGCCCAGCATCGCGCCCACCGTGCGGTGCACGTTGCGAATGGCAAAGCTGGCTTTTACCGGCTTTTGCGATTCGAGCGCCGGCGCGGCCTTGGCGATGAGTTGATGATCGAGCGCCTGGCCCAGACCGTGATCCTGCGCCTGCGTGCGGCGGCGCGCCACGCGTGAGGGCAGCTCCGGCGCGTAGAGAATCGACGAGAGATCGATGCCCTTCGCCTTCCAGTGTGAGTCGGCGATGGAGGCGTCGATCCTGTCCACGCGGCCCACCATCTCGTCGACGGTGCGGAAGCCCAGCTTGGCCATGTGCTCGCGCACCTGGTCGGCGATGAAGAAGAAGAAGTTGATCACGTGCTCCGGCGTGCCGGTAAAGCGCGCGCGCAACACCGGGTCCTGCGTGGCAATGCCCACCGAACAAGTGTTGAGATGGCACTTGCGCAGCATGATGCAGCCCATGGTGATCAGCGGCATGGTCGCGAAGCCGAACTCCTCGGCCCCCAGCAGGGCGGCGATCACCACGTCGCGGCCGGTCTGCAGCTTGCCGTCCGTCTGCACGCGAATGCGGCTGCGCAGATCGTTCAGCAGCAGCACCTGCTGCGTCTCGGCAAGGCCCAGCTCCCAGGGAAGGCCGGCGTGCTTGATCGAGCTGAGCGGGGACGCGCCGGTGCCCCCGGTGTCGCCGGAGATCAGAACCACATCGGCATGCGCCTTCGCAACGCCCGCGGCCACCGTGCCCACGCCCACTTCGGAGACGAGCTTGACGGCGATGCGCGCCTGCGGATTGACGTTCTTCAGATCGTAGATGAGCTGCGCGAGATCTTCGATCGAGTAGATGTCATGATGCGGCGGCGGCGAGATGAGCCCGACGCCGGGAATCGAGTGCCGCGTCTTGGCGATCACCTCATCCACTTTGTGGCCGGGCAACTGGCCGCCCTCGCCGGGCTTTGCGCCCTGCGCCATCTTGATCTGCAGCTCGTCCGCGTTGATCAGATAATTGGTGGTCACGCCAAACCGGCCGCTGGCTACCTGCTTCACCGCGCTGCGGCGCGAGTCGCCGTTGGCATCGGGCTTGAAGCGGTCTTCATCCTCGCCGCCTTCGCCGGTGTTCGACATGCCGCCGAGACGGTTCATGGCGATCGCGAGCGTCTCGTGCGCCTCTTTGCTGATCGACCCGAAGCTCATGGCGCCGGTGGTGAACCGCTTCACGATCTCCTTGGCAGGCTCGACTTCTTCCAGCGGAATCGCCTTCTCGGCGTACTTCAGCTTCAGCAGCCCGCGCAGGGTCGACAGGTTGCGGTTCTGATCGTCGATCAGATCGGTGTATTCCTGGAAGGTCGCCGGATTGTTATTGCGCACCGCGTGCTGCACCTTGCTGATGGTCAGCGGATTGATCAGGTGAAACTCGCCATTCTCGCGGTAGTGATACTGGCCGCCGACAACGAGCTCGGTCTCGGAGTCCGTGAGCGGCCGGAACGCGTACGCGTGCTTGAGCTGCGCCTCGCGCGCCAGCACATCCAGGCCTACGCCTTCAATGCGGGAGGCGGTGCCGGGAAAATATGCCTGGACAAGCGACTGGTTCAGGCCGACCGCCTCAAACACCTGCGCGCCACGATAGCTCTGCAGCGTGCTGATGCCCATCTTGGAGATGGTCTTGAGCAGCGCCTTGTTGATGGCCTTGACGAGATTCTTCTCCGCGTACTCGGCCGAGAGGCTTTCCGGCAACAGCCCGCGGCGCTTGAGATCGTGAATGGTCTCGATGGCCAGGTACGGATTGATGGCGCTGGCTCCGTAGCCGATCAACAGTGCAAAGTGCATCACCTCGCGCGGCTCGCCGCTCTCGATAATGAGCGCCACCTGCGTGCGCGTCTTGTCGCGGATGAGGCGATTGTGCACGGCGGCCATCGCCAGCAGGCTGGGAATGGGCGCGTAGGTAGCGTCGATGCCGCGGTCGGAAAGGATCAGCAGCGTGTAGCCGGATCGCACGGCGTGCGCGGCGCGCGTGCCCAGATCGTCGAGCGCCTGCTTCAGGCCGGCTTCTCCATCGGCGGCGGGGAAGAGCGTAGGCAACGTCGTGGCCAGCAGATCGCCCGACGAGACACGGCGCAGCTTTTCAAGATCCCGGTTGGTCAGGATCGGATGCGGCAGCTTGAGCGTGTGACAGTTTTCCGGCGCCTCATCCAGGATGTTCCGCTCCGTGCCGATATAGCTGATCAGCGACATCACCAGCTCTTCGCGAATCGGATCGATGGGCGGATTCGTCACCTGCGCAAAGAGCTGTTTGAAGTAATTGAACAACGATTGCGGACGATCCGACAGGCAGGCCAGCGGCACGTCGGTTCCCATCGAACCCACCGGTTCTTCGCCCTTGGCGGCCATCGGCAGCAGCAGGATGCGCAGATCCTCTTCGCTGTAGCCCTGCGCGCGCTGGCGGCGCAGAAGCGTCTCGGGATTGGAGGCGATGGTGCGCTTGGGCTCGGGCAGCACGTCGAGCGTGACCTGCTGCTCCTTGAGCCATTCGGCGTAGGGTTGGCGGGCCGCAAGTTCCTTCTTGATCTCGGCGTCGGAGACAAGGCGCTGCTGCACCGTGTCGACAAGAAACATGCGGCCGGGCTGCAGGCGGCCTTTCTTGCGAATGTCTTCGGCCGGCACTTCGATTACGCCGGCTTCCGATGCCAGCACCACCAGATCGTCCTTGGTCACGATGTAGCGGCCGGGGCGCAGGCCGTTGCGGTCAAGCGTCGCGCCGATCACCTTGCCGTCTGTGAACGCGATGGCGGCGGGGCCATCCCATGGCTCCATCAGCGAGGCGTGATACTCGTAGAATGCGCGCTTGTCCTCGTCCATGTCCGGATTGCCGGCCCACGCCTCGGGGATGAGCATCGCCATGACGTGGGGCAGGGACCGGCCGGACTGATAGAGGAACTCGACTGCGTTGTCGAGCGACGCCGAATCGCTGCCGCCGGGCATAACCACCGGGAAGAGATCTTTGATCTTCTCGTCGAAAAGCGGACTCTCGAAGACCGACTGCCGCGCGTTCATCCAGCTTACGTTGCCGCGGATTGTGTTGATCTCGCCGTTATGCGCCACGTAACGATACGGGTGGGCCAGCTTCCAGCTTGGAAACGTGTTGGTGGAGAAGCGCTGGTGAACCAGACACAGCGCGCTCGTGACGAGCGGATTGGCCAGCTCGAAATAAAACTTTTCAATCTGCGGAGCCAGCATCAGCCCCTTGTAGATGATGGTCCGGCAGGAAAACGAGGGAACGTAAAACGTATCCTTGTCCTCGATCTCCGACTCCACAATCTCGTTCTCCGTGCGGCGGCGCACGCGATAGAGCAGGCGCTCGAAGGCGTCCTCATCCAGGCCTTCGGGACGGCCGACGAAAAGCTGTTCGATATACGGCTGCGAGTTGCGGGCTTCGCGGCCGATGGCATCGCCGTTCACCGGCGTATCGCGCCAGCCCAGAACCGCCAGACCCTCTTCCTTGGCGATGCGCTCAAAGACGCCTTCGCACTGCAGGCGACTATGCCGTTCCACGGGAAGGAAGCACATGGCTACGCCATAGGCGCCCGCCTCGGGTAGCTGGATGCCGATGTCGGCGCACTCGCGCAGATAAAAGGCGTGCGGGATCTGAATGAGGATGCCCGCGCCGTCGCCCGTCTCCGGGTCGCAGCCCGCGGCCCCGCGATGGGTGAGGTTGATGAGCACTTCGAGGCCCTTGCGGATGATCTCGTGGCTTTTTTCCCCGCGAATGTTTGCGACCAGTCCCATGCCACAGGCATCGTGCTCATTCTGCGGATGATAGAGCCCTTGCGGTTGAGGTGCGCGGAGGCGATGATTCGTTTGTTCCATGGCAGCCTTTTCCGTTGAACATTTGGGATGCGGAGTGCTCGCATGTCGCAAAGACACAAACCCTCTGCGATTCAGATTGTCGAAATCGCCCTGGTGCGCAAAACAAAGGTTTTGTCTGAGCAGTTCCGGCCGCATCCGGGACTTCACTTATTAATATAACGAAAAATTGCGTAAGCCGCAGCAGTTCCTTGTCAAAAACCGGTTTGCGGTCATGCGAGAACGATCCGGGAGCAGAATGCCTGCACCGGCCATCCCGTAATGGCGCTGTTTTGTACCATATAGTCATGGCTGCACCCCGAAGTACAGAAGACACGATCCTCGTCACCGGCGGGGCAGGATTTATTGGCTCGAATTTCATTCTGAGCTGGATGGAAGCCGGCTGCGGATCGGTCCTCAATCTCGATCTGCTGACCTATGCCGGCAATCCGGCGAATCTCTCCTCGCTCGAGAGAAACCCGCGTTATGCGTTTGTCCGCGGCGATATATGCGATGCGGAACGCGTGGCCGGGCTTTTGCGCGAGCACCGGCCCCGCGCCATCGTCCATTTTGCCGCCGAGAGCCATGTCGATCGCTCGATTGCTTCGCCCGAGGCGTTCATCCGCACCAATGTGCAGGGAACATTCGTACTGCTGGAGCAGGCGCGAGTCTACTGGACAGGGCTGGACGAGGACAGCCGCGCGGCCTTTCGCTTCCTGCATGTTTCCACAGATGAGGTTTACGGAACACTCGGCCCCGACGATCCGGCATTTTCCGAGCTCACCGCCTACGCGCCTAACAGTCCGTACGCGGCTTCGAAGGCCGGCTCGGACCACCTCGCAAGAGCCTACTTCCACACCTTCGGCCTGCCCGTGCTCACCACCAACTGCTCGAACAACTACGGGCCGTTTCAGTTTCCTGAGAAGCTGATCCCCTTGATGATCCTGAATGCGCTTGAAGGCAAGCCTCTGCCGGTCTACGGCGACGGAAAAAATGTGCGTGACTGGCTCTTTGTCGGCGACCATTGCGCCGCCATCCGCACCGTGCTCGCAAACGGCCGACCGGGCGAAACCTATAACATCGGGGGGATGAGTGAGCGCGCCAACATCGATGTGGTGCGGACTCTCTGCGACCTGGTGGACGAGATGCGCCCCCAGCCCGGCGCCGCGCCCCGGACGCGGCTGATCACCTTCGTGAAAGACCGCCCCGGCCACGATCGCCGCTATGCCATCGATGCCAGGAAGATCATGCACGAACTGGGCTGGAAGCCCGCCGCGGAGTTCGAGAGCGGCCTGCGCAAGACAGTAAAGTGGTATCTCGAAAACAGTGCGTGGATCGACAGCGTGCGCACCGGGGCCTATCGCGAATGGATCGCGAAGAACTACGCGGAGCGGCCAGTATTATGAGGCCGGATTTATGAGGGTTGCCATACGTAAGAGGCAGTGTTCCGGTCCAATAGCCGGTATTTTTTGCATCGCGCGCGGAATGTCTCAGGGGGCCCAGGCAAGGCGATGAAGTTCGTTCGTTCAGATTCGCCCGAGGTTGCTCGCGGCGCGCGCTCGGCCAAGACCCTGGCCCGGCAGCATCTGCCGGTATTCCGTCTTGGTCTTGTGCTGAATCTCGTGATTTTGGCGATTGCGTTCGTAATTCGCATTGTTTCGGTGCGAGCGGCATTCTCGGTCGGCTTGCCGCTGTTTCTTGCAATGAATGCGTGGTTGTTGTGGCGGGCCAGGTCTCCCCGTCTCAGCTGGATCATAAAGGCCAGTGCCGATCAAGTTTACATTCGTCTGTACGTGGGGTTTGGAAAGGCCTGGCAGCGCACCGAAACGCCAGATGTCATGGTGCTCGACGCCTCGGAAATCGCTGCTGTATCCAGTCGAACTATCGAAGTATTCGTGTATGGACCAAAGCCCAGGCTGGTTGAGTGGTTGATGATCAAACCCTCTCAGGCGGCCGTAGAGAGCGTCTCCGACCAGATCCCGTCATTTCTGCGGGACACGAGTCGTCCCGATTGCTGGGCGCCTTACTTAAACGAGCGGGTGTATTGGACCGGCGAACAACGTCTCTCTGTTGGATGGAAGTTGTGTCATCCAGCCGTGCGGATTTCTCTCCAGCGCGTGGCGCAGGTATGCCCCTCCATCGTCATCGGCCCGGAAGAGCGTTCTGAGTTGGATTTGAATAACATCTGGCATGGTTATGGGAAGGGGCCGGACGCGCAGCAGAGGCGGATGCTCGCCGAGGCCAAGAGCCTGGGATTTGGCCCCGATTGCGTGAGGTTGTTGAATATCTACAGGGGCATACCATTTAGGGAGTGTGCAGCATACCTTGCGGAGATTGGACAAGAGGAAGCTGGGGCAGAACGCTCTGCGGTGAATTCGGCATAATGATCTATTTGGGGACTGACTTATGAAAGGCATCATCCTCGCCGGCGGCTCCGGAACCCGGCTCTATCCGGTCACCCACGTGGTGTCAAAGCAACTGCTGCCGGTCTACAACAAGCCCATGATCTACTACCCGCTGAGCACGCTGATGTTGGCCGGGCTGCGCGAGATTTTGATTATCTCCACGCCGCAGGACACAGGCCGCTTCGCCGAGCTGTTGGGCGACGGCCGCCGATGGGGGCTTGAAATCAGCTATGCCATGCAGCCCAGCCCCGATGGGCTGGCGCAGGCCTTTTTGATTGGCCGCGATTTCATTGGCGACAGCCCGAGCGCACTGGTGCTGGGCGATAACATCTTCTACGGCCAGGGATTCTCCCGCCAGCTTCAATCCGCGTCCCGGCTCCAGGAGGGTGCGACGGTCTTTGCGTATCCGGTCGAGGACCCGCAGCGCTACGGCGTCGTCGAGTTCGACCGCCAGGGCCGCGCCGTGAGTCTCGAAGAAAAGCCGCAGAATCCCAAATCGCGTTACGCGGTCACCGGTCTCTATTTCTACGATCATGAGGTCGTCAGTATCGCGTCTTCGCTCAAGCCCTCGGCGCGCGGCGAGCTCGAGATTACCGATCTCAACCGGCGCTATCTTGAAGCCGGAAAGCTGAATGTTGAAATCATGAGCCGCGGCATGGCGTGGCTCGATACCGGCACACACGAGTCGCTGCTCGAGGCCGGCCTGTTCGTGCACACCATCGAGCGCCGTCAGGGACTCGACATCGCCTGCCCGGAGGAGATCGCGTTCCGGCAAGGCTTCATCACCGCGGCGCAGTTGGAGGCTTTGGCTCATCCCATCGCGAAGAGTAGCTATGGGCAATACCTGCTGAACCTTCTTCGCGAGCCGTACTTCGCGGCCAAGAGCAAAGACTCATGACAATTACCGAAACCAGCCTTCCAGGCGTGCTGCTGCTCAGCGCCAAGGTCTACGACGACAACCGCGGAGCCTTTTTCGAGAGCTTCAACCTGCGTGCCATGACAGACGTCGGATTGCCTTCCACCTGGGCGCAGGATAATTTCTCGCAATCGAAGAAAAATGTGCTGCGCGGGATTCATTACCAGGTCATTCAGCCGCAGGGAAAGCTGGTCTGGGTCGCCTACGGCGCGGTCCTTGATGTCGCTGTGGATCTGCGTAAAAGCTCACCGCATTTCGGGCGCCACGTTGCGGTGGAATTGAATGCCGGCAGCGGCAACATGCTCTGGATTCCGCCTGGCTTTGGCCACGCGTTTCTGGTGCTGAGCGAAGCCGCGGGCTTTGCCTACAAAGTGACCGACTATTATTCGGCCGCCGGTGAACGGACGGTTGCCTGGAACGATCCGGAACTGGCGATTCCCTGGCCGGTGAAACCCGAAAACGCAATCGTTTCGTCCAAAGATGCAGCCGGAGCCTCCCTGCGCGAAGCGGAATTATTTCAGTAAAACCTGCGATTCGCGGGTTAGCGCGGTTTCGTGGCCTATTTCCGTCGAACAACCGGCAAACATTCTGCATCCAAACACGTTGATGGCTTGGATCACTCGACGCTTTTTTCCCGTGTTGATTTGCTTCTGCGCACTTGCCGGCGCGCGGAAGATGGCCTTGGCGCAAGCGGATGCTGGCCTCCCCGACGATCCGGACCAATTGGCCTTGACCCGGTCCCCGAATGTGGCCCTGACCCCCTTCCTGGAGGCGACAGCCGCGAATGCCGGTCACGACGCTGCTGCTTTGCCCGACGACCCGGGGCAGACCGCGAGACCGTCGACGGCGAGCCCGTCGGTTGACACCACAACCGGAGTACCGCAGCGGGAGGCGACCTGGCGCAGCTTGCCCGGCGATTTTCTTCACGACCAGAAAGACTTGTGGACGTTTCCCTGGCAGTTGGCAAAGGGACGCCATTGGAAGCCGACTCTGCTTGTGATGGGTGGAACGGTGGGATTGATCTACGCCGACCCGAAGGACGCTCCCTACTTCCGCGACCACCAGCGGAACTGGGACGACTTCAACGACGTCTTCGATCCCATGATCTCCACCAGTGAGGTGATCGCGCTGCCGACCGGACTGATGGCTGCGGGCTATGTCCGCCGCGACACCCGCGAGGTAAACACCGCGCTGCTGGCGGCTGAGGCCTACGGCGACAGCGTGGTCATCAACCTGGCCATGAAGGCCGTCACGCGCCGGGAGCGGCCTTCCGACGTGGCGCCGGGCGGAGACTTCAGCCACACTTTCTTCAATGGCGGCAAATCGCCGCTGAAGGGAAGCAGCTTTCCCTCCGGGCACGCGACCGCGGTTTGGTCCGTGGCCACCGTGGTAGCGGAGCGGTACCGGCACCGCGGAAAGCCATGGATTCCGTTCTTGTCGTATACCCTTGCGACGGCCATCAGTTGCTCACGTATCACCGAGAGCGCGCACTTCCCCTCGGATGTCTGGCTGGGCTCCGCGCTCGGCTTCACAATCGCAAAATATCAGACGCTGAAGCCGCGGTGACAACGCAGGCGGCGAAGAGAACATGTGCCCGCTTGCGGTCGAAAGGCAATCCGGGAACGGCCCCTCCGCACCGCAACGTACCAACTTCCGCCCCACCTCATATCAACTCGATGAGTATCGGCATCTAAACCGGTGAACGAAGATCCGGCTTTTATGCCTTCTACAAGAATTTCGCGTCGAGAACTGTTGAAGATGGGAGCGGCCGCCGGCGCAGCAGGGTGCACCGGATCGCTGTTCTCCGGATGCGGCGGCCACGCCGGCGCTATGACCCCCGCACCAAGTGCCTGCGCCAAAGTGACGGATATCGACCATGTCGTGATCCTTATCCAGGAAAACCGGTCCTTCGATCACTATTTCGGCAGCTATCGCGGCGTGCGCGGATTCTCCGATCAGAGCGCAGCGTTTCGGCAACCGTATCCAGGAAACACCTCGAACGCACCGGCAGGGGTGCTGCTACCTTTCCATCTCGATACCACGCAGGTCAACGCAGCGTGCACGCATGACATTTCGCACGACTGGGTGCCCCAGCATCAGAGTTGGAATAATGGCGCGATGGATGGCTTTGTCACTTCGCGGCTGGCCATCAATGCCAATGATGCGGTGCTTGCCATGGGTTATTACACCCGCGCCGATCTGCCGTACTACTACGCCGTGGCCGACGCATTCACGCTTTGCGACAACTATTTCTGCCCGGTGATCGGTCCCACCGACCCCAATCGCGTCTATTCCATGGCGGCTTCTATTGATCCGGACGGAAAGAATGGCGGCCCGCTCCTCCAGACGCTGGTGACTAACCGGTCTTCGTTCTTCGGCAAGCTTACTTACACCACGATGCCCGAGCAGTTGCAGGCGCGCGGCATCTCATGGAAGGTCTACACCTCGCCCGATCAAAATATCCTGAATGGCATTTTTTCTGACAACATCCTTTCTTACTTCAGCAATTTTCAGGATCCGTCGTCTGCTCTTTACCACAACGCATTCACGCCTCAGTTCCCCACCGATTTCGTCTCCGATGCCCTGGCGGGTAACTTGCCACAGGTCTCGTGGATCATCGCTTCCGTCATCGACTCGGATCATCCTCCGTCGCCGTCCCTGCTCGGGGAAGCCACCCTGTCCGCGATTGTGACGGCGTTGTCGGCCAATCCAACGGCATGGGCAAAGACGGCGCTTTTCGTCACCTACGATGAAAATGGCGGCTTCTTCGATCATGTTCCACCGGTGACCGCGCCTCCGGGCACTCCAGGTGAATATGTGACTGCCGCCGCCGTTCCCGATCCCACAGTGGCCGGCACAATCAGCGGGCCCATCGGCCTCGGCTTCCGCGTACCCATGCTTCTGATTTCGCCATTCAGCCGCGGTGGGTTTGTCTCCTCAGACCTGTTCGATCACACATCGCTCCTTCGCTTCCTCGAGACGCGGTTTGGCGCGGAGGTCCCCAACTTGTCCGCCTGGCGCCGCGCTACTGTGGGCGACATGACGTCGGCCTTCAACTTCACCAAGCCGGATACATCCGTTCCCTCGATGCCGTCACCGGCATCGGCAGCTCTCGCGGAGTGCGCCGCCAACCTGCTTGGCACCACGCCCTACGTGCTGCCCACGCCCCAAGCTCAGCCGGCGCAAGAGGCGGGAACTGCCACTCGACCGAGCAGTACCTGCTAGGAAGGGCTCAGGCGGCCCGAACCCGGGCGATTTTTAACCCCGGCCCGGGTGGTATACTCACATGTCGGGTGCATGCCAGCACCATTATTTTCAATCGTCTGAGGTTCTCATGTCCGGCCACTCCAAATGGGCCACTATCAAGCACAAGAAGGGCGCGCTGGATGCCAAGCGCGGCAAGATCTTCACCCGCATCATCAAGGAAATCACCATCGCGGCCAAGGGCGGCGGTGACCCGGACGGCAACCCACGGCTGCGCACGGCTATCCTTGCCGCCAAGGCCGAGAACATGCCCCAGGAGAACATCAAGCGCGCCATCCAGCGCGGCACGGGCGAGCTCGAAGGCGTCAACTACGAGGAGATCTCCTTCGAAGGCTACGGGCCGGGCGGCGTGGCCATCATTATCGATGTTTTGACCGACAACCGTAATCGCGCGGTGAGCGAAATCCGTCATACCTTTTCGAAGAACGGCGGAAATCTGGGCGAATCCGGCTCGGTCCGTTTTATGTTTTCGAAGAAGGGCTTGATCGCTGTCGAAAAATCCGCCTCGACCGAAGAGAAGCTGATGGACATTGTGCTCGAGCATGGCGGCGACGACCTGAGCGACGAAGGTGATACGTGGGAGATCACCACCGATCCCAGCTCCTATGAGGGAGTGTTGAACGCGGTCAAGGCGGCGGGGATTCCGACGGTGATGAGTGAAGTGACCATGGTGGCATCCACCTATACCAAGCTTGAAGGCGCACCCGCTAACCAGATGATCCGCCTGCTCGAGACGCTGGAAGACCTTGACGATGTGCAGAATGTCTATTCGAACTTCGATATGGACGCGGAACAAATGGAGCATGCCGCGGGCTGATCCGAGCAGGCAATAAGCAGGCAAGGAGAGGCCGCCCGGTTGTGGCGGTCTTTTTTTGAGTCTATTTTGAGATCGATCTTGTGAAATGGGGGAACCAAATTCTTTTGAAGCAAACCCGATGGGTTGTATCCCTGATCCTTTTGGCGGCTTCCGCCGTAGTGGCCGCGCAGTCCTCCGCAAACCCTGTCCGCTCTGAAGACGAGACCGCGAATCCGGTGGCCCGGGTGCGCAATAACATGAGCTGGGAGTACGGGCCGTTCGTGAACTGGGGCACGGGCGTAGGCGACCGATCTTCGTATAAATTTCTCTGGGCCGGCGTTCAGGTAGCCAAGCCGCTTACATCCGTCCTCCATGCGGGCATCTTCAGCGGACAGTTTGAACTGGGCGGCAACATCATGCCGCTCTGGCTTGCCTACACGCCTGCCCCGCACGAGCAGGAGTACACCTGCGGCACGCCCAGCGGGCAGACCGTCAACTGTCTTCTGCCGGTGGGCGGAGGCACGTTTCATGGGGTCAGCCTCACGCCGATCATCTTGCGCTGGAACTTTCTTACCCACTCGCGGCGCATCCAGCCCTGGTTTCAGGGCGCCGGCGGCCTCATTTACACCACGCACAAGTTTCCGCCGAATATCCAGAGCTCGGCCACGATCAACGGGGGAACGAGCGTGTGGAACTTCTCGCCGCAGGGGGGAGCCGGGGCGCACTTCTTCGTCGCTCCCAAACGATCCATCGATGTGGGCGTGAACGCGGTGCACATCTCCTCCGCGTCGCTAGGCGATCGCAATCCCGGCGTCAACGCCAGTATTCAGATACAGGTAGGCTATACGTTTTGGCGGTAGGGAAGGAGATTCCGGTTCCACGAGCAGATGGCCGGAGGGAAAGACGATGAACGGACCGGTTGTCGAGTGCGTGCCTAACTTCTCCGAGGGAACAGATGCCCGGCGGGTCGAGGCAATTGTGGCCGCGATGCGCGATACGGGGGTGTACCTCCTCGACTGGTCAATGGACGCGGACCACAACCGCTCCGTAGTCACCATTGCCGGCGCACCCTCCGCGGTTGTCGAAGCCGCCGTGCGCGCGGTTGGCAAAGCAGCGGAACTGATCGACCTTACCCGCCAGCAAGGCGTCCATCCCCGCATCGGCGCGGCGGACGTCATCCCTTTCGTTCCGGTCAGCGGCATCAAGCTGGAACAGTGCGTGCTCCTTGCCCGGCAGACAGGCCTCGAAATCTGGCGACGGTTTGGCGTGCCCGTCTTCTTTTACGGCGCAGCGGCTTCCCGGCCCGATCGCGCCAACCTCGAAGACGTGCGCCGCGGCCAGTTCGAAGGGTTGCGGGAAGTCGTCGACAAGGACCCATCCCGCCGCCCGGATCTGGGCGGACCGGGTTTGCATCCTACCGCCGGCGCCTGCGTTGTGGGCGCGCGCAAATTCCTGGTGGCTTATAACGTTTACTTCGACTCATCGGACGTGGCCATGGCGCGCAGCATCGCCCGTGAAATCCGCGCTGCCTCCGGCGGCCTGAAGGGAGTGAAGGCCATGGGGGTGCTGGCGCATGGCCGTGCGCAGCTCTCCATGAATATCACTGATTTTGAGGCCATGCCCATCTCGCAGGTCTACCGCAGGATTGCCCAGCTGGCCGCGCGCCACCATGCCACGATCGCCGAAGGCGAGATCATCGGCCTCGTTCCAGACGCCGCCTGTGAGCGGGAAAGCGATTGGATGCGTCAATTAAGGAAGTTCGATCCGCAGACCAAGATCCTGGAACGGCGGCTGGGCTCCCCGCTCCAGTGGCCGGTACAGCCGTGATTCAAGCTCAGAAATCAAGGGCGGGTACAATGGATTGAACGGTTTTGCGGTTTTTTTCGGACCGGTGTGCCCGGTTTCTGGAGGATGAACTTGTTAAAGGCTTTGATTAAATTCGCGATTGTACCCTTATTGACAGCAGCAGCGACCCTGGCTTCGGCGGCCCAGTTGTCGACCGACGCTCGCTCGGCCATCCCACAGGGAGTCCAGCAACTGGTCGTCATTGATTATCGCGCCATGCAGAACTCGCCTGCCGCCATGGATCTGAAGAATCGGGTGATGCCTCCTGAGCTGAAGCAGTTCGACGATGCCCTGCGGAAGTCCGCGCTGGGCGATCAGGAGAGCATGGATCAGTACGTCGATGATCTCGCCTTCGCGCTCTTCCGGCCCGGGTCCGGCAGCAGCGATTCACTCATGACCGTGGGCATCGCCCAGGGCCAGTTTCCCACCCAGGACATTCTGGCCAGCTTTCGCAAGCAAAAGCTGAAGCCCGTCATGGTCCGCGCCAACAGCATCTATCCGATGACCAAGGCCGGCATGGTGCTCTGCTTCGTCGATCCTTCCACGATGATCTTCGGCGACAAGGATGCCGTCACCAAGGCTCTGGACGCGCGCGACGGGCTGATTCCCAACCTGCTCTCCAACCCGTCGATGATGAATGCCATGCAGAGCGTGGATACGAATCCGCTGTGGAGCATCCTGGATGACAAGGGCACGCAGACCATGATGCGGCAGCTGCTGGGCGAGGCCGGTTCGGCCACCGATTTCGATACCGTGCGCAAGCGCCTGCAGGCCTCCTGGTACTCGATGGAGTTTCAGCACGGCGTCCGATTCGATTTGACCATCGCCACCGGCGATCCCTTTACGGCGGCTACGCTTTCCTCGCTGATGACGGCGGCGGTGATGGTGAAAAAGATGACGAGCTCCGATGCGGAAAAAGAAGCGCTGAACGCAACCTCCATCTCTTCGAATGCCGGCCAGCTCAACATCGCCTTCGCCAGCACCGATTCACAGTTCAGCACTCTGTTGCACTCGCCACTGTTCGAAAGCATGGTGCGCTGACACAGCGCTCGGACCGGGCTCAAGGGCGCGGCGTCAGTTGGGGATGAAACTCCGCTCGTCCGCCGGGCAATAGCACAATCTCCAGCCGACCCTCCTGCCGCTCGGTCAGGGTGGGGCCGGTCAACTGAATCTGGCGGCCGTCGGGGCCCGTGTACTGCACCTTGATCGCTCCGCTGCCCAGCACTTGAAACCGGTAGTGAAGCTGAGAGCCCGCCGCGATGCTGTCTGTTCCAAAGCTCGCGCTCGGATAATCCACTTCCAGCAACCGGACGCGTGCGCCGGTGCGATTTTCGACGGTTGCGTCGACGTGATACGAGTGGCACGCGGCAAGAGTCCCTAGAATCGGCAACAGCGCGGCGGCCAGAAGGCCCTGGCGGATTTTCCTTATCACTCAGTGCTCCCTTTGCCGGGATTCCGGCTCGGCCGTCGAGGGCTTCCCGGCAGAGTGCTCTTCCATCCGCGCCTCCAGCCGGTTGAGCCGCTTGAGCAGCTCCGGCAGCCGCTGAAAGACGGCCACTGCGCGCAGCCACAAACGATTCTCGAAACCCGGCGAGCCCGAGATCGTCTGACCCGGCGGAATATCGTGCGAAATCCCCGACTGCGCGGTGAGGATGGCGCCGTCGCCCACGCTGCAATGCCCCGCAACGCCCACCTGCCCCGCGAGGATCGCGTTGCTGCCGACTTCCGAGGACCCGGCCAGTCCGGTCTGCGCGCAGAGCAGAGTATCCTGGCCCACGCGCGAACCGTGCCCTACCTGGACGAGATTGTCGATCTTCGTTCCATCGCCGATCACCGTGGCGCCCACTGTGGCCCGATCAACACATGCATTGGCCTGCACATCCACGCGGTTGCCCAGCAGCACCGGGCCGGACTGCGGAATCTTCTCCCACTGGCCCGATTCGTTCTTCGCGAACCCGAAGCCGTCCGCGCCCACGATCGCGCCGTTTTCAAGCGTGACGTGATCGCCCAGGACGCAGTTCTCGCGGACCACCGCATGCGCATGCGCAAAAAAATGGCTGCCCGTCCGCACGCCGGGGTAGAGAACGACGTGCGGCAACAGGACGGCATGAGGCCCGAGATGCACGCCCGCGCCCACAACTGCGTACGCACCAATGTGCGCGTCATCGCCGATCGCCGCCGTCGCATCTATTACGGCTGTCGTATGAACGCCGGGATGGTAAGCCGGCGGCTGGTAGAAGAAGCTGAGCGCGCGCGAAAAGGCGAAGTAAGGATTCTTGATCCGGAGAGTGGCCGCGGGAATCTCCTGGAACTCGGGCTCCACCAGGACCGCGGCCGCACGCGTGGTGCGCGCCAGGCCCGCATAGCGGGGGTTGGCCACAAAGGTGATTTCGGAGGGACCTGCCTCCTCAATGCCTCTCACGCCCGTGATCTCCACGCTCGCGTCGCCGCGCAGTTCCGCGCCTAGCCGCCTTGCCAACTCGCCTAACTTCATCGTGAAAATTGTACCGGAAGAGGCGCGGCTCTTTCTTACGGCGCCGGCTGCGGATTTCCATCGAACACCGGCGATATGGGCGGCGCGACGACTGTGGAGGGTGGCGCCTCGAGCGTGTGTGCCGCCGATTGCGCCGTGTGCAGCACGTCTCCGGGAGCGATGCCGAGCACCAGCGTAGCCGCGACCGCGAGCATCAGCGCTGCGCCTACAGCGACGCCGATCACGGGCCGGGGCGCTGCATCCTGCCCCTCGGCCGGGCGCTGTGCCGACACGACGGCGAGGCGCAGATAGTAAGCCGCCGCCAATCCGGAGTTGAGCAGGCCGATGAGGACGAGCACGACAGCGCCGCCATCCATCGCTGCGCTGAAGGAATAGAATTTGCCGAAGAATCCGCCTGTAAAAGGAATGCCGATCAGCGAGATGAGGAAGAAGATCAGCAGGCTGCCGAGCAGCGGTGAACGATAGGTCAAGCCGCGGTAATCGGCGATCAGGGGAAGCTTCTCGTCGTATCCGCTCACCAGGGTGATTACTGCGAAGACACCCACGTTCATGGCCGCGTAGGCGGCGATATAGAAGCTGGCGGCGGCTATTCCGATCTCCGCGCGCCCGGCGAGGGCGACCAGCAGATAGCCGGCGTGGGCGATCGACGAATAAGCCAGCATGCGCTTCACATTCTGCTGCCGCAGTGCCGCCAGATTGCCGACGCACATCGAGAGCACGGCGATCACCCACAGCAGGGGCGACCAGAAACTATGAAGCGTGGGGAAGGCCTCATACACCACCCGCAGCAGCAATGCAAAAGCCCCGGCCTTGGGAGCGGTGGAGAGCAGCGCCACCACGGGAGAAGGCGCGCCTTCATACACATCGGGAGTCCACACATGAAAGGGCGCAGCGGAGACCTTGAAGAGGATGCCCACCAGCATCATCGCCAACGCCGCGATCACGAGCGTCTGGTTTTCCGCCAAATGAATTCGCTGCGCGATCTCGTAGATCTGCGTGGTGCCGGTGGCGCCGAAGATCAGGGCGATGCCGTAGAGCAGAAATGCGGTGGCGAAGGAGCCGAGCAGAAAATATTTGATCGCCGCTTCGGGCCCGCGGCCCGTCTGCTTGCGATAGCCGGCAAGAATGTAGGTCGAGATCGATGAAATCTCCAGCGCAATGAAGACCACCAGCAGCTCAACGGCGCCGGTGAGCAGGCACATGCCTACCGCGCCAAAGACGACGAGCGCGTAGTATTCCCCCTGGTGATGCGAGTCGGCGGGCAGCGCGTCCAGCGAGAGCAAAAGCGCCACCAGCACAATGCCGCAGATCAGCACGTGAAAGAAGACTGTGAATGTGCTGGTCTCCACCGTGCCGAAAAAGCCCGTGCCTTCGGGCAGAGAAAGCTGCCACAGGCTGGCCCAGAGCGCCAGCGTTGTGCCGATCGCTGCAATCCAGCCCAGCGGCCGGCGCGGCGTTGCCGGCGGCAGGGAAGCGTCAATCAACATCACCGCCACGCCGGTCAGCGTGAGAATCACCTCGGGAAGGATGCGGTAGAAGTCAGGAACAGGATTCACCGCTGGCCCTCCACCCGGATCGAGTTGGGAATCGTGCTCGGATTCACCTGGTTGGCTTCGCCTTGGAGAGAACGGGGCGGGGGATGTACGCCGGTCTGAATGGTCTCAAACCACAGCGAGGGCGCCACGCCCATCACCAGCATCAGCAGTATCAGCGGCGTGAGCGCCACCAGCTCTCCGAAGCGCAGATCGACGGGCGGCCGGGACAGCGCCAACGTGCTCTCGGGTCCGTAGAAAAGGCGCTGCACCAGCCACAGCATGTAGGCCGCGCTCAGGATCACACCCAGCACGGCAGCGGTCGCCCAGCCGCGGCTCACCCCGGTGAAGGTGCTCGAAAGAATTACAAACTCGCCCATGAACCCGCTCAGGAGCGGCAGCCCGATCATCGTGAGCGTCACAATCACAAAATAGGTCGCGGTCCGCGGCAGCCTCGCCGCAAGCCCGCCGTACAACGCAATCTGGCTGGTGCCAAAGCGCACATCGAGCGCGCCCAGCAGCACGAACATCGCGCCTTCTACGATGCCGACACTCAGAATCTGGTAGACGGCGCCGTTCCATCCGGTCAGCGTCAAGCCGTAGATGGCCAGCGTCACAAGGCTGAAATGGCTGACGGCTCCGAAGGCCAGCAGTTTGAAAAAGTCGCGCTGCACCAGCGCAAGGCATGCGCCATAAAGAACGCCGATGACGGCGAGCGCAATCATGAGCGGAGCGATCTGGCGCGTCTGGGCAGGGAAGAGGCCCACGTGAAAACGCAGCATGGAATAGAGCCCCAGCTTGCCGGCGACCACCATCCCCATCGCCACCGGCGCCTCGCTGAAGGTATCCGCGATCCAGCCATGCAGCGGAAAGACCGGCACCTTGACGGCAAAGGCAACCAGAAATGCCAGGGCGATCCAAAACATGGCGCGCGCGGGATGCGACTCATGCGCGAGCAGAAATTGGAGCGCGGCGAAATCAAACGTGCGGGTCTGCGCGTAGAGCCATAGAATCGCCACCAGCAATGGAGCCGAAGGGATAAAGGTGAAGAGGAAGAACTTCAGTGCGGCCTTCGGTCCATCCTTGCGCCCATACATCGCGATCAGGATAGCCATCGGTACCAGCGAGAGTTCCCAGAAGCCGTAGTAGAGCATCAGGTCGAGCGAGAGGAAGACGCCGAACATCGCCGTCTGCTGCACCAGGAAGAGCGAATAGAAGACCTTGCGCCGCGACTGGATCGCATGCCAGCTCGCCAGCACGCCTACCGGGGCCAGCAAACCGGTGAGCACCACGAGCCACAGGCTGAGCCCGTCCGCGCCCACGTGATAAGCAATGGCTGGATCGGCGATCCAGGGGCGATTGATTTCAAACTGAAAGCCGGGCTGGCCGGCGATGAAGTGCGCGGGCAAATGCAGCGTGAGTAAAAACGTGAACAGGCTGGTGAGCAGCGCAATCCAGTTCGGCAGCTTCGCGCGATCCGGCAGCAGCGCAACCAGAATCGCCCCGGCAAGCGGAGCCAGGAGGATGAGGGTGAGAATCGATTGGTCGATCGCTGTCATTGTCTCAATGCCCCATCCAACGAAGATCGATTCCGTGAGCTCCGAACAGCCACGGCATCACGGCAAAGAAAAGAATCGCCGCTGCGCCCGCCGCGAGCCAGGCCGCATAGGAGCGTAGATTGCCCGATTGCCAGCGTTGCAGAATCGCGCCGCTGAAGGTGGCGATGCCTCCCAGCAGCCACGCCGCTCCACCGAGTATCGCCCCCTCGACGATCCAGCCGAGAACGTAGCGGGAGATGCTGAGCAGTCCCTTGACGAAGACCGCGTTGTAGATCTCGTCCACGTAATACTTGTGCGTGACCAGCGTGTACGGGCCGGCAAGCGCCGCCGCCAGCTGCGCCGGCTTTTCCGGCCGCCGGCGATAGAAGAGGTCGGCAACCAACCAGCCCAGCAGCGCCACAGCCACGGCAACAATACTGAGCCAGAGCTCGAGGTGCGGAATGTCGGACACAGCCGCATAGGTGCCTACCACAGGAGCCAGAAATCCGCCGAATCTTTCTATCCCGATCCAGCCGCCGCCGATTGAAAGCAGCGCGAGAAGCACCAGCGGGCCGAGCATCGACCAGGGGCTCTCATGCGGATGGGCGTCGTGCGAGCGCGTCTCGCCGAAGAAAGTCATGTACCAGAGCCGGAACATGTAGAGCGCCGTGAGTATCGCCGTCACCAGGCCCACGAACCAGAGAATCTTCCCGTTGGTGCCCTGCAAAAATGCTGCGTAGAGAATCGCGTCCTTCGAGAAGAATCCCGCAAAGGGATAGATTCCGGAGATGGCCAGAACCGCCGCCGTCATCGTCCAGAAGGTGACAGGGAGCTTCTTCCAGAGGCCCCCCATCTTGCGCATGTCCTGCTCGCCGCCCATGGCGTGGATCACGGAGCCCGCAGCCAGGAAGAGAAGCGCCTTGAAGAACGCATGCGTCATCAGGTGGAAGATGGCGGCCGAGTAAGCCGCAACGCCGCAGCCGAGGAACATGTAGCCGAGCTGCGAGATGGTGGAGTAGGCGAGCACGCGCTTGATGTCGTTCTGCACCAGGCCCATGGTCGCGGCGAAGAGAGCCGTTGCCGCACCGATGATGGCGACCGCTTCGAGCGCAACGGGTGAGCGGTCAAAGAGAAAGTGCGTGCGCGCGATCATGTACACGCCCGCCGTGACCATGGTGGCCGCGTGGATGAGCGCCGAAACCGGCGTGGGGCCCTCCATCGCGTCAGGCAGCCAGACGTAGAGCGGAAGCTGCGCGCTTTTGCCCGCCGCGCCGAAGAGCAGGCAGAGGCAGATCACGGTGAGCACGCCGCCCGTCCACTCAGGATGCCGCACAAGCTGACCGGCGATGGCGCCGAACGTGAGCGTACCGAAGTGAGCCAAGAGCAGAAAAATGCCGATCAGAAACCCGCAGTCCCCCACGCGATTCACGATGAAGGCCTTCTTGCCGGCATCCGCCGCGGAGTTCTTCTGGAACCAGAAACCGATGAGCAGATAGGATGCGAGCCCTACGCCTTCCCAGCCGACAAACAGCAGCAACACATTACCGGCCAGCACCAGCGTGGTCATGAAGAACAGAAACAGATTCAGGTAGCTGAAGTAGCGCGCATAGCCCTTGTCGCCATGCATGTAGCCGACCGAGTAGATGTGGATGAGGAGTCCGACGCCGGTGATGATCAGCAGCATCACGAGCGAAAGCTGGTCGAGGACGAAGCTGAAGTCGACGTGCAGTGTGCCGATGTTGAGCCAGGTGCCAAAGGTCTCAACGAACGGAAGGGAGCCGTAACCGCCGGACCCTGCCGCCGGATCGGGGATCGCGCGTATCGCGGCCGAGAGGACCACGCCAAACGCGCTCAGCGGCGCCAGCAGCGCCACCGCTGTCACCAGCGCCTTGGGCAGCCGCCTGCCGAGCCATCCATTGATCAGAAATCCCGCAAACGGCAAAAGCGGAATCAGCCAGAGATGAAGTGATCCATTCATAGGGCGGTCATAGTTTCATCAGGTCGATGCGGTCAACGGCCAGCGTGGCGCGTGCGCGGAAGACGGCGATAATGATGGCCAGGCCCACGGCAGCCTCGGCCGCGGCTACCATCATCACAAAGAAGACAAAGATCTGCCCCTTCACCGCATGCCACTGATGCGCGAAGGTGACAAAGGAAAGATTCACGCCGTTGAGCATCAGCTCAATCGACAGGAAGATGGTAATGAGATTGCGCTTGATGAGAAAGCCGACGATGCCCAGCGAAAAAAGGGCGGCACTCAGCAGCAGATACCACGCGAGCGGAACCTCTTGCTGAAAGAAGCTCACTTGGCAACCGTCCTTTCCCGGTTTGATCCGCTTCCATCGCCGTGGCGCGCGAGTGCGACGGCGCCTAGGATGGCGATGAGAATCAGCACCGAGGTGACCTCAAACGGCAGAAGGAGCTCGTGAAAGAGCACGCGGCTCAGGTCCTCAGTGGTTGTAACGCCCTGGCTGATGGCGGCCCGCCCGAGTCCCTGCGCGCGCAGAAAGAGCGTGGCCAGCACGCCCAGAAAGACCGCCGCCGCGGGCAGCCCCAGTACGCTCGCGGCGCGACTGCCGAGCGTGCGGTCTTCGCGGCCTGCATTGAGCAGCATCACCACAAAGACGAACAGCACCATGATGGCGCCGGCATAGACGATGATCTGCGCCGCCGCCAGAAACTCCGCGCCCAGCAGCAGGTAAAGCACTGAGAGCGAGGTCATCACCACGATCAGCGACAGCGCGCTGTTGATGGGATGGCTCTGGAGCAGGAGGTTGATGGCTCCGGCAAGGCAGAATCCGGCAAAGATGAAGAATAGAATCAGGTGCATCGTTTCGCCGTCGATGGCTGGAGCCGGTAGAAGCCGGCCGGTTAAAGAGAAGAAAACCAGAACGAGCGATTCAGGCCCGTTGAAACCCATCCCGATTGTAAATGAACTCGTTGCATAATCGGGATTTCCACGCTGCTGATTTGAAAACTTGCATCATCGATAGGCAAGCCACAGGCTGGTGCCGATGATGTTGAGAATCGCCAGCGGCATCAGATAGCGCCAGCCGAAGTTCATGAGCTGGTCATAGCGGAAGCGCGGCAGCGTTCCCCGCACCCAGACATAGAGAAACAGGAAGCAGAAAACCTTGGCGACAAACCAGAAAATCGAGAGCAGGGCATTGACGGCGCTGTTTTCCACTGGACCCAGCAGATTGCCCCACGGGCTTGTCCAGCCGCCCAGAAAGAGCAGCGTGGCCACGCAGCCAACCGTGATCATGTTGGCGTACTCGGCCATGAAAAACATGGCGAATTTCA
The DNA here is from genome assembly GCA_036489815.1 of Occallatibacter sp. Taxonomy (GTDB): domain Bacteria; phylum Acidobacteriota; class Terriglobia; order Terriglobales; family Acidobacteriaceae; genus Telmatobacter. The sequence goes on along the minus strand of DASXFB010000132.1, from coordinate 48,245 downwards.
TCGAGCTGTACTCGGTGTGATAGCCGCCGGTCAGCTCGCTCTCCGCCTCAGGCAGATCGAAGGGCGCGCGGTTGGTCTCGGCGTAGGCGGCCATCAGGTAGATGAAAAAGGCCACGAACTGCAGGCCGCCGAAGATGTTCCAGGTGGCGATGCCTTTTTCGGCCTGCTGCTCGACGATCACCCGCAGGTTGAATGACCCGGCGCGCATCACTACGCCGACGAGCGAAAGGCCCAGCGCCAACTCATAGCTGATCAACTGGGCCGATGACCGAAGCGAGCCAAGCAGCGAATATTTGTTGTTGGATGACCACCCGGCCAGCGCAATGCCGTAGACACCGATCGAGGTAATGCCCAGAATCACGAGCAGGCCGATGTTCACATTGGAAATCTCAAACAGATCGAGCCCGTGCGGCCCGGCGTTCGGCTCGCCAAAGGGGATTACGGCGATGGAGATGAGCGCGCAGCCAAGCGAGATCATCGGCGCCAGCAGGTAGAGCGGCTTATATACCGCGGTCGGAATCAGATCTTCCTTGAGGAAGTTCTTAGCGCCGTCGACCAGAGGCTGCAGCAGCCCGAAGGGGCCTACGCGGCTGGGCCCCCAGCGGTTCTGGATGCGCCCCACCAGCTTGCGCTCCAGTAACACCGTATAGGCAACCCCCATCAGCAGAATCACCGTGACCACGATGACCTTGAGCAGGCTCCACAGAAAAAATTGAAGAAGTGTCACGTGCATCTGGCCTTTTCTCTCCAATAAAACCACTGGATCATTGTCATCCTGTGCGAAGGTCGCCGCGGCGACCGGGTCGAAGGATCTGCGGTTGCTTTCTCAATCCGCCGCCGTCTCCGCCATCTCCAGCGCCTGGTGCCGGTCGAGCTCCGTCAGCCCGCGGCTGTAGCGTCCAACGGTTCCTGAAGTGAAAAGCGTGTCATGCGATGGAGTCACGAGATCCGGCTGCGTGAGCGCTGCGGCCGGCACAAACCCGTGGGCAACGCCCGGCTCCGTGCGCACATCGTTGCCGCTGACCAGATTGACGCGGTCGAGCGCGTAGCCGGGCACCAGCCGGATGATCTCATCCAACGTAGCCAGCGGATCGAACGGGCTAAGCTTTGGTTCCAGCCCGTTTGCTTCGAGCCAGATGGAATGCCGGTCCGCCTCGCCGGTCTGCGCGCCTCGCGACTGGCCCAGATCGCCCGTGGTGCCGCGCTTGCCGAACGGAACCAGCGTGCTCACATCCACGCCCATGCCCCCGGCGAGCCGCACCAGGATTTCGAAATCAGACTTGGTGCCGGCACGGTCGGCTGCCTTGCGCACCAGTTGCACATCCCCGAAGGCGTTGGTCACGCTGCCGGATTTCTCGTAGAGGCTCACCGCCGGAAAGACCACGTCGGCCAGCGCCGCCGTCTCGGTGAGAAAAAGATCCTGCACCACGACGAAGGAATTTTTGAGAACCGCCGGGTCAACGCCGAAGCGCAGAACCGGATTGGCTCCCACCACCAGCAGCGCGCCCAACCGGCCGCCGCGCGCCGCATCGAGCATAGAGGGCAGTGTCATCCCCGGTGCTGTGGAAAGATTCGGATACTCGGAGAAGGCTCCGGGCGAGGAGAGCGGCACGTATCCGGGAAGCCGATCGGGCAACAGGCCCATATCCGCTGCGCCGCGCGAGTTGGCGTAGTCGCCGAGACAGGCAAAGCGCACCGAATCAGGATTGGGACCGCGCTTCAATCCCCAGGCGATGAGGCTCTCGACGGCGGGGCCGCGAAACTCTTCGCCGAAGAGGACAACGAGCGATGCTTCGGCCTGTACCGCTTTGCTGAACTCCGAGTCGCCGGCGAGAAATGCAGCCAGATCGTTGTAGCCGTTTGCGGGAATCTCCTGCGTCGCCTTCGCCTGCCGGTCCAGTTTGATGGGGCGCGAGTTGGCAATGTAGAGCCGCGCGCGATTGAGACGCACATTGGTGCGTATATGCCACGCGAGCAATGGATGCTCATTCGTGGGATCGCCGCCGATAAGCAGAATCGCAGGAGCGGAGCCGATCTCGCGCAGGCCTGCGGTCGCACCCGGACTTCCGGCAAGCGCACGCGCAAAGGCCGCGTAGTCCGTGCTGCGCACGTGATCGATGTTGTTGGTGCCGAGAACCGTGCGCGCGAACTTCTGCAGCAGATAATTCTCTTCGTTGGTGGTGCGGTTCGAGCCGATCACGCCGATGGCCGCCCCGCCGCCGGCATGGCGAATCTCCGTGAGCTTGCCTGCGGCATAACGCAACGCGTGATCCCACGTGGCCGGCTCCAGCCGGCCTGCCGCGTTGCGCACCAGCGGCTTCGTCAGCCGTTCGGGATTCTCGACAAAGTCGAATCCGAAACGCCCCTTCGCGCAAAGAAAATCTCCGTTGATGCCGCTCTTGTCGCGGTTGTCGGCGCGGACAATCTCCGAGCCCTCATTGTCCTGCCGCACGCCCAGCGTCACCTTGCAGCCGTCGCCGCAGTGCGTGCAGACGGTGGAGACGTGATTCATCTCCCAGGGCCGCGTCTTGTAGCGATAACTGCCGCTGGTGAGCGCGCCCACGGGGCACACGTCGATGCACATGCCGCATTGTTCGCAGTCGAGCTGGTTATCTTCATTGGGCGCGATCACTGAGCTGGCGCCCCGGTTCTGCACGCCCAGCGCCCACACGTCCATGCCTTCGCCGCAGATGCGCACGCAGCGGTAGCAGAGAATGCAGCGGGGACGGTCATAGAAGACGGCGGGCGACCACTGCTGCTCGTCGCGGTGGTGCTTGGCCTCGGCGTAGAGGCTCTCACCCGCGCCGTACTTGAAAGTCATGTCCTGCAGCTCGCACTCGCCGCCCGCGTCGCACACCGGGCAATCGAGCGGATGGTTGCCGAGCAGCAACTGGATGGTGGCCTTGCGCGCCTGCGCAATCTCCGGCGACTCGGTCACGAAGACCTGGCCTTCGGCAACCGTCGTCGTGCACGCCGTTTGCAGCTTGGGCACTTTTTCCTGGCGCACCACGCACATGCGGCACGCCGCCTGCAGGCTGAGGCCGGGATAGTAGCAGAACGCGGGAATCTCGATGCCCGCCTTGCGGCACGCATCGATGAGCAGCGTCCCCGCGGGCGCCGTCAGCGTCTTTCCATCGACTGTGAACGTTACGTCAGGCATCTTTTTCTCGGTAGCTTTCCTTGCTTCCCTTACGCGTTGTCAGCTGAGCGAGTCGCGGTAGCGACGAGTCGAAGGATCTGCGGTTCTCGCTTACGCCTACACCACCGCCAGCTCCACATGCTTGGCAAACGGGCACGGCTTGCCGTCCAGATGATCCTCAAACTCCTTGCGGAACTTTTTCAGAAACGCAATCGTCGGCATCGCCGCCGCATCGCCGAGCGGACAAAACGTGCGCCCCAGCATGTTCTCGGCAAGATACTGCATGTTGTCAATGTCGCTCGCCGCACCGAAGCCTGCATGAAAACGCGTGAGCGACTTCTTCAGCCAGTCCGTCCCTTCGCGGCAGGGAATGCACCAGCCGCAGCTCTCGTGCTGATAAAAACTGATTGTGCGCAGTGCGAATTCGACGATGCAGGTCTGGTCGTCGATCACCACCACGCCGCCGGAGCCGAGCATGGAGCCGGCTTTGCCCACCTGGTCGAAGTCCATGCCGAGGGTTTCAATCTCTTCCGGGAGCAGCACCGGCGTGGATGAGCCGCCCGGCACCACGGCCTTCAATTGGCGCCCGCCACGCACGCCGCCTCCAACCTCGTAGATCATCTTCTTGAGGTTGTAGCCCATGGGCAGCTCGTACACGCCGGGCCGCGCAATATGGCCGCTCAACCCGAACAAACGCGTGCCGCCATTGCGCGGCGTGCCCACGGCCGAATAAGCCTCGGCGCCCATGGTGATCACGTGCGGCACGGTCGCAATCGTCTCGGCATTGTTGATAATCGTCGGCCCGCCGTAGAGACCCACGACGGCAGGGAAGGGCGGCTTGATACGCGGCACGCCCCGCTTGCCTTCGAGTGACTCCATCAGCGCCGACTCCTCGCCCACTTCATACGCGCCCGCGCCCGATTGCGTAATGATCTCGAATTCATTCTCGGAGCCGAAGATATTCCGGCCGAGAAAACCGCGTTCATACGCGTCGGCAACGGCCTTCTCGACGATCTCAAGCAGATAGCGGTATTCGCCGCGCAGATAGATGAAGCCCGTCTTTGCGCCGATGGCGAGTCCCGCGATGATGGTGCCTTCAATCACCGCGTGCGGATCGTGCAGAAAGATCAGGTGGTCTTTGCAGGTGCCCGGCTCGCTCTCATCGCCGTTCACCAGAACATACTTTGGCTTGGCCGACTGCTTGGGCACGAACGACCACTTCATGCCGGTCGAAAACCCCGCCCCCCCGCGCCCACGCAGGTTCGAGGCCTTCATCTCGTTGATGATCCACTCCGGCCCCTGCGCAATGCATTTCTTCACGGCCTCATAGCCGCCTAGCTCGATGTACCGATCGATATGGGCCGCGCCCTGCCCGAAGCGTTGGGTGACGATCTTTACTTCATCGGGATGCGAGACAAGCTTAGGCATGGACCGGCCTCCCATCTGCCTGCTCCCGGCCGCGATAGTCTTTGAGGATGCCGGGCACGTGCTCCGGCGTCAGGTCATCATGAAAGTCGTAGTTGACCTGGATGGCCGGCGCCCAGCAGCAGGCCCCGATACACTCCACTTCTTCGAGAGAAAAGACTCCGTCCTTCGTGATGCCCTTGTGGCCGATACCGAGCTCTTCCTGGAAACGCTCATAGAGATCGTAGGCTCCGCGCAGCATGCAGCTGATGTTGGTGCAGACCTGGATGTTGTATCGGCCCGCAGGCTTGAAGCGCAGCATGGAGTAGTAGGTGGCCACATTGCGCACGTCGAGCTCGCTAATGCCGATACGCGCCGCCACTTCGGCGATCACGGCGTCCGAAAGATATCCCACTTCATCCTGCGCGTAGAGCAGCATGGGCACCAGCGCCGAGCGCTTCACCGGATACTTCTTCACCAGCGCATCAAAACGCGTGGCCAGCCGCGGCGAAAAAACGCTCATGCTCTCGGTGTTCGTGTTGCCGCCGCTCATCGCATCAACTCCCGCGCCCAGCCTTCGGCCACCATATCCATCTCTTCCTCGCTTGCGCTTCCGGCTCCCGTGTCCCTTAAACGCCCCGCTTCGGTCAGCTCGAGCACCCCGCTGCTACCATTCTCGCGCATCCAGGCCACCCGCGAAAACTCGCGGCGCAGATTCAGCCATTTTTCTCCATGGCGCGCTGTGATCTGCACCTCATCCCAGTCGATCGCAGCTTCGCGGTTCCCGTGGAGACCATGCACCGAGGTGTAGCTGCGCAGAAGAGACGCGAGAGAGAGCCAGAGTTCCGTCCACAGCTCCGCGTTGGCCGATGCAGCAGAATCCATCCAGACTCCTCGGATGCCGGCCGCAGGAGCCGGTGACAGTCGCCTCAGGAAAACTCGCCGGAGAGGATGCTCGAAATGATGTCGATCGCCGTGTCTTCGGGATTCAATCCCGTTACGATCACGCCCGCGCCCTCATCGGCGCGAAATGACGCCGGCTCGGGCGCGGCTTGATTGAAGACATATTCCCTGCGGCCAATCTCGCCGCCCGTCGGCGGCCCGCTGATGATTGCTCTGATCCGCGGCTGGCCTTGTTTGGCGCCCAGCTCCACGCTGCAGAGCAGCGAGGTCCCGAACGTGAAGCAAAAACGTCCGGAAAAACTCGGCGAAAAACTCCGGTCAAGAGTGGATAAACCCCTCTTGCCCAATTCCAGATTCGCTTTATGTATCTCGGCAACCAAATGTGACTTCACACCGTCAAAAAAAACCTCTGGGTCGTGCTCTTTTGCATTTGGCCTGCAGTGGCTGCCGTTAGCGGCATCCCGCAGTGCCTTGGCCTTTTCGGCCAACTTCGCATAGTCGACCACGAACTGTCTCCTCTATCTATCAATCTCTCCCAATACAATATCGATGGAACCGATCACGGCAACCAGGTCGGCCAGCAACCGTCCCTTGCACATCGTCTCCATCGCCTGCAGCGTAGCAAACGATGGATTGCGCATGTGCACACGGTAAGGCTTCGCTGTGCCGTCCGACACTACGTAATAACCCATCTGCCCGCGCGGGCTCTCGATCGCCTGGTAAACCTCGCCCGCCGGCACCGCGAAGCCTTCCGTCACGATCTTGAAGTGATGGATCAGCGCCTCCATCTGGGTCTTCATCTTTTCGCGGTCGGGCAGAATGATCTTCGGCGCATTGGCTTTGATGGCGCCTTCAGGCATGCCATCGAGCGCCTGCTGGATGATCTTGACGCTCTCGCGCATCTCGATCAGCCGCACCTCATATCGCGCCCACGTGTCGCCGGCCTGTGAGATCGGCACATTGAACTGGAACTTCTCATAGCTCGAGTACGGCATATCGCGGCGCAGATCAAAATCGACGCCGGAGGCGCGCAACGGCGGGCCGGTGACGCCGAGCGCGATCGCATCGGCCGCGCTCAGATGGCCCACGCCTTTCAGCCGGTTGACGAAGATCGGATTGCCGCTGAGCAGGTTCGTGTACTCGTCGATCTTTTCCGGAAATGTCTTGATGAATGCCTGGATGCGATCAAAATAATCGATCGGCGGCTCCATCGACAGTCCGCCGATGCGGAAGTAGCTGGTCATCATCCGCTGGCCGCTGACCGCCTCAAAGAGCCTTTGAATCTCCTCGCGCTCGCGGAAGGTGTAAAGGAACACGGTGAGCGCGCCAATATCCATGGCGTGGGTGCCCAGCCAGACCAGATGCGAGTTCAGGCGCGTGAGCTCAGTGAGCAGCACCCGGATCCACTGCGCCTTCTCGGGAATCTCCAAACTGAGCAGTTTCTCGACGGCCAGGCAGTAGCAGAGATTGTTGGCCATCGGGCTCAGGTAGTCGATGCGGTCCGTGAGCGGCACCACCTGCTGGTAAAACTTGGCCTCGCAGGTCTTCTCGATGCCCGTGTGCAGATAGCCGATCTCCGGATACACGCGCACCACGATCTCGCCGTCGATCTCAAGGACCAGGCGAAGCACTCCATGCGTCGACGGGTGCTGCGGCCCCATGTTGAGGACCATGTGGTTATCGCTGGTCGCCTCGACCACCGGTGATCCTGCCACTTGCATCGGAGCACTTGTAGACATCAGCGGTATCCCTCCACGGGATAGTCCTTGCGTAAGGGATGCCCGTTCCAATCCTCCGGCATCATGATGCGGCGCATATTGGGATGACCTTCAAACCGGATGCCGAAGAGATCGAAAATCTCGCGCTCGTAGTAGTTCGCCGCCGGCCAGATTGCCGTAATCGACTCCACCGACGGGTCGGCCTCCTCCACCATCACCGCCAGCCGGATGCGTTCCTTATAGCCGTGCGACAGAATGTGATAGCTCAACTGGAAGCGCGGTGAAGCAGGGTGCCAGTCGACGGCCGTCACGTCTTCAAAGAAGTTGTAGCCGGCGGCCCGAACCGTGGAACAGGCGGCGCGAATCGATTCCGGCACAATCGTCAGCGTGAGCTCGTTGCGATCGAATTTCGCATCCGCGAGCGCCTGCGGATTCCAGTCCTGGATCGCCCGGACCGCCGGATGCTGCGGAAGCCCCTCAAGGACCGCCGCTGTGCCGAACAGGGAAGTTAAGTCGCTCATCCTAGAGGTCCGCCTTGTCCATACTCCAGTCCAGAATGCCTTTGCGCACAATGTAATAGAGGCCCACGGCCACAAAGCCCAGATAGACGAGCATCTCCCAGAAACCAAAGAGCCTGTGGCCGGTGATGGCGGGCAATTTGCGGTAGATGATCGCCCACGGCATCATGAAAACCGCTTCCACGTCGAAGAGGATGAACAGCACGGCGACCATATAGAAGCGCACGCTGAACCGGCCGCGCGCATCTCCCACTGCTTCAATCCCGCACTCGTAGGCGGCAAGCTTTACCTTCGTATTGCGATGCCGCCCCACAAACCAGGAGGCCGTGACCATGCCCGCCCCCAGCAAAATGGCCGCGAGAATCTGCATCAGCAGGGGAAGATATTGCCAGTAATAAGGAGTCTGAGCCATCGCCGCACGCCCCAATAAGTGCTGCAAAATCAGTTGACGGCCGCACCTTCGAAGAGGACGTCGGGCGCCGCTCTGCGAAAGAGAACCTAGTTTGAGCTTAGGTTTTCAGCCTGCTCCCGTCAAGGCACGCGCACGGGTTACCAATGGGGGTGTTTCAGGTTGGTACCGGGCCCTAACGTGCCCGAAACGCCAACTTGGCCGGGGAGCTTACGGCAGAACAGGCCCCGGGGGGAGGAGTGAGTGAAACCATTTGGCTCGGCGAAGGACGGGCAAACGTCCGGCAAAGGACCGGTAAGGCCTGGCAAAGACTCAGCCTACTCGCGAAGCCGCGAGCAGCGCAGGGTCCACGCCGGCCTACTGCCCGAAGATGAGTACGGCGAAGAGAAAGAGCCAGGCGAGGCCCATGGCGTGCCAGAACCACGCCGTGGCGTCCACCGCGACTTGGCGGTAGTCGACCCGCTTGAGCCAGCCCAGCGCGCAGAGGCAGAAGAGCAGCGCGAGAACGCCGACGATCAGATGGGCGGCGTGAAGACCGGTAATGACATAGAAGAAGTAGCTTGCCGGCGTCGACCAACGGTCAAACGCAAAGCCCTGCGCGGTCAATTGCTTCCATGCGATGGCCTGCCCGACAAGAAACGAGACGCCTAGAAAGAGTGTGACGCCGACCCAGGGCAAGGTCCGGCGCAGCGCGGGCCGTCCCAGGCCGAGCCACTCCTCCAGCACGTCGATTTCGCGAAAAATATGCCGCCGGGCAATCTCCATGCTCAAGCTGCTCAGCAGCAGGATCGCCGTATTCAAGAACAGGATCGGCGGCAGCAGCACCGGATGCCAGTCCCCGATCTGCCGCAACGTGCCGGGATCGAGATGGGTGCTGGCTTGGCGAGCATAAAAGAGCACCACCAGCACCACAAAAAACATCATGTCGCCCGCCAGCGCGCAGAAAACGAAGGCCCGGACGCGGTGCAGCAACTCGCGCGGGCCGTGGTGCGCATTTTTCCAATCGTCGTCGCCCCCGCCGCCTCCGCCGCCGGTGGGCCGCCGGTCAACGGGCGGTTTGCCGCCGATGCCTGGAGATTTTCGTTCGGTTTCCGCTGGGATGGGCGTGGAGATGAACGGCATGGCGGCACCTTATTGAGAGGTTACTCTCACTTTTGTTTGGACGCATCCGGATTCCGAAGAGTGGGCTGCGAAATCCCTCTGAGGACTTCGATGACAGGAAATCTTTCCGGGTGCGGTGAAAGTGAAATCAGTTGGCAGAAATCCGCTACGCGCGCCCCGCAGACGATTTTGCCGTCCGCACCGCGTCGACGAACAGCCGATGCACGCGCCGGTCCGGCGAAAGCTCGGGATGAAAGGTCGCCGCCATCACCGTACCCTGCCGCACCAAAGCGGGCGCGTCGTCGCGGAAGGCCAGAGCCTCCACCCCCGGTCCGATCTCGGCAAAGCGCGGCGCGCGGATGAAGACCATCTCCAGCGGTCCGCCCGGCAGTTTCGTCTCGGATTGCAGAATGGCAGAATCGATCTGGCGTCCGTAGGCGTTGCGCTCCACCACCGCGTCGAGAAGGCCCAGGCTGCGCTGCGCCGGATTGCGCACCTCCCGCGCCAGCAAAATGGCCCCCGCGCAGGTGCCGAAGACCGGCTTGCTTTCACCAAACTGCTCCAAAGCGCGAAAAAGGCCGCGGCTCTCGATGAATTTGAGCATGGTAGTGGACTCGCCGCCGGGGAGAATCAATCCGTCCAGATCGGCCAGCTGCTCGGGCTTGCGCACCTCAATCGGAACGGCGCCTGCCTCTTCGAGCGCCACCGCATGCGCAGCGTAGTCGCCCTGGATGGCAAGCACACCGATGCGGGGCGGCTGGTGCGCATATGCGGCTCTGGATTCTTCCTCCAGTCTCATATTCTCTTCTGCGCGGAGCTGTTCGACGAGATGCCGGTTTCGTGCGCCGCAGCTCGCGAGGACCTCGTCGTCGAGCACCGGGCTATCCGGATCGAGCAAAACATCCCTGATGGATGCATTTTGTTTCTTCGCTTTAGTCAAAGGTCGTTCCGTCTCTTGGAGGTGGACCGGGGCCAGCGGTATGGGTGCCCCATCCTTGCGCTTTTTCCCGGCGCAGGGGTGGGAAAACCCCAGAACCTCACGTGAGCGAGCAGTTAGCCCCACCGCAGGTGGTTACCAGCCGCGGGTCTGCAGCAGCTCTTTCTCTTCGAGAGCCGCCGCCGCCAACCCCTTCATCGTCCCCGTCACCTGCTCGCTCGCCTCGGCCAGAATCTTCGGGTCGTTGTAGTGGGTGGTCGCGATCACGATGGCCTTGGCGCGCGAGACGGCCTCTTCGCGCTCCTTGGAGTCGTTTTCGACATCGAGCGGGGTAGCCCGCTCCTTCATGAAGATGCCTGACCCGACAAAGATGGCCTCGGCGCCGAGCTGCATCATCAGCGCCGCGTCGGCGGGCGTGGCGATGCCGCCGGCCGAGAAGTTCGGCACCGGCAGCTTGCCCGTCTGCGCCACCATCCGGATCAGTTCGTAGGGCGCCTGGTGCTCCTTGGCCGCCGCATAGAGTTCCTGCTCGCTCAGCACCGTGAGCGCCTTCATCTCTTTCACAATCTGGCGCATGTGCTGTACGGCGTGAACCACATCGCCGGTGCCCGCTTCGCCCTTGGTCCGGATCATGGCCGCGCCTTCCGCAATGCGGCGCAGCGCTTCGCCCAGGTTGCGCGCGCCGCAGACAAACGGCGTGGTAAAGGCGTGCTTGTCGATGTGATGGGTCTCATCGGCCGGCGTCAGCACTTCGCTCTCGTCGATGAAGTCCACGCCCAGCTCCTGCAAAATCTGCGCCTCGGCAAAGTGGCCGATGCGCGCCTTGGCCATTACCGGAATCGACACCGCCTGAATAATCTGTTTGATCAGGCTGGGCTTCGCCATGCGAGCCACACCGCCTTCGGCGCGGATCATGGCCGGCACGCGCTCGAGGGCCATCACCGAGGTGGCTCCAGCCTCTTCGGCGATGCGCGCCTGCTCCACGTTCATCACGTCCATGATGACGCCGCCCTTCAGCATCTCGGCCAAACCCACCTTCAGGCGCAGGCCTGTGGCGGCAAAACCATTCTTTTCTCTCTGTTCCGGCATCGTCTTCGACCTCGATTCCTAGCGGTAGCCGGGCCTTCCGGCGCAGCGGTTCCCCTCTTCAGTGTACCAGCGATAAGGATTCCAAGATATTGGAGCCGCTGCCGGGCGCGAAGAGAAAAGAGGCCTCATCTCTGAGTTTTTTCCAATCTCACTGTCTCTCTTCTGGTCATGTTCCTGCACTGTTTTCCGACAGATGACCCCAGCCCAACCATTGCCATCTGCCAGCGGGAAACCGCCGGGGGGCGCGGCGCCTTTGGGCGCGGCCGCGGGAGCGCCGCCCGGCCGCGAGCTGGCTCCCATTCCGCCAGCTGCGGAGGGTGAAAGGCCGTCGGCCTTCGGGAACGCCGTGGTGCGGCTGCCCGTGCAGCTGGATGTGGTGATTCCGGTGCGGGATCTTCGGGTGCGGCATCTGTTGGCTCTCGCCTCCGGGCATGTCATCGAGTCGGAGTGGGCCAACGGAGAAGACGTGCCTTTGAATGCGGGCGCGGTGCATCTGGCCTGGGGCGAGTTTGAAGTGATCGGCACGCAGCTGGCGATTCGGGTGACCCGGCTGGCCTGAGCCGGCGAGAAAGGAACTATTGGAGAAGCATGTGAAAACGCCCAACGGACTTGCCGTCGCGCGTCAGACGAGCGGCGCCCCGGCGATCCATGCCGAGGTCATCCGCACGCCGATTGGCGGATGGGCGGGCAGGCTGCTCGCCCGGCTGCGCAGCAGCGGCGATCCCCCCCGGCGCCTGACCTTGGTTGAGCGCATCGCGCTGGCGCCGCGGCAGTCGCTCACGCTGGTTGAGGCCGAAGGCCGCCGGATCCTCGTCGCCACCTCGGCAGAGGGCGCCGCCGGCTTTTACGCGCTCGATCAGCAGCCGAGATTGCAGCCGCCGCCGCTGCCGCGCCTGCGGACGCGGCCTGTGACCCGGGGCGCCGCCGGCGTTGGACCCGGTGGACCTGCGAGGGTCTCATGGTAGGTTCCTGGGCCGCTGGTGCTCTGGCGCTGGCCGCGCCCGCGCCGCTCTTGCCGGATCTGAACGCGCGCCTTCATCCCTCCGACTCCACGCCTTGGACCATCCTCTTCGCGCTGACGCTGATCACCGTGCTCCCGGCCATCCTGATGGCGATGACGCCCCTGGTTCGCTTGCTGGTTGTCTTTCACTTTCTGCGCCAGGCGCTGGGCACGCAGACCGCGCCGTCGAACCCGACGCTGATGGGTCTTGCCTTGATGATGACCTGGTTCCTGATGACGCCGGTGCTCAACCAGGTGGACCAGCAGGCGGTTGAGCCCTACCGCGCCGGCCAGATCACCGGCCTGGATGCCATCACCCGCGGCGCCCAGCCGGTGAAGCACTTCCTGCTTCGCTACGCGCGCGAGAAAGACCTGGCCCTGTTCACCGCGGCGGGCCAGATCACGCGGCCCAACACGCCCGACGATCTGCCCATGCGCGTCGTGGTGCCGGCCTACATCCTCTCCGAGCTCAAGGCCGGCTTCGCCATCGGCGCGGTGCTGTTTCTCCCTTTTCTGTTGATCGACATGGTCACGGCCTCCATCACTACCTCGATCGGGATGTTTCAACTGCCTCCCGTCGTAGTCTCGACGCCGCTCAAGATTCTGCTGTTCGTGATGGTCGACGGCTGGAACCTGCTGGCCAGCTCGCTGATGAAGAGTTTTTGAGGAGTTCCGATGACGCCGGACATGGTCGCTGAATTGTTGCGCCAGCTCGTGAAGGAGGCCTTGATCCTTGCCGCGCCCCTTCTGATTGCGGCGGCGGGGCTGAGCTTTCTGTTGAGCCTGGTGCAGACCCTGACCAGCCTCCAGGAGCAGTCGCTCACCTCGGTACCGCGGCTGGCGGCGGTGGCTCTGATTCTGCTGGCGGGCATGCCTTGGTTTCTCGAACGCATGGCCAACTACACGGTGCTGCTGCTCACCGATCTGCACCGCTATGCGGGGTGAAGCGGGCGGCTCTCCGGCCTCAGCTTTCAGCTGTTCGCCGGCGGCGCGGCTCAGGTGAAGGCCAGGTGGCGTCGAGCGGGAGAAAGGGCTGAGCGCCGATAGCCGGGGGCTGAAAGCTGAGAGCAATGATCGACTGGATCCAATTCCTGAGCGCGCTCACGCTGACCCTGGTGCGGGTGAGCGGGATGGTCGCCTTCGCGCCCTTCTTTGCCTCGACCGCGCTGCCCATGCGGGTGAAGGCGGTCTTCGTGGGCGCGGTGGCCTTTCTGCTCGCGCCGCTGGTGGCCGCGCTGCCCCACGCCCATGCGGAGATCAGTTTCGCGGCGCTCCTCGGCGAGCTGTCGCTCGGGCTGGTCTACGGGCTCTCCCTCACGCTGCTGAACGAGATGATGCTCTTTGCGGGGCAGATTGCGGGCCTGCAGTTGAGCTTCTCTTTGGTCAACCTGCTCGATCCGGCTTCCTCGATCCAGACGCCGCTCTTAGGCGACCTCTTTCAACTGATGGGCACCCTGGTGCTCATCACGAGCGGTCTCGACCGCATCCTGCTCGCTTCGCTCGTGCGCAGCTTTCGCGTGGCACCGTTGGGCAGCTTCGCTCTCGCCGGGCCCACGGCTCTCGGCCTGGTGCGCGCCGCCGCGGGCATATTTCTCGCCGCCGTCGAACTGACCGCGCCCCTGCTCGCGGCCACGCTGCTGGTCGAGATCGCGGTTGCCCTTCTGGGCAAGCTCAGCCCGCAACTGCCGGTCATGGCGCTCACGGTGCCGCTTAAGACCATCACCGGCTTCCTCATTCTTGCCGGGGCTTTCGCACTCTGGCCGCGGTTCATCGAGGCACGTTTTGCCGGCCTGCTCGACATGGCCGAGCGGCTCATCGCCCTGCCCGCCGTGCCCGGGGCGGGAGGTTAGCCGATGCCCGGCGAACGCACCGAACAAGCCACGCACCGGCAGCGGGAAAAGGCGCGCCGCGAAGGCGACATCCTGCACAGTCGCGAGCTGACGGCCGCGGCCGGAACCCTGGCCGGCGTGCTCGCGCTCGGCAGTCTCGGCGGGCGCGCTCTCGATGCATGGCGCGGCGCGTTCGCGGCCTTCCTCGCCCTGGGCTCGCCGGCGCACTGGGAATCCGCTACGGTTGAGCCCACGCTGTTCGCACTGCGCCGTCTGGCGCTTTCGATCCTGGGTCTTCCCGGGATGGTGATGGCGGCGGTGGCGGCGGCGGCCTTCGGCGTGGGGCTTCTGCAGACCGGCGGCCTCAGCTTTCATCCCGCGGCCCTCGCCTTCAAGCCGGAACGGGTGAATCCGGTGGCGAATCTTAAAAATCTCTTTTCGTTGCGCGCCGTGGCGCGGCTCGCCAAATCGCTGCTGCCCGCGGCGCTGCTTGCGGTCTTCGCCGTGCAGAGGATCGCGCGCCAGTTGACGATCCCGCCGTTTTCCGCGGTGCGGCTCGAGCTGCTCGGCTCCGATGTCTACGGCCTGCTCCTCGCCACGGCGTGGCTGCTCTTCGGCTGGTCGGCGGTCGACTTTTTGGTCGAGTGGCAGAGCCGCGAGTCCCGCCTGAAGATGAGCCGCCAGGATCTCCGCGACGAATACAAGGAGACCCAGGGCAATCCGCAGATGCGCAGCCGCATCCGCGGGCTGCAGCGCCAGATGCGCCGCCGGCGGGTAAAAGCCGATGTGGCCCGGGCCGCGGTCGTGCTCACCAACCCCACCCACTACGCCGTCGCCCTCGGCTTCGACTTTGCCACCATGGAGGCGCCGAAGGTGGTTGCCAAAGGCCGCAACCTGCTGGCGGAGGAGATTAAGACCGAGGCCCGCTGGGCGGGCGTGCCGCTTATCGAAAACCCGCCTCTCGCCCGTTCGCTCTATCGCTCGGTCGAGGTGGGCCAGATGATCCCAGTCGATCTTTACGCCGCCGTGGCGACGATTCTCGCCTATCTCTATCGCCAACGCGTCGAGGCCGAGCTGCAGCAGCGCCGCCGGTCGGCGGGTCAGGGCGGGACCCCGGGTGCGGCTTCGCGTGCCGGAGCGCCGCGATGAGTACGACCGCTTTGGCCGCCCGTCCGCTGCGCGCCGGATCGATCCTCGACCGGCTGCGCGAGTATCTGCTCCCGCTCGCTGCCGTCGGCGTGATCTTTGTCATGCTGGTGCCGCTGCCCGCCGCGGGCCTCGACTTTCTGCTGGCACTCTCGATGGCCGCCTCGTTCGTCGTCTTCCTCTCCGCCGTCCAGATCCGCCGCGCCGTCGAGCTCTCGGTCTTTCCCACGCTGTTGCTGCTGCTCACGCTCTTTCGCCTGGCTCTCAACATCGCCTCCAGCCGCCGTATCCTGCTGCATGGCTCGGAGGGTACGGCAGCCGCCGGCAAGGTGATTGAGGCCTTCGGGCAGTTCGTTGTCGGCGGCAACTATGTGGTGGGTTTCGTGCTGTTTCTCGCCCTCGTCGCGATTCAATTCCTGGTGGTCTCCCACGGCGCCGTGCGCACCGCCGAGGTGACGGCCCGCTTCACCCTCGACGCGCTGCCGGGCAAGCAGATGGCCATTGACGCCGACATGAATGCGGGCGTGATCGATGAAACCGAAGCCCGGCGGCGCCGTCAAGCCATCGCTCGCGAGGCCGAGTTCTACGGAGCCATGGATGGCGCGGCCCGCTTCAACCAGCGCGATTCGCTGGCCACGATCCTGATCACCGCCATCAACATCATCGCCGGGCTGCTGATTGGCACGCTGCAGCAGGGCATCGAGCTGGGCGAGGCGGCGCGCACCTACACGGTTCTCACGGTGGGCGACGGCCTGGTCACGCTGATTCCCTCGCTTCTAGTCTCAGTGGCCGGCGGCATCACGCTGACCCGCGCCAACTCGGCCGGGATGCTGGGCGGCGAGATCCGCCAGCAGCTCCTCGCGCGGCCGGCCACGCTCTATATGGCCGGCCTGGTCACGAGCGGCATGTGCCTCATCCCGGGACTGCCGAAGCTCGCCTTTCTCGCCGTCTCCGCGGGCCTGTTCTGGAGCGGCCGGCGCGTCGCCTTGCACCCGCCCGCCGCGGCGCCGGCGGAGGGCGCGTCCGGCGAAAAGAAGGCGGCTGTCCAGGCACAGAGCGCCGACCTCACGGCGCTGCTCCGCCTTGAAGATCTCACCCTCGAGATCGGGTTCCAGCTCATCCCGCTCGTCGACGAGAAACAGGGCGGGCAGCTGCTCAACCGGGTGCGGACGCTGCGCCGCCATCTCTCCTCCGAGATGGGCTTTCTAGTCTCCCCCATCCATATCTCGGACAATCTGCGCCTCAAGCCGCGCGAGTACCTGTTTTCGCTACGCGGCATCGAGATTGGCCGCTGGCAGACCGAAGGGCCCCAGCTTCTGGCCGTCTCGGGCGAGGCCGGGCGGCGGCCGTTGACCGGCAAAGAGACGCGGGAGCCGGCCTTTGGCGTGCCCGCCCTCTGGATCGCGCCCGCTCTCGAAGACCAGGCCATCGCCGCCGGCTACTCCGTGGTGGACGCGACCACCGTCATCACCACCCACATCGGCGAGCTGATCCGCCAGCATGCCTGGGAGCTGCTCGGCCGGGCGGAGATCAAGCGGCTTCTCGATGCACTGAATGACTCCCATCCGAAGCTGATGGAAGAGCTGGTGCCGAAGCTGCTCACGCTGGGCGAAGTCGGCCGGGTGCTCGAACAGCTCCTCCGCGAGCGGGTTTCGATCCGCGATCTCGGCTCCGTGCTCGAAGCGCTGCTCGAAACCGCGCCGGTCAACAAACACCTCGTCGCGCTCGTCGAGTCCGCGCGCCAGGCGCTGGGGCGCCGGCTGGTGCGGCCGCTGCTCGACACCGACGGCCTGCTGCCGGTCCTGCTCCTCGACCCCGGCCTCGAAGACGAGATTCTCACCGCCCTCGGCCCCGAGGCCGGCTCCAGCGGAACCGCAGGCCCGCGGCTGCTTGCCGCCCAGGGGGCATCGGCAGTGCCGGTCGTGCGGCGGCTTACAGATTCTGTGAGAGCCCTCATCGGGGCCACCTCCTCTGCGGTCATGCCCGTGCTCCTCATTCCGAGTCCAGCACGCTATCACGTCAGGCGATGGCTCGAGCCGGTGCTTCCCCGGCTAGCGGTTTTGTCCGCCGGGGAGATTCCGCCCGAGATCCGGCTGCGCCCGGTGGGCACGGTGCGCTGACGCTCGTGGCTGTGGGGCTCTGCCGGGCTGAAGTCGACCGGGCTGAGATTCGATCGGCTGGAGCCGACGGCCGAGGTTGGTTCATGCATCCGGCATAGGGCAGCAAAGAGGAGTCGTCAAAGAGGAGTCGTCGATGAGCACTGAAGCGGGGACGGCGGCGCGGCCGCGGACAACGCGGCGGCACGCAGACGAGAGCGGCTATCCACCCGCGGCCTCGGCGGCGTCTGCGCTCAACGCCGAGCAGGAGAGCGTCTTGCTCGAGCACCTGCCCATCGTGCGCTTCCTCGCGCGCCGCATCCACGAGCGCCTTCCGCAGCATGTCGAAATCGAAGATCTGGTTTCGGCGGGCGTGGTGGGGTTGATGGACGCCTTCGCGAAGTTCGATCCGGAAAAGAAGGTCCAGTTCCGCAGCTACGCGCAGTTCCGCATCCGCGGCGCGATCCTGGACAGCCTGCGCACGCTCGACTGGAGTCCGCGCGAGCTGCGCCGCAAGGGCCGCGCCGTCGAAGAGGCCATCCGGGTGCTGACCGCGCGGATGGGCCATGCGCCGGGCGAGGCCGAGATCGCCGCGGAGCTGGCCATCGGCCTCGATGAGTATCAGCAGCTTCTCGGCGAGCTCAAAGGCCTGGAGATCGGCACGCTGCACGTCGAGCGCAACGAGGATTCGGGCGACGAAGAGCTGGCCTACGTGCCCGGCAAGCCGGAGGAGGATCCCCTCTTTCGTTGTCTTAAGGGCGAGCTGCAGGAGCGGCTCACCGACGCGATCCAGCATCTGCCCGACCGGGAGCGGCTGGTGATGACTCTCTACTACTACGAGGAGATGACGATGCGCGAGATTGGACTGGCGCTGGGCGTGGTCGAGTCGCGGGGTTCGCAGGTGCACGCCTCGGCGGTGGTGCACCTGCGCGCCGCCCTCAAGGATCTCGCCGCGCGCGGCGCCTTCGCGAGAGACCCGGCGCGCAAAGGCGCGGAGAAGGCCCAGCGCGCGACCGGCTGATGCGCACCGGGGCCGGTTTATGGAGAAGGGCAGGGCGGACCGGGAGAGGGAAATGGGGAGAGGGAAGTAGTTAGCGATGGAGAAAACGCTCACACAGGATGAGATCGACGCGCTCTTCCAGGCCGCGGGCAGCCCGGCGCCGGAGGCGGAGCGCCTCGACGCGCAAGCGCGAGCTGTCCCCTACAATTTTTCCGCCGCCGGCCAGATTTCAAGCGAGCAGTTGCGCGCCATCAGCATGCTCAACGATCTGTTCGCGCGCAACCTGACCCACAACCTGGCTGCATGGCTGCGCACGCGCTTCCAGGTCAACCTGGTCTCGGCCGAGCAGATCCAGTTCAATGAATTTCTTCTCAGGATTCCCGAGATCAGCTACGTGGCGTCGGTGCGTCTGGATCCGCTGGGGGCCCTTTCGGTGCTGCAACTCGATCTTGGCCTGGCGCCGCCCATCATCGATCTGCTTCTAGGCGGGGAGGGCCGAGACGGGCCGCTCAAGGAGCTGACGGACATCGAGGAGTCGATTCTGGCCTCGGTCGTCGACATCATCTGCCGCGAGCTGACGGCGGCCTGGCAGAGCGTGGGGCTGAGTTTTACCTTCGATCGTCGCCAGATGCAGACGCAGGTGGCGCGGATCATGCAGGTGACCGAGAAGACGCTCTGCCTGAGCTTCGAGATCCGCATGCCGCACAGCTCGGGGCTGCTCAACCTGGCCTTTCCGGCGGTGGTGGCCAATACCATCCTGCGCCGGCTCACCACCGACTGGGGCCACAGGCGGCGCCAGGCGAGCGATGCGCGGGCGCGCATGGAGACGGCGGCGCGTCAGATCCGCTTCGGCTGTTCGCTGCAGCTGCCCAGCGTGCGCATCGCGGCCAGCGCACTTGATGACCTGAAGCCGGGCTCGATCATCCGTTTCAACCTGCCGGCCAACGCTTCGCCGGTCTGGCGCGTGGGCGGCCAATCGCTGTCGTTTGCACAGGCCATCCGCCAGGGTCCGCACCGCGCCGCGCGCCTCGATCGAACCATTGCAGATCCGCCGACTGCGAATCGGCCAACTGGAGATCCGCCCACTGCGGATCGGGCTCGTCCCGAGCGGCCTCTCGCCGCAGGTCAACCATGAGGCGCCGCGAACTCCCCCGGCCCGCAGCGTCGCCGCGCCATGAGGCCGGGCGATGACCTACGCGGACTGCTGGGCCTCTGTGGCCGCCGACTTGTTTTCGCAGGCTTTGGCGGGCGAGCCGGAGCTCTCCGAATCCCTGCCCAAGCCACTCGCGGCGGGCTCGTTCGGTTTTGCGGCCTTCCTGGCGGGAGACGAAGAGGGCCGCTTTGCGGTGGTGCTCGACGGCTCGGTCCTCGAAACGCCCCTGGTGGGCGACGGCGTGGATCAGAAGGCGGGCTGGAGCGAGCTGTTGCGCGAAGTCGCCGATGCGGCAGCGGGCGAGCTGCTGGCCAAGACCGGCAAGACGTGCAAGGTGGTGAAGTTCGAGCCCGTCTCCGGCGAGAGCCAGATCTCCCGCGCCTTTGAGCTGCACTCCGGCGATCGCGCATGGACCGTCCTGGTCCGCGACGAGGTGCGCGCCTCTCAACCCAAATCCAAGACCGAGCCGGCTTTGGCCTCCGGCACAGCCGCGCCGCCCGGATCCGCTGCCGGCCTCGAACTGCTGCTCGATGTCGAGCTCGAAGCCTCGCTGCGTTTCGGCTCGCGAGAGATGCCGCTCGGGGAGATTCTCGACCTGGACCCCGGCGACGTAGTCCAGCTCGATCGCCATGTCGCCGACCCCGTCGATCTTCTGGTGGGTGACAAGATTGTGGCCCGCGGCGAGGTGGTGCTGGTGAACGGCAACTTCGGCCTGCGGGTGACCGAGGTGGCCGAGCCGCGGAAGCGGCTGGAGAGCATCCGATGTCTCTTCTGAGCAGGCATCCGGGGCGCGCTCCAAGGCCCGCGGGCGCACAGGCATACGATCGGGCGCCGGTCAGCGCCCGCAAGCCGGCAGGCTCCGGTCAGGAAGCCGGTCCGGTGCACACTCGATCCGCCGCCTGGCGCCCGGGGTTCTTCGAGGGTTGCGCGAACCCGCATTGCGCTTCGGGACGGCTGAAGCTCTGGCGCAGTCGCCGGACGTCGATCTTTGAGGGCGGCTGGTGTTGCTCGCCGGCCTGCGCGCGTGCGCGGGTTGAGGCGGCGCTCGGCCGCGAGATGGACGCGCGCGGCCAGGCTCCCGAGACCCGCCGGCACCGGATTCCGCTTGGCCTGGCGATGCTCGAGCAGGGGTGGATCACCGGCAGCCAGTTGCGCCGGGCTCTCGACGCGCAAAAGACCGCCGGAGCCGGCAAGGTGGGCCAGTGGCTGGTGCGCCAGAAGGTGGTGAACGAGGAGCTGGTAACCCGAGCGCTCGGCCTCCAGTGGAGCTGCCCCGTGCTCAGCATCGAATCGCACAATGTCGAAGGCATGGCGCGGCTGCTGCCGCGGCTCTTTGTCGACGCGTTCGGAGTGGTGCCGCTGCGCGTGGCGGCGGGCAGGATTCTTTATCTGGGCTTTGAAGACCGGCCCGACCCGGTGCTCGCGCTTGCCGTCGAACGGATGACCGGCCTGCATGTCGAAACCGGCGTAGTCGCCGGGCCGGCCTTTCGCGCGGCGCACCAGCAGATGCTGGCGGCCCGCTATCCGCGTGCCGGGCTGATCGAGGCAACCTCCGATACCTCGCTCGCGCAGGCGCTGCTCCAAGCCATGGAGCGGGCGCGGCCCGCCGAGGCGCGCCTGGCGCGGGTCCATGACTGCCTGTGGCTGCGGATGTGGCTGCGGCCGCAGAAAAACGCCAGCCCCGAGACGGGTTCCGTCGAAGACCTGATCGGCTCGGCCGCCGGCTGAAGCACGTCCTTGCCTCGTCGTTCTCCTATCCGGATGCTTTCTCTCCTCCGTTCCGTCGCAGGGCACAAGGCAAGACGATCCCAAGCTTCGGCGCCGCGAAGATGTCCCGCTTTCGACCGGCCCGGCCTCATTCCTAATTTGCTTTAATCCCTTGTCTGCCCCAGCGGCCCTTCATCTGCATTCTCTCCTCAGCATGGACAGCGGCTATTACGCGGCGATGACCGGTCTGGTGGCGCGATTCCAGGCCCTGGACACGGCGGCCGGCAATCTCGCCAACGCCGGCACGCCCGGCTACCGCGCCGAACGGGAGTATTTTCGCTCCCTGCTTCTTGGGCCGGATGCTCTCAATTCGCAACTGGGCGAGACGGTTAACAAC
This sequence comes from Occallatibacter sp., assembly GCA_036489815.1. Lineage (GTDB taxonomy): Bacteria > Acidobacteriota > Terriglobia > Terriglobales > Acidobacteriaceae > Telmatobacter. The sequence continues at coordinate 26,699 of DASXFB010000132.1, read as the reverse complement.
TACGGACTGCTGGGCGGCGACCGCCTCAGTCTGACGCAAGGCGCTCTCCAGCAGACCGGCAACCCGCTCGATCTGGCGATTGAAGGACAGGGATTCTTCGAGATTCAGACCCCCAACGGCCTGCGCTATACGCGCGATGGCGGCTTTCACCGGGCCCGCAGCGGGCAGATGGTGACGGCGGCGGGCGAACCGGTTCTCTCGTCGACGGGTCAGCCCATCCCGGTGCCGCCGGGAGAGGTTACCGTGGGCGCCGATGGTGTGCTCTCGGTGGCCGGCGGGACGGTGGCGACGGTGGGAGTCTTCACTTTTCCTCCGGGAACCCAACTCACGCCCGAGGGAGCCAACCGCTATATCGCGCCGAAGGGCGTCCTTGCGATGGTCCAGAAAGAGGCCTCGATCCATGCCGGTGCGATCGAGTCGGCCAACCAGGATGTGATCCAGGGCTCGCTCGACCTGATCGTTATGCAGCGCCAGGCCGAGATGATGCAGCGGGCGCTGACGATCTTCCATAACGATTTCAACAAGTTCGCCGCCGAGGATCTGCCCAAGGTGTGAGTTCACAGTTCTCAGCTTCCAGTTCTCAGTTCAGAGACTTCTCAGTTCAGAGTTCTCCGAGAGTTGAAGCCGCAAACGACCGCGCGAACGGCCAACTGAGAACTGGGAACTACGAACTGATCTAACTGACGGGCTGAAAACTGCATTTTGAAAGGAGCTTTCTCATGATTCGAGCTCTCTACACCGCCGCCAGCGGCATGAGCGCGCAGCAGCTCAACCTGGACACGATCGCCAACAATCTGGCCAACTCGTCGACGACCGGTTTTCGGCAGCTGCGCCTCCAGTTTCAAGACATGATCTACCAAAATCTGGTCACGCCGGGCGCGGCGCAGAGCCAGAACACCGTCTCAGCGGGGCTGCAGATCGGTCTCGGCACAAGGTCCGCGGCGACCGAGGTCATCACTACCCAGGGCGAGTTGAATGAGACCGACAACCCGCTCGACGTGGCCATCGAGGGCTCGGGCTTCTTCCAGGTGCAGCGGCCGGACGGGACCATCGCCTATACGCGCGCCGGCCAGTTTCATCTCAACAATCAGGGCACCGTGGTGACCACAGACGGCGATCCGCTGGTCCCGACCATCACCATCCCCCCCAACGCCACTGCGGTCACCATCACCGAATACGGCGTGGTCAACGCCACTCTGCCGGGGCAGCAGAACCCTTCCCAGTTGGGGCAGATCCAGCTGGCTACCTTCCCCAATCCGGGGGGACTCGAGAGCCAGGGCAACAACCTGTTGCAGGCCACCCTGAGCTCGGGTGATCCGGTGCTGGGCAATCCCGGCGGCAACGAAGGACTTGGCACCCTGCAGCAGGGCTATCTCGAAAACTCGAATGTGGACATCGTGACCGAGTTTGTCCAGATGGTGCTGGCGCAACGAGCCTACGAATCGAACTCCAAGGTGATCAAGGCGGCCGACGACATGTACTCCCAAGTCAATAACATGACGCATTGATCTTTACGTTAAACATTAGGACATAGCGCTAGGCCAATGATGCGAAGAGATATAACGCGAGCATTTCTGGGATGCGTGGCAGCTTGGTGTGTCTCCCTGCTGTGCGCTCAGGCGCAGCCGAGCCCGGCGATCCAGTCTCCGGCTCCGGCGCGGCTCGTCGCTCCGGCTCCACGCCTTGAGGCTGAGCACCCCGAGGCTGAGATTGTCCGCGAGATCGATGATCCGCACACCGGCGGCCGCTGGCTGCTCGAACACGACAGGAACCGGCCCGGGGGCCCGGGCCGGTTGGTGCCGGCGGGTGCCCCCGACCCGTCGCGGGAACTGAGTTCCCGCCAAGCGAGGACGCAGCCGGGTGGAACGTATTCGCTCGAAGCGCTTCCCGCCGGCACGGTTCCGGTGATCCACGCCGGCGAACGGCTGATCGTCGAAGAAGATACCCCGGTTGTGGAGGCGCGGCTGGAAGCCGTCGCGCTCAGCCCGGCCCTCGCTGGCGGGCCGCTGCGGATGCGTCTCGTGATCGGCGGCCGGGTGATCCGGGGGATCGCTGTGGCGGCCGGAAGGGCCAAGTTCGCCGCGGCAGGTGAACCGGGGGGCGAGGTGCGCCCATGAGAGCCGCTTGGGTGTTGATGGCCTTTCTCTGCGCGGGCCTGCTCGCGGCGGGTGCGCCGCTCAAGAAGCATAATCCGCTCATCCCCGCCGCGAAGTCGACGCCTCCGGAGGCAGCACTCGCCACCTACATCGAGCAGGTGCGCGCGCAGCAGGCGGCAGAGGTCAGGACCGTCGGTTCTATCTGGACCCCCGAGGGCCAGCTGGTGCGGCTGGGCACCGACCCCAAGGCCTTCCGGCTGCACGACGTTGTCTCGATCGTGGTCACCGAAAGCCTGGCGGCATCGACCGACGGGCAGGTCAAGAACTCGCGCGCCTCGAACGCCAACTCCGGGGTGGCGGCACTCTTCGGGGCGCTCAAGCCCGGCAACAACCTGCAAATCTCCTGGGCATGTCGGCGGCCTCGGGGCTCACGGCGCAAGGACAGAGCACCACCAACTCGAGCCTTGCCACCACCTTCGGGGGGGAGGTGGTGGATGTGCTGCCCAACGGGATGCTGGTGGTGCAGGCCACGCGCGAGCTGACCTTCTCCGAACAAACGCAGCTCATCAAGCTGCGCGGCCTAGTGCGCCCGGAGGATGTAAGCGCGCAGAACCAGATTCTTTCCACCGACATGACCGATCTCGAGCTGGAGGTCACGGGCAAGGGGATCGTGAACGATTCCACCTACCGGCAGAATCCGCTGGTGCGGTTCCTGGAGAGATTGCTGGTGTTTTAAGGGCAAGGGGTTGGGACTAGGAGCTAGGGCTGGGAACTAAGGACGAGCCGGCAGGAGTCGGAACCGGTGGCACGCATCAGTTTTGTGACGGAGCGCGATTTTCACCCGCGCCGCGAGAGAGCGGAAATCTGGCGGCTTTGAGGCAGAGGCCTTGGGGGCGTTCGAGAGGAGGAGGCGACGGCATGGCGATGCAGGGGAGCTCGGCGAAAGCGGCGCGGTCCGGCGGCCCTTCCTGGCTGCTCACCGCGCTCGGGCTGCTCGGGCTCCTTTATCCGGCGCCAGTCGGCGCGGCCGACACGGCTCATCCGGTGCGGGTGAAGGATGTGGCTGCGATCGAGGGGATTCGCGACAACCAGCTTGTGGGCTATGGCCTCGTGGTGGGGTTGCACGGCACCGGGGACAGCCAGCAGACCATCTTTCCGGCGCAGAGCCTGGTCTCGGCCCTGCAGCGGATGGGCATTACCGTGCCGCAGACCGGCGCCAGCAGCGCAGCCAACATGCAGGTGAAGAACATGGCCGGCGTCTTTGTGGTGGCCACGCTGCCGCCCTTCACCGACCCCGGCTACAAGCTCGACGTGACGGTCTCCTCCGCCGGCGATGCGCGCTCGCTCGAAGGCGGCATCCTGCTGATGACGCCGCTCTACGGTCCCGACGGCAAGATCTTCGCCCAGGCGCAGGGAGCGCTGGTGCTGGGCGGCTATGTGGCCACGGCCGGAGGCAACGCCCGGCAGGTGAACCATCCCACCACGGCGCGCATTCCCGACGGGGCGCTCGTGGAGCGGCCGGTGCCGTTTGAGCTGAAACAGCTGCATACGATCGACGTGGTTCTCAACGATGCCGATTTTCATACGGCGGAGCAGATGGCCGCCTCGATTGACAAGGTGCTCGGCGCCGGCCGCGCCCACGCCCTCGACAGTCGGCGCGTCGAGATACTTCCCCTGCCGGGCGAGGACATGGCCGCGCTGCTCGACACGATTGAGTCGGCCCCGGTCGAGGTCTATCCGCGGGCGCGCGTCGTGGTGAACGAGCGCACTGGCACGGTCGTCATCGGCGGCACGGTGCGGCTGCAGCCGGTCTCGATCCTGCATGGAGGACTGAGTGTGAACGTCCTTTCCAGGATTGAGGTCTCGCAGCCCGGCGCTCTTTCCGGCGGAACGACCCAGGTCGTACAACAGACCTCTATCCAGGCCGAGGACAAGCCCGTCAACCGGATCGATCTTAAGGAAGGCGCGACGGTCGAGGATCTGGTGCAGGAGCTGCAGCGTACGGGAGCGGGCGCGCGGGACGTGATCTCCATTCTGCAGGCGATGAAAGAGGCGGGCGCTTTGGAGGCCGACCTGGAAGTGCTGTAAGGCAGGGAAATGGGAGCGGCAAGCAGGAGCGATCAGGGGGTAGGTGGGATGCACACGAGCGCAATCGGGAAGGACATGTCGGTGGAACAGGCCGCGGCAGCGCCTTCGCCTCGGCTGGTGCGTGCGGCGCGTGAGTTTGAAGCGCAGATGATGAAGGAGCTTTTGGAGCCCATGACTGGTGGAGACGCGATGACCGGGGATGAGGATAGCTCCTTGCCGGGGTCGGGCGCCGGATCAGGCGGCGCTTTGGCGGATTTTGCCTCGCAGGCTCTCGGCCAGGGGCTGAGCCAGCACGGAGGGTTCGGCATCGCCAATCAGATCGTCCGGGAGCTGAGCCACTCCGGCAAACTGTCTGAAAGTGGAACAGAAGGCGGTCAGGCGATGCCGGAAAGTAACCGGAACTCCCCACGGAGATACCGGGATGAGACGACACAAATGACTCATGGGTCGTACTGAGAGGCCGATACATTCGGCAAGGAGCAAGTCGTATGGATATAAGCAGCAGTTTGGACGGATTGAGGTCCCTGCTGGGGGTCAACTCGGCCGCGCCGGCCGCCACGCCAAGCAAAAGCTTTGCGGGGCCCACGACGACCGGGCTCGATAGCGATCTGGCCACGTTGAGCAGCGCCGGCAGCGAGGTGGCGCAGACCGCGGCGAGCGACGGCGCACGCATGGACAAGGTGGCCGCGATTCAGTCGGCGTTGGCCGCGGGCACCTATTCCGTGCCGGCTTCGGCCTTGGCCTCAAAGCTGGTCGACACCATGTTGGCCGCCGGGCACTGATCTTCGGTTCGCATTCGGCCCAGGATCCCCGACTCGCGCATGCGCAGGGATGCGTGTCTCCTCGTGTGTCAGTTTCGCTGCCGATAACCGATTGCCGCCTACCCGAGGGCGCACCAGGAAAGTGAGAAGAAGAGGCGATGCAGGCTTCCAAGGGGTCTACGGCTGTACCCGCGTTGAAAGAGTTGGTGGCGGAAGCCTCCCGGGCCTTGGCCCAGCTCGATGCCGGCCGGCTCGAAGAGCTGGTTCTTTCGTGTCAGGCCCTCAATCGGGATCCCTTGCCGGCCAGCGCGGAAGATCGCGCGCGGCTCAGCCGCGAGGCGCGTGAAGCGGCGAGCGACATGGCTGTCTTCGCCCATGTGCTGGAGGCGACGCGCGCCAACCTGCGCGTGATGAACCGGCTCCGCGCGTACCGTGCGGGAAAGCTCGAGTACGGCGGACGGGAGTGGACGGAGACCGCTCATGGGCACGATTAATTCCGCTTTCAGCATCATGTCCGGCGCGCTCGATGCCGACCAGGCGGCGCTGAATGTGGTTGCAAACAACGTCGCCAATGCCAACACGCCAGGCTATACCGTGGAGACGCCGGACTGGCAGCAGAACCCGCCCGTCATTGTGAGCGGCGTGCAGAACGGGGACGGGGTCACCGAGACCGGCGCCACCTCCCAGCGCGATCGCGTGCTCGAAGAGCGGCTTGATCAGCAGCAGCAACTGGCCTCGGCCTCCGGCGCGCGGCTCACGGCACTGAATAGTGTGCAGGCCCTGTTTACACCGGATTCGGGATCGTCGAGCGCAACGGCGGGCGACATCGGCAGCGATGTCACGAGCTTCTTCAATTCCTTCGCCTCACTCGAAGCCAATCCCACCAACAATGCGCTACGCCAGAATGTGCTTTCGACGGCCTCGACGCTGGCCGGCGATCTCTCGAATGATGCCGCCAGCTTGAACGCGCAACGGGCGGCGCTCGACCAGGAGGCTGCCGGCGTGGTCAGCCAGGTCAACTCGCTCACCGGCGATCTGGCGCAGCTGAATCTCGAAATCCAGTCCACTTCGCCGCACGGCGATGCGGGCACGCTCGAAGATCAACGCCAGCAGGATCTGAGCCAGCTTTCGCAGCTCATCGGCATCAACCAGGTAACCACCGAAAATAATGGGCTCTCGATCACCACCGCATCCGGGCAGTTGCTTGTCTCGGAAGGGCAAAGCTTCCAGCTGACCACCGGCACGGTGAACGGGGTCACCAATTTCTTTCTGAGCGGTGCGAACATTACGTCGCAGTTGGCGGTGGGCGGCGGAGAACTCGGCGGCTATCTGACGGCGCGCGACACGGATATCCCCAGTGTTCTCGGCGCGCTCGACCAGATTGCCTACGGCATCTCCACCCAGGTGAATACGCTCAACAACGCCGGCACCGATCTGGCCGGCGACAATGGCAACGCGGGCAACATCTTCGCGCAGCCTGCGCAGGTGGCGGGCAGCGCGGTCGCCATGAGCGCGGTGATGACCGACCCCAGCCACATCGCCGCCGCCGGGCTTGGAGCCGGAAGCGGCGACAACACCAACGCCATCGCGCTCGCCAATCTGGCTAAGCAGGCAATCGCCGCCGGCCAGACGCCCACCGATTTCTATTCGAACTTTGTCACCTCGCTGGGCTCGACCGTTTCGCAGGTGCAGAGCGAAAACACGGCACAGACCGCCTCGGTGACCCAGTTGCAGACGCAAAACGACGCACTCTCGAGCGTGAACCTGAACGATGAAGCCTCTTCGATGACCGCTCTGGAGCGCAGCTACCAGGCGGCCTCGCAGGTATTCACGATGCTCAATACCGTGATGGCGTCGGCGTTGAATCTTGGCGACCAGACGGCGGTGTCGTGACGCTCCGTAACGCAAAGAACGCCGGGGAAAGAAAAGAACGATGCGCGTAGATCCGAATTACATCACGAACCTGGCGGGCTCGCTCGATCAGGCGCAGGCCAACGAAGAGCAGTTGACCAGCGAGCTGTCGAGCGGCGTGCGCGTCACCTCGCTGAGCGATGATCCGCTCGCCTCCGGCGACAATGTGCTGCTCCTCAACCAGATCCAGCAGGACGATTCGTTCACGCAGAGTTCGAGCCTGGTGACGGGGCAGTTGCAGGTGGCGGATTCAGCGCTGGGCAGCGTTGCGTCGCAACTGACGCAGGCGATCTCGCTCGCTACCAGCGCCAACAACGGCACGATGAACGCGAGCGATGTGGAATCGGTGGGCAACCAGATCGCCGGGATTCGCGACGAAGTTGAATCGCTGGCCAACACCAGCTACCAGGGCCAGTTCATCTTCGCCGGCGGCCAGACCTCTACCGCGCCTTTCGCTACCTCCGCCGCCACCTCGCCGGCGGTGACCACCTACAACGGCGACCAGGATATCAACTTTCTCCAACTGCCGAATGGGCAGAACATTCAGCTCAACGTACCCGGCAGCCAGATCTTCGCCGGTCCCGGATCGAGCAATGTCTTTGCCGCGCTGAACAATCTGGTGGCCGATTACTCGAGCGGCTCTGTGAACACGCAGCAAGCCGTCAGCGACACAGAAGCCTTGAACACGGCGCTCAATTACGTTTCGCAACAGCGCGTGAGCGTTGACAACTCGATTACGCGGTTGACCGCGGCCTCCGATTCCATCAACACCGAGCAGACGCAACTGACCGCCGCGCAGACCAACCTGATGCAAGCGGACGTAGCCCAGGTTTCCACGCATCTTTCCCTGGCGGAGACGCAGCAGACCGCGCTCGAAGATGTGATTGCGCAATTAAGCTCCGTGCAGAACGACCTGTTCAGCAAAATTCAGGGTTGACGCGGGCAGTTCTGCCCAGGCTGCGCAGCGGCCAAGACCTATGGCGAAGACCTATACTGAGGGCGAGGGGATTTGTCCTTGCTCGCTCCGCTTCGCTTTCTCTGGAATGCAACCCGCGGCCATCGGCTGGCGCCTTGGCGCAGCGACTATCTCCGCTGGCGGATCGAAACCTTTTCCGGCAAACGCGCCGAGACGCTGACGGCCGGGGCCGTGCTCGCGTTTTTGTGGGCTACGCGCTGGGATATCCTGAGCTTCCTCGCCTGGACTCACCGGCTGGAGCGCGAGGCGCGCAAGCACGCATGACGCTGAACTCGGACGCGCGTCCGACTCTGAGCCGGCTGCGTGTTTTTTCGTGCTGGAGCGTTTCACGGATGCGATCTGTTGTTTCACGCCTGGCTGCCATCGCAATCGCCTCTCTTCTGGCAACGCATGCGGCAGCCGCTCAAACCTCATCGCCGGCCACGCGGCTTCCGCCTGTGGAAGCGCCCCAGCCGATGCCCGGCGCCCAGCAACCCGCGCCGACCCTCCGGGTCACCACGACGGAGGTTCTTGTGCCCACGCTGGTCGAGAAAAAAGGCGGAGGCATTCTTTACGGCCTCAAGCCGGGCGACTTTCTCCTCGAAGACAATGGCGTGCCACAAAAAATCCGCGTGCAGGAAGAGATGGATACGGCGCCGGTCGCGCTTGTCGTAGCCGTCGAAGAAGGCGGCGCCAGCGTGCTCGAGTTCGACAAGCTGGCCAAGCTGGGGCCGTTGCTCGATCTCTTTCTCTCCGATCCGCGCAGCCGGGTGGCGCTGGTCGGCTTCGATTCCACGCAGCACCTGATTCAGGATTACACCCATTCCGGCGACCATGTGAACGACGAGCTCAAGAATCTCGAACCGGGCGACGGCGGCGCGGCTATTCTCGATACCATCAGCTACTCCGTCAATCTGCTCCAATCGCAGCCCAAGGCGTTTCGCCGCGTCCTGCTGCTGATCAGCGAGGCGCGCGACCATGGCAGCAAACATACGAAGCCGGAGAAACTGATCCGGCAGATCGGTGAATCGGACGTGCTGGTGTTGAGCGTCTCGTTTTCGCCGTCGCGCGCTGAGTTCGCGCATGACGTGAAGGACTCCGGCGACGACCGGACCATGAACATGATCTCGACGCTGGTAATGGCGGTGAAGGCCTTCAAGAGAAACATCGCCAAAGAGATCGCCCTCATGAGCGGCGGCGAGTACACCACCTTCACCGGCGACAAGAAGTTCGAGGCACGCGTGGTCGATGCGGCCAAGCACATGCGCAATCGGTATCTGATCACCTTCAGCCCCTCGAATCCGACGCCGGGCCTGCACTCCATCCGCGTGCGGACGGTCCAGGACTACGGCGCGCACATCGTGGCCCGGGCGAATTACTGGCTGACGCCACAGGAATAATCAACCGTGGCCAGGGATGACAACCGCCTGTTCCGCTTCGGTACGTGATGATCCGGGCGGGTTTTCCAGCGTGATTCCCGGCGATCTCGTGTTTCCCGCGCGGGCGGCGTTCATGGTAATCTCACAATAGACACTTTAGAGAGTGGACCTGAGAAAAGACGAGGAGTAACTGACGCCGTGCTGGCGACTCAAAAGAAATCTGACCTGATCGAACGCTTCCGCACTCACGAGACGGACACCGGATCACCGGAGGTCCAGATCGCGATTCTGAGTGAGCGGATTGGCGAACTGACCGAGCATTTCAAAACCCACAAGAAGGATCACGCTTCCCGGCGTGGACTGTTGATGCTTGTCAGCAAGCGCCGTTGCCTGCTGGATTACCTGAAAGCCCACGATTCCGACCGCTATCGCGACGTGATCGGCAAGCTCGGTATCCGCAAGTAAGCCAGAAAGCCAACGTTGACCCGGAAGCGCCCCAGACCGGATATTGACCGGATATTGGTCACGGCCCCCGTACGAGTGAGATGCTGGGGCCATGGTGCACCTGGCGAATCGCCTATCGAGCCAGGGCCTGCGCATAGTTGTCGGCTGAGCGCGGCCTTGGTTCACCCGCCGCAACCCGGAGCCGTGATATCGGCCTCCGCGCGCGCACGCCGCTCGGCCGCCCGACTCCGCGATACCCTCCATTCGGCGTTGCCGGCGCCTCTTCCTACGAATTTCCCAAGCGAACAAATGAAACGAGGACACTATGTCTACCAAGCATGAAGTAGCCGTCGAGCTTGCAGGCGGCAAGCGGTTGGTCTTTGAGACCGGCCGCATGGCTAAGCAAGCCTCCGGCGCGGCGCTCGTCTCCACAGGCGAGACCGTCGTACTGGCCACGGCCGTTGCCTCTCCCGACCCGCGAGAAGGCATTGACTTTTTCCCCCTCACAGTCGACTACCGCGAGTACACGTACGCTGGCGGACGCATCCCCGGCGGCTTCATCAAGCGCGAAGGCCGGCCCAGCGAAAAAGAGATTCTTACCTGCCGCCAGATCGACCGCCCCATCCGTCCGCTGTTCCCCGACGGGTTCCGCAACGAGACGCAGGTCATCGCGCTGGTCTTCTCCGCCGACAAGGAAAACGATCCTGATGTCGTGGGCATCAACGCCGCTGCCTGCGCACTGGCTCTCTCCGACATTCCCTTCAGCGCCACGGTGGGCGCGGTGCGCATCGGCCGCGTGAACGGCGAGTTTGTGATCAATCCCACGTACGCCGAGCGCGCCGCCACAACGCTCAACATCATGGTGGTCGGCCACAAAGACGGTATCGTGATGATCGAAGCCGGCGCAAAGCAAGAAACCGAAGACGTGATTCTAGCCGCCATTGAATTCGCGCATGCGGAGATCAAGAAGATTGTCGCTGCGATCGATGAGCTGGTCGGCAAGGCCGGCAAACCGAAGCGGACATTCAATGCGCCCGAGATCGACGAAGCCTACTCGAACGATCTCAAAGCAAAGATCGGTGATCGCCTCAAGGACGCGCTTGACACCAAGGCGCATGGCAAGACGGAAAGCTACGCGCTCATCAAGCAGATCAAGGATGAGCTCGCCTCCGCGCTTCCGGCCGACGATCCGAGTGCCAAGAAGAAGCTCGCCCATTATTACGAGCTGCTGCGCGAGAGCATCTTCCGCGAGCAGGTGACCAAGGACCGGATCCGGCCCGACCGCCGCGCCTTCGACGAGATTCGTCCCATCACCATCGAAACCAGCGTGCTGCCGCGTACGCACGGCTCGGCGCTGTTCACCCGCGGCGAAACGCAGGCTTTGGTGACCGCGACCCTCGGCACCATGGACGACGGCCAGCGCCTGGAAAGCTATGAAGGCGAGCAGAAAAAGACCTTCATGCTTCATTACAATTTTCCACCCTTCAGCGTGGGCGAAACCGGCCGCATGACCGGTGTGGGCCGCCGCGAAGTGGGCCACGGAGCCCTGGCGGAGCGGGCCATCTCGGCGGTCTTGCCGGGCGCCGATGAATCGCCCTACTCGATCCGCATCGTCTCCGACATTCTCGAGTCGAACGGCTCTTCGTCGATGGCCTCTGTCTGCGGCGCGAGCCTCGCGCTTTACGATTCAGGAATCCCGCTGAAGGGATCGGTCGCCGGCATTGCCATGGGACTGGTGAAAGAAGGCGATGAATACGCCATCCTCACCGACATTGCCGGTGCGGAAGACCACTACGGCGATATGGACTTCAAAGTTGCCGGCACGCGGAAGGGAATTACCGCCCTGCAGATGGATATCAAGATCGGCGGCCTGACCCGCGAGATCCTTCAGCAGGCGATGGAACAGGCGCGGCGTGGCCGCTTGTTCCTTTTGGACAAGATGGATGCGGTTCTGGACGGGCCGCGTCAGGAGCGCTCGCAATACGCGCCGCGTATCGAGACCCTGATGATCCCCACGGAAAAGATCCGCGACCTGATCGGCAAAGGCGGCGCCACGATTCGCGGCATCGTCGAGCAGACCGGCGCCAAGATCGATGTGGACGACACCGGCAAGGTGAGCGTTGCCTCCTCTGACGCCGATGGCCTCAAGCGCGCGCTGGCGATGATCAACGACGTCACCGCCGTGCCCGAAATCGGCAAGACCTACCTGGGCAAAGTGGTGCGGCTGGCTGAGTTCGGCGCCTTCGTCGAAATCTTCCCCGGCACCGACGGCCTGTTGCACATCTCCGAAATCGCCGAGCACCGCGTCAAGGAAGTGAAAGACGAATTGCGCGAAGGCGATCAGGTGATGGTGAAGGTGCTGGCTCTGGAAGGGAATCGCATCAAGCTGAGCCGCAAGGCACTCATCAAGGAGCAGAAGGCCAAGCTCGCGCAATCGGCTCCGGCTGAGAGCTCGGAAGAGGAGTCCGGCCCGCTTGAGTCGGCAGTCTCTGCCCCGAGGCCGCGCCACGAGTTCGATGATCGCCAGCCGAAATCGAATCAGAGCACGATCCTGATCGAGGGCGGCGACGATTTCGAGGAAGAAGAAGGCGAAGAACTCGATGAGAAGACCGAGCCCAACTTCAACCGCGTTGAAGGCGCGCCGGCTGCGTCCACCCCATCGGGCGCCGGCGGGCGCCCCGCGAACAACAATCGCCGCCGGCGCCGTCGCCGTCCGGGCGGCCGCGGACCTGGCGGCGGCCAGGGTTAGCCCCTATCGCGTCCAACGACAAAGGCCCGGAATCGCTTCCGGGCCTTTTGTTTTGACCTCAAGAGAACAGCTCTGCGGATGAGCCGCCTGCCTGGTGTCAGTGCGATTGCATTCCCGATGGCTCTAACGTGGCACGCTTGCGTTGCCCGCCTCTCGATTCACTCATGGCAGCGAACGGCTCCGGCACCGTGCTGAAGCCGCTTTCCCCCGAGCCGTCGCCCTTGGCGGCATTCTTGTCCGAGTACATGCGGCGATCGGCTGCGATGCACAGCGATTCGGCGCTGAGCGCGTCCTCCGGGTAGACGGCGATGCCCACGCTGGCCCCGACGCGGACGGTATGGCCGTCCAAATCGAGCGGTTCGGTGAGCAGTTGAATCAGAGAATGGCCGACGCGTTCGGCGTCCGCGCGGCTGGTCGGCTCTTCCAAAATGACAGAGAACTCGTCGCCGCCGGTTCGGGCTACAGTGTCGGAACGCCGCACCCTTCCCAGAAAGATCTCGCCAACGCGCTTGAGCAGCAGGTCTCCCACATGGTGGCCCGCGGTATCGTTCACCTGCTTGAAGTGGTCCAGGTCGACGAGCAGAAGCGCGGCCTGTTTCCCGGTCCGATGGGCGCGTTCCAGGGCGCCGGCCAGCCGGTCCTGGAAGAGGCGGCGGTTGGGCAGACCGGTCAACTCATCGTGCAGCGCCAGATACTTGTTGTCCTCGATCTGCGACTCGAGCAGCAGCAGGATCATCCCCACCGCCACCACATACTTCGGCAGGTTCCAGACCTCGCTCTCCGGGTGAAGCCCGGGAAAGAATGTGCTGATGGCCGGAGCGAGGACGAAGACGCCGGCCCAGGCCAGAAAGCCCGCGATCGTGATCAGAGCGCCGGTGCTGGCACGCCGGTATGTGTACCAGAAGTGAATGCAGCAGCCGAAGTAGACGGTGAAGAAGACCGCATTCAGAGCCAGGTCGGGGCCGTTGCCGGGTTGGTTCTGGACAGCCAGCAGAAAGGCGGAGAGACCGCCAAAGAGACTCACCAGCGCCCAGCGCAGCGGATGGTTGAACCTTCGGATCGTGACTACGGCCACAGCCAGGGGAAGAAGCCCGAGGCACAGAGCGGCCGGCACAAGGGCCCAATAACCCGCCGGCGCAAAGCTGAGTAGGCCCACATAGAGCGTAGTCGTACTTAAAACAGTCACTAGCATCCAGCGGCTTGAGAGCTCATGGCGATAGGGCACACACGCCCACATGAAGGTGATGCCGGCCCAGACCAGCGCGCCGAGTCCCAGGAATCCGGCCACTGCGCCCATATCGCCGGTCGAGGAGAGAAACATGAACGCCGCGAAATGGAGCTCAATGAGCAGCCATCCGGTCAGCCAGAGACCGGAAACAGCCGTGAAGCCTCGCCGCGCCACAGAGGCGAAGGCGCAGGTCAACAGCGCTACTGCTCCCACATCTGGAAGTTTTCCCCAATCCAAACTAAACCTACCTCGGTCTCCCGAGGTCCCCCAAAAGAATAGGATCGCTGAATCTGGCGCGATTACCATGGCGCTTTGGTACCATCCCGCCAACGTCAGATTGCACTTCAGTAATAAATTACCTGCAAATGACTGCTGAGAGGCGGATTACGCTTCCAGGCCGGCCGGATGGCCGGATTCCCCGTCTTTAGAATCGCACAAGATGTTCCTTTTGAGAAAAATCTTAATGAGATGAGCTCATAAGACCCCTCGACAAAACAAACAGCGAATTCGGACGAGGAAAGCCTATAGAAAACTCCCCCGACAGCCGATAGGAATCAGTATTCGTGCGCCCGCCGAACGTTGCGCGGGACACGTCTGAGGCCCGATGATCTCGCTCAAGAAATACCTGGATACCAAGCACGAGGCTCAATCCGTCCTGGGAGCTGTTGAGATCGCAGAAGAAGAGACGCTTTCCACCGCCCTCGACGTCTATGGTTCTGCCCTCCGGGAGATGGGCAATTGCAGCCTGAAGGCCTGTCCTGGAGTCGGGGATGAGCTCATGCAGCATCTTGGCGAGCTGGCGGGGAGCCTTTCCGTAGAGATGGGCGGCGCGGCACTGGCGGCAACCGGCGCCGACGCGCGGGAACAGCTGCAGGCTTGGGCTAAGCGGACGGCGAAACACTATCAGCATAAGGCCGGCGAGGTGAAGGAACTGCTGACCGCGATGGTGCGGGCGACGGAGTCCGTGGGAGCCCGCGACGAACGCTACGCGGGATACATCCATGCGGTTACTTCGGATCTGCGCCAGATTGCCACTCTCGAAGATGTCACGGCGATTCGGGCCTCGATCGAGAAGAGCGCGGCGGAGTTGAAGACCTCCATCGACCGGATGACCGCGGAAGGCAAAGCCGTCATCGAGCAGCTTCGCAAGCAGGTTTCCTACTGCCAGGCCAAACTCGAGGAGGCCGAAGCGATCGCCTCCCGCGATGCGCTGACCGGCGTCCGGAGCCGCCTCAATGTGGAAAGCCACATTCAGACCCGCATCAACTCCGGCGCCCCGTTCTGCGTGGCGATCCTCGATATTGATGGATTCAAGAAGGTCAATGACGAGTTCGGCCACCTCATCGGAGACGAGCTGCTGAAACAGTTCGCCCGGGAGCTCCGATCGGTCTGCCGTTCCACCGACATCATCGGGCGATGGGGCGGCGATGAATTCATCCTCCTCCTGGACTGCAGCCTCGCTGAGGCGGTTCCGCAGCGGGAGCGCTTGCGCGATTGGGTGTGCGGCCACTACACGGTGGAGGGCAAAGAGGGAGCCACGAGGCTCAACTTGAATATCTCCATCGGCCTGGCCGAACACGCCTCCGGCGAACCCATGATGGATCTGCTGGCCCGCGCGGACGACGCGATGTACGCCGAAAAAGGGATCTCCCGCAGCGGCGTTGAAGTGTCGAGCCGCTAAAGCCCGCTCGCCGGCTGCTCCTTTCATCCGACCGTCTCTTCATCCAAAAGCCGAAAAACCGGTGCGCCAAACTGCGCCTTGCGGGCCTCTAATCGGGCGTTCCGTTTTAGGACTCACCTTATCGGGTTCCAATCCAGGAACCGCCTCCCTCCTGTTTCTTCGCTTCTACCTTGAGTCCTCCGGCGCTTCAGGGGAACGTTGAGGAGTGCCCATCCTTAGCGCGCGCTAAGAGCGGTGCGGTGAGAACGGTCGCATGAAGAACCGTTGCTTACGCGCAGGATTTGACCGACAGGGCCTGCGCTTGGCGGTGCGGACAGTGCTGGTGGGGAAAGGTGAGTTGATGAGGCTCTTGATTGCCGAAGACGACAAGGCGCTGGCCCAGTTTCTGAGCCGCGGCCTGGAGACCGAAGGACATCGCGTGCGGGTGGTCCACGATGGCGGAGCGGCCGTCGAGGCGTTCCGCCAGGAGATGCCCGACCTGACCATTCTCGATCTCAACATGCCGGTGAAGGACGGCGAGCAGGTGCTCGCGGAGCTGCGCGCTTTCGACCCGGATCTGCCGGTGCTTGTTCTCACCGCCAGGCAGGAGGTGGAGGCGCGGGTGCGCTGCTTCGATCTGGGCGCCGACGACCTGATGACCAAGCCGTTCAGCCTCCACGAGCTGCGCGCCCGCTGCCGGGCGCTGCTGCGGCGCAAGCGGGAGACCCGGCTGCAGCTGCGCGCCGGCGACCTCGAGCTCGATCGGCTGGAGCATTCCGCACATCGCGCCGGAGAACTGATCGTGCTCACCAACAAGGAGTTTTCGCTGCTCGAACACCTGCTGCTCAACCGCGGCCAGTGTGTCTCCCGGGTCGAGCTTCTGGACTCGGTGTGGAACCTCGAGCCTGCCCAAACCACCAATATTGTGGATGTCTACGTGAACTACCTGAGGCGCAAGCTCAAGGACCCTGCGCCCGGCCATCTCATCTGCACGGTCCGCGGGCGCGGCTATATGGTGCCTTCGGAGGCCGCGCTGGCGCCCTCTCTGCCGGCCGTCCCTCGCGGACCCGCAGCGGCAGGCAACGGCCTTTCCGCCCTCGCCTGAGAGACAGGGCCTTGGAGTCGACCAATACAGGTTAAAGGAGAACCGCCATGCAGCCTGCTTCGATCACCGTACTTCCCGTTCCTCCCCGCATCCGGCCGCGCACGGCTCTGTTGGCCAGCGCCGACCGCAGCTTCCGCCAGCGGCTTACGCAGATTTTGACCGGCCTGCGCTGGCAGGTGCGCGAGGCCGAAGGCGGCGCACAGGCCTGGGCGGAGGCGGAAAGCTCTCCCATTGAAGCCGTCATCGTCGATTCCTGGCTGCCCGATCTCGACGTCGGCGAGTTTCTCCGCGATTTTCGCGGCAGCTTCCCGAACGTCGATCTGCTTACGGCAAGCGGCGCGCTTCAGCAGGAAGGTCCGCGCGGGCCTTACCGCCAGGAGCTCCTCTACGCGATGCGCCGCAGCCAGGACACGGATACCGCCGCATGGAACACCGCGCCCGCGCTCCATTCCGGAAGCGGTGCACATGGGCGAGCCACTCAGGCGGCTGACCGCGGATTCGTCGCGGCGCCGAGGTCTTTCAGCCCTTCGGCCCCTTCGTGCACCGAAGAGGCCGCACTCCCGCCCTCGCCGGCGGTTCAGGATGCACCGGCGCCGGCGCGAGCCGAGACAGCCGGACGCAACGATTCGGGCGCGGCCGAGCGGCTGCCGGAGCTGGTGGGCAGCGCGGACTGCATGATCGAGGTAAGCCGGCGCGTGCGGTTGGTGGCTCCGCGGACGACGCCGGTCCTCATCGAGGGCCCTACGGGCTCCGGCAAGGAACTGGTGGCCGAAGCGGTTCACCGGCTCTCGGCGCGCAGCCGCAAGCCCTTCGTGGCCATCAACTGCGCGGCGATTCCGGAGGCACTGCTCGAGGCCGAGCTCTTCGGGCATACACGCGGCGCCTTCACCGGCGCGGTGCAGGGGCGCGTCGGGCGCATCGAGGCGGCGGACGGCGGAACGTTGTTCCTCGATGAGATCGGCGAGATGCCGCTCGCGCTGCAATCTAAGCTGCTCCGGTTTGTGGAGTGCGGCGAGCTGCAGCGCGTAGGAGACAACGAGGCGCTGAAGGTGGATGTGCGGATCGTCGCCGCGACCCACCAGCCGCTGGCGGAGCATACCCAGGCGGGCAACTTCCGCGCCGACCTCTACTACCGTCTGGCAGTCTTTCTCATTCGCACCCCATCGCTCGCCGAGCACCTCGAAGACTTGTCCCTGCTGGTGGATCATTGCCTCGCCCGGCTCGGGCGCGAGACGCCTCGCAAGCGCGTGGATGAGAGCGTGATGGCGAAGCTCGGCGCTCACGACTGGCCGGGCAACGTGCGCGAACTCGAGCACGTTCTCGAACGGGCTGTCATTCTCGCCGGCGAAGAACCGGTGCTGACCGCGGCGGAGATCGACTTCGGCCGCGGCAATTGACCCGGGAGCGCCACAGGTAAAGGGAGGGCCGTTCTAATGAATCCCGTAAACAACCTCATGGATATCGAGACGCGGCTCAGCGACCAGATCGCCCGCTACCTGGATCTGGCCGCGGGCGAGGCCAAGCTGACGGCGGCCAATATGGCCAATATCGACACTCCCGGCTATCGCGCCGTCGGCATGGACTTCGAAGCCGAGATGCGCGAGGCCATGCGCGATGAAGATCTCGGTCTGGCGGCTCGTCCGGTCCAGGTGCGCACAGTCGATGGACTGATTGCGCGGCCCGATGGAAACGACGTCTCGATGGACCGCGAGAGCCTCAATCTAGCCGAGGCGCAGCTTAAGTTCAGGGCCGGCGTAGCGTTGCTGCGCCAGGAGTATCAGCGGGTGATGGACGCGATTCACGCGGATAAGTGAGAGAAGCAGCCGGCAGCTGACAGTGCATAGCGGACGGCTCACAACGAATCGAAAGGACACGCACCATGAATCTCTTCGGCATGATGGACGCCTCCGGCGGGGCGATGGAAGCGGAACGGATGCGCGCCGAAGTCGTGGCCGCCAACATGGCGAATGCGGAGACGACGCGCACCGCCGCCGGAGGCCCGTACCACCGCCAGCATGTGGTTTTCGCTGCCGGCGGCGGCGACCCGGGGTTTCTGAATTCGATGGCCGCGGCTTCAGCCGGACCGCCCACCGGAATCCTGAACCCGGCGCCCCTGCCCGCGCTCAACCTGGCCGGTGCGGCGCCGGTCGCGCCGGGCGTGCATATTGTGCAGGTGGTCCAAGACCCCGCGCCGCCGCTCAAGCGCTACGACCCGGGACATCCCGACGCAGGGCCGGACGGGTATGTCGCGTATCCGGACATTAATCCGCTTACAGAGATGGTGGACCTGATGGGCGCAACGCGTGCATACGGATTGAATGGCTCGGCCGTGCAGGCAGAGAAGACCATGATCGGTTCGGCGCTCGATATCGCCAAATCGTAAGCCGGTGCCGGCAGTCTCTGGAGGAGGCGTGATGTCATCTGCAATTGCAGCCGCTGCCAACGCCGCGGCCCACCCGGGAAGCGGGATCGCTCCAGCGCCGGCGCGTCCGACGGCATCGGGCTCGGACGCGCCTTCGCCCTTCTCCGATTTATTGACCGATGCAGCCGGCCAGGTCAACGGGTTGGAACAGCAGGCACAGACCGCCGTGGCCGGCCTGATGACCGGCAACGGCGTCGATGTGCATCGGGCGATGATCGCCACCCAAAAGGCCGACATGGCCTTCGAGCTGGCGCTGGCGGTGCGGAACAAGGCGGTGCAGGCCTATCAGTCGGTGCTCGGGATGCAGTTCTAAACACGAGCCCTCCAGGCAGCCGTCGGCGCTCCGGCAAGGCCGCGGAGAGACGGCCTGCCAGGCTGGAAAAGAATCGAGAAGGGAAGAAGCGACAGCGGAATCATGGCCACTGCAACTCAGCTGACCAAAAGCCCGAAAGCCCCCGTTCCAGGGCAGCCGCAGTGGACCGACGGCCTGGCAGCGCTGTGGACGCGGGCCCGCATCGGCTGGGCCCAACTGGCTCCGCGCCAGCGCAGCGGCATCGCCTTTGCGGCGGCGCTGCTGGCAGCGCTCACCGGCGCACTGCTCTGGTTTGCCCTGCGCACCGACTGGCGCACGCTCTCGACCGGCATGGAACCTGAGGATGCGCGCCAGACCGGCCAGATCCTTACCCAGGCGCAGATTCCCTTCGACCTCACCGCCGACGGAACCCAGATCCGGATGCCGGCGGCGCAGCTCGACAAGGCGCGGCTGGCCACCGCAGCCAAGGGCAGCATCAAGAGCGGACGGCTGGGCTTTGAGATCTTCGACAAGCCGAACTGGGTGGGCTCCGAATTCGATGAGCAGGTGAACTATCAGCGCGCGCTCGAGGGAGAGCTCGAGCATACCGTGGGCACGCTGGCCGATATCGAGTCGGCGCGGGTTCATCTGGTTCTGCCGCATGAGTCGCTGTTTCGCGAGGAGGAGCGGCCCGCCAAAGCCTCGGTGGTGCTGAAGCTGCGCCATGGCGCGCTGGCCGACGGCGAGCCTGACGCCATTCGCAACCTTGTGGCCTCGGCCGTCGACGGTCTCACGCCCGATCACGTGGTGCTGGTGGATGCGGCCGGTCATCTTCCTCTGGGCCCCAAGACCGCCGAGGCGCTCGCGCTGAGCGCCGAGCAGGGCCTCGAGGAGAAGCTGATCGCCACGCTCGAGCCCGTCACCGGCGCCGGCAATGTGCGCGCCTCCGTCACGCTCGACTACGATCTCGCAGCCACCGACGTGACCCAGGAGACCTACGATCCCAGCCAGACAGTGACCCTCTCGATGCAGCGCACCGAGCAGACCACCGGACCCCAGCCCGTGGCCGCGGGCATTCCGGGAAGCGCCTCGAATGCGCCCAACTCCCAGGCTCTGCCCGTCTATCCGCAGCAGAATACGTCGCCGCAATCGGCCAAGTCCGAGTCCGGCACCTACGCTGCGTCGAAGACGGTGAAGCACGTCGTCGAGAATCCGGGACGGCTGCGCCGGCTGACGGCCGCGGTCGTGGTGAACGACCGCCTCCAGCAGCCCGCGGCGCATGGCAAGCCGGCCCTCTGGCAGCCGCGCTCGGCCGACGAGCTGCGCCACTTCACAGCGCTTGCGCAGGCGGCGGTGGGCTTTGACGCCTCGCGCGGCGACGCCGTCACCGTCGAAGACCTGGCCTTCGACGCCAACCATCCGCAGCCAACCGCGCCTATGCCGCAGCAGATCCTGGCGGTTGCCGAGCACTCCCCCCTGCTGCTGAAGTATGCGGGACTCCTGATCGGCTTGCTGGTGATCCTGATGTTGGGGGTGCGGCCCGCGCTGCGCCAGGCTGGAGCGATGCGGTCGGCGCCCGGCAAGGAAAAGGCGAGAGAGCTGGCGGCTTCCGCGGCCCAGCCGGGCGCGCTGGCAGAGCCGGGAGCCGCGGGCCCGGATGCGGAGCGGCTCCGCTCCCAGGCGATCTACGAGCAGGTCACCTCCCATCTGCGGCGTGAGCCGTCGCAGAGTTCGCGCCTCTTGCAGAGCTGGATTCACTCCGAATAAAGCGGAGGAGAAAGGAAGTTCGCGTTGCCTGAGCCGGAGACTGATAGCGAGATCGCCCGCCAGGGCCTGACGGCGAACCTCTCCGGCCTGCGCAAGGCCGCGGTTCTGCTGGTCGCGGTTGGTGAGGAACTTGCCAAGGAGATTTTGCGGGCGCTGCCCGACAACGACGTGCAGCGGCTTACCGAGGAATTGGCCGATCTGCGCGGGGTGACGGCCGAGCTCTCGATGGGAGTTCTCGAAGAGTTCTGGGAGCTGCTCGAGACGCAGAACTTCGTGATCCACGGCGGCATCGATTATGCCCGCCGGCTGCTCGTCCATACCTTCGGCGCCGAACACGCGGAAGACCTGCTGCTGCTGGTGCGACGTTCGCAGGAGGCTGCGCAGGGCGACCTAGCCAAGCTGCAGCACACCGACCCGCAGCAACTGGGCAAACTGCTCGACTCCGAGCATCCGCAGACCATCGCGCTGGTGCTGGCGCATCTTGATCCGCGCCGGGCTTCGATGGTCCTCGACAACCTGAGCGAAGAGCACAAAATCGTCGCGGTTCAGAGGCTGGCGGAGATGCGCCAGTTTTCCCCGGAGATGGCGCAGAAGGTGGCCTTCATCCTGCATCGCCGGCTGGAAAACGTGGGCGAGACGAAGCGCAAGAGCTACTCCGGCTTCAAAGCGGTGGCCGACCTGCTCAACCGGCTCAACGCTGAGCAGTCGAAGAAGATTCTCGAAGCCGTGGAAGAGAGCCAGCCTGAACTGGCGCTGGGCATTCGCAATCTGATGTTCACCTTCGAGGATCTGGTGACGGTGCCTCCGGCGACCATCCGTGAGATTGTCTCCGGCGTCGACAAGCGCCAGCTGGCGTTGGCGCTGCGCGGCGCAAAGGACGAGCTGCGCGCCCAGATCTTCAAGGCCATGAGCTCGCGCGCCGTCGAGATGCTCAAGGAAGATATGGAAGTGCTGGGCCCGGTGCGGTCGCGCGAGGTGGCGCAGGCGCAACAGGAGATTCTGAACCTGGCGCGGCAGCTCGAGGCGGAGGGCAAGGTCGTCCTCAAGCTGGAGACGGGCGATGAGATGCTGGCTTGAGCCGGGCTGGCCCAAGAACTCTCGCACCAGGCAGGCAGCGCCAAAGAGAGACGAGGACGCAGATGGAGCGACCGGCGGCGGAACGCACCCCGGAACGAGAGCGGGCAGAAGAAGAGCGACCCCGAGGCTGGGAGCGGCCACGGTGGGAGCGAGTTGAACTCTTCGAATATCCGGCCGGCCCTCACGCCTATGCAGCGTCCGCCTGGGGAGGGTGGGCCGAGGGCGGCTACGGCGCGCCACCGGATGGCGACGCCCCTCCGCCTTCTCCGGCCATCCTGAACGCGCAGTTCGAGCAGCGCCTCGAAGAGGGGACCCGGCGCGCCTTCGAAGCCGGCCGCGAGCAGGGCTGCCACATGGAGCGTCAGGCGCAGGGGGCGAAGCTTGCGGCAGACCGTGAACAGCAGAAGCGGGTGATAGCCGGTCTAGTCGAGAGCTTTGCCGCCGAGCGCGACCGTTACCTGCTGGCGGTGGAACGCGAGGTGGTGCGGCTGGCGCTTGCCGTAGCGGCGCGCATCCTGCGGCGCGAGGCGCAGATGGATCCGCTGCTGTTGACGGGAGCGGTGCGCGTGGCCCTCGGGCAGCTCTCCGCCTCCACCGAGGTGCGGCTGCGCGTGCCGGCGTCGGAGCTGGAGCTGTGGACCGAGGCCATGGCGCTGCTGCCGAACCTGCCGCTCAAGCCGGAGGTGATCCGGAGCGAGGCTTTGCGGCTGGGCGAATGCCTGATCGAAACCAAACTGGGCACGGTGGATCTCGGCATCCGCTCGCAGCTGGCTGAGATCGAACGCGGTTTTTTCGATCGCGCCGGCGGCAGCTCTCTGCCATCCGCGGCGGCCCGGAACACGGCGGCCGAAACCACTCCCGGCCCCGAGCGCGCCCGCCACGAGCCCTTGGGTCCCGAGCCTGCCGGGCCCGAGCCCGCATGACCGCGCCTCTCGATCGTTACTTCATGCGGCTCGGCCGCGGACAGCCCTGGCGCTGGCGCGGGCAGGTGGTCGAGTCGGTGGGGCAGACGATCGAATCTTCCGGACCTCTGGCCACGGTGGGCGAGTGCTGTGAAATCATCGACCGCGCCGGCCGCACGCATCTAGCCGAAGTCATCGGCTTTCGCGGCTCGAATGTGCTCTCGATGCCGGTCGAGAGCACGGAAGGCATCCGCTTCGGCGACGACGTGTCGGCGCTGGGAACGACTCCCGCGATCGAGGCTATGCCGGCCCTGGTGGGCAGAGTTCTGAATGCGCTGGGCGCGCCGATCGATGAGGATGCGGCCGCCGGTGCGCCCGATAGCGTCGATGACGGCAGCCCCCGAGGTCTCCGGCCTGCCGCGGCGGCGTCTTCTTTGTCCATCGCGCTGCCGCTCGAAGGGCGCGTGCGCTCGCCGCTCGAGCGCGCGCCGATCCGCGAACCTCTGGGCACCGGCATCCGGGTCCTGGATGCGCTTCTCAGCGTGGGCCGGGGGCAGCGCGTGGGCATCTTCGGCGGCTCAGGCGTCGGCAAGAGCACGCTCATCGGGATGATGACCCGCAACACCGAGGCCGACATCACAGTCGTCGGCCTGGTCGGCGAGCGGGGCCGGGAGGTCGGCGAGTTTCTCGACGATGCACTCGGACCGGAAGGCCGCGCCCGTTCCGTCGTCGTGGTCTCCACATCCGACGAATCGCCGCTTAAACGGATGCGGGCGGCGCTGGCGGCAACCACCATCGCCGAGTACTTCGCCGCGCAGGGAAAAAACGTGCTGCTAGTGCTCGACTCGCTCACCCGCTTCGCCATGGCGGCGCGGGAGATCGGCCTGGCGGCCGGCGAGCCTCCGACGGCCAAGGGTTATACGCCTTCCGTCTTCACGCGCCTTGCCCGGCTGGTCGAGCGCGCCGGCGAGTTTCGCGTGGGCTCGATCACCGCTTTTTATACCGTGCTGATGGAGGGTGACGATCAACAGGATCCGCTGGTCGATGCCGTGCGTTCGCTGCTCGATGGGCACGTTATGCTCTCTCGCGCGCGCGCCAGCGAGGGGTGGTATCCGCCCATCGAGGTGCTGGATTCGATCAGCAGGCTCATGCCGGCGGTCGCCTCGCCCGAGCACCGCGCGCAGGCCGCCCTTATCCGCAGGCTACTGGCCATCTATGCGCGGTCTGAAGATCTGGTGCGGATCGGGGCCTACAAGCCCGGCGCCGATCCGGATCTGGACCGCGCCCTCCGCGCCCGCGACGCCCTCCGCGCGTTCATGACCCAGGCGACTAACGAGCGTGTCAGCTTCGCCGATTGCCGGCAACGGCTCGCGGCGCTGACCGCCGAGGTGTAACGCCATGCCCGTTGCGCGCGGTCTCCGCCGCCTATTGCGCGTGCTCGAGCTCGAAGAGGAACAGAGTGAGAGAGCGCTTGCCTTCGCGGCAGGCGAGCTTCGGAGTCTGGAGCGAGCCCGCGAAGCCGCGATTGCGCAGGATCGCGGCGGGCGGCGGCTGATCGCGGCCGGCGCCGCCAACGGAGAACTGGCCGACCGTCTCTCCGGCCTGGAAGAGACCCACCGGGCCAGGCGCCGGGAACGGCTCCTCGCTCCCCGGATTGAGGATGCGGAACAGGAGGTCGAGCAGCTGCGCCGAGCCCATCTCGCCAAACGCGTCGAACGCCGCCAGGCCGAGACTCTGATTCAGGCAGAGGAAGCACGGGATGCGCTCGCCGCAGACCGGCAGGCCCAGCAGGCGCTCGACGACTGGTATCTGAACCGGATGCATCGGACCGCCGCCGCAAGCAGCCGTATCGTTGGCAAGCCGGAGTTGTAGTCACGCCGGCGGGGAATCGCCGGCATCCTCTTGGCAGGCGGCTGAAGGTTCCCGCGACGGGCCTCTGTCCGGAGCAAAGCTCCCGCTTTCCTGACAACCTTCTAACCTGCGCTGCTCGTTTTTGGCACAGTGTCTGCATCGTTTCAGAACATGCCAGCCGCCGCAGGATTCGAAATCGATGCAACAGCGCAGCTGTTCGCCGGCCCGGCTTCGGCCGCATCGGCAGGTCGCCGCGTAGTGGAATCCGCTGCATCGGTGGGTGCGCCTGCCTTCCGGAGCAGCTGGCAGAGCGTGCTGGCCTCGCTTCCAGTCTCGGCGGCCGCGGAACCGATGAGGATGCAACAACCCGCCGGCTCGGCAGCGATTACCAGCGCAACCGGGACAGCAGCCGCCAAAACCTCATCCTTCGCGCAGAGTACGGTTCCACAGCAGGCCGGCTCGCCGGCATCGAGACCGGAGCAGGGAGCTCGGCTCAATCTCCCGGGGTCCCCGGCCGCATTCCAGGACTTCTCCGCGCACCGCGCGGCCAACCTTCTGATTCCCGAAAGCCTTCCGCCCCAAGAGCCGACCGATACGGGCGTAATCCAGGCAACCTATTCGTCGAAGAGCTCGAAACCTAAGGGGGATTCCGACGCAGAACCGCACCGCTCGCAGGCGAAGGCCGTAGTCGACGTTTCGCAGACGGCCGGCGCGCTGCCCCTGCCGATTCCCGGGCCGTCCCCGGTGCAAATCCAACCACCGCCGAAGTTAGAGACTGCCTCCGCGGCTATCCCGGACTTGTTTCCTTCTACCAAAGGCGCCCACTCGGCGCG
Organism: Occallatibacter sp.; assembly: GCA_036489815.1. Taxonomy (GTDB): domain Bacteria; phylum Acidobacteriota; class Terriglobia; order Terriglobales; family Acidobacteriaceae; genus Telmatobacter. The sequence continues at coordinate 1,179 of DASXFB010000132.1, read as the reverse complement.
GACGGTCTTGAGTGTGCTTCCCGGTGCGGCCATTGCAGGAGGCGCCGCAGCCGGCCCGCAGCCGACTCCAGCCGGGGTCCACGGAGCAGAGACTCCGGCCATCCCGAATCACCGGTCAGCGGAAGGGATCGGCTTAGACCGGCTCGGGGACGCGTCGCTGAAGATTTCGAACGGCAATGCGGCCAAGCAGGGGCCCGAGGCAGAACCGGGTTTGGATGTGGATTCAGGGTTGGCCGGGGAGATTCAGCTCCCCGGCGCATCGGCTGCGGAACTGGCCGGCGCCGGCGGGAGGCCGAGGCTGGGGACGGCCGACGCTGCACGCCGCGCGGTCGGTTCAGGCTCCGTCGAGGCTGCTTCGTGGTCAGCCCATGGTCTTCCCGCGCCGGCACCCGCAACCGCCGGAGAGGTCTCAGCCGCTGCGCACGCGAGCGCCGGCGCGCATCAGGCGATCAACCCGGTTGCCGGTACGCTCCGCCCGGACGGTGGCGCTTTCACCGCTTCCAGTGCGTCGTTCTCCCGCGAGCCGTTCGCCGCGCTCGATGCAGACACCTCGAGCGGCCCAATTCCTTGGACTCATGCCGGCGCCCGCAGTGCCGAAGCCGGATTCGAAGACCCCGCGCTGGGCTGGGTGGGCGTACGCGCGGATCTTGCCGCCGGTGGGGTTCATGCCGCGGTGGTTCCGGGCTCGGCGGAGGCGGCGCAAATGCTCGGCACGCACATGGCTGGATTGCAGGCCTATCTCAGCGAACAGCGCGCGCCCGTCAACACGGTCACGATGGCCTCACCCTCGGGCATGGATATGGGGTTCGGCCAGGGGACGAACGAGCAGATGCAGCAGGGCCACGGCCGGGGTGATGCAGAACCCGGGCCCCCGCCGCCAGCGGAGAATCTCCGGGCGGGTCCGCTTCCGGGGAGCGCTGGATCGCTCGCATGGCGGCTTCCGGGGGTCGATCCGGGGGCAGCCGGTCGACTGCAGGCACGGGCCGGCGGACATATTTCGGTAGTGGCCTAATCCGGTCCGGAATTGAGCTGAAACCGGGGCAGGCGGGAATGAATCCGGAAGCGAAGCAAGTCGGCAACGAAGCAAGCGGGAAACGAATCAAGCTGGGAACGAAGCAAGGACGGAACGCAGAAGCGGGACAGCAGCATCGACAAGGCAGGGGGAACGAATGGCAGCAG
>DASXFB010000119.1:0-35903 GCA_036489815.1 Occallatibacter sp. | reverse complement strand
CAGGAGCCGGCGAATTCGATCGCCCCACTCGCCCGGATTTGTTTTTCGTGAGGCGATCGTGCTCACTGCGCTTGACCTCGCCGTCGAATTTCATTGATGCAATTACGTCAATGAAATGAATAATTTAGCAACCATCCCCGGTATACTAGCAGGAACTCCGAGACGCTGGGTCCGCTGATCGGCGGAAAGCCGCATCGGGGCAGCTTCCACTCAAACCACAAAGAGAGCGTGAAGCAAAGTCTCACCGAGCAAGAGATCAAGGCAGCGTGAAGAACAGCGTGGTTTCATGCGGAGGAAGATCAGTTGGCCCGATGAACGCGCAAGTTGCGCGGAATTTGCGTTTGCGCTCAAAGCAGCGCAGAATCAGTTGAGAGCGGGAAACGGAACTTCAACCCCACTCCGACTTCGATGCGCTTACTTATAGGGCCCTCCTGTCGTTGTAAGGTCGTGAACGATTCCGGCGCCCCGGCAGGTACAGCTTTCCGATCTCGGTGAATATCGCCGAAGATCTGAACTATGGGATGATCTCTCCGCATGATGCCCCTTTCGCCGGAAGGCCGCAGGATTTTGATTGTCGATGACGAAGCCAATGTCGCCGAGACGTTGGAGATGATCTTTCGAGGCTGCGCGTACGAAGTGCGCACGGCTCTCTCCGCCGAGCAGGCCATCGAAACGATCGCCGAGTGGCAGCCCAATGTCGCCCTTGTCGACGTCATGCTTCCGCAGATGAATGGCATTCAGTTGGGCATGGTGCTCAAGGCAAATTACCCCGCGTGCCATATTTTGCTGGTCTCCGGTCATCCGGCCACTGCCGAGCTCTTGGAGATTGCCCGGCAACAGGGCCATAACTTTGAGATTCTCGCCAAACCGCTGCATCCCGCTCTGATTCTGGATATTGTGGCGCATTTGCTGCCACAGTCGAAAAGCAACGCCCAGGCCTGAATCCCGGCCTTCACATGAACGGCGCATCCTGCGCCTGCGCGCACCGCGTCGCTACCCGCCGAGCTTCCCAAATATTTGTTCGCTTGATCGGATCTTCTCTGAAGCCCATAGGCTTGGGCGTTGTAGCCGGCTCCATTTCTTCGTAAATGAAGGCGCCCCACAGACCTGAGATGCCGGTGGCCGCTGCGGTGATGCACCCCTTGCTCGCCGGCCGCGAGAACTCCTTCCGGGCGGCAACCGCGGCAACCTGAATCAACCTGTGGGAGCACGGGGACAAAACGAACGGAGAAGAGCATCGATCGTCTCCTCAAACGTGGGGGAATCGGAGGCCCGGTAGGGACCATCTTACCCAGCAGCCGGATGGTTGGCTATGGATTTGTTTCGTGCACAGGGGGCAATACGCGCCTTGTGGCTGAGCCGCGGTCTTATCGGCTGGCAGCGATCATCTGCGCTGCGTGCTGCAGGCTGGTATCTGTCACCTTGGCGCCGGACAACATGCGGGCCACTTCATGATTGCGGGCGCGGTCGTCCAATACGCGAATCTGCGTCCGGGTGCGGCCGTGATCTTCCCGCTTCTCGACCGCCAGGTGTTGATCGGCGAAAGCCGCGATCTGCGGCAGATGCGTCACGCACAACACCTGCTGAGCGCGCGCGAGAGACTTGAGCTTGCGGCCGACAGCTTCAGCCGCGCGGCCGCCAATGCCGATATCGATTTCGTCGAAGACGAGCGTACGCGGCGCCGGCTTTTTTCTTGTCTTCGAATGGGCCGGAGACTGGCTCTTGGCGCAGTTCTCTTCGACTGCCACCTTGAGCGCCAGCATCACGCGGCTCATCTCGCCCCCCGAAGCGATCTCGGTCAACGGTTTGACCGGTTCGCCCGGGTTTGTCGCGATGCGGTATTCCACCTCATCCCAGCCGGCGGAGGTCCACGCCGTCTCGGTTTCCTTGGCCGTAATGGCGACCTCAAAGCGCACCTTCATCGCCAGCGCGTTGATCTGCGCCTCGGCCAGCTTGGCCAGTTGGGCCGCGGCAGCCTGGCGCAGGCCTGAAAGCACCGCTGCAGCTTTGGCATACTCCTGCTCCGCGTCGTTCAGAGCCATGCGCAGCGTTTTGAGCAGGCTGTCGCGATCCTCTACCTCGGCCAGCTTGCGCGCCACCTCCTCGCCAAAGGCAATCACCTCCGCAACCCTCATGCCGTATTTGCGCTTGAGCCGATCGAGCAGCGCCAGACGATCTTCGATCTCCGCCAGCCGCTCGGGTGAGGCATCGATGGACTCGGCGTAATCGCGCAGAGTCGAGCTGACGTCGCCCACGATAGCGCGCGCGGAGGCAAGCTGCTGCGCGGCATCGGCGAAGCGCCCATCGTACCGCACGAGTTCCTCCACATTGCGCAGAGCGGCCCGGAGCGCAGTCTCAGCCGAGGCGCCTCCCTCATAGAGCTGCTCGAATCCGCCCATTGCGGCGGCATACAGCTTCTCCGCATTTGCAAGCACACGCTTCTCGGTTTCGAGAGCCTCGTCTTCGCCGTCTTCCAGTCGCGCCGACTCGATCTCTTTGCACTGGTAGCTCCAAAGATCGACCATGCGCAGCCGCTCCTGCTCACCCTGGAGGAGGTCATTGAGCTTGTCTGCCGCGGCGCGCCAATGAGAATACGCTTCGGCGACTGCGTCCGTAGCAAGGCCGCCGAAGCGATCGAGCAGGATACGCTGCTGTGCCTGGTCGAAGCTCGAGAGCGTTTCGCTTTGCGCGTGAACAAGGGCCAGCTCCGGCGCGAGCTGCTTGAGAACGGCCACGGTGGCGGGCTGGTTGTTGACGAAGACGCGGCCCTTGCCGGAGCTGAGGATTTCGCGGCGCAGAATGATCTCGCTGCCTTCGGAATCGATGCCGTTTTCTTCAAGAATAGCTTCGGCCCCCGGCGTCGACTCGAAGACGCAGGCAACCACCGCCTTTTCGGCGCCGTGGCGCACCACTTCCGCCGAGCTTTTTCCGCCCATCAGCAGCGCCAGCGCGTCCACGAGAATGGACTTGCCCGCGCCCGTTTCGCCGGTCAGCAGATTGAGCCCCGGACCGAACGAGGCAATGGCGTGATCGATGACAGCGTAATTTTCGGCGCGCAACTCGACGAGCATCGGTATTCGATCTTAAGGGTTAAGGCCTTTCCCGGCTTGAAATCGCGACCTCCGGGCGGTAACGGGGAGATCCGAGATCGAGATTTTCCCATCCTTTCGCCTGAATGACAAAAAGATGAAGCAGGGCAAGCAGTTATTGAGCTTCGGCGCATCCAAATCATAAAGAATCAACGCGCGCGATTCCGAGCGCAGCATAGCACGGCGAGCCAGCCGGATGGGCAAACGAACCGTTCGCTGCAGCTCGCGGGGCACCCAATCGATAACTTGGGCTGAAAGACAGCGTCTGATACCGTGGATATTGAGGTGAATGCCGATTTTAACCGTTGCATTGGCGTACATTCTACAGGCTGACAACGGCGCCGTCCCCGTGCAGGCGCTAAGCACGCAGGGCTTCGGCGCGCTGACCAAAATGATGGGCAACATCGGGGCGATCGCGATTGGCGTGCTCCTGTTGCTGCTTCTCGCCAGCCTTTACTCCTGGACCATCATCCTGGGTAAGTGGGGCACCTTCCGGAAGGCCACGGCGCAGAGCCGGCGGTTTATCAAAGCTTTTCGCAAGGCGACGCGGCTCCACGAGATCTCCGCATTTACAACCGACTGCCCGGCAAGCCCTCTTGCGCAGGTCTTCGAAGAGGTCTACGAGACCTACCGGCGGCAGACCGGCGGGTCGGGACCGCCGCGGAATCTCGCGCCCTTGGAGCGCTCAGCCCAGACGGCCGCCAGTGAGGCCATCACCAGCCTGGAGCGGCGGCTGACGTGGCTGGCCACCATCGCGGCCACCAGCCCCTTTGTCGGGCTCTTCGGCACCGTCATGGGCGTCGTGGATGCATTCCAAGGCCTGGGAACGGCGGGCTCAGCTACGCTGCGGGCGGTTGCTCCCGGCATCAGCGAGGCGCTGATCACCACGGCTGCCGGCCTGTTCGTGGCCGTGCCCGCCGTGGTGGCTTACAACCAGTTCTCTGCCCGTATCCGCGTCTTCGCCTCCGCTGTGGATGATTTCGCGCGCGAGCTGCTTAACTCGCTCGAAGAGATTCCGGTGCGGCCGCCCGCACCTCCAGGTCCCGAAGACTTCCCGCGGGAGGCCGAGCGTGGCGTTTACAAGTAGCAGCGGCGGGACACGCTCCTCGCTCGCGGAGATTAACATCACGCCGCTCGTCGATGTGGTGCTGGTGCTGCTGGTGATCTTCATGATCACCGAACCGGTATTGCAATCGGGCATTGAAGTGAACGTGCCGAAGACGCGGACGGTCAAGCAGATCACCGAGCAGCGGCTGGTGGTGACCATCGACCGCGATCAACAGATTTTTTTGAACGATCAGCCCATCAACATTCACGATCTGGCGGCCAAGCTGCACGCCTCCGGCGGCGACCCGACGCACCAGTCCATTTATCTGCGCAGCGATGAGCGCGTGCCGTTCGGCGCCTTCGCCAGCGTGATGGATGCGGTCAAACAGGCGGGGATCACGAATGTGTCGATCGTGACGCAGCCTCTCGACACCAAGGGAATCGCAGGCAACAGCGGGGATTAGCGCGGCGAAACCATGAGCAGCGTTCTTCAGGCATCGGAACAACTGGACCGGGAGCTGGCGCCGGAGCCTGTCGCGGGACCCGCGGCGGGCGCGCTTCTGCTGCATGGCCTGTTGCTGGCCGCGCTGCTGTCGTATGGCCTGGTCAGCGGGCTCTTCAGGCATAACCTGTGGGGCAATCAGGGAGCGGGCGGAGCCATGCAGGTGAACGTCGTAAGCAATGCGATTCCTCTCCCCAATAATCAGCCGCTGAATAAAAATGTGCTGACCACCGAGACTCCCAGCCCCGCTCCGGCGCCGCCGGCGCCGAAAGAACAGCATCAGGTCGATGAGAAGGCGATTCCGATCCTGGGCAAGCAGGTGAAACCGAAGCAGCAGACGACACCGAAGACCCAGCCGCATCAGCCCCCGCCCAAACAGCAGAACCTTGCCCAGTATGGGGAACAGAACGGAACGAATATTCCGCGAACGACCCTGCCCCAGAATGCACCGAACGGACCGGTCACGGTGGACGACGCCGACTTCGGAAGCCGGTTCGGATGGTACGTCGATCAGATCAACCGCAAGATCAGGGCCAACTGGTATAGCCAGCAAGTGGATTCTCGCACGCCGAAAGGGGCTCGCGCCTATCTTCTTTTCACCATCGCCCGCGACGGCAGTCCGAGCAACATTCAGCTCAATCGCAGCAGCGGCAGTCCTACGCTCGACTCGTCCTGTCTGCGCGCCGCACAACGGGTCGATACATTCGGGGCGCTCCCGCCAGCTTATAATCGAAGTGCACTGCAAGTTTTGTACTACTGCGAGTACTGACACTTGGGACTTCTTGGCGTCATCCGAGTAACAAGCCTCTCGGAGGGGCGTGCGAACAACCGTCCATCACCCCGGAAGGAAGGATTGCTCAGCGCATGAAGGCAGTTTTTCGGTTTCTGCTTCTGCTTTTGATTCCCCTGGCGTTCTACCCGGTGCCGCTGCTCGCAGCCCAGGACCAGGTGTTTACCGGGATCACTAATCTGAGTACCTCCGGTATCCGTCTCGCCGTCGCCGACTTCAAGCCGGTCGGCGCTGATCCCCAGACGACGCCGCTCAAAGCCGTCTTTGACTCCACTCTCTATAGCGACCTGAACAATGCCGGCATCTTCCAGATGATTTCGAAAAGCCTGGCCCCGCAGGCCATGCCCGGCTCCCCGCAGGAGATGGTGCTATCGCAGTGGTCCGCCGCGCCGGCGAACGCGGCGATGGTGGCATTTGGCGCGCTCTCCGTGGCCAACGGACGCCTGGTCGTCTATGGATGGCTGTTCGACGCGAGCAATGCAGCCAGCCCGCAGGTGCTGGGCAAGCAGTATAACGAAGCCGCCAGTCAGGACATGGCGCGCACCGTCGCGCACCGCTTCGCCGACGAGATCATCTCCCGGCTGGGCGGAGGGATCAACGGAATCGCCGAGACCAAGATCTACTACGTCAGCACGGCCACGGGCACGAAGGAGATCTGGGTGATGGACTACGACGGCCAGAACCAGCATGCTGTCACCCACTTCGGCACGATTACGCTCTCGCCGCGCATCTCGCCGGACAACTCGCGCCTCGCCTTCTCGACTTTGGCCAAGTACGGATGGGCAGTCCGCATGTATTCGTTCGACCTGGGCCGGACCGTCGGCTTTTCCGCGGGCGCCGAGGGCGGAAGCAATCTGACGCCGGCGTGGGCGTCGGACGGTGCGAGAGTCGCCTTTTCCTCCTCGCGCTCCGGAGACTCGGAGATCTGGGTCGCAGACGCGAATGGCGGCACCGCGCACAGGGTCACCTCTCTCAAGGGACCGAATGTCTCGCCGAGCTGGAATCCCAAGACCAACGCGCAGATCGCCTTCACCGGCGGCCGCACCGGCGAACCGCAGATTTACATCATGGATCAGGACGGCTCGAACATTCAGCGGATGACGGATGGCGGCTATGCGGTGTCGCCCTCCTGGTCTCCGAACGGCGGCCTGTTGACGTATGCCTGGAACCGGAAATACGGGCCCGGCGACCCGGGCGGCCAGGACATCTACGTGATGGATATCGCCAGCAAGAACTGGCTGCAGGTTACCCATGAATCGGGCAACAACGACTGCCCTTCCTGGTCGCCGGACGGACGGCACATCGTCTTCCAGAGAACCGTCGCCGGACGCACGCAGATCTGGTCGATGCTGGCCGATGGAACCCAGCAGCGGCAACTGACGCACGCGGGCAATAACTCGATGCCGAACTGGAGCTGGAAGTGAATCCTGATGGCAAAAGGGGTTCACGGCACGCAATCTGCGCGGCCCATGCGGTACGGATGTTCTATCATTTTCCTGTTGCCAAAATCCGGCGGAAATTGGCGCTGGAGCATTGAGCAAATCGGTGCCCCGGTTGAGTGATTCGAACGTTCATTGAAGCTCGGCTGGAGTTTGACAAACACGTTTTCGGAGCGATGCGGGCCGGAAAGATTTCCGCTCAAAATCCGCCGCGAGGCAAGATTGGCTTTGCGGGAGGCGCAAAAGGCACGGCCACCAGCGGCGGCACTCGGTTACGCGCGGCTTTAAACGCCCGGAAGACTTTCTGAAATCTGCGGAAGGAGTACTCCATTGAAATTACGTACGCGCATTTTTGTTCCCATTGCTCTCCTCATTGCCTTGACTGCTGTTTCCGGTTGCAAAAAGAAACAGCCAGCGCCCGCGCCTGAAGCGACAGCACCGCCCGCGACGGCGGCTGCGCCCACGGCACAGCTCACAGCCTCGCCCACCGTTGTTGACGCGGGCCAGCAGGTCCAACTGAGCTGGCACACCACTGACGCCAGCACGGTGTCGATCGACGGGGTCGGAGACGTTCCCAGCTCCGGCGTCAAGACGGTGACCCCCACCGAATCGACCACCTATCACCTGGTGGCGCACGGCGACGGCGGCTCAGCCGATGCATCGGCGCGCGTGACGGTGAATGCCCCGCCCGCGGTCCAGGTGCCCACCAACACCATGAGCGCGGAAGAAGAGTTCAAGGCCAACGTGCAAGACGTCTTCTATGATTACGACACCTACGACGTGCGTAGCGATGCGCAGACGACGCTGGCAAAGGACGCGAGCTATCTCACCAGCCATCCCAACGTCAAGGTCGTGATCGGCGGCTACTGCGACGAGCGCGGATCGGATGAATACAACCTGGCGCTCGGCCAGAACCGGGCTGAAGCGGCCAAGAACGCGCTGGTCACGGCCGGCGTTGCAGCCGACCGCATCCGCGTGGTGAGCTACGGCAAAGAGAAGCCGTTCTGCACCGAGTCCAACGAGCAGTGCTGGCAGTTGAACCGGCGTGCCGGCTTCACGCTCGATCAGTAAGCGCAGTGCGGCCCCGGATCTCCGGCGCTCGGGCTCGACGCCGAGCGGCACCGGAGATCCGGAGCGCTGTGCAAGCCTGAGGCGCGTGGCCGGCTTCGCGAGCGGGCACTCTCCATGCGGCAAACGGAAATTGCTAAAATTGGTGAAGTATGTTGAGATCTTCCGCAATTCGCAATCGTCTTCTGGCGGCGGCTGCCTTGGTGTTGTTGCTGGCGCCGGCCGGAGTGCCAGCGCACGCGGTCTCGAAGGAGATCGTCGCGCTGCAAACGCAGGTGCAGCAGTTGCTGGACATGGTGCAGCGGCTGCAATCCACGGTGGACACGCGGTTCGGCGTCGTGCAGAATCTCGCCCAGCAAACCGCCGACGCAGCCAACCAGATGACCGCGGCCGTGGGCGACCTGCAGAAGAAGCTCAACGCGCAGAACGATGCGCTGAGCGGCAAGCTCGATGCCGCGTCCGGGCAGGCGCAATCTCTGAACGATTCAGTCGATGAGCTGAAGACCCGCATCGACAAGCTGAACAAGGCCGTCCAGGACCTGCAGACGCAGTTGCAGAATATCCAGAGCCCGCCGCCGGCCAACGGCGCAATGCCAGGCGGAATGCCGGGCGCCCCTGTGAACCCTGCTCCGGGCGGTGAGACGGCGCAGCAAGCGCCGGGATTCCCGCAGCAGCAGGGCGGGTTCCCAGCCGGCGCGCCGGGGGCGGCTCCTGCCCCGCAGGCCCCGCCGCTCCAGGAGACCTTCCAGGCCGGCGTGCGCGACTACAACGCGGCGCGCTACCAGGTGGCAGCCAGTGAATTTGGCGACGTGGTGCATTATTACCCGCTCGATGATCTCGCCGGCACGGCCCAGTTCTACCTGGGTGAGATCGCCTACCAGCAGCACGACTACGCCAAGGCGATCACCTATTACGACGCCATCCTAAGTGGATTCGCCGGCAACGCGAAGGCGCCGGCGGCGCAACTGCACAAAGGCGAAGCCCTGCTGGCCCAGAATAAGCGCGACTCGGCCATCCACGAGTTTCGTCTGCTTATCCAACGCCATCCGCAAACACCGGAGGCGGCGCGGGCGCGCAGCAAGCTGAATGGCATGGGCGTGAGGATTTCGGGTACAACATCGCGCTGAGAAAAGTTGACCATCAGCAGAAAGCCCCGCAGATCGCGGGGCTTTTTTTGCGTTCGTATCATCGCGCTCGTTTTCATTAGCGGAGTGTCTGCGCGTCGCCGGCCTTCACCACGCTCTTGTGGTGGCGCACATCCGCTCCCTGCACCCAGAAGATCACGTCCTCGGCAATGTTGGTGGCATGGTCGGCCACGCGCTCCAGACTGCGGCAGATCATCAGAGCATTGAGCGCCTGCGGGGCAAGATGGCTCTGCTCTTCCATCACCTTCGTCAGCGCTTTGTACGCGGAGCGATTCATGGCGTCGACCGCGTCGTCCATGGTGAGCACTCCGCGGGCGAGCTCCGCATCGCCCTCAATAAAGGATTGCAGGCTCTTGCGCACCATATCGGCTGAGAGAGAAGCCATGCGCGGAATATCGACTGGCAGATCGGCTACCGCCATCGACTCCATATGACGCACGCGGTCGCTGATGCTCTTGGCGGAGTCGCCCACGCGCTCGAGATCCGCGTTGATCTTGATGACCGAGAGAATGAACCGAAGGTCAATAGCCATTGGCTGCTCCATCGCCAGCAGATCAAGCGCGGCCTGGTCGATGTCGCGTTCCATGCGATTGATCGCGATCTCGCTGCGGCTCACCAGGTCGCAGATCGAAAGATCGCGCACGCGGTACGCCTCAATGGCGCGCTGGATGGCCTGTTCTGCCAGGCCGGCCATGATGAGAAGATTCTCTTTCAAATCTTCCAGGCTTTGTTGAAAGCGTATGCGTGTCATCCGAACCTGCCCGTGATGTAGTCTTCCGTGCGCTTGTCGGTTGGATTGGTGAATATCTTGTGCGTGGAATCGAATTCCACCATGCGGCCATTCAGGAAAAAGCCCGTCTTCTCCGCCACCCGGGCCGCCTGTTGCATGTTGTGCGTGACAATGACGATAGTGTACTGCGATTTGAGCTGGAAGATGAGATCTTCGATCTTCGAAGTGGAGACGGGGTCGAGCGCCGAGGCCGGCTCGTCCATGAGCAGCACCTCCGGGTCGACCGCAAGCGCGCGGGCGATGCAGAGGCGCTGTTGCTGGCCTCCCGAAAGGCTGGCGCCGGACTTCTTCCTGAGGTCGTCTTTGACTTCATCCCACAGAGCCGAATTCTTGAGCGAGCGCTCTACAATCTCATTCAGAGCATGGCGGTTTGAGAAGCCGTTGAGCTTGAGGCCGGCGGCCACGTTATCGTAAATGGACATGGTGGGAAAAGGATTGGGGCGCTGGAAGACCATGCCCACGCGGCGGCGAATCTCCACCGGCGTGGCGTCGGCGTAGATGTCGCGATCGCCGATGCGAACCGTGCCGGTAACGCGCGCAATGGGATTGGTTTCGTGCATGCGGTTCAAACAACGCACAAAGGTGCTCTTGCCGCATCCAGAGGGCCCGATGAGCGCGGTGACATGGTTCGCCGGAATGTTCAAATTGATGTCCTGCAGCGTGTGATTCGCGCCATACCACGCGTTCAGGTTCGAGACTTCAATGCCAACGCCCACGTACGCATTTCTCCTGGACTGCACTCAACCAAATCACTTCCATGGCGATCTTCTCAAGAAAAGCGCCACTTCAACATTCTCAAAGACGGCGATTCGAAGCAACGATGCCGTTTAACTTGCCCCTTTCAAAACGCCGCGGCCGGTGACGTAACGCACCAGAGACACCGCAAGCACGATCAGCACGATGAGAACCAGCGCTCCCGCCCAGGCCAGCCTGTGCTGGTCTTCGTACGGAGAGATGGCGAAGACCCAGATCTGCAGCGGAAGCGCCTCGATCGGCTCGCCAAGGTTCGTGTTCATGAACGAATTGCCGAAAGCCGTGAAGATGAGCGGCGCCGTCTCGCCGGCCACCCGCGCGAAAGCCAGCATGCAGCCGGTAATGATGCCGGGTGAAGCGGTCTTCAGGGTGATGGACAATACCGACCGCCAGTTGGGCAGACCCAACCCGAGCGCCGCCTCGCGCACCGCGTTCGGCACCATCAGCAGCATCTCCTCGGTGGTGCGGCAAACGGTGGGGATCATCATGATGCCCAGGGCCACGCCTCCCGAGAAAGCCGAGAAACGCCCCGAGAAGGGTACGTAGCGGCTGTGGGCGCTCACGATCAGCGAATAGACAGCCAGGCCCATGACGATGGAAGGCACGCCGTTTAACACATCCGCGGTGAACCGGACCGCGTTGGCCAGCTTCGTTCCGCGCCCGAACTCGGCCAGAAAAATCCCGCCGCCAATGCCGATTGGAATCCCGATCGCGCTGGCCAGCCCCAAGAGGACGCCCGACCCGACAATGGCGTTGGCCATGCCTCCGCCGCTCTCACCTTCAGGCTTGGGAATCTGTGTGAAGAAAGCCAGATTGAGCGAGCTCGCTCCCTTGTAGATCAAATAGCCGAAGATGGCCGCCAGCGGCGCGACGACGATCAAGGTGGCCAGAACCGCCAGCACGGTCACACCGGCATCCGTCCACGCCCGCCAACGCGCTCTTAAACTCTGCCTGCCGTCCACGTCACTCTCTCCTGCCCGCTCGCCGCTCCTCAGTCCGTCTGAGCCGTCTTACCGTGCCTGCGCGGGCGCTCCTCGCGTCACAGCCCATACCAGCAATTGCGCACAGGCGTTTACAACAATGGTCACCAGAAAAAGCGCAAGACCGATCTCGATCAATGCGCTCCGGTGCATGTCGCTCACTGCTTCTGAAAACTCATTGGCGATCACGGCTGCCATCGAGGTGCCATTCGCCAGAAGCGATTTGTGAATCTCCGGCGTATTGCCGATCACCATGGTCACCGCCATGGTCTCGCCGAGCGCGCGGCCCAGGCCGAGAATGATCGCGCCCACAATGCCGATGCGCGCATTGCGCAGAACACCCATGCGGATCATCTCCCAGCGCGTAGCCCCGAGCGCCAGCACGGCTTCGAGCTGCGAGTGCGGCACGGCGGTCATCACCTCGCGCGTAAGAGAAGAGATGATAGGCAAAATCATGATGGAGAGAATCACGCCGCCCGCGAGAAAACCAAGGCCGGTCGGATTATCGTCCGCGAAGAAACCGGTCCAGCCCAGGGAGCGGATCAACAGCGGATTGACGTACTCCCGGAGCAGCGGGACCAGCGCGTACATGGCCCATAACCCGTACACGATGCTGGGAATTGCCGCTAGCAGCTCAGTGAGAAAAGCGAGCGCCCCGCGCAGCGCCGGCGGGCACATCTCGGTGAGGAAGATAGCCAGGCCCACGCCCAGCGGCACCGAGATCAGAAGCGCCAGAAAAGAAGAGACCAGCGTTCCATAGATGAACGGGATGGCGCTGAAATATCCGTTGACCGGGTCCCAATATAGCGGCTGATGAGTCTCGGAATTGGTGAACCATTTCCAGAAGAAGCCCAGCCCGAACTGATGCCAGGTCAACTGCGAACTCACCACGAGCCGCCATGCGATCAGCCCCACAATGGCAAAGATGCTATAGGCACAAAGCACCATCAGCCACCGAAAACACCGGTCTGCAAGAGCCGAATTGCCGCGGGAAAGCAGAAACCGTCGAACCGGGGATTGCTCGTCCTGAATCGGGTCTTCCGGTGATTCCCCCGGACGGGAGGATGTCGGTTGCTCGCGAAGTGATCGGGACACACGTATTTCGGGCACTTTGACTTCCACAGACATCAGGCTAACGAGCAAATATGAATGCCAGGTTACAAGTGTGCAAAATCAAGCGCCTACAAACGGAAATCAGATCCCCGCGAGTGCTTCGGAAACCAGACCGCGAAACCTGTGCGGGAGCCTTTCTGCCAGTTTGCTGCAGTCGACCGAGATAACTTGAAATAGTTTCTCTATCGGTTTCCCGAAGATGCCGCAAAGCTGATACCCTGGGAACCCATCATCATGCGCGTATTGGCGACACTCTTCCTCGGCCTCTTGTCAGCCCCTGGTCTTCAAGCCCAGAGCGGCCCGCATCCTGATCCGCAGCACCGGGAGTGGGATGCCTCCTGGGTAACCCAGCCTGCCGCGCTGCTGCGGGAGCCAATGGTGCTGCATCTCCGGCGAACGCTTCTGCTGGCAGCCGCGCCCCAGAGCTACCCAGTGCGCGTGAGCGCCGATAACCGGTTCATCTTGTGGGTCAACGGCCGGCGCGTCGGCGATGGGCCGGCGCGGGGCGACCTGGCGCACTGGCGTTATGAGCGCTTCGATCTGGCTCCGTTTCTGCGCACCGGCGCCAATCTCGTGACGGCAACGGTTTGGAACTGGGGTGTCTATGCGCCGATCGCGCAGATCAGTGACCGCACCGCCTTTCTCCTCGAGAGTGAAGCCGCGGGAGCTGATTCAATCAGCATGCCAAAAGGCTGGGAGGTTGAGGTGGAGCAGGGACACAGGCCTCTCGACCGCAGTTCCGTCGATCTGCGCGCGTATATGGCCGCTGGGCCGGGCGAAGAGATCGATGCGGCGCAATACGATTGGAGTTGGCAATCTCCGGCCGATGCGAGCGCAGCATGGGTTCCGGTGGGCACGCCGATGCGCGACAGCATTTTTCCCGGCGCAAACAAGGCTCACTCCGCCGACACGGCCGGCGACAACAGTTGGGGGCTGGTTCCGGACACGCTACCGCACATGGAGTACACGCCGACCAGCGCCGGCAAAGTGGTGCGGCTGGATTCGATTGCCCATAAGCAGCCCGATTTGACCAAATTTCCGGACTCTGCCGTGACGTTGCCGCCGGACACTCACCTCCATCTGCTGCTCGACCGCAAAACCCTGACCACCGCGTATCCCATCCTCACCGTCTCCGGCGGCAAAGGCTCGAAGATCTGGCTCACCTATTCTGAAGCGCTCTACGACAAGCAAATGCACAAGGGCGATCGCGATGAGGTGGGCAGCCGCACCGCCCACGGATTAAAGGACTGCTTTGTGCCGGATGGCGGCGCGGATCGCGTCTTCGAGCCGCTCTGGTGGCGAACCTGGCGTTATCTCGATCTCGACATAACAACCGGAAGCCAGCCATTGCAGCTCGAGTCCCTCACCGCCGCCTTCACGGCCTATCCGTTCCAGGAACGGGCGCGTTTTGAGTCGAGCGATCCTGATTTAGCAAAGATCTGGGAGATCAGTTGGCGCACGGCGCGGCTCGATGCGCATGAGACCTACATGGACACGCCTTACTACGAGCAGCTCCAGTACGTGGGCGATACCCGAATTCAAGCGCTGATCTCGTACGCGGTCACAGGCGATGACCGGCTCGCGCGGCAGGCCCTGGAGGCGTTTGACGACTCGCGCATTCCCGATGGACTGACGCGCAGCCGCTATCCGAGCTCGCTGGCGCAGACGATTCCGACCTTTTCGCTGCTGTGGATCGGCATGGCGCACGACTGGTGGATGTATCGGCCCGATCCGGAGCCGGCGCGCGCTTCGCTCGAAGGAACCAGGACGGTGCTGCATTGGTTTGCGCAATACGAGCAGCCCGATGGCCTGCTGGCCAAGCTGCCATGGTGGAGCTTCATCGACTGGGTGTCATCGGGCGAAATTCCCACCTACGACGCCAGAGGTGAATCGTGCATGACCACCCTTGAATATCTGGGCGCGCTCGATGACGCCGCCGATCTCGAAAAGGCGCTGGGCGATCCATTCTTCGCGGCGCAATATCAGACCCGAGCAAGGCATGTGCGCTCCGGCCTCTTTGAGCGGTGCTGGAATGCGCAGCGCGGGCTGCTCGCCGAGACGCCGGACCGCACCAGCTTCAGCCAGCAGGCAAACATCCTGGGCGTGCTGTATGACGTGATTCCGAAAGACCGGCAGAAAGAGGTGCTCCAGAAGATAGTGGCCATCGAACCCGGAACCGCGCCGGACGGAGTCCTAAGCGCTTCGTATTATTTCCGTTTCTATCTTGCGCGGGCGCTGGACCATGCCGGCATGGGGGACCAGTATCTCAGCTCGATTGAGCCGTGGCGCAAGCTGCTGGCCCTTCACTTCAGCACCTGGCCCGAGGTTCCCGGCGACACGCGCTCGGATTCGCACGCCTGGAGCGCGCATCCCATCTACGACCTGCTGACGCTGGTCGCGGGCATTGAGCCGGCCAGCCCGGGATTTGCGACCGTGCAGATCGCTCCGCATTTGGGACTGCTGCCTGCATTGACCGCCGATTTTCCGCACCCGCAGGGCACGATTCACGTTGAATATCGGCGTGAGAAGGACAAACTGAACGCCCTCGTGACGCTGCCTGGAACGCTGCGGGGAACCTTTCTCTACGGCGGGAAGACATGGCAGTTGAGGCCCGGCAGCAATCAGATCGAAGCGCGGTGATCGGCGCGGTTGCAGTATGCAGGAAAATCGGTCCACTCGTCACTTTCCCTGCTTTCGCGCTTAGGTGAAACGTGTTACAACTCCAACATGACAAAGGGAAAACTGGCTACTCCCCCGGGGCACGTCAACCTGCGAATACTCGCCGAGCATCTGGAGCTTTCGCAGACGACCGTTTCCCTTGTGCTGAACGATTCACCTTCCGCCAAGTCGATTCCCCAGGAGACACGCAACCGGGTCACCGAAGCAGCCAAGCGGCTGAATTACCGGCCTAACTACTTTGCGCGCTCTCTGCGGCAGAGCCGCTCGATGAGCGTGGGCGTGCTGGCGCCTGACTTGAGCGAAGGCTACTTTACGCGCGTGATGAGCGGTGTAGTGGAAGAGCTGACTGCGGCCCACTACTTCTATTTCACAGCCTGCCATGACTGGAGGCGGGAGCTGATCGAGAGATACCCGCGCATGCTGGTAGAACGCGCGGTCGACGGTTTTCTCTTGCTGAATACACCGGCGGATCCCATCGCCGTCCCGGTGCCAGTGGTCGCCATCTCGGCGCACACCGCAGCCGAGAATGTGACCAACATTATTCTGGATCACCACCGGGCCGTGCAGCAGGCGCTGCATCACCTGCATGAGCTAGGTCATCGGCGGATCGCCATCCTGCGCGGGCCGCGCGCGATTCCCGACTCCGAATTCCGCTGGGAGAGCTGCCTCGAGGTAGCGCGGGAGATTGATCTCAAACTCGATCCATCCCTCGTGGTCCGCATCGATGCTGCGGCGTGGTCGGTTAAGACTGGATACCACCCCATGGCCCCGGAGATCGGTTACAAGCCGATGCAGGCTCTGCTGGAAAAGACCCGCGACTTCACTGCCGTCTTCTGCTTCAACGATATTGCCGCCATCGGCACCATCCGGGCGCTGAAAGAAGCCGGGCTCAGAGTGCCGGAAGATGTATCTGTGGTGGGATTCGACGATATTCTGTCGGCGGCCTACTCGACCCCTTCGCTCACCACGGTCAGGCAGCCGTTGACCGCGATGGGCAAACGCGGAGCGCAGATTCTTTTGGAGCGGATCGCCAATCGTGAGAAGGAGTATCCAACGGAAGTGGTCATGAGTCCGGAACTGGTGGTACGCGAATCAACCTGCCCGGCGCCGGCAAGACGCCGCGTGTGAGCAACGCTGCTCACTCCGTTGCCGGCCTAGCTGCAGTACGACTCCAACCAGCGGCTGATATAAACCTGGGCGTGGGCTTCGCCGCAGTAGTGGCGGGCGTCGGGCTCATCGGCGGCTTCCTGCGTCCATTTGAAGACCACCAGTCGCGCATCGTTGCAATGGATCGCGATCCAGCGCACCGGATTCTGGCTCTCCTCACCACAGATTTCACATCGATAGATTCTGGTAATCACGGTGCGGCCTCCGCATCAATGTTAGCCTGTTCACCCATCTCGCGCCGCCGTTCGCGCGGCGGCCATTTTATTCCAGCATCTGCAAATCGAGCGGCTCGACCAGCATGCAATCCATAGAGCGAACCCGAGCCAGCGCACGCTGCAGCGCGGAAGACTTGCAAGGCTCAACCGTGACGACAAAGGGCAGCGCGTCGGCCGGATAACCGGGCTTCTGCAGGATGGCGCGAATGTTGATCTGCTCGGCCGCCAGAGCTCCCGTGATGGCGGCGACAATGCCCGGGCGATCGGCGACAAGGAAACGAATGTAGTGCGGCACTTCAAATTCGCCGGCGATCCGCGCAGGAGCCGATGGGATCTCGACGCGGCGCGACCCATGCGCCAACGCGAGCAAATCGCTGACCACGGCAACGGCCGTGGGATGACCGCCGGCGCCGTGGCCGGAGAAAACCACATCGCCGCCATAATGGCCGCGGGCGACGACCATATTTTCCGTGCCCTGTGACCACGCCAGCGGGGAGCGCGACGATACGAGCATGGGACCGACGCTTGCGGCCAGCCGTCCCTCAGCCTGCTCGGCGCGCGCAACCTGGCGAATGGTGCAGCCAAGATCGCGCGCGTAGCTGAAATCGACGGCCGTAACGGTGGTGATCGGCCTCGGCGAAATTTCTTCCGGATCGACCTGCACGCGCAAGGCAAGCCGCATCAGAATGGCAAGCTTGGCCCGGGCGTCAAAGCCGCAAACATCTTCAGTGGGATCCGCCTCTGCATAGCCTTTGGCCTGTGCCGCGCTCAAAACCGTTGCGTACTCCGCCCCTGCTTCCATCTGGCTGAGGATGAAGTTGCACGTGCCGTTGAGAATGCCTTCAATGCGGTCGATGCGGTCGCCCGCCAATCCCTGTTCCAACCCTGGGATCACCGGGATCCCGCCGGCGACGGCCGCACCGTATTTGAGGTGCCCGCCTTTCTGGGCGGCGAGGCGCTCGAGATCGACGCCATGAAAGGCGATGAGCTTCTTGTTCGCGGTGACGACGCTCTTCCCTGCCTCGAGCGAGCGCCGCACCCAGGTTCCTGCTGGGTCAAGACCGCCGGCGAGCTCCACAATCACTTCGACATCCGAGGCCAGCACGGCATCGGCGTCTTCACTCCAGATCAGATGCGCAGGCGTCCAGTCGACGCGTTTGCGCGCAACACCGCGGTTGAAGATGTGCGTGAGTTCGAGCCCCTGCGGCTTAGATTCAACCAGGATGCGCGCCACGGAACTGCCCACGGTTCCGAAGCCAAAGAGAGCAATGCGCAAAGGACGCTGCACGCGAGGTTCGGAAACCTTACCGGAAGATGGAGAACCTTGCACCTGAGACACGTGTACGTCCTTTTGCAGTAAAGATGACGGGTTGAACCCGGGCAATATGATGATACCTGACGGTGCTCGCTCGAATGCGCACGAGCGGTCGCTCGTGTAATATCATCTCCAGATGCGTCGCAGCTTCTCCATCTTGCTCATCCTGTTCTTTGGTCTGGGGCCGCTTTCGGCCACGATCGAAGGCAGCGATGATGCGAACCTGCCGGCATGTTGCAGGCGGCACGGCGCACATCACTGCGCCGCATCGATGGCGATGGCGCCGGCCCAGCCCGGTTCGCAGCCTGCGGTCTCCGCGCCTCTCACCTGCCCTTACTACCCGGGAGCCGCGGCGGCCCTCACGGGTGCGGTCTTCGCGCTCGTCCCCGCCGCGGCTCATCCACCGGTTCTCGCAGAGTCCGGCTGGAACCCCGCGGCCACGCTCACAAGGGCTCTCGCAACGCCTATCCGCACCCATGCCGGGCGCGGTCCTCCGCAATACTCCTGATCTGAAGAATCCTTGAAATCTCGGCCCCTCGGATAATCGGCAATGCCGCGCGCTCTCGCGTACCAAAGGCAGAGCGCAAGCAGACGGCGAGCATGCGGCCGCTGTTGCGTGTTCGGCGATTGAAGACGGGGCTGTTTGGGAACGGCTTTCCTCGCTGGCGTGCCTGCGCGCGCCATGGGTCCGCTCAAGCGATCCAAATCGGAGGTCCTGCGTGCTGCGGCGTTCTTGTCTTCTTTGTCTATGGATGCTTCTCGGTGCCGGCAGTCCGGCATTTGCAACGGTCTTTGCCACCGTGCATGGCATAGTGCATGACCCGGAGCACCGGCCCATCGGCGGAGCCGGGGTCATACTGCATGCGGCCGATTCCGCATTTCAACTCCAGGCAACAACCGATGCAGAGGGCGCATTCGATCTGCCGCAAACGCCGATCGGCGTCTACACGCTCACCATCACCGCGACTGGTTTTGAAACCGTAACCGAGACTCTGACCGTCACATCCGGTACCAACCCGCTCCTGCATATTCCGTTGGAGCTGGGCGCGGCCAAGGAGTCGGTGGAGGTGCATGGAACCGCCAGCTCTGCCGATACCGTGACACCCACCACGCTCATCACCCGGCAGATCATTGACCAGACGCCGGGCGCGGATCGCACCTCCGGCATGGAGATGATTACCGATTATGTGCCGGGCGCATACATGACCCATGACATGCTGCACATGCGCGGCGGCCACCAGACCAGTTGGCTGATCGACGGTGTGGCCATTCCGAATACAAAGATCGCGTCCAATGTGGGGCCGCAGATCGATCCCAAAGACATTGACTCGCTCGAAACGCAGCGCGGGAGCTATGCGGCGAGTTTGGGCGACCGTACCTATGGCATGTTTGATGTGCTGCCGCGGAATGGCTTCGAATTCAACCGCGAGGGCGAGCTGCTGCTTTACGCAGGCGACTTCTATTCCAGCGAAGCGCAACTCGCCTTCGGCGATCATTCCGAAAAGACCGCCTGGTACGCGAGCGTTACCGGTTCCCGCTCCAACTACGGCCTGGCGACGCCGGTCCCGAATATCTTTCATGACGCCACGAATTCGCAGAGCGTGTTTGCCTCGCTCATACGCAACCAGACGCCCAGGGATCAGCTGCGCGTGGACGCGCAAGATCGCCAGGACTATTTTCAGGTTCCATACGATCCCAGCCAGACCGATTATGAATGCACCTCGGGCTACTATTGTTCTTACGGGCTGCGCGATGGGCAGACCGAGCGGGATTCGTTTGTGATTGCCAACTGGGTCCGCACGCTTTCTCCGAAGGCAAGTTTTTCCGTCGCGCCGTTCTATCACTTCAATCAGGCTGACTACGATTCGAAGGCCGGTGATCTTCCGGTAGCCACCACCTGGCATCAGAACTCGAATTACGCGGGCGCACAAGCCGACGCGCGCTTCGATCAGGGAGCGAACAGCTTCTCTGGCGGGCTCTACGCGTTTTACCAGAAGGAGAACGATCTCTTCGGCGTGCAGGCAAACGACGGCAGCGGATCGTATCCGAATACACCGGCTAATGCCAATGCCGGACTGGTCGAGTTCTATCTCTCCGATCACCTGCGCCTGGGCCCCTATATCACGCTCCTCGCAGGCGAGCGGTTCTCCATCAATCGTGCTGAACTCGATGAGTCGGCAATCTATCCGCACTTGGGGGCCAGCATCGAGATTCCTCGCCTCCACTGGGTTCTGCGCGGGTTCTATGGCCATTTCTTCCAACCGGCTCCGCTGCTCACCGTCTCCAGCTCAGTGTTGAACTACGCGAGCAGTTTGCCAGGTGGTGAAAATGCCTTCTCTCCGCTGCGATCGGAACGCGACGAGGAATACCAGTTCGGTATCGGGATTCCCTATCGAGGATGGACGCTCGATGTGGATACCTTCAAAAACCGGGTCAACAACTTCCTCGATCACTCCAACCTGGGTGAATCGAATATGTATTTTCCAATCGCCGTCGATGGAGCTCTTATCCGTGCCTGGGAGATGACGCTGCGTTCGCCCGCGCTCGATAGGCGGGGCGCATTCCATCTCACATACTCGAATCAGATCGCCGAACAGCGCGGCAACATCGTCGGCGGATTCACGTGCAGTCTTCCGACCGATCCAGCGTGCGACCTGGGGACTGATTACACTCCGCTCGATCATGACCAGCGCAACACACTGAACGCCGGCTTCACAGCCAACCTGCCCGCGCACGTCTGGTTCGCCACGAACGCGTATTACGGCTCCGGATTTTCGAACGGGCTGGCCGATTCCGGTGAAGGCCCTTATCAGAGTCCATACCTACCGGTGCATACAACCTTCGATTCGTCCGTTGGCCGCGCCTTCGGAGAAAACTGGCGCGTTTCGGTCAGCGCGATCAACGCCACCAACCACCGGGTGTTGCTCGACAATTCCGTCACTATCGGAGGCTTCCACTGGAACGATCCGCGCATGATCTCAGCGGAGGTACGGTACCGATTCCATTTCTAGTGCGGACTTGCAGACTATTTCGGCCGACGGGCTCGCATGGAATTCCAGCAAGAGAGATTCGGGAAACTCAGGAAGCGGAGGAAGAACATGCAGACAACACCCAGAGCCCTGCGGCCGGCACAGATTGCGCATCCAAATCGCGCCAGCCTGGATGCAAGGTTCCTGCCCGGCTCACGTCTCCACCTGAAATAGATTCGGCAGCACGTCGCCGGCTTTGCCTTCCACAGTGTGCGTGAATGCGGAGGCGTTGAGTGGGGCTTCAGGGCCCACGTACACCGTTCGTGCGCCCGCGCGGCGCGCCCAGTGAACAAAGTTGGCGGCAGGGTACACGGAGCCCGACGTGCCCACGACCAGCATCAGCGTGGCCTTCGCGATCTCGCGCTGGATGCGTTCCATTTCAAGTGGAATCTCGCCGAAGAAGACGATGTGCGGACGCAGACCGCCTCCACAGGCACAGCGGCCAACTTCGTCGAGTCTCGCATACAGCGCGCGATCTTCTACGGGCGGCGCGCCGCACTCGAACTCGCAGCGCGACTTGGTCAGTTCGCCATGCATGTGGACCAGGTGCGCGGAGCCGGCGCGCTCATGCAGATCATCCACATTTTGCGTGCACAGGAAGAACCGGCCGGGAAGCTGCGCTTCCAGGTGGGCGAGGGCAATATGCGCGGGGTTGGGATTGGCCTTTTGCGCCGCAGCCCGGCGCGCGGAATAGAAGGCCCACACGCCGGCCGGATTGCGCTCCCATGCCTCCGGCGTGCAGACATCCTCGATGCGGTAACCCTCCCACAGCCCATCCGAGGCGCGAAAGGTAGGCAGCCCGCTCTCCGCGCTGATACCCGCGCCAGTGAGAACGAAGACCCGGTCACTCGATGAGATGGAGATGGAGGACATACTCTTTTAGAGCGGTCAGCTTTCAGCCGCCAGCGATCAGTTTGGAGCGGCGCGAATGAGCCTGGATCTTGCCTTCTCAGATCTCAGACGAGACGCGGGCACCTCGATTGCCGGAAAAGCGAATGGATGAGCACTGAAAGCTGCTCTTACGGCACCAGCAAAATCTTCCCCGTCGTCCTTCGGCTCTCCAGGTCAATCTGCGCCTGAGCCGCATTGGTCAGCGGATAAGTATGCTCGGTGCGCAGTTTGAGCTCTCCGTTTGCCGCCCAGCCTAGAACCTCGCCCGCCCGCCACTCCAGCTCTGCGCGCGTGGCGATGTAGTGCCACAGCGAAGGACGCGTGATGAACAGCGAGCCCTTGCCGCTGAGTTGGATGGGGTCGAACGGGGGCACGGGGCCGCTCGATGCTCCGAAAAGCGCCAGCAGGCCGCGAGGCCGAAGACAGTTCAGGCTCTTATCGAAGGTCGTCTTGCCCACCGAATCGTAAACCACATCCACGCCCTTGCCCACAGTCAGCCGCTTGATCTCGACTTCGAAGTCCTGCTCGGTATAAAGAATCACTTCGCTGGCGCCGGCCTCGCGCGAGAGCTCGGCCTTGGCAGGCGTCGAAACCGTGGTGAACACACGCGCGCCCAGCCGCACCGCGATCTGCGTAAGCAGCAGGCCCACGCCGCCGGCGCCCGCATGCACCAGTGCCGTATCGCCGGCTTTGAGCGGATAGGTGGAGCGGGTAAGATAGTGCGCCGTCATGCCCTGCAGCATCGCGGCCGCTGCCTGTTCCGGAGCCAGCGCGGCCGGAACTTTGACGAGCTGCGCCGCGGGAACGAGAGCGTACTCGGCATAGCTGCCCAGCACGCTGGTGGACGCGACTGTTTCGCCGGCAGAAAATCCGGTGACGCCCGGGCCCAGTTCTTCCACAGTGCCCGCCGCTTCGCTGCCCGGCGTCAAAGGCAGTGCCGCCTTGTACACGCCCTTGCGAAAATAGACTTCCACAAAATTGACGCCAATAGCCTCCACGCGGATCAGCACCTGCCCCGGCCCCGGTTGCGGAATGGGCAGGTCGACCGCCTGAAGAACCTCAGGGCCGCCCGTCTCCTGAAACTGAATCGCTTTCATAACAGGGTTAAGCATGAACCTTGAGGGTAGGACGCTGCAAGAGAGATAAACGCTGGAAACGGAGAAAAGGAGTTGGGAAAAAAGAAAAGAGAGTTACCGCGCCGACTCCGCCAGGCGCAATGCGTATCCCCACTCCCCGTCTCTAGAAGTTGCCGTCCTGCCGCTCGGACATCAGGTTGGGCTCGTCGGCCATGGCCAGGCGCACCAGCCGGTCGACGGCATAGGACGTGGGATGTTGGCCGGTGTAGTAGTGACGCACCTGCAGCTCGCCCAACAGGCCGATCGCGAGCAACTGGATTCCCGCCAGGATCAGCACCGACCCGATGACAAACATCGGACCATGGTGATGCATCATGTCCATGCGCGGCTCGAAGATCTTCAAGACGAGCAGAATGACCGCCATGCTGCTTCCCGCCAACATGCTCAATGCGCCTAGGCCGCCGAAAAAGTGCAGCGGGCGGCTCATGTATTTGAGCAGAAAACGAATGGTCAGCAGGTCAAAGAAGACGCGGAATGTGCGCCCAAGACCGTAATGGCTCTTGCCGCGCTCGCGATTCACATTGTGAATGGGGATCTCGCAGATCGACGCGCCATACCAGCTTGCCAGAGCGGGAATGAACCGGTGCATTTCACCGTAGAGCGGGATGTTGTGGATCACTTCGCGCCGGTAAGCCTTGAACGTTGTGCCGAAGTCGTGAATATCAACGCCCGAGAGTTTGGCCATCAGCCAGTTGGCGCAACGCGAAGGAAACCGGCGGAAGACAAAGTTGTCAATGCGCTCTTTGCGCCAGCCGGAGACCACATCGTATCCCTCGTCAAGCTTTTCGAGAAAGCCAGGGATATCGTTGGGATCGTGTTGCAGATCGCCATCCATCGCCAGGATAAACTCGCCCGAGGCGTGATCGAAGCCGGCAGCCAGCGCGGAGGTCTGGCCGAAGTTGCGGCGCAGCTTGACAACCAGCACGCGGCTATCCACGGCGGCGATCTCTTCGAGAAGCTTATAGGTGCGGTCGCTCGACCCGTCATCGACCAGCACCAACTCGAAGCTCTCGCCCACCTGCTCCATCACCTGCTTCAGGCGAGCATAGAGAACGGTTACGTTCTCTTCTTCGTTATGAAATGGCACAACAATCGAGTACTTAGCCATAACAGTTTAGACGCTCATGGGATGGGCAAAGACTACTACGAGACTCGTAAATTCTTTCTAAGGATCGCCACACCCGAGACGGGAAGCAGCGCTACATCTAATCCCGCCGGCTCGGGGAGCGGTCGAGCTCATCGAGCATGGCCTGCATCTCGCTGAGCGCATGGCTATTACCGCTGCGCGCGGCGCACCCGATTCCAGACTTCAGACGCTCGATTGCTTCCGCCGTCTTGCCCGCAGCGGAAAGAGTTTGTGCGGCCATGAAGTAGCCGGCCGTGTAATCCGGATCGTTGTGTAGCAGGACGTCGAACTCAGCCAGAGCCGCTGCCGTCTCGCCCCGGTTTACGAGCTCCATGGCAATGCCGTAGCGGGCGAAACTGTTTCTGGGATCCAGTGCGAGAATCTCTTTGAGTCCTGCAATCTTATCGGTGGTGCTCATAATCCGGTCCGTCCTGTTCCACGCGGGCCACAAGGGAAATTTGCGTATTTGGCGAGGATTGCCGAAACTAAACAGAATATCTGTCCCGGCCTGAGCAGCCGGTTCGCCTGGCGCCAACTCCATTGTAGCTGGAGTTCGGATAAATGCGCGCGGCCGGGCCAGGAATACCGCAAACGGAGCCAGTGCACGATGAACGAACCGGAGAAACAACCGCTTGTGCGCACGGTGGCCAGCACACAGTCGGAGATGACTGAGATCATCCTGCCCAACGACACCAATACGCTCGGCAATCTGCTGGGCGGGCGGCTGATGCACTTCATCGACCTCACCGGCGCCATGGCGGCTTACCGGCACTCGCGCACCCATGTGGTTACAGCAGCGATGGATCACATCGATTTCATCCGGCCTGTGCACCTGGGCGATTTGCTCACCCTTAAGTCGAGCGTGAACCGGGCCTTCAGCAGTTCGATGGAAGTCGGCGTGAAGGTGTGGGCGGAAAATACGCGGACAGGCACCGTGGCGCACGTGGCCAGCGCCTATCTGGTCTTCGTGGCCATCGACGAGCATGGACGGCTCACGAAGGTTCCTGGGTTGCAGCCTGAGACGGTGGACGAAATTCGCCGTTATGAGGATGCGCTTCGCAGGCGCAGGCACCGCGAGGCGGAGCATGCGCGACGCAAGGAGGCGAAGCTCGCCACCGCGGCGCTTGAGGCCAACTCCTGACAGGCTTGCTCCGGCTTGCTCCGGCCGCGTTAGCGAGAAGCGGCATGCGCGATCTGTCGGAACTGTAGCTCTGCGGGAAAGTGAAAGACCGCTCGCGGATTGGGCCGCTGCGATTGCGCGCGGAAACCATCGGTCACAGCCTCCTGTAAAATTTGATCAGGAAGAGGGGTAACTCTAATGGCTCACTCGCATGCCATGCCTTCGCCGGTAGCATTGCCCGGCGTCTCGAAGATTGTCGCAGTTGGTTCCGGCAAAGGCGGAGTGGGCAAAACCACCGTGGCCGTCAACCTGGCGATTGCGCTATCCAAACTCGGCCAGCGCGTGGGGCTGATCGACGCCGACATCTACGGTCCGAATGTGCCGCTGATGATGGGCTCGACGAAGCAGCCCACCGTCGGCGCGGGCAACATCATTGAGCCGAACCTGACGCACGGCATCAAGACCATTTCGATCGGCTACATCTCGCCCGGCGACAAGCCGCTGGTGATGCGCGGCCCGATGCTGCATCAGATCATTCGCCAATTCCTGCAGCAGGTCAATTGGGGCGAGCTCGATTACCTGGTGGTCGACCTGCCGCCGGGCACCGGCGATGTGGTGATCTCGCTGGTGCAGACCGTGCCGCTCACCGGCGCCGTGGTGGTATCAACTCCCAGCGATGTAAGCCTCGAAGACGCGCGCAAAGCGCTGGCGATGTTTGCTCAGGTGAACGTCGAGGTCCTGGGCATCGTGGAGAACATGAGCCACTTCACCTGCCCGCATTGCCACCACGAGGTCGACATCTTCTCGCGCGGCGGGGCGGAACGGACGGCGAAGCAGTTCAACGTGCCGTTTCTCGGTTCCATTGAACTGATCCCCGCGATTCGCGAAGGCGGAGACCGCGGATTGCCGGTGGCGCTGGCGGGGCCGAAGAGCCCGCAGGCTGCGGAGTTCTACGCTGCCGCACAAAAAATGATGGAACGCGCTGAAGCCGCTGCGGCAAGCGCGAAAGAGGTAATCGAGATTCAGTGAAGCACCGGCGCGGCAGCAAAAAAGCGGGGCTTGCGCCCCGCTTTTTTTGGTGCAATTGCCGTTTTACCGCCAGTGGCCTTCGACCAGGACCCAGCCGCCGTGGCGATGAACCCAGTGATGGGGAACCCACACCGCGCCGCGGTGCGGCGGATGATCCCAATGGCCGCCTTGCCATACGTAGCGTTGACCGTCCCAGCGGTGATAGCCGGGCTCCCAAACCCACCCGGGATGCGGCGGCGGACCGTAATGCTCGTGAACCGGCGGGGGGGGACCGATGCGCACGGAAATCTGCGCCATCGAGACCGCAGGAACCATACAGAATGCAAGCAGGAGCGTAAGAGCAATTTTTTTCACAGAAACGTTGTCCTCCATTCATGTGCAATTCCGGAATCATGCATCCGTTCCGGGCCCTACATTTTATGAACTCGCTAACGCGCGGATAGTTGCTTTCCGCAGCGCGCAAGGGCATTCTATGTCATGCACAGCCCTCGAGATAATTGATTTTTCCTGCCGATGAAGAATTTGTCTCGCGAGAGCTTACGTCATGCAGCGGGCTTTTCGGTCTCTCTGGGCCCGAAGAGGTTTCCCAGGCGCTGGATTTGCGCGCCCACGCCGCGCAGCTTCTCCTCAATCCGCTCATAGCCGCGATCCATGTGATAGACGCGGTCGAGAATCGACTCGCCGTCGGCCACGAGCGCAGCCAGGACAAGCGAAGCAGAGGCGCGCAGATCGGAGCACATCACCGCCGCCGAAGAAAGCGGCGCGGGACCGCGCACCGATGCCACGCTTCCATCTACCTTGATGTTGGCGCCCATGCGCACCAGTTCCTGCACATGCATGAAGCGGTTTTCGAAGATGTTCTCCCCCACCATGCTCACGCCTTCTGCCTGCGTGGCCAGCGCCATATATTGCGCCTGCATGTCGGTTGGAAAGCCCGGATATTCTTCGGTTGAAATGTCGGCCGCGCGCAGCTTCCCGCCGCCGCGCACGCGCACCTGATCGGCCGCGACCCGATCGACGCGCGCGCCCGCCTCCTCCAGCTTGGCAATCACGGCGCCCAGATGATCCGGGTTGCAGTGCGTGACCAGAAGATCGCCGCCGGTGATGGCGCCCGCCACAAGAAAGGTTCCGGCTTCGATCCGATCGGGATTGATGCGGTAGTGCGCGCCGCGCAGAGCGGTCACACCCTGGATGCGGATCGTCGCTGTGCCGGCGCCCTGAATCTGCGCGCCCATCCTTGTGAGCAGGCCGGCAAGATCGGAGACTTCCGGCTCGCGCGCGCAATTTTCCATCAGAGTCTCGCCTTCGGCCAGAACGGCCGCCATCAGCAGGTCCTCCGTGCCGGTGACGGTAATCTTGTCGAACACAAGATGCGCGCCGCGCAGACGGTCTGCGCGAGCTTCAAGGTAGCCGTGCTCCTGCGTAATGACCGCGCCCATCTTTTCGAGGCCCTTGATATGCAGGTCAATGGGCCTGCCGCCGATGGCGCAGCCTCCGGGCATGGCGACACGCGCCATGCCGCAGCGAGCCACCAGCGGCCCCAGAACCAGCGAGCTCGCGCGCATGGTCTTGACGATCTCGTACTTGGCCACGGGGTCCGACAGCGTGCGGCAACTGATCGTGGTGCGGTCCTGCGCCTCGCCCTCGCGCAAATCCACTTCAGCGCCCATCGAAGCCAGCAGCTTCCGCTCCGTGTCAATATCACGCACCTGCGGCATGTTCTCGAGCGTGATCGGCTCTTCGGTAAGAATTGCGGCAGCCATGCACGGCAATGCCGAATTCTTCGCGCCCGAAACGCGGATAACGCCGTGCAAGGGATTGCCGCCGCGGATGACAAATTTATCCATAGATGAAGACGAATCGGAAAGACAACGCTCTTCCGACCACCTGATTTTCCAAGTGTATATGCGCGGCCGGTGGAACCGGGTGCAGCATGCCCGCGCGGGAGTATCCGGCGCGTCAACGTTCAACGCCAATCAAGCATGCGCCAAACGCCGATCGAGCGCCGCGAAAGAGTATCGCGGCGCTCAATGGGTTCCTCTTCGGCCCTGGGATCGCGGGTTTTAATTCTGGGAAACTGCGCCTGGCGCCGTGGGGACGTCGCTTGAACCCGGCTGCGACTCCTGACCTGCGGCTGCCGGCTGCGCCCCTGGCGTCGCTGCGGGCGCCTGGGGCGCCAGCGCAGCCAGGTTGAGCGGTTCGGTCAGCGCAAATTGCAATGCCGTGCCGGAAGGAAGCGTCGCCTGGGGATGATCGATAAGCAAATGGGCCGTGACCGCGCCCGCACCGATCAGGGTACCGGCGAGCGCCCCTGCGGGTCCCGCAACAATCGCGCCGGTAACCGCGCCCGCGCCCACCGCACCGCCATACTCGATGCCGTCTTTCTTCATGCGCGAATCGGGAGTGACCTTCCCCTCAGACCCCACGCGTGTATTGGAACCCGGCGCGGCCGTGAGCTGGGCATAGAGGCGATAGCGCGAGCCATCGGGCAGAATCACTGTGTCGGGGCGCAGCAGCATGGAACCATGGCCACCCGTGTGGCCCGTCGAGACTTGCACGATGGTGCCGTCGATCTCGGCTCCGGCCGGAATCAGAATGTCATTGCCACGGAAAACATCGGAGGCCACCCGTGTGCGGAAGGTGTCGCCGGACTGGCTCTGCGCGGTGGAAAGCCGGTCAAGCAAGCGAACCCGAATCCGGGTGCCCTCGCCCAGTTCACCGGGAGGCAGCGGGCCGGGATGCACGATATCGCCGTCGGGATCACCGCTGTCCGCGCGTTGATTCAGCGCCGGCTCGGTAGCGGAGTCGGGCACAACCCGCACAACGCCATCGGCAGCGCCCCGGGCCGGAGCGGTGGAAAACGATTGGGCAGGCTTCACCTGCGCGGGCTGCCCTGCCGGCGGCTTGGCTGCCGGCACCGGCGGCGCGTTGTCGATGATGGTGTCGTCCGGGGGCGGAGTGGAAGTCCCGGCGTAGGGGTTCGATTGCGAGGTCTGGGCCGCCACCGCAGTTGCGGCAGCAACCAGCAAGGCGCACACGAGAGAAGCGCGATTCATCTTGGACTCCTTCGAGACGCTGATCCGCGGGCAGAAGCTTCCATCGAGCTTAGACCCGAAACCGCGTCCATAGTTGCGCAAAGGGCGAGCGGATACGGGCCCGAGGGCGCTGCACGCTGAATGCACCTGTTAGCAGGCTAGCGCCTTCGAGCCCTCCTGAAGCACGCCGGCGGCCTGCGGGTGCCATTCGCGGCACGAATCGAGATGGTTAATCCCATCGGGCTTCCAGCGGGCCCACGCCTGGTGACCGCGGACACGCAGGGGATGGAAGTCCGGTTTGTTAGAATCCAAACGGAATACGACTGTTTTTCTAGGCATCTGACTTCGAGGCGAATCCACACATGCAGGGGCTTTTGAACACCATTCAAAGCGCTGCCGGCAAAGCACTTGCCGTGGATCGCCGCCCCCAATTGAATGACCGGCTGCTGCATCGCATTATGAGGAGCAATATGACTGAGATTGTTGCCATTCGCGCCCGCGAGGTCCTGGACTCGCGCGGCAACCCGACCGTGGAAGCGGACGTGATTCTGGAAAGCGGCGCATTGGGCCGTGCTATTGTGCCTTCCGGCGCTTCGACGGGTGAACATGAGGCCGTGGAACTGCGCGACGGAGACAAGAGCCACTACCTGGGTAAAGGCGTTCTGCGGGCAGTGGACAACGTGGAAACCGTGATTGCCCCGGAGCTCGAAGGCATGGACGCAGCGAACCAGCGGCTGGTCGATCAGACCATGATCGCGCTCGATGGCTCGGCGAATAAGAGCAAGCTGGGCGCGAATGCCATTCTCGCGGTTTCAATGGCCACGGCCCGGGCCGTGGCACAGACGCTCGAGATTCCGCTCTACCGCTATCTCGGGGGCATCAACGCCAGCGTGCTGCCCACACCGATGCTCAACGTACTCAATGGCGGCGCGCATGCTGACTCCAATGTCGATTTTCAAGAGTTCATGATCATGCCGGTAGGGGCGGAGCGCTTCAGCGATGCGCTGCGCTGGGCCGCTGAAACCTTCCACACGCTCAAGGGCGTTCTCAAAAAGAAGGGCTACAACACAGCTGTGGGCGACGAAGGCGGATTTGCGCCCTCACTCAAGGCGAACACCGAGGCTGTCGAGCTCATCCTCGAGGCGATCCACCAGGCCGGCTATAAACCCGGCGAGCAGATCGCCATTGCGCTCGATCCTGCAACCAGCGAGTTCTACGACAAGGAGAAGAACCGCTACGTCTTCAAAAAGAGCGACAAGCGCGAGTTGACCAGCGACGAAATGGTGAACTTCTGGGATGACTGGAGCCGGCAGTATCCGATCGTGTCTCTCGAAGACGGCCTGGCCGAAGATGACTGGGAAGGTTGGCGGACTCTCACCGACAAGCTGGGCAGCCGCATTCAACTTGTCGGCGACGATCTTTTTGTCACCAACACGCAACGGCTGCAGCGCGGGATCGAAGAGAGCGTAGGCAACTCGATCTTAATCAAGGTGAACCAGATCGGCACCATCACCGAAACCCTGGAGGCAATTGATCTCGGTCGCCGCTATGGTTATACGTCGGTGATTTCGCACCGCTCCGGTGAGAGCGAAGACACCTTTATCGCCGATCTTGCCGTGGCCACCGGCGCCGGCCAGATCAAGACTGGCTCCGTCAGCCGCACGGATCGCATCGCCAAGTACAACCAGTTGCTTCGGATCGAAGAGGAGCTGGGCTCGGGCGCCGTTTATCTCGGCCTCGAAAGCCTGAATTATAACGATTAAAGTCCGTGGTAACGAACAGAAAAGGGGAGGGATCCGTTCCCTCCCCTTTTCTGCGCTCCGAATCCCGGGGCTTGCTGTTGCCTACTTACAGTTCCCGGCTCAAGGTCCGAGGTTTATCGTCGCCGCCCCGCAACTGAGAACTGCGATCTGACCGCTGTGAACTGTCTTCTGCTTTACCAATAGGTCAAGCTCAGATTGTCGAGATAGGTTGTGTTCGACGACTCCAGGTGATCCCCATCCATCTGGTAGTTCACGGTAACGCCATACCAGCTTGCCGGCACGGCATAGGGAGAAAGCGTCTTGTTGATATTCGCCGTCGTGCCGTTCAGCGTGATGGTCTGGAACAAGAGGGTGTTGTCGTCCTCGCGCTGCACCTGAATGGTCACGTGATTCCATGCGTGATCGATCAGCGGGCACGGCGCGCCAGTCGACTTCCAGCCGGAGTTGGCGCTGATATCCCAGTCGCCGTCGCCGAGATGGTTGCACTGGTTGCCCCACGTCCACGCCATCGAATTCATATAGAGGTTGATGTCGAATTCCAGCACCTGCGTCACCGACGCATCGGTCACGTAAAAATCGGCGTCGTAGACGAAGTTATGGAGGGTCGGCAGCAGCGTGTGATCTTTATCCGGCAGCCCCTGCGAGGAAAACTGGCCCAACACCGGATTCGTCCACAGCACGTCAGCGTAAGGAGTCGCCCCGCTGATTTGGAACTGGGCCGCGCTGCCGCTCAATGAAGGCGCCGCGATGCCTTGGCTCAATGACCAAGTCACGCCGGAGCACGGCGCAGCGCAGTCGGAATAAAGCGGAGCCAGCTGGCCCCAGCTCTCCCACCCTGGGCTGTTTTGAATGTTCGAGAC
Organism: Occallatibacter sp.; assembly: GCA_036489815.1. Lineage (GTDB taxonomy): Bacteria > Acidobacteriota > Terriglobia > Terriglobales > Acidobacteriaceae > Telmatobacter. Next base: position 3,822 of record DASXFB010000119.1, on the reverse strand, counting down.
CGTTGTGGCGCCCGGTGGCACTGTCGAAGGGGGCGTCGAAGGAGTCGAGGGAGGTGTCGACGGGTCTGATGGCGGAGTTGAAGGGGACGTCGACGAGGGACTGGAGGGTGAGGACGGCACAGGTGTCGATGGCGTGGAGGCCGAGGCGGCTGAAGTGACAGGCAACGCACCGCCGCATCCCGTGAGCCCGAGCGCACAAACCGCCAGCATAAACCAGAAAAACGTTTTCATCGGATAGAAACCCACTCCGAAGCAGGCAAATCGGGGCCAGTGGTTGCGGCGGACTCCAGGCACGGAGCCTCTTCCCTACCCCCTGGCGGGCTTTCTTCCCTTAATTTGCGGGATCTGCTTCCTGATTGATGAGTTGAATCTATCCCAGAGTAACCATAGGTCGCGGTGACGAAAATCACTCGATTGGGTTACCTAGCGGTTACGAAGGTGAGGTCCCCGCCGGCTAGCTGTGCGAGAGCCGCACGACCGCCGCGTCCACCGAGTCCTTCATCGTTCCATCGGAGCCCTTCAACTGCTGCTGCAAGGTTTTCAAGAGTGCAAGCGATCCGGCTCGATCGCCGCTCATTTCAAGCAGGTTGGCATGGACGAATTCGCGGGTGAAATTTTGATTTCCCTGGTCGGGATTCTCATCGAGCCAGAGGTAGGTCTCCCACTCTTCGTCTGGAGGCACAGCGGAAAGCGATTCGGCAAGCTCGTCGGGCTCGGTCACGCCCGGGTCGAAGCAGAAGCTCAGAATCCGGCGCTTGTACTCGCTGTCGAGCGGCTCGCCTCCCTTGCGCATATCGTTGGCGACTTTGACTTGGGCGGCTCTTGCGCCTTTCCGGTCGAGATAGGTGAGCGCTCCCAGCTCCAGCCGTCTCACGAACGGACGGGCCTTGCCTGTGGCCGCGGCTGCATCGAAGTATGGCATCGCCTGGGCGAGATCGCCGTTGTTTTGCAGGGTCCAGTTGCCCAGCATCCCATTCGCATACACGTTCTGAGGATCGAGCTTCAACGCGGCGCGCAGATTCTGCTCCGCGGCCGGCCCAAATTCTCTCTCCGCCATCTTTTGGTTCAGCCAGTGCGCCCAGCCAATGTGAGCCAGAATGTCCGCCTGCTGTGCCCAGCCGGCGCCAGACAAACCTCGGTCGAGGATGGGCAGGATCTCGTCCAGCCCCGCCGCTGCGGGTGCGGCTGCGCTCTGCCCTTCGGGCGCTGCCACATGGAAGTCTTCCACCCACTGTTCCGCCACGCTCAATTCGAGGCCGAGAGCGGGGCGGTAGGCCGGCTCGTCCTTCAGGATCTCCTGGCAGGTTGTTATCGTTCCCTGGTAGTCCCCCTGCTCAGCCTGCGTCTTGGCCAGAGCCATTCGAGCCGTGCGCTCCGAGGCAGCCGTGTGATGGCGCACAAGCCACGTAACCCCACCAGCCAGACTGGCGCCCAAACCGATCAGCGCAGTGATGCGGCCCACCCAGCTCATCACGGAGGGCCATCCTTTGGAATCCTGTGCCGGGTTGGGCGGTTGACTCGTCATAGCAGTACAAGTGGAAAAACTTCAAGGAATTGACGGGGAGCGTTCGAACCCCATCCGCTCCACGTCGGGCTGCGCGGCTTGCGCTCGATTGAGGTCGCGACCAACTGCCAGAACCGGCGGTCCGAAGGAAATGAGATTTCATGCTATATGAGGCGCATCGCAGCGGCAATCGAATTTGTGCCGAGCGTTAAGGAAAGGCCTCGTCCTTCAAACGCAAGGTGCAATTAGCGCACAATGCATGGACGATGAGGGCCTGAACGATGCGGCCTTTTTGAGTTGCGCAATCATCTCTCCGGAAGAGAGGACGGATGAGAAGACCGGATTACTTGTGGCCTCCGCCACCACCCCCGCCATGCGAGGCGCCGCCACCCCCACCACCATGCGAGGCACCGCCGCCCCCGCCGGGAGCACCTCCGCCACCGCGCGCGCCACCGCTATACGATGGATGACCGGCCTGCGCAGGCGCACTGCGACTGGGCGGCGGCGCATAGCTTCGAACGCCCGGAGACGGGCGGTACTGCCCATTGGAGGGCATTGTCGAATACGCTCCGCGGTTGGGAGCATTCCCCGGCCGGTCCGCGTTGTTCCGATTGCCATACGTGTGCGCTTCCTGCGCGGCAAAACTCGACGCCGGCCGCTGAAATCCGGGACGGACACCGAGAGGCTGCAGAGCATGGACGGTGTTGCCGCCTATGGTTACGGGCGTGTTCCGGTCCCGCAGCGGCAAGCCGACTACCGTTCCACCGCCGCGGCGGTTGATCGCAATCATGGGAATGGGCCTGCCAGGCCCCGGCAGGCGCGGCGGTAAAGGCCGGTGAGGTGGACGGTAACCGCCCGGCAACGACCTGCCGAATCTTATGCCGGGATAGTAGCCCCCGCCCCACCAGGGATGACAGCCGCCGACTCCCGGCGCCCAGCCCCAGCCGAAGCCATCGTAGAAGTTCCACGCTCCGCACTGGTAGGGTAGATAGCCCCACGGATAGCCGGATGCCCAGATGTACCCGTATCCGGATGTGTACATCCAGTTTCCATAGCCGTATGGATCCCATCCGGCATTGGCTGCCTCGTACGGCGACCAGACGTACCCCTCGCCCGGCACGTCGTACCAGTTGCCGTTGGCGTCCAGATCGTTCCAGGCTGGGTTTTGGCTCTCATTGGGAGCGACATTGTTCGCGGCCCCGGTGGGTGTGCCGGCTTCCGCGTTAAGAGCCTGATCGCGGTCGGAGTTCCACGCGTCCCAGGAGTCAGGCTCGATGTTTTCCGCGATGACCGAGTGGCTCGGGTCACCCGGGGTCAGCTTCACGCTCTCGCCGCCATGAAGATCGAGACCCCCCGCGCCGTTCGCACTCTCGATATGCGCATTCCCAGAGAAAACCGCCAACTCGCCGGGAGGAGCATCCGTGTTCAGGCGGAAGACCGTGAATCCGCTGGCGGTCACGGTGCTATCGCCAAAATGAACATCCATCTGGCCCGATTGGGCCGTTCCCTGCAACTCAAAGTAAGCAAGCCCGCTGTTCAGAGTTATCTCGGCGTCGCCGGAGGCTCCGTCGCCGCGTAAAGCGGTCAGCGTCAGAGTGCTGTCGGGCGAAAGCCGGGCCACGCTTCCGTCCTCGAACTGGATTTCGGCGCGTCCGTCATCGGCCGTGGCGATCTGCATGCCTTCGAAGAGGGGCGCATTGATGGTGGCCTGATCGGCAACCAACTGGCCGCCCTGAGTCACTTTGACTGTCCCCTCCACGGCGCTGAGGCGAACCGCGCGCGTTCCCGGCCCCATCCCGTCTGTTGCGGTATCGTCTGCCCGCAAAGCCGGCGCTAGACAGAGCATTCCCAGCAGCAGGGTCATCCAGCCCAGACCCAATGCGCCGTTCCGTCGCCTGTCGATTCCATTGTGATTCTCGATGCGCTGCATACTGACCCGCTTTCCTGCCGCCCGTGCCTGCGGACCGGTTCATTCTAACGGCAGCCCAACACAAGATTGGACATGCGCCAGCGGGAAAAGTCGCATAAAACGAGCGCTAAGGAGTGATCCTTGAGATTAGCTGTCAGCCTGCGCGAGAAGCAGCCTGGCCCGCTTTCTCACCCGCTCCAGAACTTCATCATCCTGAGCCAGCCGAACCAGAATTTCCCGGATAGCGCAGATCTGTTGCGCGCGTCCATTGTCGGCGGCATCCACCAGGAACTCCATCTCCCGGTCGAGGCCGAGACGGTCGTGCTCAAGAAGGATCTGCAGACGCGCTCCCTCCAGAATCGTCTCGGCGACCGCACCCAGCGAGTCCCCGAGGGACTGGATCTCCTTA
>DASXFB010000106.1:0-2127 GCA_036489815.1 Occallatibacter sp. | reverse complement strand
CTACAGCCCGGCTTGCGCAGCAAGCTGTGAGGGAGGCGCCATCCGGAAGGCCGCGTAGAGCGCGCCCGCTGCGCTCGTCCACAGGATGACTCCGGCACTCAGGCACTCCACCGTATCGCGCGCGGAAACTGGCAACACGATGGCAACCGCCGCGCAGATCATCATGGCCATGCCCGTCTTCAAATGCTGCGGCGTCTGAAAGATCCGTGCCAGCGGGATGAAGTGCGCGCCGACAATCATCACGATCGAAGAAACGATCCATGCATCCAGATGCAGGTTGCGCAGCAGGTTCACCGTGCCGAAGATGGCCAGCCATTGGGCGATGTTCACCATGTAGAAGGCTCGCATCATCTCTTTCTTCTTCGGGCTCTCCGGGCCAGCGAACTTCGGCAGCCGCCGCCGTGCCGCGGAGCCAAGAAAGGCAATCAACACGAAGACGGGAAGCACCACCGCGATTCCAACCCGCCCTGGCACGCCCGCACTGGCCATCCCCATTGCCAGCCACACCGCACCGAAACCGCCCACGATGGTGGCTCCAATACTCGCCCCCTTCGCCCGCTCGTTTCTGCAAACCTCGGCCTGATCCATGACGCCTCCTCGAAGAGCACTCTGCAGCGCAGAGCGACTATGCAGACCACTCTGCGCCGCAGAGTGGAGGATGTCAAGCGCTAAGTTGCTGCCGTTTTCATGTTTGCACTGGAACCGGTGCAATTGGCCATCTCGACCGCTACCGGATCGTGCCCAGAACGTACTTCAAGGGGCCTTATTCGCGCACAAAACGCACCTCAAACCGCCGCTAAAGCTTCGCCAATCCACTCTTCAAAGGCCTCCATGCTCTCGTCGCGGCCCAGAAACCCCTGCACCATGGCGCGCCCCGGAGCCGACCCTCCGCGATCCAGGACAGCCTTGCGATAGCGCATCGTCGCCGGATCATCCAGCAGCGCTAAACGGTTGAATTGATTGAAGAAGTCGATCGCGATCACCTTGTCGTAGAGATACGTGTAGTAGTTCGATGAGTAGCCGCACAGATGCGTAAAGCTCGCATACATGCGGTTGCCGTCAATCCATCGGTACGGCAGAAAGCGTTCATAATCAGCGCATAACAGCGCATCCAGATCCAACGGAGCACCCGCCGCATCCGGATCGCGGTCGTGCACATCGAGCGCGTAATTCGTATAGAAGAGCTGCGTGCGCACCCAGTCCGCGCGGCCAAAGGCGCCAGCCCGGTTCATGGTCGTCACCAGCTCAGTAGGAATCGGCTCGCCCGTCTGGTAGTGGCGCCCAAAGCTTTGCAGCAGCTTCGCATCGCGGAAGAACTCTTCCAGCATCTGCGAGGGCACCTCCACAAAATCGCCTTCTGTCGCGATGCCGCTGATGCCCGCCCACTGCTGCTGGCCACCGAGAATCGCATGCATCAGATGGCCGAACTCGTGGAAATACGTGACCACATCGGAGTGCTGCATCAAGCCCGGGTCATCACTTTTGTCATCGCCGCCCGGGAAGTTGCATATCAAAGCAGCTTCCGGAATCTGCCGTCCCACAATGCCCGGCACCAGCGGAGCGGCGCTGAACCACTTGTCCTTGCCCTCGCGCGGGTGCATGTCGAGGTAGAAACGGCCCACGCGACGATCGCCATCGAAGACATCCCATGCGGACACCGACGGGTGCCACACCTCGGCATCCCCAGCGGGCCGGAACTCTACCTTGAAGAGACGCGCAGCGGTTGCAAGAACCCCAGCTTCGACCTGGGCGTAGGGAAAGTACGGCCGCACGGCCTGCGAGTCGAAGGCGAAGGCCTGCCGCCGGTATTGCTCCAGCCAGTAGCCGCGGCTGGCTGCGTCGATTGCCTCTAACCCAGGCTTTTGGCTGCGGACAAAATCGAGAATGATGCCGTATTCGCGTTGCGCTCCGGCGCGCGTCGACTGCTCCAGCCGATCCAGGAATTGCTTCATCGCGCCAGCCGAGCCGATCATCTGTTCGGCCGTGGCGAAGTCCGCCCAGGTAGCGAAGCCCAGCAGGTTCGCGATCGCATGCCGGGTGCGGAAGAGATCGAGAAACAGCTCCCGGTTTACCGGAAAGGCGCGCGTGTTGTAGGCCAGAAACATGCGGCGGCGCAGGGCATCGCTC
>DASXFB010000036.1:0-5347 GCA_036489815.1 Occallatibacter sp. | reverse complement strand
AGCTCCAGCTTCTCGCCCGGTACGAAATCGAGCTGGTGGTGCTGGCGCGCTACATGCAGATTCTGTCGCCGGCTTTTGTCGCGCGCTATCCGGCGGCCATCATCAACGTGCACCACTCGTTTCTTCCCGCCTTCACCGGCGCGCGGCCCTACCACGCGGCCCACGCACGCGGCGTGAAGCTGATCGGCGCGACGAGCCATTACGCGACGGAAGTGCTCGATGACGGGCCGATCATCGAGCAGGATGTGGCGCGCATCTCGCACCGCGATCAGGTGGAGGACCTTGTGGCCCGCGGCCGCGACCTCGAGCGGATGGTGCTGTCGCGGGCCGTGCGCTGGCATCTTGACCGGCGGATTCTCTGCTACGGAAACAAGACGGTGGTTTTCGACTAGAAGAGACGACGAGCATGGGCGAAGCGGAGCGGCCTGGGCGCGGGTGCCAGGGCGCCCTGCGGCAAGGCGGCGTGTCATCGCCTGAGCGGCACGACTCAAATCTCCGGGTAGAATTCGAAGAAAGCATCCAGGCTGCGCCTGAGCTGGGTCTCGATCTCCTCGCGGGACCCCTCCAGGGTGTGCATGGTGACGTGCGCCTCATGTCCGTTGGAGAGAGTGAGCTTTGCATCCTCAATCCCGGTAACTTCGCCCTCGGGAAGCAGCCGCAGGCCATAGATCAGAGTCAGATTCGCCATGAGAATCATCTTATCCGGGATGGAGAAATTATGACGCGGGGCAGGCGGTTTGACCGGTTCAAGCCGCGGAGACCGCTGCGCGGAAGAGCAGGAAGTCAGCCGCGGGGATAGAGCGCCCCCGCCCTCACCGTCTACAATCGACACGGGAAACTAAATGGCAGAGATACGCGACACTGTGATTCTTGGCTCGGGTTGCGCCGGGCTTACGGCGGCCATCTACGCCGGCCGCGCCGGAATGAAGCCGTTGATCCTGGAGGGCCACGAGCCCGGAGGTCAGCTTTCGATCACCACACTGGTAGAGAACTTTCCCGGGTGGCCCGAGGGCATCCAGGGACCGGAGCTGATCGACAACATGAAGAAACAGGCGCAGAGGTTCGGAGCGACCTTTGAGCTTGCCCATCTGGTTTCGGTTGACCTGGGCGTGTACCCTATGCGGCTGCACACGGCGCTTGCCGAGGTAGCCACGCGCACGCTCATCGTCGCTTCCGGCGCGAGTGCGCGCTGGCTGGGACTGCCGAGCGAACAGGCGCTGATCGGGCATGGCGTCTCGAGCTGCGCCACGTGCGACGGCTTCTTCTTCCGCGGCAAGGAGATAGCCGTGGTGGGCGGAGGCGACTCGGCGATGGAAGAAGCCTTGTTTCTCACCCGCTTCGCCACCAAGGTTACGGTCCTGCACCGGCGCGAATATTTCCGCGCCTCGAAGGTCATGCTGGAACGGGCGATCGCGCACCCGAACATTGAGCTGCGCTCGAACACCATCGTGGAAGAAGTGCTGGGTGTCGACGAAAAAGAAGTGCGCGGACTGCGCATTCGTGACGTGACGAACGGTGAAATCTCCCAGCTGGACGTGAGCGGACTGTTTCTTGGCATTGGTCATGAGCCCAATGCAAAGATGCTTGCCGGCCAGATCGATCTCGATGAAGACGGCTACATCAAGACCACCGAAAACGTGCTGACGACGCATGACGGGCGCGTGGTTCCCGGCGTCTTTGCCTGCGGCGACGTGCAGGACCGGCGCTATCGCCAGGCCGTCACCGCGGCCGGCTCGGGCTGCATGGCCGCGCTCGAGGCAGAGAAGTTCCTCGAGGAGCGCGGGCATTGATGGCGCCATGACGGCGCTCCAGGAAAATCTCGAACGGGTGGAGGCCGCAGTCGCCGCCGCCTGCCGCGCGGCGGGCCGGTCCCGGAACGAGATTGAGCTGATGGCGGTCACAAAGACGCATCCAGCCACCGTGCTGATCGAGGCTGCGGCTCTCGGTCTTCAGCTCTTCGGCGAGAACCGCGTGCAGGAGTTTGCGCACAAGGCGGCAGATCTCGGGCCATTGCGCGCAGACGCCCGGTGCCATCTGATCGGACAGCTGCAATCGAACAAAGCCCATCGCGCGGCGGAGCTCTTCGACGGCATGGATTCGCTCGATTCCCTGCGGCTGGCTAAGCGCTTGGATGAGGCTGCAGCCCGAGCCGGCAAGCGGTTGCCGGTGCTGATCGAGGTGAAACTGAGCCCCGAAGAAACCAAGGCCGGAGTGGACCCTGAGTCTGCCGAAGCGGCGCAACTGCTGGAGCGGCTGCCGGACCTTCGGCATCTTGAAGCGTGCGGCCTCATGACCATCGCTCCCTGGGGCGCGCCGGAAGAGGTCACGCGCGCATGCTTTCGCAGCCTGCGGCAGTGGCGCGACCGCTGGGCCCAGGCGCACGCGAAGCTCAGCCTCGGCGTGCTCTCGATGGGCATGAGCGGAGATTTTCCATTGGCCATCGCGGAGGGAGCCACGCGCATTCGCGTGGGGTCTGCGTTGTTTGGCAAGCGCGCTTCCCAACCCGAGCCGGAGTGATGTCGCCTGCCGCGTCGGACGCAAAGTGACTTCAAGGCAAAGCTACTTCAAGGCAAGCTACTTCAAGATAGTCCGCTCACCTTTTGGCTGCGGATTGCCGCTGCAACTCGGCTTCGAAGGCGCGCTCTCGATCGGCGATATAGGCCTTATAGCCGGCTGAGTCGAGGAAGGCGTTCTTGTCGCCGCTCTTCCAGCGCGCGTATTTTTCCTTCAAGCCAAAATACGCGCCGTGCGCGCCTAGGAAGATGTCGCAGGGCAGGGAATGCAAGACCGTGAAGCCGCGCTTGTAGTCGGCGGCGATCTGCGGATAGGCCTTGTTGCCCACCAGCTTGTAGCCCGGATTCACATTGGGACTTCCGACGATCACCACGCGCAGAATGCGGCCGTCTTCTTTTTCATTCATCGTCCACGTCGTGGTGCCCCGGGTGTGGCCGGGGGTGAGATGGGCGGTGAGCACCGTGCCTCCCAGCCGCACCGTGTCGCCGTCATGCAAGACACGGTCCACATGCGTGGGTGGATAACGCTCATCCGCTTCCCCGCCGTATTGAAAATCCGCACGGCCACCGGACTCGACCACCGGCACATCGGCATCCATGACAAAATATTTTGCGCCGGTGAGCTTGACGATCTCCGCGCTGCCCGCGCAATGATCGCTGTGTGCGTGGCTGATGAGCAGAATCTTCACATCGTTGAAATGGAAGCCGAGGGTCTCGATGCTCTTGCGGATCAGCGGCACGGAGGATTCGAGACTGCTGTTGATGAGAATCAACCCGTCGGGCGTGGCGATCAGATAAGAGGCCAGGTCCGCGCTGCCCACGTAATAGAGATTGCCTGCGATGCGAAAGGGCGGAAACGGCGTGGTCCAATCGGGATTGGACGCAGCGGCGAGCGGTATCGCGGAAGAAATCAGCAGAAGGATCGTAAGGAGCGCGGAGCTGCAGGTTCTAGGAAGGTTCATTCGACCTCAAGAGATGTGATTTGATTGCGCAGAATTTCGATGGCCTGCTCCAGATGCACGCCTCGCGAGCCTTTGACGAGAATCTGATCGCCGGCGCGGAGATTCTGCGCGAGCCAGTGGCCCGCGGCCTCGGCATCGGGCAGAAACAGCGAAGCGACGCCGCCGGCGCAGGCTGAAGCGGCAAGATGCTCGGCGTTGCCTCTCACGCCGAGAACAAAGTCGAGGCCGGCTTCAGCAGCGGCATGGCCGCACGCGGCGTGCAGCGCGGCACTATGCTCCCCCAGTTCGAGCATCTCGCCCGCGACCAGGATGCGGCGGCCCGCCGGACGCGCGGCCAGAGTCTGAATCATCGAGCGCAGCGCCTCGGGATTCGAGTTGTAGCTGTCGTTGAGAAGGGTCGCGCCGGCAATCTCGATCAACTGGCCGCGCTTGTCACCCGGCGTGAGAGCTTCAAGGGCGGCGATCGCCGCATCGAGTTCGACACCTGCCTCCAGCGCAACCGCCAAACCGGCAATGGCATTGGTCGCGTTGTGCGCACCCAGCATCTTCAGCGTGAAGCCTCCTTCGCGCTCGCCGGCGCGAAAGCGGACATGCAGTCCCTCAAGATCTTCCGTGGTGGAGACAATCTGCGGATCGGCGCAGGGACCATCGCCAAAGTAGACCACGCGGCCGGGAAAGTCGCGGCCGAACTGCGATACATAGGCGTCTGAACAGTTGAGGAAGGCCGCGCCGTTCGCCGGCAATGAGGCGACCAGCTCAAATTTGGCGCGTGCGATGCCGGCCTGGCCCTCGGTAAAGTTCTCAATGTGCGCGTTGCCGACATTCGTCACCACGCCCCAATCCGGCAACGCGATGCGCGCCAGCAGAGCGATCTCGCCCAAGTGGTTCATCCCCATCTCGACGACGGCAATCTCGTGTTCGGGCATCAGGCGCAAAAGCTGCAGCGGCAGCCCGAAGCCATTGTTGAGATTGCCTTGCGATTTGAGTACGTTGAACTTTGCGCCGAGCGCCGCGGCGGTAGCCTCTTTCGTTGTCGTCTTGCCGGCAGAGCCAGTAATGGCCACCACGCGCTTGCCCCACTGCCGCCTGACGTGAACCGCAAGCATCTGCAGCGCGAGCAGCGGATCTTCGGCAATGAGCAGCGGCGAGGCCAACGCCACATCCGGAAGCCCTGCAACGCGGGCGCGCGAGACTACTGCCGCCGCCGAACCCCGTGCCAGCGCGTTGGTCACAAAGTCGTGTCCGTCGAGCCGCTCTCCGCGCACTGCAAAGAAGAGCTCGCCCGGCTGCACGGTGCGCGAATCAATGGAATACCCGCGCACCTCGATCGCGCCGGGGTTCGCGATACTCGTGGGTGCTTCGAGCACCGCGCCTGCGCCGATGGCCGCCTCTGCAAGCGTCAGAATCATCGCACCCCACGATACCCCAATTGTGCCAGCGTTAAAAGCGCAATCTCCGCGTCGTCGAAAGGAATGGCGCCGTTCGCGAGAATCTGTTCTTTCTCATGGCCCTTGCCTGCGAGCAGGACCACATCGCCCGGCGCCGCGGCTTCGAGGGCGAGGCGAATCGCCGCTGCCCGGTCCGGCTCAATAACATATTGGATGCCGGTTGCCTTCAATCCGGGCTCGACCTCGGCAAGAATGGCGCGTGGATCTTCAGACCGCGGATTGTCGCTGGTGGCCACGACGAAGTCGCTGCCCTGGCCGGCCGCCTCGCCCATCCTGGGACGCTTGGTGCGATCGCGGTCGCCGCCGCAGCCGAAGACCGTTATGACGCGCTTGCCCTCCTGGGCCGTAATCTGGCGGGCGAGGGAAGTGAGGTTGCGCAGCGCATCGTCGGTGTGCGCGTAGTCCACGATCACCGTGAAGGGTT
>DASXFB010000108.1:0-23755 GCA_036489815.1 Occallatibacter sp. | reverse complement strand
CCAATGCAGTCTCCAACAACCTTGGACGCGTCTCACGACTCATTTGGTTCGCTCTTTTGCGAATCATACTACGCATTTTCCAAGTACCGTCTCCCACGAAGGTTCTCCTTGTCAATAACACTTCGGTAACTCTTCTGCTGGGCGGCCCCAATTTAGAAAATAACACTTGCGCCGTATCGGCGCTGTTCCCGAGCTTGCCCCCCCCCGGGCGCCTGCAGCGGAAAGGGGCAACTTTGGGGGCAACAATACGTAACCGATGAGAATTATACATGTGTAATCTGTAATTTACTCGAACTATTCGATAGCGTCCTCCCCACCAGAACAATCAATTTGCGTCAAGCCTTCGCAGCGGATCGCGGAGGCTACTGTTCGCGAAGACTACTGTTCGATTGCAGGCCGGCTTTTTTGCGAGGAGAAATCATAGACGCGGACAAAAAGACGATGCGACGCCTTGGCCGGAGTGCGCAGCGTTTCGGCCTTCATCAATTGAAATAGCTTTTGCAGTGATTCGGCGTCTTTGGTTGCGAACGAACTTTCTGCACCCGCCAGCTTGGTGACTACTGTGACAGAACTCATTTCGAGACCCGCTCCTTTGTTGAATCCAGATTGGGGCAGGTATCGAAAAGCGGATGTGATTTAGGTCACTCGATGCACGTCAGCTCGGTGCGCGCCAAGCGGATGGGAAATTCAGCCCGGGCTCATCGAACGCAGTCAATCCGGGCCCAGATCCCGGAGATGGATCGCATCGAATGCCGATTGGCTGGCTCGCAAATAGCACAATCCACGCGAGATCGCCGGGATTCCCGGCGTCCGTCGAACTGGTCCCCGCACTTCGCTCCGCGTTCTTGAAAAACAACTTGCGTTATCATTGCGTCTATAAGATGTGCGTGGCCGGCCATTCTCCGGCGGCCGGCTCCCGGTGGTGTGCGTGTCTCGATTCTTCCAGCGTTTTGTCTTTGTCCTTTCCGTAGGCATCTTCGTCACGCTCGGCCTTGGGTTTGCCCTGGGCGAGTTCAATTGGCTCGGCGTTCATGCGGGCGACGATCAGGATGGCGCCTACCGCCAGATGCACGTGTATGCCGAAGTGCTGCAGAAGATCCAGAGCGACTATGTCACCGATCCCAATATCAACGACGTGACCACCGGCGCCCTGCACGGGCTGCTCGAGTCGCTGGATGCCGATTCAAGCTATCTAACGGCAGCCGAGTACAAGGTCTACAAGGATCGTCCGGCGAGCGGCAACGCGCAGGAAGGCATGACGATCTCGAAGCGCTTCGGGTATGCGACCGTGGTCAACGTGGAGCCGAATTCGCCCGCCCAGCAAAATCACCTGGCGGACGGCGACGTGATCGAGTCTATCGGCGGCAAGTCGACGCACGATCTCTCGCTCGCGGTGATTCGGATGATGCTCGAAGGCAAGCCGGGAAGCACGATCGACGTCACCGTGATTCGCCCGCTCAAGCCGGACCCGCAGAAAGTCACCCTCACGCGGGCCATCGTTGCGGCTCCCGCATTGAGCCAGCAGGATTATGAGAACTCGTCGATACTTTATCTGAAGCCGGGCGTGCTCACCGCCGCGCGCGTCGATGAGATTGCCGCGCGGATCAAGGCCGCCGGCAAGAATCGCAAGATCCTGCTCGATCTGCGCGATTGCACGGGCGACGACGCGCAGCAGGGATTGCGTCTGGCGAACTTCTTCATCAAGCAAGGCACGATGGCCACTCTCGCGGGCCAGCAATTTCCGCAGCAGAGCTTTGCCGCCGATCCGTCGAAGTTCCTCACCGACGCGCCGGTCGCGGTGATCGTGAACCGCGGAACCTATGGAGGCGCGGAGCTGGCGGCCGCCGCCATCGAAGGGCTGAAGCGCGGCGATGTGGTGGGTGAGCGCACCTTCGGCGAGGGCTCGATGCAAAAGACGATCGACCTGCCCGACGGTGGAGCGCTGATGCTGACGGTGGCGAAGTACGAGGGTCCCGACGGCAAGAAGATCCAGGACGACGCCGTCACGCCGACCGCGGCCGTTGCCTCGCCGCAGGAAGATGAAGACGAGGGGATCGCGCCTCCCAACGGAGACGAGATGTTGAACAAGGCCCTTGATCTGCTCAAGGCCAAGGGCGCGTAGACCGCTCAGAAGCGCCCACCGCGCCGGCCTGCGGCCGTAATTCCTTCGGCGCAAAATACTTGAGCCGGAATCGCCGATGCGAGGGCTGGAAATCAAGTTTTCGCCTTCCCTTTTTGCGTGTCGTCCTGCCCTTGTATTCGGGGGTACAACTTTCGTTTCCGGCGCGCGTCCGCGCACTGTGAAAGTGCTAGCCTGAGGGTGACGCATCTTTTTTGAAATCCCCCGGAGATGCCCCGAGAGGAACACTTGGCTGCCACCCCCCAACGGCCTGTGGAACCCCGCGGCCCCCTTCTGCGTGGTCCGAGATCGCTCGACCCGGATCGGAGCCGCCGTCCCATAGCTGTGCCTGCGCGGGCGCGTTCACACCACAAGCTCGCCGCCCGCTCTGCCTTGGTTGTGCTGATCCTTCTGTCCGCTGTCACCGGCTCGCTGGCCGGGCTGACGCTCGTCTACTCGGCTGATCTGCCGCAGATCAACGAGCTTGAAAGCTATCGCCCTTCCACCACGACCGACATCTACGACAGCAAGGGACGCTTTATCGGCTCCTTCGCGTTGCAGCATCGGGTCATTGTGGGTTACGACGGTTTCGCGCCCATCCTGCGCGAGGCCGTGATCTCGATCGAGGACAAGAACTTCGAATCGCACTGGGGCATCAACGTGTTCCGCGTGGCGGGCGCCGTCTGGCATGACGTCCGCAGCCACGGGCGGGCGCAGGGCGCCTCCACGCTTACCATGCAACTGGCGCGGGACCTGTTTCTCTCCGCCGACCGCACCGCCGCCCGTAAGATTCAGGAAGCCTATCTCGCCATCCAGATCGAGCGCGCTTTCACCAAGCAGCAGATCTTTACGCTCTATGGCAACCAGATCTACCTGGGCAGCGGCATGTATGGGTTTGAGGCCGCGTCGGAGTTTTACTTCTCAAAGCATGCGAAGGATCTCAATCTGACCGAAGCGGCTTTGCTCGCCGGACTGCCGAAAGGGCCGGTCGCTTTTTCGCCGATCCTCTATCCGGAACGATCGCTCCGTCGGCGCAATCTGGTGCTGAGCGAGATGGAGTCGGACGGCATCATCACCCACGTTCAAGCCGAGGAGGCGCGCAACACCCCGCTCGGCCTGCACATCACCCAGCCTGAAGGTTCTGTGGCGCCGTGGTTCCAGGAAGAGGTGCGCCGCGAGCTGGAGAAGCGCTTCGGCAGCGAGGAGGTGCATGAAGCGGGTTTGCGCATCGACACCACGCTCGATCTCGATCTGCAGAAGACGGCGAACCAGGCGGTTCTCGATGGGCTGGCTACCTACGAGCGCCGGCGAGGATGGAAAGCCCATCTCGACAATGTGCTCGCGTCCGGCTCCTCGCTCGAGGACTACAGGCACCCTGACTGGGCGCTCGCCACCGGCCCCGGCGACTACGTGCACGCCCTGGTGACCCGTGCGCTGCCGCTTGAGATTCACGCCCGCGTCGGCGCCCAGGAGATTTTGCTTCTTCCCGCTGATTGGCAGTGGACGGGCCAGCGCTACGGCGACGCGCTCGTCAAGCCCGGCGACGTGATCTACGTGCATCTCTCGCCGGCCGCCGACGGCTTGGCGCAACGCGCCACGCTCGAGCAGGACTCCGGCGTGCAGGGCGCGCTGATGGCCATGGACAATACCAGCGGCGACGTGCTGGCCATGGTCGGCGGCCGCGACTACGCGCTCTCCGTCTTCAATCGCGCCACCCAGGCACAGCGCCAGGTCGGTTCGAGCTTCAAACCGTATGTCTATACCGCGGCCATCGAAGACGGCGTCAAGCCCACCGACATCGTAATGGACACGCCGGTGAGCTTCGGCAGCTATCGCCCCCACAACTACGAGAACGACTTCAAGGGCGCGATGACGGTTGCCAATGCCTTCGCCGAATCGCGCAACATTCCCGCGCTCAAGCTGGCCGCCCGCGTGGGCATCCGCAAGGTGATCGATGTGGCCCACAAGTTCGGCGTTACCTCGAATATTCCCGCCTACCTGCCCATCGCCCTCGGCGCGGTCGAGATCACGCTGGAAGAGCAGGTCGCGTCCTACTCCGTCTTCCCGAATGACGGCGTGCGCGTCGCGCCGCGGCTCATCCGCAAGGTCTCCAATGCCGACGGCATCACGTTGTGGGAAGATAAGCCCGCCGTCACCGAGGTCATCGATCAGCAGACGGCGCGCACCATGATGTTCATGCTCAAAGACGTGACGGAGCACGGCACCGGCCAAACCGCCGCGCAGTTGAAGCATCCCCTGGGCGGAAAGACGGGCACCACCAGCGACTTCACCGACGCCTGGTTTCTGGGCTTCTCGCCTTCGGTCACCTGCGGCGTCTGGGTGGGCTACGACAGCCGCGAATCGTTAGGCAACAAGGAGACGGGGGCCATCGCCGCGCTGCCCATCTGGATCACCTTTATGAAATCGGCCATCGCCGGCAAAGACGATGAGCAGTTCCCGGGCGATGAAGAGGCCGCCCCCATAGATATGGATCGCGCCTCTGCGCAGCTGCCTGCCCGGCCCGCTTTCCGCCTTGCCCCCGCAGCCGGGGCTGCACCGCCGCGGCCCACCTTGCGCGCGTCCGGAATGATTGCGCCCATGCGCCCTGCCCCCAAGGCCGCGATGAAGCAGCCCGTCGCGCTGCCCGCACGACCTTTGCAGGTCAGGCCAGCCCCGCCTGCCTACGGGTCGCCCGCCAGGCCCCAGGCGACGGTAAAACCGGCGATCAACGCGAATCCAACCCCGGCGAAACCTCTGGAGCAATGACGACCACAGGCTCGATTCGCTCCTGCGCTTGATCGAATTGCTCTTAACTTTGAATTGCCTTCAACTGGGACAAAGCCGGAAATACCGCTTCGCCCGCGCTACATCCCGGAAGATCTGCGCTTTGAGCGCATCGGGCGAGGGAAACTTGATCTCCTCCCGCAGCCGGAGCAGAAACTCGAGTTCGAGCGGCGTCTGATCGTCGAGATCGACCGGCTCAAAGTTGAGGATGTGCGACTCGATGGCGAACGACGGCTCGCCGAAGGTGGGCCGGTTGCCGGCGTTGGTCACTGACTCGAAAGCGCGGCCCGCGCCGCCCAGGCGATCGCCGATCCTGAGCCGGGTCACGTAGACACCCAGCGCCGGCAGCAATCCGTTGCAGGGCGCAAGATTCACCGTAGGCACCAGCAGCCGCGATCCGATGCCGCGCCCGCGTTGGGGCGTCGAAAACAGGTTGAACGGACGGCCCAGCATCCAGCGCGCGCGGCGCATATCGCCCGCGGCGATCAGCGCGCGAATCGCAGAGCTTGAAACTTCAAGGCCGCGCACCCGCACCGGTGGATGCACGCGCACCGCAAAGCCGAACTCCGCGCCGAACTCCTTCAACTCGCGCACGCCCGCCCTGGCGCCGTGACCGAAACGGAAGTTCTCGCCTTCATGAATGGAGCAGACGCCCAGCAGGCCGACCAGAATGCGCTGGACAAACTCCCGCGCAGAGAGCGCTGCCAGCTCCGCATCGAAAGGAAGCACCAGAACCGCATCGATGCCCGTCCGGGCCAGCAGCCGCAGGCGCTCGGCGAGCGGTGCGATCAATTTCGGCGCCTGCGCGGGCCGCAACGCCTGCTCGGGATGCGGGTCGAAGGTGACAGCCACAGCGAGCGCGTTCCGTTCCCGCGCCTCCCGGGAGACGGCGGAAAGTATCTCCTGATGCCCGCGATGCACTCCGTCAAAGTTGCCGATGGCAGCCACCGTGGGCCCGAAGCCTGGCAAGACCTCCGCAAGCGTGCGGAAGACGCGGAACGACCCGGAGGGCATGTCCCCGAGCCCGTTCATAGCTCGATGGGCACGCTCAGCCCGTCCCATGCCAGCTTGATGTTTTCCGGTAATGCCCGATTGGTTTCTTCGTGGCTAAGGTCGTGGGCGATATGGGTCAGCCACGTCTGCCGCGCGCCGATGCGCTGCGCCCAGCCGAGCGCCTGCTCCACCGTCGCATGACTGGGATGCGGCGCGTGGCGCAACGCCGAGAGCACCAGCACCTCCACGCCCTGGAGCATCGCGAAGCTTTCATCCGGTATCGCGCTCACGTCCGTGAGATAGGCGGCGCGTCCGAAGCGAAAACCGTCAATCGCCTGCTGGCCGTGGCGGACGGGGATGCGCAGAAAATCTACGCCGTACACCGGTGTGTGCGCGGCTAGCGGATTCAATTGGACCCGTGCGCGGTTGATGTAGGTTGCGTCCGGCGCGAGGGTGTAATCGAAGATTTTCTCCAGGATTGCCTTGGCGTCTGGCCCGGCGTAGAGCGGAATGGGGCCGACTTCCCGGGCGGCTTTGAAGCTGAGCGGGCGCAGGTCGTCCATGCCCAGGATGTGATCGGCATGCCCATGCGTATAGAAGACGGCATCCACGCGCGTTAGGCCGATGCGCAACGCCTGCTCACGAAAGTCGGGGCCGGTGTCGATCACGACGCTCCGCTCGATGCCGGAGGCAGGCTCGGGCCAGCGCACCAGCACAGACGGCCGCAGCCGCTTGTCATGCGGATCGGCCGAGGTGCAGACCCTGCACCCGCAGCCAAGCGACGGAACCCCCATCGAGGTCCCCGTGCCTA
This sequence comes from Occallatibacter sp., assembly GCA_036489815.1. Lineage (GTDB taxonomy): Bacteria > Acidobacteriota > Terriglobia > Terriglobales > Acidobacteriaceae > Telmatobacter. The sequence continues at coordinate 17,048 of DASXFB010000108.1, read as the reverse complement.
GAAAGGTGAGCAGGCCTTCCATCCGGGGGTTAGCGCTTGCCCGGTTTGGGCGGCGGAGGCTGGACGCCTTGCATGTTGATCATGCTGCTCAACTCTAGGAATGCCATGCGCACCTCGAAGAGCACCGACTGCAACATGCGATCCTCGGCCTCGGTGAGATTGCCGCTGGTCTTTTCAGCGAGAATGCCGAGCAGCTCGATGGTCGTGCGGGCGCCCAGGATGTCGACCCTGGGACGCTGACCCTCCTGGGTGCCGGCACCCATCTGGATCATGGCCGAGACATAAAACTGCTGGACGAGGTGCTCGAAGCTCACCGGCGGCTGCTTGCCCACCCCGGGATTCTGCGCCCGGATCAGTTCCTCAATCCGTTCGGCAGAGGCATCATAGGCGACCTTCTGCTCGCGGCTCTCCTGGGCAGTGGGCGCGGGGGGCAGATCTTGCGCGAACTCCGCTTCCGCCTCCTCGGCCGGCGTATCGGAGGGCGCCGGTCCAGAGGCGGTTTCGCGCTCCTCGTTGACCACCAGGCGCGGGCCCAGGCTGGGATCGGGAGCCGGCTCTGTGCCTGACTTCGGAGCGGGCGCAGCCGGAGTTTCCGATTCCGCGGCCGAAGGGCTTTCGCGTTCTTCCTCCGCCTTGATCTTGCGGCGGTCAATCACTTCGAATTTTGGCGTGTCGCTCATGATTCCAATTTTCTCATCCAGCCCGACTCAAACGGCACCCATCGGATCAACTCAACACAGGCGGCATGGCCAGAATGCGACCCGTACCGCTCGCCGATCCGGCCGCGTAGACGAAGGCCTGATCGAGGGCTTCGGCCTCCGCCGGGATCATGCCCAAAGCGAAGACGCGGACCCCGGAGGCCATCGGGAGAGCCGCGGCGCTGGTGATCTGGCCGGCAGGCTTGCCTGCTTCGGTCTTCAGCTCTGTGCCGGCAGCCGGCGCGGGCCCGGAAAGCTCCAGGGGCCGCAGGTGACGGTGCACGTTGCCCCGCGAGTGGATGCGCTCGACGATCTCCTGGCCCAGGTAGCAGCCCTTGCTGAAATGCAGCGCCCGCATCTGCGAGGTCTCCTGCGGCAGATCGCGCTCCGCTATGTCGATTCCGTACACCGGAATTCCCTCCGCGATGCGGAAGGCATCCAGAGAAGCGCAGCCTACGGGCGCGGCTCCGGCGGTGCGCAGGCACGACCACAGTTTCCCCAGCCCGGCCGAGGGCAACCAGAACTCGTAATGGTGGGCTAATACGCCATAACCGCGCAACACTCTCAGGTCAAGGCCATTCCACTCCACGCGGGCGCCCGTCATGGGATGCGCAAAGACCGGCAGACCCAGCCGGGACAGGACTTCGGCCGCCAGCGGCCCGGTAAGGCCCACGGCCGTGTCCGAGCCTGCCTCGCCCACCTGCTCCTCGCCAACCGGAACCAGTTCCACATCATCCATAATGATGAAGTGATCCAAATGAGCCATCAAGCGGTCGTACTGATCGGCGGCGATCTCGAGTTCCAGCCCAGACTCCCCGGCGAACGGAGTGCCGGAGAGAGCACTGTCGTTCTTTGCGCCGGCCGGTTCGGGATGGCGCCGCTGCGGCGAAAGCTCCTCGCTTCCGCGCCATACCATCAGGTCGCCCTGAATCCGTCCTTGCGCATTCAGCACCAGGTTCCAGGCCCCGGTATTCGGGAACAGGTCATTGACGGTATTGGTCACCATGCCGCTCAACCAGCGGAAACGGTCTGCCCCGCGTACGGCGACGCGCCGGGTCCAGCCCAGATCGTGGATGGCTGCTCCAGCGGCGAGCGCCCCCATTTCCAGCTCCGGCGCGTCCAACTGCCGCGGGGTAAGCGCACCGCGATAGACGGCAAGCTCGCGGGGCGTGTGTGCGGATTCAAGCATGGCGGCCAACGCGGTGGCCTGCAGGTTCGAGGTAAGATCGGTCTCGGTCATGGAGAGTGGATTCCATCCGCCGGAGCGGATTTTTGCGGTCGAACTTGGCGCCGGACCGCTTCCTGATTATAGCCTTGGAAAGGCGCAGGGGATGGGCCGGGGACCCTGGCCATTGCCGCTTCGATCCTTAAACCAGCCGGGGGAGAAATCCATGATGAAGCCGCAGCGAAGATCACCAGGAACGAGGCCGGCGTGGCTGCTCGCGGTGCTCTTTTGCCTGGCCGCCGGCGGTGCGGCTGCAACGGCGCAAAAGGCGCCGGCCAACCCGCCCGCTCCGGTGCCAGCTCCCCCCGCATCGTCGGCTGACAGCGCTTCAGGCGCTTCGCACATTACGCCTGAACAGGGCAAGCAGTTGTTCGCGCTCGTCGACGAGCTGATGAAGTTCTCCTCGGACGAAACCGGGCTTCCGATCAAGAGCCAGGTAAAGCGCCAGCTGACGACCCGCACGGCAATCGAGAGCTATCTCGAAGAAAAGTTCGATGAGGACCAAGGCGCCAAGCGCCTGCAGCGCGACGAGGTCGTGCTGAAAAAGTTCGGCTTGCTGGATCACGACTTTGAGCTCAAGCCCTTTCTCCTGGCGCTGCTCAAAGAGCAGATCGAAGCCTATTACGACTCGAAGACCAAGACCGTGAACCTGCTGGACTGGGTGGACGCCGACGAGCAAAAGCCGGTGCTGGCCCACGAGCTCACGCACGCGCTCCAGGACCAGCACAGCGATCTGGACAAGTGGGACGACCAGACTCCCGACGATGTCTCGACCGATGGGCCGGGCGACCAGCAGCACCTGGCCAAAGACGAGATGGACACCGCGCGCGACGCCGTAGCCGAGGGCCAGGCGACCGCGGTGATGATGGACTACATGCTCAAGCCCCTGGGCAAGAGCCTGGTGAAGGATCCCGAAGTTCTGGACGTGCTGAAAGAGCAGATGACCAGCTCTGAAAATTCACCGGTGATGGCCCGCGCACCGCTGCTCCTCTCCGAATCCATGCTGTTTCCCTATCGCGAAGGGTTGAGCTTCGAGCAGGATGTGTGGATGGACCAGGGGCAGACGGCCGCCTTCGCCGGCGCACTCGACCACCCGCCCTCATCAAGCTGGGAGATCATCAATCCCCGCGAATACGAGATGAAGCAGATACCCGCCGTGCCGCTGCTGCCGGACATTCATCCGCTGGTGGACAAGCTTTACCGCCCCTACGATATCGGCCAGGTAGGCCAGCTCGATCTGCACATTCTTTCCCAGCTCTTTGGCGGCGACAGCGCCGCGCGCGACCTGACGCCGGCCTGGAACGGCGGTCTTTACTGGGCCGGGCAGTTGCGCAGCGCCACCAAGCCCGCGGAGCAGAACAGCACCCAATCCCTGGCGCTTTTGTACCTTTCAGTTTGGAAGAACGATGCCTCCGCTGAGAACTTTGCCAAGCTCTATGCCAAAAGCCTGGCGCGGAAGTATTCGAGCGTTCACCGGAGTGAAGCTCAGGAGACTTCCGCGAGCGCCAATGATGGAACCGAAGAAATGGTGTACTCGACCAACGAGGGTCCGGTCCTGATCACGACGCGGGGTAAGCTGGTCTTTGTCGCGGAGAGCTTTCCGCTCGATTTGGCGCGCAAGCTGACGGCGTTGATTCTGGATGCGCAGGGCACGGGGGAGATGCGTATGGCGCAATCGACCGTCGACGGCGCCGCCTCCTTGCACCGGACCGCGGCGTTTGCGCGTGGCAGTTCGTCAGCCGGGTGGAATGCCGGCGTGCACGCGGGCGGAGCGGAACCGGGCTCAGCCCTCTCCAGCTCCCGCGGCATGGAGCCGCTCTCTGCCGGCCTCGTCCATTTTTTTGAAAACTGCGGCGTGATGAAGGTGGTGGTGGACGCGGCGATCCGGCGTGGCCCGAGCGGAGTTTCGGCCGTCCACTAGGGCAGTCCAGAAGAAACTTCGATCGGGTTCTCTCCTCATCCCAACGGCCTCAAGTGCGCCGGAGGTCTTGTTCTGGCAGGGATTGGCGTGCGCCGACAGAGTCTCCGTTTGCGGCGTGAAACGCTGCAGGTACGGCGCAGCGCAACCGGCTCCCGGGCTTTCCAATTGGGCCGGGGTATCATGAAATCCGGAAGCGAAATTACGGTGGAGAGCGGGGGGAACGTGCCGGGAAAGCTGGAGTTATTGCTCGGGCCGATGCGCAGCAACAAGACCGCGGAATTGCTGCGGCGCGCCGAGATGCGGCGCCAGTATGCAAAGCAGTGCGTGCTGGTGCTGAAGCCGAGCGACGACATCAAAGGCGGCCCAGGCATGGTCGAGAGCCGGAATCCCAACGGCCACTGCAAGATGCATGCGCACGAGTTCAATTCCGCGAACCCATGGGAGGTGCTCGAGGTGATCGCCGCCACGGAACAGCAGATCGGCAAACGGGTGGAATGCATCGCGATCGACGAAGGCCAGTTCGTCAACGATCTTTTCCTCTTCACGAAGCATCTGCTCGAGGAAAATCATGATGTGCTGGTAGCGGGGCTGGATCTGGATTTTCGCGCCGTGCCGTTCGGGGAGATGCTGAATCTGAGCTGGCTGGTGAACGCCTACGGCGGCAGCATCACGGAGTGCATGGCCTACTGCGCCTGCGGGGCGCGGGCGCTCTACTCGCAGCGGCTGATCGAAGGCGAGCCGGCGCGTTACGACAGCCCGGTCAAGATGCCCGGCGACTCGTACGAGCCGCGCTGTGCAGAGCATTTTGTGCTGCCCGGCCGGCCGCATTGATCTTTCTCCTCGAAAGGTGATTTCCAAAGGAAGGGGCCGAATCATGCAGAGACGAACGTTTCTCCGCTCCTTGTCCGCAGGGGCTGCTGCCGTGGCGCTGCGCAATGCTCCCGCTTTCGCCGCTCTTCCCAAAATGAAGATCACGCGCGTGCGGGCCTATCTGCCGCCGAATCCCAATCCGCTCTTCAACCAGAGCGATGTGGTGGTGACCATTGAGACCGACGCCAACATCACCGGCATCGGTGAAGGCGGATCGAAGGACACGCTTTCGCAATCCGCGGGGAGACTGATCGGCCGCGATCCGCAGTACGTCGAGCGGCTGTGGCAAGACATGAATCGCGCCTTCTTCTATCCCGCCGGCCGCGAGAAGACCGATGCCATCGGCGCGCTCGACCTCGCACTCTGGGACATCCGGGGCAAAGTGCTCAATCTTCCTGTGCACGAGCTGCTCGGCGGCATGGTGCGCAACTACTGCGAGTGCTACAACACGGCCGGCATCATTCCCGGAATCGGCCCCAAGTCCACTATCCAGGAAAGGGCGCGGGCCACCATCGAAGCGGGCTATCGCGCCTTCCGCTTCGGCGCCGCGGACCTGCCGGCGAATAGCACGTTCAACACACACGAACGCATCACGTATCTGCGCCAGCAGTGCGCCGCCGCCCGCGAAGGTGTGGGCAAAGACGGCGACTGGGTCGTGGATTTCCACCAGCGGTTCGACCTGTCCGATGCGATTCGAGGGTGCAATGAGATTGAAGAGTTCGCGCCCTACTTTGTTGAAGACGCGGTGCGGACTGAAGCCTTTCAGCAGGACCTGCCCATTCTGCGCGGCAAGGTCAACGTGCCTCTGGCTGCCGGCGAGGAGTGGGGCAACCGCTGGGACTTCAACGCGCTCGTCGAGCATCACGACATCGACTACCTCCGCGCGACGCTGCCGAACGTGGGCGGTATTACGGAGATGATGAAGATCGCCGCCATCTGCGAAACCCACTTCGTCGGCATGGTGCCGCACTTCACCGGACCCATTGCGACCGCAGCGCTGGTCAACTGCCTCGGTACATTTTCTGGACCCGTGATGATGGAATATAACTACCAGGGCCGCACGCTGCCGCACCTGCCCGTCTGTCTGGACTTCAAGAACGGCAAGCTCTATCCGAATGAGCGCCCAGGCCTCGGCGTTGAACTCGATTACAAGCAGCTGACGCAAATTGCCGAAATCACCGAACCCGTGACTGCCCGCGCGCAGACCTACTTCCGGCCGGATGGCTCGATCACCAACTGGTAGATGGCGCCGCAAACGCAGCCTGCAACGTGCTTTTTCTTTGGGAAAGCGCCACTGTAGGGGCGTGCCCTTGAGGGATGAACTCCCGCTGACCCCGTAAAATGCCCACATGCGCAGAATCCCCGCATTCGCGTTCATGCTCGCCGCTCTCGTAATCGCGGGCCCCTTCAGCGCCGCCCAAGTTACCATTCCGCGAGCATCCGCGGCCGACCGCGCCCGGGCGCTCGCGATCTTCAAGCAGCTTATTGAGATCAACACGACCGACACGGCGCAAGGCAACGTAACCACGGCCACCGCCGCCATGCAGCAGCGCTTTCTCACTGCGGGATTTCCGGCTGAGGACGTGCATCTGCTGGGTCCCGATCCGCGCAAGCAGAATCTCGTGGTCCGCTATCGCGCGGCCAGAGCGGCAACAGAGAAGCCCGTGCTGTTTCTCTGCCACATGGACGTCGTGCAGGCGCTGCGCTCCGACTGGTCGACCGACCCGTTTCAGTTTGTGGAAAAGGACGGTTACTACTACGGGCGCGGCACGCAGGACATGAAGGAATCGGATGCCGTGCTGGTGGCTACGTTTCTCCGCCTGCATCGCGAAGGCTACAAGCCGAGGCGCGATCTGATTCTCGCGCTGACGGCGGACGAAGAAGGCGGCAGGTTCAACGGCGCGTCGTGGCTCGTGAATCGTCACCGCGAACTTGTCGATGCCGCCTACGTGATCAACCCCGACTCCGGCGGCGTGGAGCTGGACCATGGCCGACCGGTGATAGCCTCCGTTGAAGCCACCGAAAAGATCTACTCCGATTTCCAGATCACGGCCACCGACCGTGGCGGGCACAGCTCGCTGCCTCGGCCGGACAATGCCATCTACGAGCTGACGACCGCGCTCGACAAACTGGCGGCCTACGCGTTCCCTTTCGAGCTAAATGAAGTGACACGGAACTACTTCAAAAATCTGGCCGCAGAGGAGAGCGGCGAAACCGGCGATGACATGCGCGCCATCCTGGCCGAGCCGCCGGATAGGGCCGCCGCGGCGCGATTAAGCGAGGAGCCGACCTACAACGCGAACTTCCGCACCACCTGCGTGGCCACGCGGCTGAACGCCGGACACGCCAACAATGCGCTGCCGCAGACGGCGCAGGCGATCGTCAATTGCCGCATCTTTCCCGGCCACTCCCCCGAGGAGATTCGGCGGCAGCTTATCGGCATCCTGGATGACGCGAAGCTGAGCGTGCAATACGTCTCGGATGCGGGCGCGATCTCCGAAACGGCACCGGAGCGCAAGGCGATCGCACCCCCCGCGCCGATTCCTGCGGTCTTCGAGCCGCTGAGGCGCATCACAGACGTAATCTGGCCGGGAACTCCCATCACGCCGGTGATGGAAAATGGCGCCAGCGACTCGATCTACTTTGCGCAGGCGGGCATTCCCTGCTACGGCTACTCCGCCGTCGCCCTGGAGCGCGACGACATTCGCGCGCACGGCAAAGACGAGCGGCTGCCGGTGAATTCGTACTGGAAATCGCTCGATTTCTTCTACTCGTTCGCCAAGGCGCTGGGCGGGGGGTGAGGAAGCTCCGCCGCTGCTAAACTGGAATCTGATGATTCTCCCGTTCGTCCGCGAGATTTTCGCGGAGCTGGAGCACTCGCCGGGATTCGAACGCGTACGAAGGCATCTGAGCCTGGGTACGGGGCGACGGCGTGTGTCCGGATTGACCATCACCGCACGAGCGCTCTACATCCCGTTGATGGCGAGAGCAGCCAAGCAGCCGGTGATCGTGCTGGTGGCCGATAACAAGGCCGCCGAGATGCTGGAACCCATGCTCAAGGCCGGTTGCGAGCTGACCGGCGCCATCGATCCGGGGCGCGTTGTGCGCCTGCCCGCTCACGACGTGCTCCCCTTCGAAAATCTTTCGCCGCACCCGGACGTGCAGGAGCAGCGCGCCTCGGCACTGTGGAAGCTCTCCACCGGCGCCGTCGATCTCCTCATTGCGCCGGTCGAGTCCGCGGCGCTCAAGCTCTTCGACCGCGATTACTATGCCGGATTGGCCGTCACGCTGCGGCGCGGCGAAGAGGTTGATCTCGAAGTGCTCACGGCGCATCTGGCCGGCGTGGGTTACACGCAGATGGATCTTGTGGAGATGCCGGGCCAGTTCACGCGCCGCGGCGGAATTCTCGATGTGTATTCGCCAGAAGCCGACCGCCCGGTGCGCATCGAGTTTTTCGGCGACGAGATCGAGACCATCCGCAAGTTTGATCCGGAGACACAGCGCTCGCAGAGCGGCCTGGACGAGACGGAGTTGCTGCCGCTGACCGAAACTCCGGTCACGGAGCGCCTGCTGGCCGCGGTGAATGGCCGGTTGAGCAAGCAGCGCATCGAGTTGGAAGGCGGCGCGGAAGACGAGGAACTGGCCGCCGAAGCTGCGGCTGCCGGCGGAGTCAGTGTCTTTCCAGGCTGGGAGCTTTTTGCGGCGGTGGCCGGAGCGGAAAAATCTCTGCTGACACTGGTGTCCCGTTGCGCGCTGTTCGTTGATGAGCCGGCAATGGTGCGCAACCAGATTGATCGCTGGTGGAACAAGGTCGAGCAGCGCCACGAGCGCTCAGGCATCGGCTCGCTGATCCGGCCGGAAGATATTTACCAGCGGCCTGAAATCTTGCAGGCCTCGCTGGCATCGCACATGGGCCTCGATCTCGATCAGCTTGGGGCCGTCGACGTGCTCGACGAAGATGCGACCCTGGGCGAAATCGAGCTGAACACGCGGCCTACGCTGCGCTTTCACGGATCGATCCCTGCGCTCATCGAGCAGTTGAAGAACTTGGTGCAAGCCGGATCGCGCATCGTGCTGGCCGCGCCGAACCAGGGCGACGTGGAACGGCTTGCGACCGTGCTGCGCGAGTACCAGATTCCTTACCGGCTCGGCAGCCGCTTGATGCACGCCGGCGAGACGCTGCTTGAAGAAGCGAGCTACATGGCCGGCGACCTGCGCGTGCCGGTCATCGTACGCACGCCGCTGGCCGCGGGCGTCAGCTTTGCCGACGCGCATCTGATTCTTTTCGGCGCCAACGATCTCTCCGATGAGGCGGACGTGGCGGCGCGCCCGGAGCCCAAGCGCTCGAAGACCGCTGCCTTCGTCTCAGATTTTCGCGACCTCACGATCGGCGATTACGTCGTGCACGTCGAGCACGGCATCGCCCAGTATCAGGGCCTGAAAGAGATTGTGCAGGATGGGCTCTCGGTGGAGTTCATGATTCTCGAGTTCGCCGAAGCGGCCAAGCTCTACGTTCCGCTCACGCGGCTTGACCTGATTCAGAAATACCGCTCCACCGACACGGGCCCCGCTCCGGCGCTCAACAAGCTCGGCTCGCAGCAGTGGACCAAGACGAAGGCGCGCGTGCGCAAGGCCATGCAGGATATGGCGGGCGAGCTGCTCAAGCTCTATGCGCAGCGCCATACCGCGCAGGGCACAGCGTTCACGAAAGACAACGACTTTCAGCGTGAGTTCGAAGACGCGTTCGACTACAACGAGACCGATGACCAGTTGTCGGCGATCCGCGCCATTAAGTACGACATGGAGTCTCCCACGCCGATGGACCGGCTGCTGTGCGGCGACGTGGGCTACGGCAAAACCGAAGTGGCTATGCGCGCCGCATTCAAAGCCGTGCAGGATGGCAAGCAGGTGGCCGTACTCACGCCGACAACCGTGCTGAGCTTCCAGCATTTCGAGACCTTCAAGAAGCGCTTTGCGCAGTTTCCCATCCACATCGAGATGATCTCGCGTTTCCGCACCGCCAAAGAGCAAAAGGATATCGTCGAGCGTGTGGAGATGGGCAAGGTCGACATTGTGATCGGCACGCATCGCCTGCTTTCGAAGGACATCAAGTTCCAGGACCTCGGCCTGCTGGTTGTGGATGAGGAGCAGCGCTTCGGCGTCCGCCACAAGGAGCGGCTGAAGCAGATGCGCAAGGAGATCGATGTGCTGGCGATGAGCGCCACGCCCATTCCGCGCACGCTGCACATGTCGCTGGTGGGCCTCCGCGATATGAGCGTCATCGAGACGCCGCCCAAGGATCGCATGGCGATTCAGACGGTGGTGGCGAAGTTCGACGAGAAAATCGTGCGCTCGGCCATTGAACTGGAGCTGGAGCGAGGCGGTCAGATATATTTTGTGCACAACCGCGTGGAGTCGATCTACGAGATCGCTTCGCGAATTCAAGAGCTGGTGCCTGCGGCGCGCGTGGCGGTGGGGCACGGACAGATGGGCGAGAACGATCTCGAAAGGGTGATGCTCGCCTTTATGCATCACGAATTCGATGTGCTGGTGGCAACCACCATCATTGAGAACGGCCTCGACATTCCCCTGGCCAATACCATTCTGATCAATCGCGCCGACCGGCACGGGCTGAGCGAGCTTTACCAGTTGCGCGGCCGCGTTGGCCGCTCCAACCGCCGCGCGTATGCCTACTTGCTCATTCCCCCCGAGCAGGAGCTTACGCCGATCGCCCGGCGCCGGCTGGCCGCGCTCAAGGAGTTCAGCGACCTTGGCGCCGGATTCAAGATTGCTGCGCTCGATCTCGAACTGCGCGGCGCGGGCAACATGCTCGGCGGGGAGCAGAGCGGCCACATCGAAGCGGTGGGCTTTGAGCTCTACACCTCGATGCTCGAAGCGGCGGTGAAGGAGATGAAGGGCGAGGGCAGCGAAGAGCGCGCGGCCACGCAGCTCAATCTTGGCATTGCGCTGCGCATCGATGAAAGCTATGTGCCCGAGGAAAATCAGCGGCTACGGCTCTACAAGAAGATTGCCGGGACTGCGACGGCTGAAGCCGTGAATGAAGTGCGCGCGGAGATGGAAGACCGGTACGGACCGCCTCCCGATGCAACGGTCTACCTGCTTGAGGCCGCGCTGGTGCGGCTTGTGTGCGAGCGGATGGGCGTGGCGCAGATCGATCGCAAGCGCGGCGAGTTGCAGATCCGTTTCACCGAAAATGCCGCAGTCGATCCACAACACCTGATGCGGCTGGTGGCCAAGAATAGTAAGCGCGGCGCGCAGTTCACGCCGCAAGGGGTGCTCAAGTATCCGCTGACTGCTTCACGGCCCGACGAAGTGCTGCTCGAAATACATGAATTGCTGGCCAGTCTCGGACCGGCCCCGGTCAATGCCTGAGTCCCGCGTTCGCATAAGGAAGTGCGCCATGAGAAAAGCCGCTACCCTCTTCACGATAGGAGCCAGTATGTCAACCGCAATTGCCGCGCACGCTGCGCAGGAGACCTGGAAGCAGCAGCTTCAGCGAACGACCGACGAGTACTTCGACCAGGTCTACTTCCACTATGCCCCGTCGACCGGGACCATGACCGGATTTCATCAGTATGACGTGCAGCTCGAAGACTATTCCCGCCCGGCGATCGACGCCGAAGTCGCAGCGCTCAAAGATTTCGAGAAACGCATCGAGGCGATCCAGCCCGACGAGTCCCCGGCTAATTTTGTTCCGCGCAGCGACCGCGAGATTGTTCTGAGCAACATCCGCTCGCAACTGTTGACGCTCGAAACCATTCGTCCGTGGGAGAAAAATGCGGACAACTATTCGAGCACGTGCGCCAACGGCGCGTTCGTGTCGATGGAGCGTAAATTCGCTCCTCCCGATGAGCGGCTCCGCTCGCTGATTGCGCGCGAGAAACAGATGCCCGCCTTGCTCGCCGCAGCGCGCGTCAATCTCCAGAATCCGCCGCACATCTTTACCGAGATCGCGATTGAACAGTTGCCGGATATCATCAGCTTTTTCGAGCATGACGTGCCGCAGGCTTTCACAGACGCCAAGGACCCGTCGCTGAAAGCGGGGTTCGCCGAGACGAATGCAGCCGTCATCGTTGCGCTCAAGGATTATCTCGGCTGGCTCAAGAGCGATCTGCTCCCGCGCTCGAACGGAGACTTTCGCATCGGCGCGGATGCTTTCCACAAGAAGCTCCAATACGACGAGATGGTCGATCTGCCGCTCGACAAGCTGCTTGAGATCGGCTGGGCCGACCTACGCAAGAATCAGGCGCATTTCAAGGAAGTGGCGCATGAGCTAGAGCCGGAGAAAGATCCGCACGCCGTGCTCGAAGAGTTGGGGGCCGATCATCCCGCGCCGGACCAACTGCTCAATTCTTTCCGCGCCACGTTTGACAGCCTGACCGGCTTCATCCGCGCGCATCACATCGTGACCATTCCGTCCGACGTCAAGCCAATCGTCGAAGAGACGCCGCCCTTCATGCGCGCCACCACCTTCGCCAGCATGGATACGGCCGGTCCCTACGAGACACACGCCACCGAATCGTATTTCAACGTGACACTGCCTGATCCGAAGATGACGCCCGCCGAGGTTGAAGGCTACATGCACTCTTTCAATGTGGGCACCGTGATCTCGACCGCCGTGCATGAGGCCTATCCGGGGCACTATGTTCAGTTCCTGTGGCTGCCGCAGGCGCCGAGCAAGGTTCGCAAAATTTTGGGCGCCAATACCGATATAGAAGGATGGGCGCACTATTGCGAGCAGATGATGCTCGATGAGGGCTATGGACAGCCGGGCGCGGGCGCCAAAGACGAGCGCGAATCGAAGCTGCTGCGCCTTGGCCAGTTGCAGGATGCATTGCTGCGCAACGCGCGGTTCATCGTCGGCATCGAAATGCATACCGGCAAGATGAGCTTCGAGCAGGCCGAGGATTTCTTCCAGAGAGAAGGGTATCAATCGAAGGAGACGGCTGTGGTCGAGACCAAGCGCGGCGCGGGCGATCCCACTTATCTTTACTACACGCTCGGTAAGCTCCAGATCATGAAGCTGCGCGAAGACATGAAGAAGAAAGAGGGCGCGGCTTTCTCGCTCGAAAAATTTCACGACGATTTTCTGCGCCAGGGATTCCCGCCCATCAAGATCGTCCGCGAGGCGATGCTGGGCGATAACTCGCCCACGCTTTAAAGATTCCCCTATGAAGGAGACGGAATGAGCAAGAAGGTACGGAAAGCTGTTTTTCCCGCAGCCGGATTGGGCACACGTTTTTTGCCGGCCACCAAGGTCATCCCCAAAGAGATGCTGGCGCTGGTGGATAAGCCGATTCTTCAATACGGCGTGGAAGAGGCGATCGCTTCCGGGATCGAGCACATCATTCTCGTGACCGGCCGCGGTAAAGGCGCCATGGAGGACCATTTCGACATCAGCTACGAACTGGACGCGACGCTGGAAAAGAAAGGAAAGAAGGAGCTACTTGAGCTCTCGCGCAAAATTTCATCGATGGCCCGCATCAGCTCAGTGCGGCAAAAGGAGCCGCTCGGACTGGGTCACGCCGTGCTCTGCGCGAAAGACCTGGTCGGCGACGAACCGTTCGCCGTGATCCTGCCGGACGATGTGATCGAGGCCAATCCGCCGTGCCTGAAGCAGATGATCGATGTCTTCGACGAGAGGGGCGGCTCAGTGCTGGCTACGATGACCATCGAAGGGCCGGGCATCAGCGCATACGGCGTGCTGGCCGGCTCGCAGGACAAGACAAATGCGCGGATCTACAACTGCAGCGGAATGGTGGAGAAACCGAAGTTCGAAGAGGCGCCCTCGACGCAAGCGATCATCGGGCGCTACATCTTGACGCCGCGGGTCTTCGAGCTTCTGGAGAACACGAAGCCGGGCGCGGTCGGCGAGATTCAGCTCACAGACGGCATCAAGGCGCTGCTCAAGGAAGAAAAGGTCTTCGGCTATACCTTCGAAGGCAAGCGCTTCGATGCGGGCGACAAGTTCGGCATGCTGCAGGCTACAGTGGAATTTGCGCTGAAGCGGCCCGAGTTTGCGGAGAAGTTTCGCGCGTATTTAAAAGGATTGAATCTGTAGAGGGGTGGAGTGCTCTCCTACCCCTTCTACAAAAAGCAGGAAGGATTGTGCACCGGGCAGGTCAGCGGGTCAGCGCACCCAAGTCTCTCGGCTGTCTCGCTGGTCTGCTGCTTCACGCCTTCCATTTGATATTGCAGCCGACGGACGGGCGCTGCTCGACCGGCACTTTTTTCCCAGCGAGGACCGTATCGATGGCGGCGCGCAGGTCTTCGCCCGTGATGGGAATCCCGCTGTTTGGGCGGCTGGAATCGTACTGCCCGCGATAGACCAAGCGAAAATCTTTATCGAAGAGGAAGAAATCCGGCGTGCAGGCGGCGTGATAGGAGCGGGCGACGGCCTGCGACTCGTCGTATAGATAAGGGAACGTAAAGCCTTGCGCTTGCGCCTGCGCCTTCATGCCTTCCGGGCTGTCGGCGGGATGCGTGTTGACGTCGTTGCTGCTGACTGCCACGATGCCGAGCGACTCGCCGGCATAGTCCTTGCCCAGAGGGCCCAGCGTCTTTTCGATGTGCTTCACGTAAGGACAATGCGTGCAGATGAACAGGACAAGCAACGCGTCTTTACCGCGGAAATCATCGCGGCGGACAGTCTTGCCGGAAACAACGTCGGTCAGCGCGAAATCAGGCGCGGTGGTGGCCAGTTCGAGCATTGTGGATTCAGTGAGTGCCATGATGATTTCTCCTGGAAAGCGGCGGGTTTGAGATTTGCGGCCTTCCACCTTTGACGCAAAAAACGCGTCAAGGATGGGGCGCCGAATGCATTGCTAAAACAATCCCGGCTGGCGGCCTGGAACGGCAATGCCGAAGTGCTCGTACGCCAGGCGCGTGGCAACGCGGCCGCGCGGCGTGCGGTCGAGAAAACCGATCTGCAGAAGAAACGGCTCGTAGACCTCTTCCAGCGCATCGACTTCCTCGGCAAGGGTGGCGGCCAGCGTTCCCAATCCCACCGGGCCTCCGTCATATTTCTGGATGATCGTGAGCAGCAGCCGGCGGTCGATCTCGTCGAAGCCATGCGCGTCCACTTCGAGCATCGTAAGCGCCGCGTTGGCCGTAGGCCGATCGATGATGCCCGATCCGCGCACCTGCGCGTAGTCGCGCACCCGCCTCAAGAGCCGGTTGGCAATGCGCGGCGTGCCGCGCGAGCGAAGCGCGATCTCGGCCGCGCCGTCGGGGTCGATCGGAATCTGCAGCACCTCGGCGGAACGCTCGACGATGACGCGCAACTCTTCCTCGGTATAAAACTCGAGCCGCAAGAGAATGCCGAAGCGGGAGCGCAACGGCGAGCTGAGCAGACCGGGCCGCGTGGTGGCGCCGATGAAGGTGAACGGCCGGATCTCCATCACGTGCGTGCGCGCCGCAGGTCCCTGGCCGATGATGATGTCGAGCTTGTAATCTTCGAGCGCCGTGTAGAGCTTTTCTTCGAGCACCGGCTGCATGCGGTGAATCTCATCGAGAAAGAGCACTTGCCGCTCGCGCAGATTCGTCAGGATGGCGGTAAGGTCTCCCTGAATCTGCAACGCGGGGCCGGAGGTCTGCTGGAAGCCCACGTCGAGCTCGTTGGCGATGATCGTGGCCAGCGTGGTCTTGCCCAACCCGGGAGGGCCGAAGAGCAAAACGTGATCGAGCGCCTCGCCGCGGGATTTGGCGGCTTCAAGCGCAATGGCGAGCTGCTCTTTGGCCTTCGACTGCCCAATGAACTCGCGCAGCCAGCGCGGGCGCAGCTTGAGCTCAAATCCCTGCTCCTCATCAGCGCGCGCGGCGCTGACCAGCCGTTCCGGCGAATTATCGCGCGCGATGGCCATGCTCCTCAGAAGTGTAGCGGTTCCGGTCCGGAGGGGGCAAAACCAAATGAGCCGGCGGGGGCACAAAAAATGCCGGAAGATAGTTTGTTCTGAGTAGATTGCGAAGAGCGGCCGCACCGCTTGGACCGATAGGGGAGGGCCGGCGGGTTTTCTTTGCTCGCGCGTGTCTATTCAGATACTTGCCCATTTCCTTAACGCAAAATGGTCATTGACTCACCAATTTGGCTCCAGTAGCATGGCGCTAACTCAGATACTGCAGTTCATTGGATAACGCGACTCGACAGACTTCAAGCGCAGAACTACTCCCCTCGCTCTGGAGCTCATCCTGGATGACGGGATGACAGCTCATGCATAACCGGGGTACGGCAGTTCGCGATGTCGCATGTGCGGGGCAACGTGCAGGACAAGGCGAAGCAGGCAATCTGCGCCGCTAAGCTGCCGTTTCTCGTGTATTAGGGTTGGCTTATCGATCCGGTAAACCAGCCAGGCGGATTCGCCGGGAGACCTGAATGCGTTATCGTCATTTCTTGGGTGCGATGCTGGTCCTGTGCCTCATGGTGCCGCTCACGAGCTGCACTTCCAGCCCCTCTTTGACCTCCATCACGGTCAGCCCGAACACCATGAATTTTGGCGGGGCGGGCCTCACCGGTCAGCTGATCGCCACGGGATACTATACGCATCCTAACCATCCGCCGATCACCAGGGACATCACCAGTGAAGTCGCCTGGGAGAGTTCTGCCACGCAGTGCGTCACGGTGACGAGCACCGGTTTCATCACCACGGGCGGCAATGTCTGCAGCAATATCCTGGTCACTGCCAGCGCACCTGGGTTCAATGGCCTCATCTCCGGCACCATGACGGTCAACGTCACGCAGCCGGGTTCGGCAGGCGCCGTCACGGCCCCCTGACGCGCAGTCTGCCGATTCCAGGCATTTAGACTGGTAGAGTCTGCCTGGACGTGATGACCCACCGGTTCGGAATCCTTCGCCGCTTTCGCTTTAATCGGCCGCAACGCATTGCGGCCGGAATGCTTGCGCTCTTTCTTCTCCAGGGACTCTGGATTACGGCGCACCAGACCCTGACCGATCGCGATTACCAGTACGCGCGCTGCGGCCGGGAAACTTGGGAGCGGCCCTCTGCCCTGGCAGGGTACTACACCAGTTGCGGCAACATTCATGACGGCATTCTGGCCTACCGGCTTGCCGGCCTGCCGCTCACGGTGAACCTGCTTGTCGAACGCGGTCTGGACTGGTTCCGCACGCCTGAAAATAAAGTGGTGCAAACGGATGGCGAAGTAAGCACGTGGGAATTGCGCCACCAGATGACGCACATCCTGCTGCTGCTGCGGTTGCCGTTTCTTCTCGCCGGGTGCGTGCTGGGCGGATGCATCTGGTGGGTCACGCGCCGGCTTTACGGAAATCTGGGCGGCTACACCGCGCTCGCGCTCTATT
>DASXFB010000130.1:0-81449 GCA_036489815.1 Occallatibacter sp. | reverse complement strand
GGACGGCTGCTTATTTAATTAAGCAGCAAGTGCCAGATTATCGTTGGCAACTTTGGTTTTGCAGGCGATTACGGGTGCCCACCCCCCGACATGCCTCCCATGCCGCAAGCAATCCCGTCGAAACCGTGACGCCCCCATCTCGGATTCCAGCCCAACTGCGGCTAGAAGCTATCGGCATTCGTTCGATGACTGAGGAATGCCAATGGGTGCGAGCAACGGGCCAACCGGCTCGTGCTGCCTCTCTATTGTAGGCCGAATCGCCTCCGGCTGCGCGCTGTCTTTCTATTGCTTTTCCAGATCGATCGTTTGGTACTCGTGCCGCTCGATGCCCTCGCGGATCTGCGCGGGGGTTTTGCCGAGCTTCGTCTGCTGGTAGGCATAGAAGCCTTCCTGCGCGCATGTCATACACTCGGTGCCGTGCAATCCTTCAAAACAGCTCCGCAAGCTCGTGTGCCCCAGCTCACGGTCGCAGCGGCAGTTGCAGGGCAATTGATAGGCCACGCTGCCTACCTTGGCCACGTCCTGGTAGACGTGCACCTGCCAAGGATAACGAAAGTTGGCACCCGTCAATTTGGCACCGGAGAGAATCGGCGGGAGGGTGCTTACCTTCAGCGGAGCCGAGGGATGATAGGCCGGAATATCCTCGGCGGGATTGGCCCACTGCGCATAGCTCATCGCCGTGAGCAGGAAGACCGAGAGACCGAGAAGCCAGCGGTTCTTGAATCGACGATTCATGAGAAGCCTCTGCAGACTATTTTACGGCTCGGCGGGCAAAGAGATTTCCACCCGGTGGCGGCCAGGCGTAATGCCGCTGGGCCAAGGCCAAAAGCCAACGGCTTGCGAGCCGGGGGGGGGCCAAATCGGGCCGGCGCCTCACGGTTGAAAATGTCGGTGATGAGGATGCGGCAGAGGCGGCACTTTTTCTGCGCAGGGATGGGAAACAGGGATGGGGATCGGAAGCAGATGAGGATGGCGCAAAAAAAAAGACGGCACGAACGGTCGAGCTGTTCGTGCCGGGAGGCCAGTGACGCAAACTACTTCCGGCCCGGAGATCAATCTCCATAACCGGAATAAATACACGATAACATAGATACAGAAGAATGCAAGTACCAAAATCAGAATTTTATTTCCAGTGCTTTTTAGGCATTCTTTTGGCTAAAGAGCATCTAAAGCACGAGCATTCAAGGCAGAAATTTGTGCTTCCAGGGAATTCGACAGGGAAAGAGGATGCACATCACGAGGCGAGGTTAACATGGATGATGATATGGAATTAGATAGTTATGAGGGAAATGAATCCACGAGCCGGAGTGCCTCAAGCTGGTGGAAGGTGGCATTTCTGACGGCGGGTTCGGCGCTGGCAGGAGGAATCGCCGTAGGCTGGTGGTATCGCAAGACCCTGGCGAAGCTCCGTGAAAGCGGAGAAAACTCTTCAAATCCATATTTTGGTATAGACGGGAACACAACCTCCGATGGATCCGAGGAGGATCTCTGATCGACGCCCCCTCCCCGATTCTGAGGCTCAACTTTTGAGGCTCAACCGCGGTCAGACGAGCCGGTCTGCCTTAGCTGCCAGATCGAAATCCTTGTCAGTCAACCCGCCGGCGTCGTGGGTCACCAGCGCAAGGTGTACTTGGTTGTACCGAATATCGATGTCAGGATGATGCCCGGCGGATTCAGCGGTTTCGCCTACGCGGTTCACGAATCCCAGCGCTGCGCGAAAATCCGGGAAGGTAAAGATTTTTACCAGTTCCCCATCGTCGATCTCCCAGCCGGAGAGTTTGGAAAGCCGGTCTTTGGCTTCCTGTGCGTTGAGACTCGCCATATCCGCAGCTCCTCAGATTGGATTCCGGCCGGCTGCGCCGCCGGGCCGACAAAGACTTTCTTCAATCAAAGATGCATGAATCGGGCTCTCAGGATCCGGGTTCGGGCACAGGCTCGAGATCGAAGGTCGAGAATCGTTTGTGCTGACCGCTGATCTCGGATCGGAGTTCCTGCCAAAGCTCGTTCGGAATCTTCAGAAAAGCCTCAACGACCGCGGGATCGAATTGCGATCCGGAACAGCGCAGAATCTCCTCGCGCGCCGAGTCGAAGCTTCGCGCCTTGCGGTAAGGCCGGTCGCTGGTGATCGCGTCCAATGTGTCGCCTACGGCGAAGATGCGGGCACCGATGGGGATCTCCCGGCCGCGGATGCCGCGAGGATAACCGCTGCCGTCGTAATGCTCCTGGTGGCAGAAGACGATCTCCGCCGCGCCGGCGAGGAAAGGAATTTTGCGGAGCATGTTGTAGCCGCGCGTGCAATGCTCGCGCATGATGGCCTGCTCTTCCTTGTTGAGCGCGCCCGGCTTGCGCAGAATCTCGTCCGGAATGGCCATTTTACCCACATCGTGAAGGAAGGCCCCGCGGGCAATGACTTTGATCTCCGTGGGGGGAACCCCCATGGCGCGCGCCAGCGCTATGGTGTACGCGGTTACCCGTTTGGAATGGCCCTCGGTCTCAGAATCCTTCAGATCGAGGGCATCGCCGAGAGCTTCCAGAGTCACGTCATAGGAGTGCTCCAGATCTTCCATGGCGTGGCGCAGCATCTCCGTACGGGCGCGCACCATCTGTTCCAGGCTCTGCTGATAATTCTGATTTTCTTCGAGGGCCTGGCGGTGATCCATCGCCCGGCGCACGGTATTGAGCAGATGTTCGCGCTCGAAGGGCTTGAGGAGGTAGTCGTAGGCGCCGCGCCGCATCGAGTCGATGGCGACGCTGATGTCGTGAATAGCAGTCACCATCACGACGGGAAGATTGGGGTACTGGCCATGAATCTGCTCAAGAAGAGCGATTCCATTCACGTCCTGCATCACGATGTCGGTGAGCACCAAATCAAACGTGTGCAGTTCAAGGGATTCAAGAGCTTCCCGGCCGCTCGACGCCAGCTGGACCTCATAACCCTGACGTTCGAGCGTGGAGCCCATCATGGCTCGCACGTGAGTCTCGTCGTCCACAACAAGAATGCGCGCGGTCTTATGGCGGGGATCGGTTGCGGGCACCATGCCTTCGGCGCCGGAGTTTTCGCCGGACCTCGGGGATCCCGCTCCTGCCAGCTTCAGTGCCAAACGAGCTCCTCCCTCCTCTGCGCTGCCTGGATCGGCTCACGCAAAGAGGTACGGCTACCAATTGCGGCTGCAACACTGCCTGCTGCCGGGCCCCAAACGACTGGAACGTCATCGCGCCGATGCGGTCCCGGCGATCACTGCTCCGTCGCTGCCTACTCCGGCTTACGCATTGCCGGGCACCCTGGTTCCGTGTGCCGGAGTTCTGCGCCCCTCGTCGCGTGGCAGTGCTGCAACCCGCAAATCCAACTCTAGTAAATGATGTCCATTCCAATTAAACAACATCAAAAATTGGCCGGAACCCCGATATTTTGCCCCGAGAACACAAAAAGATAATCTTCGTATGCTTTAACGTAACCATTCAAGTTAGCGTTTGTGAAGAATTCTTTCCCGCAAGGAAAACCCTACACGCAGGCGCGCCCCTTCTGCAATAGCAATTCCGTGCGAGGGGGAGAAACCTTGCTCAACCCCGGCGTGGATACCGGTATCTCGCATTTCTGGCCGGTCCTTCCTCGGTGCGGGCGGCTCCGCCCGGGTCTGTTACCCAAACCGACTGCACGCGGCTCCGATACAATTTGAAACCATGCCTATGGGTCCACCGATGGAGGAGCAGATCCCGCGGCAGGGGAATCGAAGTGCTCATACTTTTCGCAGTTTGCCTGTCCGTTATCTGCTCGTTATCTGGATTCTGATCCTCAGCGCGATCGCGTTCCTCGACCGGACGAATATTTCCATTGCAGGCGGTGCGATCGGGCGGGACTTCCATATCGACAACCCGCACCTTGGATGGGTTTTCAGCGCTTTTCTGGTGGGGTATGCCGCGTTTCAGATTCCGGCCGGGGTGCTGGCCCGGCGGTTTGGGCCACGGCGCCTGCTCGCGCTGGGGCTGGCGTGGTGGGCTCTCTTTTCGGTTCTCACCCCGCTGGTGCCGCCTGGCGCGGCGGGAGCTTTGTTTCTCCTGATCCTGGTCCGGATGGCGCTGGGGGCTGGAGAGGCGGTAATGTATCCCTCGGCCAACCAGTTCGTGGAGCGCTGGTTTCCGACCGGGGAGCGCGGCAAGGCGAATGGAATCATCTTCGGCGGTGTGGGCCTTGGGTCGGCACTGGCGCCGCCGGTGTTGACGGCCATCATCCTCCGCTACGGATGGCATGCGGCGTTCTGGTTTTCCGCGGTCGTGGGGCTGGCGGCGGGCGGCATCTGGTATCGGATTGCCCGCAATACGCCGGAATCGCATCCTTGGGTGCGCCCTGCCGAGCTGGCGACGATTCTCAGCGGGCGCGACGACCCGGGGAAGGGAATCGGCCTGCCGGCGGGGAAAGCCGGCTCTCAGCCGGAGCACAAAGTCCCGGTTCCCTGGGGCCGGATCTTCGCGAGCCGCAGCATTCTTGCGATCACGGCGAGCTACTTCACCTACGGGTATGTTTCCTGGATATTCTTCAGCTGGTTTTATATCTACCTGAGCGAGGTGCGCGGGCTCAGCCTGAAGTCGAGCGCGGTGTATTCGATGTTTCCGTTCGCGGCTATGAGCCTGGGATCGCTGCTGGGAGGCCTGATGAGTGACTGGCTGGCGCGCCGTTTTGGGCCGCGCGTGGGTCGCTGTTTTCTGCCTGCCGCCGCGCTCGCGCTTACCGCGGTGCTGCTCACGGCGGGATCGCGGGTGCACGAGGCGCACTCCGCCAGCCTGGTGCTGGCCTGCGGCGCGGGGGCTCTGTATCTTGCGCAGAGCTGTTTCTGGTCGGTGACGTCGGATTTTGCCGGGACCTTCGCCGGGGTGGTCTCCGGCGCCATGAACATGGGCTGCCAGATCGGCGCGGCTGTCACGGCTTCACTGACGCCGCTCATCGCCGCGCATTTTGGCTGGCAGGCGTCGTTCTCGACGGCGACGGTTCTGGCATTTCTAGGCGCGGCCGCCTGGCTGCTGGTGGACCCAGACGCGC
Organism: Occallatibacter sp.; assembly: GCA_036489815.1. GTDB lineage: Bacteria > Acidobacteriota > Terriglobia > Terriglobales > Acidobacteriaceae > Telmatobacter. The sequence goes on along the minus strand of DASXFB010000130.1, from coordinate 76,414 downwards.
GGCTCAACCCGGCGTAGCGGTTACAGGGGTGCTCTGCGCGGATCGCCGAAAAGCAGAGGCCCGAGCCTGAAGAGACTATCTGCACGCGAGGAGCGGATTGCGGGGGATTCCGGCTCCCGCGGGCGCTGGAGAAAACCAAACCACTCGAAAAGCAATCCTTATATGCAGGAGGAAAGTCAAAAATGAAACGAATTCTTTCGGCCGTTTGTTGCATGGCTCTCTGCTGGGTTCCCGCGCTGGCGCAGAAAGCGCATTCAGCTAAATCCGCGGCCGCGGCGATGACGGACCAGCAGTTTGTCGATTTTGCCGCGCAAACCGACATGATGGAAGCTCACCTGGGTCAAATGGCTGCAAATCAGGCGTCACGACAGGATGTGAAGGATTACGCGCAGATGCTGGTGAGCGATCACACCAGCGACTATCAGCAGCTGAGCGACGTGGCGGCGAAGGCAAGCCTGACGGTTCCGAAGGGGTTGGACGACGAGCACAATAAATTGATCGCTCCGCTTGAAAAACTGAAGGGCGCGGCTTTCGATAGCGGCTACATCCGGGCGATGGTCGCGGGGCACACGAAGGCGATCTCGGTGTACACGAAGGAATCGACCGAGGCGCAGAATGGCGATTTGAAGTCGTATGCGAGCGCCACGCTGCCGACGCTGCAGAAGCATCTGGATGGCGCGAAGAATCTGGAGAAAAAGCCTTCTAAAAAATAGCGGCTGAGGCTGAACCTGCTTCTTTTGTCCCCTTCCCTGGCCACGTGCGCCGGGAAGGGGCACCGAAGAGTACTCCGCATCGACGAGGTTCGCGCCCGGCTCAGAAAGCGGCGATTGCGGCAGGCGGCGATGGCGGCGCCGACAGTTGCGCCGTCAAGGGTCCCCCCATTATTTGGATGTGTCGTTATTTGGATGAGTCGTGGAGGCCCGGCTTGGCGGCTGCGCCCGGCGCCTCGCCGCCCAGCCTTCCTTGGTTACCTGGCGAGCGCGGCCTACGGCGAGGGCGTCGGCGGGAACGTTTGTAGTGATGCAGGAGCCGGCGCCGATGTAAGAGCCATCGCCGAGAGTGATGGGCGCGACCAGAGTGGAATCGCTGCCGACGAAGACGTTGTTCCCGATGCGGGTCATGAACTTGCTCGCGCCGTCGTAGTTGCAGGTGATGGCCCCCGCGCCGATATTGCTGCCGTCGCCGATCTCGGCGTCGCCCAGGTAGGCGAGGTGATTGGCCTTGGAACCGTTGCCCAGCCGGGTCTTTTTGAGCTCGACAAAGTTGCCGATGTGCGCCTTCTCGCCCACGTCGCAGCCGGGGCGCAGATGGGAGTACGGCCCGATGCGGGCTCCATCGCGCACGGAGCTCGATTCGAGCATGCAGCCGGGGAGGATTTCGACGCCATCGCCCAGAGTGCAGTTCTCGATCACCGAGAAGGAACGCACGGAGCAGTCGGCGCCGATGCGGGTTTGTCCCCGGAGTTGCACGAAGGGCTCGATCACGGTATCGGCGCCGATCTCGACCTCGGCATCGATCATCGAGGTTTCAGGGCGGAGGATGGTGACGCCGGCGGCCATCAGGCGCTGCGCGGTGGCGAGGCGAAGGGCGGCATCGAGGGCGACGAGCTCGGCGATGGTATTCGCACCGAGTACCTCCGCGGCCTCAGCGGCTTCGAGGGCCACGATGCGTTCGCCGGCGGCGTGCAGGATTCCTGCCATGTCAGTGAGGTAGAGCTCGCCGTGAGGATTGTTCGCCGTGAGTCTGTCCAGGTGGGCGAGGAGCGGCGCGGTCTGGAAGGCGTAGATACCCGCGTTGATCTCGCGAATCTCTTGCTGCCCGGCAGCCAGGGATTTTTGTTCAACGATTGCCTCCACCTCAGGCGAGCCGGCCGCTTTACGCACGATTCTTCCGTAGCCGGTGGGATCTTCCGGCCGGGCCGACAGGATGGTCATCGCCGCCTGCTCGGCGCGGTGGAAGTTCGCCATGCGCTCGATCGTCTCGGGGCGGATGAGCGGCACGTCGCCCGAGAGCACGAGCGCGCCGGCGTAGCCCGCAATCGCGTCGCGGGCGCACTGGATCGCGTGGCCGGTGCCGCGCTGCTCGGTCTGCTCCACAAAGCGGACGCCGCTCGAGGCTAACGCGGCGCGCACGCGCCCGGCCTCGTGGCCGATCACCACATAGATGTTCTCTGGGGCGACAATCCGGCTCGCGGCTGCAATCACGTGCGCTGCGAGCGGGCGTCCTCCAATCTCGTGCAGGACCTTGGGGCGCTTCGAATTCAGCCGTGTGCCTTTGCCCGCGGCCAGAATCACGATCGCCAGCCCAGGGACGTGTTCGCGTTCATTCGTCACTTGGTCTTCTCCGCGGAGCCGGCGGTTCCCGCCGCTGCCGCTGTTTGCGCAGATTGTGGAATCGAGATGTCGATTGGGTGCACCGGTCCTTGCCGGAGCGCATCGAGCGCGGGCTTGATTTCAGGAGCATTGCCGACGACAAGTATGGCCAGCTTGTCAGGATGAATATATCTTTTGGCCGCCGCGGTCAGATCGGCCAGCGTCACTTTTTCGATGCCCGCCTCATAGGTTTCGAGATAGTCCGCGGGATAGCCATAGAAGTCCAGCTTCTCGCGCTCATCGAGCACCTTGTCCCGGGTGTCATAGCGGAAGAGGAATGAGTTGAGGATGTCGTCTTTGGCGCGCTTGAGTTCTGACTGAGTAAAGGGCCTGGTGGTGAGTCCGGCGATCTCGGCTTCTGCGGCTTTGGCGGCGTCGACCGTGGACGCGCTCTTGGTGGTGAGCGCTACGTTGAAGGTTCCGGGATGATCGTACTCGAGGCCGAATCCTCCGCCTACATCGTAGGCCAGGCCGAGCTCGGTGCGGACCTTCTGGAAGAGACGGCTCGCAAATCCGCCGCCGAGGATTTCATTAAGCACCGCAAGAGCGGGCGCATCGGGGTTGCGCCGGTCGGTGCCGGGGGCGACGATCTCGATGTTCGATTGGTCCACATCGTCTTTGTCGATGAAGTAGACGCCGGGCGCCGGTCCGGCGAAGATATCGTGACGCGCAGGCTCGGGCGTGACGGGCGGCAGACGCTCGAAGGCGGCGCGGACTTTGGCCGCCATAGCGGCAGAATCGAAGTCGCCGCTGATGCCGACGATGAGCTTGCCGCGCAATGTCCGGTCATGCCATGCCCGCAGATCGGCGAGGGTGACGGCGTGGATGGTCGTGAGCTCGGGCTGGCGCGTGTAGGGACTGTTTGGCCCATAGACGAGCTTGGCCGCTTCGCGCTCGGCGATGGCGCCGGCATCGTCATTGCGGCGGACAATGCCGGCGGCCTCTTGCTGCTGCGCCAGCTCGAGCTTTTCCTGGCTGAAGTTCGGATGAAAGAGCAGGTCCATCGCAAGCGAAAAAACCTGGTCGGCATCGGCTGTCAGCGAGTCCCAGGCAATCGCGGTTGAATCGTCGTCGCCGTTGGTTTCAATGTGGGCCGCTTTGGCTTCGAGGAGATCGTCCATGGCGTCGCCGTTCATCTGCGCGGTTCCGCTGGTGCGCCAGGCCTGGCCGTAGATGCCGATGAGCCCCGCCTTACTTGGGTCCTCGTCGCGCGAGCCGCCGGGGATGAGCACCGATCCTGAGATAAAGGGCAGCTCGTGGTCTTCCTGGAGGAAGACCACGATGCCGTTCTGCAGTTCGATTCGCTTGGGCTGTTGCGGATGGAAGGCGTGTAGCGGCGGAATGGGAATCTGTTCCCAGGGCTTGGCTTGCTGGGCAGCAGGCTTGAGTGGGGAAAAGAAGATACAGATTGCGGCAACGAGAAGAGAGAGGCGTGGTAAAGACGGCGCAGAGGACTTTTTCATTGCGCGCCTCCGCTCTTGGCATCGCCGGGGGGCGCTTCGGTGTCGATTTCGGCGCTGGTGCGGTTGGAGGCAAGGAAGACCTGGGTCGCGACTCGGCGAATATCGGCCTTCGTTACCTTGTCCACTTTGTCGAGTTGCAGGAACAGCTCGCGCCAGTCGCCGTAGCGGGTCTGGTACTCGGCCAGAGAGTTCGCGAGGCCCTGATTGTCGGCGAGGCCGCGCAGCAGATCGGCGCGGGCGCGGGTCTTGTACATGGCGAGCTCGGCGTCTGTGACGTCGGTGGTTTTAAGCTTCTCGATCTCCTTATGAATCGCGTCGCGCATCTCCGCCGGCGTGTGGCCGGGGAGCGGAACGGCGCCGAAGAGAAAGAGGCTGGGATACTTGTCGCCGGGATAGGGGCTCTCGCCCACCGCTTCGGCGGCGATCTGCTGGGTTTCCACCAGGCTGCGATAGAGGCGCGAGACGCGGCCGTTGGAAAGAATGTCGGAGATCGCGTCATAGACGGCGTCATCGGGGTCGCGATAGCTGGGACGGTGATAGCCCTCGATGTAGATGGGCTGCGTCTGCTCGCGGATCACCACCGACTTTTCGGCGTTCTGCCTGGGTTCTACCGTGGTCAGGTCTTCGGGCTTGGGTCCGCCGGGAATGCGGCCGAAATATTTTTCGAGCATCGGCAGGGCGGTTTGGGCGTCCACATCGCCTACGATGGCGACGACGATATTCGAGCCGATGTAGTACTTCTTGTGGAAAGCCATCGCCTCGGTTGCCGTGATCTGGCTCACTTCGCTGGGCCAGCCTACGTCCGCGCGGCCGTAGGGGTGGGCGACATAGGCCGTGGCGAGGAACTGCTCGAAGAGCCGGCCCTCGGGGCTGGAATCGACGCGCATGCGGCGCTCTTCCATCACGACGTCGCGTTCCTTGTAGAACTCGCGAGGAACGGGATCGGCGAGGCGGCTGCTCTCCATCCATGCCCATAATTCGAGCCGGTTCTCGGGCATCGACCAGAAGTAGTCGGTTTCATCGAGGGCTGTCTCGGCGTTCAGGCCCTCGGCTCCATTGGCTTCAGCCACTTCAGTGAACTGGTTGGGGATGACGTAGCGGTGCGCTTCCTGCTGCGCCTGTTCAAAGGCCTTCTTCAGCACAGCGAGGTTTTTTTCGTCGCGGCCCATGGGCTTCAGGTACTCGGCCTCGTAGGCATTGTTGGCGGCTTCGACCTTGGCCAGGGCCAGCTTCTCGGCCGGCCAATCCCTGGTGCCGATCTGGGTGGTTCCTTTGAAGGCCAGGTGCTCGAACATGTGGGCGAGGCCGCTCTCGCCGGAAGGGTCGTCGACCGCACCGGCGTCGATGAGAGTGGAATAGCTGAAGACCGGCGCCTCGGGGCGGCGGCAGAGGATGAGCGTGAGGCCGTTGGGCAGCACCTTCACGGTGATGCGCTGTTCGAAGCTCTTCAGATCCTGGGCGCGGAGGCAGCGGGAGATTCCTGTGAAGGCGGTCAGGATCAGCAGGGAAAGGATCAGTGAGGTCGAGATCTGCGGGGTGGAGATCAGCCGGGGAGAGACCAGCGGCAGGCGCTTCGGCCGGTCTCTAACACAGGTCCCACCCAAGAATTGGAAATCCATAAGTCATCATTATCCACTTTCGGCCGCTCGCGCCCGGCCCGAACCTCTCGAGATCTTCGGGGCGGCTCGAGAGCAGCGGGAATTATCCTATCCCGTGCAGGCCGGCAGAGTTGGGCGGCTCGCCTTGACCCCTCGCAGGGCGCTTGGGTATGCTGCGAGCGTTTACGCTCGATTCCTGCGCGCGATGGAGAGGCCCATGAGCACCGCGGCGATTGCCCCCGAGACTGCGACCGGCGCCAGGCCGCTTCTGGTGCGCCGCGCGGCTGTGTTGGGAGCGGGAACCATGGGCTCCCGCATTGCTGCGCACCTGGCCAATGCGGGGATTCCGACGCTGCTGTTGGATCTGGCTCCAAAGAGCGGAAGCGGGGAGAGGCCGCTGGCCGTGACCGCTCTGGCTGCGCTGGCCAAGGCCAAGCCTGCGGCTTTTTACGACGCGCAGCTTGCCTCGCGGATCACGCCCGGTGATTTCGACCACGATCTGCCGGCTCTTGCCGGTTGCGACTGGGTGATTGAAGCGGTGGCGGAGAACCTGGAGATCAAGGCTGCGTTGCTCGCACGCGTGCTGCCGCATCTGGGGAAGAACGCGATTCTCACCACCAACACCTCGGGTCTGCCGGTGGGCAAGATCGGCGCTTCGCTGGGCGGCCGCAAAGACCGTTTCTTCGGCACGCACTTCTTTAATCCGCCGCGGTATATGCGTCTGGTTGAGGTGATTCCGACGGCCGACTCCGATCCGGCGCTGGTTCAGTCATTCGCCGCCTTTGCGGACCGCATTCTGGGCAAACAGGTGGTGTTTGCGAACGACACGCCGAACTTCATCGCCAACCGCATCGGCATTGCGGTGATGTTCAATGCCGCGAACCTGATGCTTGAGCAGGGCCTGGCGGTTGAAGATGTGGATGCGCTCACGGGCCCGGTCCTGGGCTGGCCGCGTACCGGCACCTTCCGGCTGGCCGATCTGGTCGGCGTTGACATTCTGGCGCACGTGGCGAAGAACTTTCCGCAGGGCGTGAACGGCGGGCGCTTCTCCGGCGTTCTGGACGAGATGCTGAAGCGGGGCTGGCTGGGCGACAAGACAGGCCAGGGATTTTATAAAAAATCGCGTGGGGCAGACGGCAAGGAGGTACGCGAGACGCTGGACCTGCATACCTTCGAGTATCGTCCCGCGGCGAAACCGAGCCTGCCGGCAGTCGAAATGGCGAAGAACGCAGCCACGGTGGGCGAGCGTCTGCAGCTGCTGCTCGAAAAAGACCCTGCCAGGGACAAAGCGTCGGGGTTCCTGTGGCCGTTTCTGGCTTCGCTGTGGAATTACGCCGCCGACCGCATTGGGGAAGTGGCGGCCGATGCCGTCTCGATCGATGAGGCGATGCGCGCGGGGTTCAACTGGGAGCTGGGTCCGTTTGAGATGTGGGATGCGGCCGGCATCGGCTCGACGGTTGCGCGCATGAAGGCGCTGGGCTTGCCGGTGAGCTCGCGGGCCGAGTTTTTGCTGGCGGCGGGCCAATCGAGCTGGTACACGAACGACGGCCGCGCGTGTTTTCAGCCGGCGACGGGGCTGCCGGAGCTGGCGCGGGCGACGCCCGGCCATGCGCGGGTCGCTAATTTCCGCCGGATGCATGGAGTGGTTCGCTCGAATGCCGGCGCTTCGCTGACTGACCTGGGCGACGGGATCGGGTGTATCGAGCTGCACTCGCTGAAGAATGCGATTGGCGGCGATGTGCTGCAAATGGTCTCGTCGGCGCTGCGGCCGGATTCCGATGCGGTGCGCGACTTTGCGGGGTTCGTGATCTCGAGCGACCGCGACAACTTCAGCGTGGGCGCCAACCTGATGGAACTGCTGATGATTGCGCAGGAGGGAGACTTCGACGAGCTGGCGGCGATTATCAACAGCTTTCAGCAGATGACCGCGGCGATCAAATTTTGCCCGCGTCCGGTGGTGGTTGCGCCCTTTGGGCTTACACTGGGCGGCGGCGCGGAGATCTGCCTGCACGCGGCGCGGCGGCAGCCCCATGCCGAGACCTATATCGGCTTGGTCGAGGCGGGCGTGGGTCTGGTTCCGGCGGGCGGCGGTACGAAGGAGATGCTGCTTCGCTCGATCGACTCAGCCGCGGCGCTGGCGCCTCCTGACCCGCGAGATCCACCGTCGCGTTTTGCGCAATCGGCTGAGCTGGCGACGGCGCTCAAGCGGACGCTGGAGACGATCGCGCTGGCGAAGGCTTCAAGCTCGGCGCTGGAGGCGCGAGGGCTGGGCCTTCTTGCGGCGGAGGATCGCATTACGATGAATCGCGAACGGCTGCTTTTGGATGCGAAGGCGCAGGCAGCGGCACTGGCGGAGACCGGTTATGCCGCGCCGCAGGCGCGCACGGCGATTCCCGCGCCCGGATCGTCGGCGCTGGCCACGATGGAGACGGGCATCTTTCTCATGGGCGAGGCGGGCTATGCCTCCGAGCATGACCAGAAGGTGGCGCGTTGGATTGCTTACATTCTTGCCGGCGGCCGGGTGACGCCCGGAGCGCTGCTCACAGAGCAATACCTGCTCGATCTGGAGCGCGAGGCGTTTCTTTCGCTGTGCGGCGAACGCAAGACGCAGGAGCGGATCGCCTTTACGTTGAAGACGGGCAAGCCGCTGCGGAATTGATGAGGATACGCGTCTCCATTGTGCCGGCAGCGGTGCTGTCCCTGGTGCCGGCTCTGATGCTGGGCGGATTGCCGGCGGGCGGCTGGCCCGGAGAACCGCAGGCGCCGCCATGGACGGATACGGGGCACGTTACGATCGAAGGGCATGCCACGCCCTACCTTATTCGCCACCTTCCGGTGAGCTCGTTTCCGCAACTTCCTGGGGCGGTGGGGAATCTGCTCAAGGAGCGCGGCTGCCTGATTCCGCAGACCTACGAGGCGCACCAGCCGGAGAACGTGGTCGAGGCCAGCCTGGAGCGGGCCGGCTCAAAGGACTGGGCGGTGCTTTGTTCGGAGAAAGGGACGGTGTCGCTGCTGGTATTTTTCGGGGACAGCGCGACGGCGAGTCTATCGAATCCGCGTGTTCTGGCCACGGCCCCGGAGATGACTCGGCTGCAGGCTCACGGGGCGGATGGGGTGCTTGGCTTCGATTGGGGCATCGACTCCGCGTCGCCGGAGCAGGTGCACGAGGCGCAGATGGGAATGCGATATCCGCCGCGGAGGCTCGATCATGATGCGCTGGCGGATTCGGTGATCGATGGAGCGACGGTGTACCACTTCTATACGGGAAACGCATGGGCTGTGGTGGAGACGGGCGAGTAGCAAGCTGGCTGATCGGTCGGTGGGAGCGGGTGGGTCGATGGCGGAAGCGGTGATTGTGAGCGCGGTGCGAACCCCGGTGGGACGGGCGCCGAAGGGAGCTCTTTCGACCACGCGGCCGGACGATCTGGCCGCAATTGCGTTGCGCGGGGCATTGGACAAGGTTCCCGGCGTGGATAGAGCAGAGATCGATGATGTGATCCTGGGCTGCGCGCAGCCGGAAGGCGAGCAGGGCTGGGACATTGCGCGCTGGGCGATTCTACGGGCAGGCCTGCCGGTGGAGATCCCTGGGGCAACGGTCAATCGCCTGTGTTCGTCAGGACTCGAGGCCATCGCGATGGCCGACCAGCGCATTCGTTCCGGAGGGACTCGGGTTCTTGTGGCCGGCGGCGTGGAATCGATGAGCCTGATTCCGATGGGTGGGCTCAAACCAAGCCCCAATCCCTGGATGGCGGAGCACTATCCGGCTTCATTGCTGACGATGGGTCTGACGGCGGAGCGCGTGGCGCGCCATTACAACGTCTCGCGCGAGGATCAGGATGCTTTTGCGCTTGCGAGCCACCGCAAGGCTCTGTCGGCCCAGGCGGCCGGCCGGTTCGGCGAGGAGATGATTGCGGTTCCGGTCATCCATGCCGTTCCGGGCAAACAGGCCGGCCAACCGGCAGCGACGGAGTCAGTCTTTGCGGCCGATGAGGGGCCGCGCGCCGATACCTCGGCCGAGGCGCTGGCCAAACTGAAGCCGGCGTTTCATGCGCAGGGGTCGGTGACGGCCGGCAACTCATCACAGACCTCGGACGGCGCGGCGGCCGCGGTGGTGATGGAAGCGGGCCGGGCGCGGGAATTGGGTCTTCAGCCGCTGGCGCGGCTGGTGGCCTATGCGGTGACGGGCTGCCTGCCGGAGGAGATGGGCATCGGGCCGGTGACGGCCATCCCGAAGGCGCTGAAGCTGGCCGGGCTCACGCTGGCCGATATCGGGCTGATCGAATTGAATGAGGCCTTCGCGGCGCAGGCGCTGGCGGTGATGCGGACGCTGGGCCTCGATCCGGATCGGGTCAATGTGAACGGCGGGGCCATTGCGCTGGGGCATCCGCTGGGGTGCACGGGCGCTAAACTCACTGCCACCCTACTCCACGAGTTGAAGGCCCGGAAGGCCCGCTACGGGATGGTGACGATGTGTGTGGGCGGGGGGATGGGCGCGGCAGGGATCTTTGAGCGGCTCAACTGATCGAGGGAAAGAGAACCGCAGATCTTTCGGCTCCGTCCGCCGTGGCGGACTTCGCTCAAGAAGACAATGTTTGATTTGAGCAGTCACAGACACGAACAGCGGGGCTGCACCGGCTGCTCGTGTAAATGAAGCTCTGACTCTGAAGGGAAATCTCTTAGGCTTTGGCCGTAGCCAGCGCCTTCAACCGCGCGTTGAGGCGGCTCTTGTAGCGGGAGACGGTGTTGCCGTGGAGAATGCCCTTCTGCACGCTCTTGTCGAGAACGGAGACGGTGGAGCGGTACTGGGTGTTGGCGGCCTTCACATCGCCGGCCACCAGGGCCTCGCGGAGGGCGCGGAGGCTGGTGCGCACACGGCTACGGTTGGCGCGGTTGACAGCGGTGCGGGTCTCGGTCTGGCGGGCGCGCTTGAGCGCCGATACATGGTTTGCCATGGCTTTTCCTTAATCTCTTCGGAATGATGCGGTTAAGAATGCAACTCACGCCGCACCCTCGCAATGGCCAGTTTACGGGATTTGCGGCTCAGGGTCAATCGCGGGCGGCGCGCAATGCCGCGGGGGCATCGAAGCCGGAAGCCGAGGAAAGCGATCTGTTTCTTGCGTTTGCGTGGCTTTTGCGGCCGAAGAGGGAATCGTTTGGGGCGCGAGGCTCCGCACCGTGGCGAGGGAACGGCTTGGAACGAACGAGCCTGGAGTAAACCAGCATGGAGCGAAAAGATCTGGCGCTTGCCCCCGTCCTGGAAGCAGCGCTTATCTTCGTTGTGGCGCTTGCGGGCTGGCTGGTGCACAAGCCATTGCTCTTTGCAAGCCTTGGCCCGACCGCGTACGAGCAGGTGGAGACGCCGAAACGCAAGAGCGGCCGGCCGTACAACGTGATCGTGGGCCATCTTATTGCCGTTCTGGCCGGATTTGCGGCTCTCTGGATCTGCCGGGCGTGGAGCGCTCCTGGGGTGTCTTCCGGCACGGTGCCGCTGCCCAGGGCGGAGGCAGCGGCGGTCTCGGCGTTTCTCACGGTTCTGGGGACGCTGGTGGCGCGGGCCTCTCAACCAGCGGCCATATCGACGACTTTGCTCATCTCTCTCGGGTTGTTGCAGACCTGGCAGGATGGGCTGATCATCATGGGCGGGGTGGTGTTGTTGACGATTGTGGGTGAGCCGCTGCGCCGCTGGAGAGCGCGGGATCCGATGGCCGATTGAACGGGCGGCCGACTGAGCGGGATCGAGAGCGAACTTGACCGGGTGGAAGAAACTTTCAACTTCGATTGTTACCAAGGTATCCAGGGAGGCACACGATTCATCCAATTTAACCGTGGCCGTGATTGACGCGCTCAGAGAGTCGCGCTACTCTCAAGGCCAGATACCCGATCTTGGTCGCTATCGCCAACTCGCGGTCCCTGAAGGCCCCACGGAGCTCAAGCGCCGCTCCGGGCCTGGTGATCGGGTTGCGAACAGGACCAGGAACAACAGGACCGGGAACTCAATCAGGAACTGGGCCAGCCGCCTTCTCCCACAACGTTTCAATCAATCTTGCCGAGAGTGAATCTATGCCGGCCGCTGTCCACCGTGGCTGCGGCCGGTTTTCTATCACCCTTAACCGCCGACCAGGAGGCCGTCGAATCCATTGAAGATCGCTCTGGAGATCACACCCAACCTCGAGCCCTTGTTTGGGACTCGCGATGAAAACCTCAGACTCATGGAAGACTCGCTCGGCGTTCGCATTGATCTTCGTTCAGACGCCGTGCACGTGCAGGGACTGGAGGAGGGCGTGACGCGAGTCCAGCGCATCTTCCAGGACTTCGAGTCGCTGCGCCGGCAGGGCATTCATCCGCACAACGGCGAACTGAATGGAATGCTGCGCCTGGTGGTGGCGGATCCGGCGACCACTCTGCGCGGGCTGGCCGATTCCGGCAAGCAGCGCTCGGCGGGCATCAAGCGCACCGTGCAGCCGCGCTCGCTCAACCAGCGCCGTTATGTGGAAGCGATCGAGCAGAACGACATGGTCTTCGGCGTGGGACCGGCGGGCACGGGCAAGACGTATCTGGCCGTGGCCATGGCCGTAGCGGCCATCAACGCGAAGAAGGTGAGCCGCATTGTGCTGGTGCGTCCGGCCGTGGAAGCTGGCGAGAAGCTGGGCTTTCTGCCCGGCTCGCTGCAGGAAAAGGTGGACCCCTACCTGCGGCCGCTCTACGACGCCCTCTACGACCTGCTCGAGCCGGAGCGCGTGGAGAAGATGCTCGAAAAGAATGTAATCGAAGTGGCGCCGCTCGCGTTCATGCGCGGCCGCACGCTCAACGACGCGTTCATCATTATGGATGAGGCGCAGAACACGACGGTTGAGCAGATGAAGATGTTTCTGACGCGCATGGGCAACAATTCGAAGGCCGTGATTACCGGCGACATCACGCAGATCGATCTGCCGAACCCGCGCAAGTCAGGGCTGATCGACGCGATCAACGTGCTGGACGGCGTGGAGGGGATTCACTTCTGCCACTTTGAGGATGCGGACGTGGTGCGTCACGCGCTGGTGCAGCGCATTGTGCGCGCCTATGAGTCCGCGAAGCCGCAACAGCAGGAACTGCCGCTGAGCGGCGGGATGGAAGTGGGCGTGACCGGGCTGGAGGAACGGCCGCAAGCGCAGCCGGTGCATCCGGCCAAGCCGCAGTGAGCGGACTGCCGCAAGGCTGAACCTCTACCAGCGCCGGGCTGAACGGCGGCAGCCGCTCGCGTATCATCAAGGCAGACTGGAGCTGTGTCCGCGATTTGCGGACGAGCCCCCGCGCACGATGATCCTTCTCGACCCAGAACTCGGGCCTGAAGTGGACGCTTATCCCGCGCTCCATGCGGCGGAAGGCAAGTCGCGTGCTCTCCGTTTACCTTCAAACCGCGTGCTTGCGCGTTTTCTGGCCGAGGCCAAAGCGGCGGTGCGCCTGAAGGGGCAGGCCACGGTTCTGCTTACCTCCGATCCCGCGATCCGGAGGCTCAATCGTCAGTTCCGCGGCAAGAACCAGGTGACGGACGTGCTGTCTTTTCCCGCCGAAGAGCTTATCCGCAGCCGAGAAAACATCGCGGGTGATCTGGCGATCAGCGTGGAGACCGCGCGCAGGCAGGCCGCGGAGCAGGACCACACCCTCGCGATGGAGATCAAGATTCTGATCCTGCACGGACTGCTGCATCTTGCCGGCTACGACCATGACACGGACGAGGGGCAGATGGGCCGGCGAGAACGGCTGCTGCGGACGCGGTTCGGGCTGCCGCAGGGGCTGATTGAGAGGGCGGGCGCCGGAACGGCCGGCTCAGAAAAAAGAAGGCGAAGCGTGATGAAGCCGTCGAGCGCAAGGAACAAAAAGCCATGACGCCGCTCGGGATTCTTCTCATCGTGTTTCTGGCGGCGGTGGAGACGCTGGCCGCCTACATGAACCGGCTCTACTCCGAGTTCGGCAAGATTCTGACGCGCGAGGTGCAGGAGAATCTGGATGCCTGGCAGGAGCGCATTGAGCCGCAGATCGGCTTGAGCCGCGAGCACGCTCATCTTTCCGCCGAAGTATTGCAACAACTGTCCCTCGGGCTTATCGCGCTCGAATTCGGCGCCGTGCTGTTTGACCGCGCTCCGCATCTGGCGCGACCCTCCGCTTTTGAAGTGGCGCAGGCCGTGCTTGGGGTGGTGCTGGCGGTTGTCTTCTGCAACGAGCTGGTTCCCTCGCTGCTCTTCAACCGGACCCATGGACTGTGGGCGACGCGGCTGATCTGGCCGATCCGCCTGCTGCTGTGGCTGATGACGCCGGTCACGGTTTTCATCCGGTTCTTCTTCTCGGTGGGCGCGCTGGCGGAGCAGCCCGCCAGTCCTGAAGAGGAGTCGGCCGTCGATGTGGAGGCATTGATCGAAGCCGGCGAAGAAGAGGGAATTCTCGAAAAGAGCGACCGCGAGCTGGTGCGCTCGGCGGTCGAGTTTGGCGACAAGCTGGTGCGCGAGGTGATGACGCCGCGGCCGGAGATCTTCGCCGTGCCCGAGACGACTACGCTCGAAGGATTTCTCGAGCTGCTGCGCGAGCACAACTTTTCCCGAGTTCCGGTCTTCGCCGGGTTGCTCGACAACATCACCGGCATCGCGTTCGCGCACGACCTGCTGCAGATCGCCGATGAAGACGCGCGAGCCCGCATGGTGGCTACCATCAAGCGCCCGGCGGCCTTTGTGCCTGAGACCAAGCGCGGTTACGAGCTGCTGCGGGAGATGCAGCGCGAAAAGCACCACATGCGCATTGTGATCGACGAGTACGGCGCGGTGGCGGGACTGGTCACAATCGAAGATCTGCTGGAGCAGATCGTGGGCAACATTCGCGATGAGCACGAGGAAGAGGCTTCTCCGGAGGAGCCGCAACGCGAATCAGGCGGCTCGTGGCTGGTGCCGGGCAATTTTCCCGTGGATCAGCTCGGAGATTTATTTGGAGATCCTGTCGATGTGGGCGAGGGCTATGAGGCCGCGACGCTGGGCGGACTGATCAGCGAGATCGAAGGGCGTATTCCGCTTGCCGGCGAAGTGGTGATGATCGAATCCGTGGGCATGCGGGCGGAGGTTGTGGCCTCGACGGGCCGCCGCGTGGAGCGGGTGCGGGTGTTTCCGCCGCCCGGCCCCGATCGCCCGGTTCACGAGACTGGGAATCGCGAGGCTTGAATTCTCTCCCGATTCTGTTCGTAATAGCAAAGGACACGTTTGTCGATGAAGGCTTTCCGCCGCCGGTTCGCATCTGAGTGGGAGAGATTGAACCTCACAGGAGATTTCGAATGACCGATTATCGCGTAAGTAAAGGAGATGTTGCGGAGGATCAGGTGACCGCAGCCATCGAAAAGTGCACTGCCCGGATGCCGTCCAGCAGCTTTCTCGCTCTGGCGCTGGGCGTAATGGCCGTGGCGGCAGGCCTGCAGTTCACGTCAAGAAAACATGCTTCGCTCTTCGTGGGCCAATGGGCCGCGCCGTTTCTACTTCTCGGAATCTACAACAAGCTGGTTAAGCAGCATGGATCGGACGCAGGTCAGGGGACGAGGGCGAACCAGGCGGCTACGGTCTCTTAACCGGGTGCAAGGCCGTCCCGATTCGATGGCATCGTCGTAGCGCGGGACCCGGCTTGCGCCGCCTTCCACGCGCGCCACTCGCCGGCCGTGATCTCCCACGTTTCGCTGGGTAGCCGGCCGGCGACGTAGTCCTTCGCGTGGGTTCCCACCAGCCGCATCCCCTGTCGTTCGGAGATGCGCCGCGAGGGAGCATTCCCCGCGGCCTTCGAGACACGGAGCAGAGGAAAGCCCTGCGCCTCGAACCAGAAATCATTGGCCCACACGGCAGCCTCGCTCATCAGTCCCTGCCCGTGCCACGGTAGTCCCAGCCAGAATCCGCGATGGTCCTCGTCGTTCGGCTTCAAGCCGATGGCGCCGATGATCGTCTCCGGCGCGTGGCGCAGACGCAGTGTCCAATGCCACTCCTCACCGCGCGCGATGGCAGGCAGCGCCATCTCCTCGATATATTGGCGAGCGCCCTCCGGCGGGTAGGGCCAGGGGACGATATTGCGCAGGTAGCGCACGACCTCCCAGTGCGGAAAGATCAACTGAATCTGCGCCGCGTCTTCCCGTGCAAGCGGGCGCAGGATGAGGCGGTTTGTTCTGCCTTCGGGAGTCATTCTGGCGATGATAGCAATCGGAGCCAGCGATGCTTTCCGTGTCGAGCGAAAGCCCGGTGTACCCCGAATCCGCGATAATGGGAAGACTGGAGCTCGAAATCGCTTGAAATCGGGATTTGTCGCCATCGTCGGCCGGCCCAACGTGGGCAAGAGCACTCTTCTCAATGCCCTCATCGGCGAGAAGGTGGCGATTGTCACGGCCAAGCCGCAGACCACGCGCAACCGCATCGCGGGTGTGGTCGAAGTGCCTGCACGCAAAGGCGCGGCGGCTGCGCAGATCGTCTTTGTAGATACGCCCGGCGTGCACAAGCCGGGAACGCAGCTCGACCGCCGCATGCTGCAGGAGGTGCACGAAGCGCTCGAGGCGCGGGATGTGGTGCTGGTGCTGATGGATGCTACGCGGAGGGTGAGGCTGAGCGAGGCTGAAGCCGGGATACCAGAGCCGGGAAAGGACGCGTCTGCTTCTGGGGTAGCCCAGGTCTCAGACCATCCCGGCGATGAGGACTTGTCGGCGGGGTCTTCGGCTGCGAGATCCGGGCCCCCCGGCATCGCAGAGTCAAAGAGAAAAAAAAGGGCTCCCACCTGGGCCAGCGAAGACGAATTTCTCTTCGGCCTGATACGTAAGCTCGATTGTCCTGTCTTCCTGGTGCTCACGAAGATCGACCTGGTGCGCAAAGATCAGCTTTTGCCCCTGATTGAGGCTCTCACGACGCAGTACAACTTCGCCGAGATTATCCCGGTAAGCGCGCGCAAGCGCGACGGTCTTGACTTGCTGGTAGGGAAGATTGTCGCTGCACTGCCTAAGGGCGAGCGGTTTTACCCGAAGGATCAGTACACCGATCAGCCGCTTCGCTTCATGGTCGCGGAGCTGATCCGCGAGAGCATTCTGATCGAGACCGGGGAAGAGGTTCCTTATGCTGCCGCCGTGGTAATCGAGCGATTTGAGGAGCCGGAGCCGGCGCCTCCCTCAAAGAACGCGAAGCTGCCTCTCACCAGGATTGCCGCCGCCATTTACTGCGAGCGCGCCGGGCAGAAGGCCATCCTGATCGGCAAGGGCGGCAGCAAGTTGAAGGAGATTGGCGCCGGGGCGAGGCGCAAGATCGAATCGCTGCTGGGTACGCGCGTCTATCTCGAACTGTACGTGATCGTCGAGCCGGGCTGGCGCGAGTCGCGGTCGTTTGTGGAGTCGCTCGACTGGCGCAATCAACTGGAAAGGCTCGCCGGCCATCAGGCTGCGGAAGAAACAGAGGGCGAGGACGAGCCAACGTAGGTCATCTTCGCCGGCGCGGTCTTCAAGGACTCGTTTTCCGTTGGAGGCGGCATCGCGGCCACCAAGATATCTTTCAGTAACAATTCTGGTGGAAATATCGATGACATCGAAGACGGTTGTATCGTAGATTGTCTTCATGGTCTTCGATGAGACCGATATCCGCCGGGCGTTCGATGAAGGGGAGTTCTTTCCGGTCTTCCAGCCCCTTGTCGAGTTGAGGACGGGGCGCCTGGCCGGGTTTGAGATTCTGGCGCGCTGGAAGCACAAGAAGTTCGGAGCCATCAGCCCGGACGATTTCATTCCTCTGGTGGAAGAGAGCGGACTCATTGACATTCTGTCGCGCCGGTTGCTGGAGTGCGCCTTTGCGTCGCCGGTTCTGACCGGCTCTGCGTACACTCTCGCCTTGAACATCTCGCCTCGGCAGCTGCTGGGTTATAAATTGCCTGAGCGGGTTGCAGCGGCTGCCAAGCGGGGCAATTTTCCGCTCGACCGGCTGGTGATCGAGATTACGGAGAGCGCGCTGCTCGACGATCTTCCCCGCGCGCAGGCCGTGGCCGCGGAGTTGAAGGCGCTGAATTGCAAGCTGGCGCTCGACGATTTCGGGACCGGCTACTCCAGCTTGCGGCACTTACAGGCTTTGCCCTTTGACGAAATCAAGATCGACCGCAGCTTTGTGAACTCCATGACAGTGGAGCGGGAAAGCCGCAAGATTGTTGCCGCGGTTGTGGGACTGGGGCAGAGCCTGGGGCTGACCACGGTGGCCGAGGGAGTGGAGACGGAAGAGCAAGCCAGGATGCTCGCCTGGCTGGGTTGTGACCTGAGCCAGGGTTGGCATCACGGCAGGCCGCTGCCGGCAGAGGATCTGCCCCGTCTGGTTTTCGACCTGCGGGCGCGGTCCTCGGCGCCGTTGCCTCCGCCGATCGACGGCGGCGACAGCATGAGCCGCGATGTGTTGCCGGCGCAGCGGCTGGCGCAGTTGCAGGCCATCTATGACGGGGCGCCCGTGGGCCTTTGCCTGCTTGACCGCAACCTGCGCTATGTAAGCCTGAACCAGCGGCTGGCGCAATTGAACGGCCTGCCCGTCGCGGCGCATCTGGGCCGGCCGGTCGCGGAGGTGATTCCGAGCGTCTTTCCGCTGGTTGAGTCGTATATTCGCCGAGCCCTGCAAGGCGAGCCCGTTTCCGGAGTCGAAGTGCAGAGGCCGCCCGAAGAGGATGGGCGCGAGGGGCGGACTCTTCTGCTCTCCTATCAGCCCGCGCGCGATGAGGCCGATGAGATTCTGGGCGTCTCGGTGGCCATGATGGATATTACCGGCAGCAAGCAGACAGAACGGGCTCTGCGCGAGAGCGAGAACCACTATCGGCACATGATGCAGCTCAGCCCGCATATTCCCTGGGTGCTGAATCGCCAAGGCGAAGTGACGGAGGCGAGTTCGCGCTGGGAGTCCTTCACCGGACAGCCGCTCGAAGAGGCCAGCGGCCACGGCTGGCAGAAGATGTTGCATCCCGATGACGTGGAGCCGGCGCGCGCAGCCATTCGCCTGTCGCTGACCACGGGTGACCCCATCGACATCGAGTACCGGGTGCGGCGCCTGGGAGCGGACTGGACGCGCATGCGCTCCCGCGGGTCGCCACGCTTCGATCCGGCTGGAGAAGTCGTCTGCATCTACGGCGTCGTGGAGGAAGTCGAGGGCCAGAAGCAGACCTCGGAAGAATTGCGCAATAGCCAGGCCGAGCTGCGCGCCGCGGTGGAGGCTGTGCCCATCGGCATGATCTTCGCCGGCGCGCACGACTTGAGCGTGTATGCCGTGAATCCGGCAGCCGACCGGATTTTCCATGGCACCGTGTTTCCCGGCCAGACGCTGGCGGAATGTGGCAGACTGGGCATCCTGCGCGAAGACGGACAAGCTTTCAGCGCCGACGAACTGCCGCTTTCAAAGGCCGTGCTTCGCGGCGAGACAGTGACCGGCAAGCGGGCTCTCTATCAACGCGATGGCGCCCGGATGCATCTGGAGCTTTCCGGCAAGCCCATCTATTCCGACTGCGGCTTGTTGATCGGCGGCCTGATGATGGTGCGCGAGCGGGCGCCGCAGGACTGACCTTGGATCCCGGCCCGGTGCACGCGCCGGCGATGATAGCCTTTCCTCTGAATGAGACTCCTCGAATACACAAGCACACATTGGGCGCGCTGGGCGGTCGTCGGCCTGTTTCTGGCTTTGAGCATTGACGGGACAGGACAGGTATCCGCCACGGAAGCGGCGATCTCCTCTCCTGGGGCAGGACGCGCGGCGCCGGCGAGTGATCCGGTGGCCGATCCCGAGGCCGTGGTGACGATGGGACACGCGCGCTTTACGGTGCTCACGCCGCAGCTCATCCGCATGGAGTGGTCCGCGGACGGCAAATTCGAAGATCACGCTTCGCTGGTGTTCATCAATAGACGGTTGCCGGTGCCAAAGTATACTCACGCACTGACCAAGGATGGCGGCACGCTGACCATCAAGACGGACGCGCTTGTGCTGACCTATGCGCCCTCCGGCGATGGGCGCTTTACGGCCGGGAATCTTTCTGTTGCGCTCACGGTTGACGACCGGCCGGTGGCCTGGCATCCGGGTCTTGAAGACACGGAAAACCTGCTCGGCACCACGCGCACACTCGACGGGGCGCGCGGCGCGAAAACCCGTGAGCCCATCGAGCCGGGACTGGTCTCGCGCTCAGGGTGGGCGCTGGTGGACGATTCGAGACGGCCGCTGTTCGACTCCGCCGACTTTCGTTTCCTCGAAGGCGAAAAGAGCCCGTGGCCGTGGGTGATGGAGCGGCCGGCAAGCGAAAAGCGTGGTTCGTATACGGACTGGTATTTCTTCGGCTACGGGCACAACTATCGCAAGGCTCTCGGGGACTATGTGCGCGTGGCAGGACGCATTCCGCTGCCGCCGCGGTTCGCCTTCGGCGCGTGGTGGTCGCGCTACTGGGCTTACAGCGACCAGGAGCTGGATGAGCTGGTGCGTGGTTTTCAAGAGAACGATACGCCGCTCGATGTGCTGGTGATCGACATGGACTGGCACATCAACGAGGTACAGCTCAAGGCGATGGACGCGGCGGATCAGTCGGGCCAACGGCTGGGCTGGAGCGGCTACACGTGGAACAAGCTGTTGTTTCCCGATCCGGCGGATTTCTTGAAGAAGATTCACGAAGACGGCCTGAAGGCTACGCTCAATCTGCACCCGGCCTCGGGCATCCAGCCGTGGGAGGAGGCATACCCCGCGATGGCGCGCGCCATGGGCATTGACCCGGCGACGAAGAAGTACGTCCCCTTCGACCCCACCAGCAAGCGTTGGGCGACCAACTATTTCAATCTCGTGCTGCATCCGCTGGAGAGGCAGGGCATCGACTTCTGGTGGCTTGACTGGCAGCAGGAGCCCAACACCAAACTGGCCGGCCTCAACAACACATGGTGGCTCAACTATCTCCACTTCACCGATCAGCAGCGCGAGGGCAAGCGGCCGCTGCTCTTTCATCGCTGGGGCGGACTGGGCAATCATCGTTACCAGATCGGCTTTTCCGGCGACACGATCTCGGTGTGGGATTCGCTCGCGTTTCAGCCCTGGTTTACGGCGACAGCGGCCAACGTCGGCTACGCCTACTGGAGCCACGACATCGGCGGCCACAATCCTGGTGCGGTCGATCCCGAGTTGTACACGCGCTGGGTGCAGTTTGGCGCATTCTCGCCCATTCTGCGCACGCACACGACGAAGAATCCGGATTCAGAGCGGCGCATCTGGGCGTATCCGGAGCCGTACTCTGCGATTCTGCGATCCGCCTTTCAACTGCGCTACGCGCTGCAGCCATATATCTACACCGAAGCGCGCCGCACGTACGACACCGGCGTAGCGTTCTTCCGGCCGCTCTACTACGACTGGCCGAATGAGATCCCCGCCTACGATGCGAAGGGCGAGTATCTGTTCGGCGACGAGATGCTGGCTGCGCCGGTGGTGGCGCCCGAAGACAAGGTAACGCGGCTGGCCAGCGAAAAGATCTGGCTGCCTGATGGAAAGTGGATCGAGTGGCCCACCGGGAAGCGCCTCGATGGACCGGCGCAGGTGGATCGCAGCTTTTCAATGGATCAGATTCCGGTTTATCTGAAGAGCGGCGCCATTATCCCGATGCAGGCGCCGAGGCTACACACGAGCGAGAAGCCGGCTGGGAATTCACCTGACCCGCTGATCGTGGACCCGGTGACCGTGAACCCACTGATCGTGAATGTGTGGCCGCTTGTGCCGGGTGAGACTTCGAGCTACTCGGTCTATGCGGACTCGGGTGTCTCGGTCGAGTACCAGCGCGGCGTTTTTGCGCGTACGCCGATCAAAGCCACGCAAACCGGCGATACGCTGCGGGTGGAGATTGGACCGGTCGAGGGCGGTTATCCAGGAATGCTGAAGACCCGCGGCTACGAGCTGCGCCTGCCGGCCGATTGGCCTCCGGCGGCTGTCACGGTGAACGGGGCTGCGGTGAAGCAGGCTGGGCCGGATGGCAAGGGCGGCTGGAGTTTTGTGGGCAACACGCTGACCACGGTGATTCCGGTGCCGAGGAGCAGCGTGGCTGCCAAGGTGACGGTTGAGGTTCGGCGGGCTGCGGGGCTCGCGGCGCGCCGCTCGGAGATCGACGGATTTGCCGGCTCGATGACGCGCCTGCGGGCCGCCTATGACGCGCTGCAGCAGACCTGGCCTATTGCCTCGCCGCCCGATCCGCTAATTGACGCGATGCAGGCCGGCGACCGGCTTGGCTATCATCCCGAACGCGCGCAGGAAGAGATGGCGCATTTCCATGCGGTGCTGCCGAAGGCGCGGGCTGCCGTGGCCGCGGTTGGCGCGGATTTTGCGCAGCGGGTCGATGAGTACGCCCAGCGGATGGAGACCAATCCCCTGCGCCCCGCTGACATGGATGCGCAGAAGCAGGACCGCCTGGATGCCATGACGCGCGCGGCGGCGATGGTGGAAGCGGCGGGGCGGTGACGCTCGCGAACGGGGCGTTAGAGTTTATGCTGTCCCACTCTTCGCACGAAGCGGCCGGTTGAAAAGGATGGAGAACCGCGGATGGTTTGAGACGTGCGGCTCCCCCCCCCCCCGTATGAGCGGCGCGCATCACCCTTTTTGCATGAACGAAGGCGGCTCGTCGGCGCTCGGCCCCCAGCTTGCCGGCACAGGCACGTTGAGCAGGCGCAGGTACACGCTGAATTGGCCGCGATGCTGATACCAGTGGCTGAACATCACATCGCGCAGAAAGGCAGCGCGCGGCTGGGCGAGAATTTGCTTTCCGCCGGCGACCATGCACCAGGTTTCGTTCATCGCCGCATCGTCAAAAGACGGTAAGAGCTCGCGCACGATGGCAAGACTTGCATCGAGCGCTTTGAGTATCTCTTCGCGGCTGGCGGGCTGCGGAAACTGGAAGCCTTCCGGGGCCTGCGCCGGATTGTTTGAGACGAATCGGGCGACTCCGCCGGGCCCCGTGGCCAGGTGATAGGCGAGCTGTCCGGCCGTCATGGATTTTTCGTGCGGCTTCCAGGTGAGCTTGTCTTCGGGCAGGCGCTCGAGAAAGCGGCGCGTGATGGGTGCCTGCGTTTCGAACTCGTCGAGCATGGCGTCCGAGATGGATGGAGCCGATCGTGCAACGGGCATGTGGTTCTCCTTGAGCGTGGATAGGGGAACTCGGCTGTCCGGAAGGCGGAGCTGATCGCGCGCTCCCACCCTTGCGGCAAAGGCAAGCAGGCCGCAAGGAGGGGCATCCGGCGTGAGCGATGGGCGAAAGGTCAGCGCGACTTTTCGGCGCGCTCGCGGGCCTTGTTATTCATGTAAGCCCAACCGCCGCTTACACCCTTCTTGTGGGCTTCCTCGATCAGGCCGAAGCCGGAATGCCGAAACTTGATGAGGGTTCCGTTGCCGCTTTGGCTCAGCCGGTACTGCACGTTGTTGGCGACGGGGTGCGACATCATCAGCGGCCCGCTGAACTCAAGCAGCGTGGGGCGCTTGATAGCCTGCACGTTGGCCCAGAAGTGGCCGTTGTTGCTGCCAAGATTGCGGAACCAGCGGCCCCCGGGCCAGGCTTCGAGCTGGAGCGGCATGGGCGTGCCATCCATCATTTCATTGGAGGGACCAAGCTGCTCAAGCAGAGCATCAAAGGTGGCTTCAAGCGGGGCGTTCACGTGAATCTCCTGCTCGATCAGCAGCGAGAGGCTTTCAACATCGAGTGCGGTCATCGTCATGGTTTCTCCTTGTGGGATTTGCTGTCGGATTGGGGATGGTCTTGGATTTGCGCCTCGGCTCGCTGCTTGACGCGGAGAAGCGTGTGCTGCCAGTAGCGCTCGAAGGTCGCGGTCCACTCATGCAGCGGCCGGATGGCCTCGGCATTGGTGCGGTAGAGCCGGTGGCGGCCGTTTCGCCGCACATGGACGAGACCGACTTCGCGCAAAACGCCCAGGTGCTTGGAGACCGACGGCTGGTCGAGGCCGACGGCCGCGACGATCTCGCCCACCTGCCGTTCGCCGACGACGAGAAAGCTCAAAATTTGCCGGCGCCGCGGTTCGGCGATGGCGTTGAAGGCGTCGGAAGTGGTTGCGGCTCGTGCCATGAAAAGAACAATACATTCCTATATAGGAATATGTCAAGAGAATACTTTGCTCCACCCACTCATCCGATAGCGCTGTTCATGATTTGGCGAATTCGAACGGGCGCATCACGACGGGCCCTGTTTTTCGACTCTGACCGGGGCGATTCTTCCGTCCGGCGGTTTCGCCTGCGATTCCTTGCGAAAAGCATCGGCGCCGGCCTCGCATCGGCTATAGTTTGCGCAAGGCTATTCCTTTTTCAGCAAGCTTTTTGTTAAGGAGACCTGCGCATGGATCTGAAACGCCGCGCCTTTCTGAACACCTGTTTCCGTGCGGGCGTTGCATGCCCGCTGTTGCCGGGCATTCTTTACACGCTGGCGGCGCAGGCGCAGGATGCCGCGGGCGCCGACCAGTCGAAGCCGCCGCAGATCACTCCGGAGATGATCGACCAGGCCGCAGTCCTGGCCGGCGTGGGGCCGTTCACGCCGGCTCAGAAGCAGATGATGATCGACGGACTGGTGGACCAGAATGGCTCCTTGAAAGCAATCCGCAAACTGGATCTGCCCAATGCCGTGCCGCCGGCTTTTGTGTTTCATCCGCTGCCGGCGGCGAAAGCAGCGGCGCTGCCCGCCAATGCATGCACGGGGAATGAGCTTGAAAAGATGCTCGCCGCGCCGCCGGGCGATGGTGCATCTATGCCCGCCGGCTCAGCCACGCGGAGCGCTCCTCACGAGGCAATTGTCTGGCGTCATATGGGCGATCTGGCTTACGCGACGGTGGCGGACCTGGGTGAGCTGCTGCGGACGCACAAGATCAAGTCGGTTTCGCTCACCCAGATGTATCTCGACCGGCTGAAGCGTTACGACGCGAAGCTGCACTTCGTCATCACGCTGACCGAAGAGCGCGCAATGGCGCAGGCGAAGAAAGCGGACGAGGAGATCGCCGCCGGCAACTACCGCGGCCCGTTGCACGGGATTCCGTGGGGCGCGAAGGATTTGCTGGCGGTGAAGGGCTATCCAACGACATGGGGCGCGGGCGGATTCGAGCACCAGAGCTTCGACGAAGACGCGACGGTGGTGCGGCGGCTGGATGAAGCCGGCGCGGTGCTGGTGGCGAAGTTCACGCTGGGCGCGCTAGCCATGGGCGACAAGTGGTTCGGCGGCCGCACGCGCAATCCGTGGAACCCGGCGCAGGGATCAAGCGGGTCGTCGGCCGGGTCAGCGAGTGCGGTGGCGGCGGGCTGCGTCGCATTCGCTCTCGGCTCGGAGACGCTCGGTTCCATCTCCTCGCCTTCGACCCGCTGCGGTTGCACCGGGCTGCGCCCCACCTTTGGCCTGGTGCCGCGGACGGGCGCGATGGCGCTGTGCTGGACCATGGATAAGCTGGGGCCGATTGCGCGGTCGGTCGACGACTGCTCGCTGGTTCTCGAAGCCATCAGCGGCCCGGATGGCACGGATATATCCGCTGCCGCAGTGAAATATGAAGAACCCGCGAATCTCGATTGGCGCAAACTGCGCATCGGCTACCTGAAGACTGAATTCGATTCACCGGCGCCGCTCAAGCTCGAAGAAGCGAAGCCCGGTGAATCCGGCGACGAGGCGAAGAGACGCGAAGAGCGCGACAGCCAGATGCAGGCGGCCCGCGCGCGGCGCGATTACGACCGGCGCTATGAGCTTGCGGCGCTCGACAAGCTGCGCACCATGGGCGTCGAGCTCATCCCGGTTGATCTGCCCAAGCTGCCGTGGAGTGCGATGACGCCGCTGCTCATAGCCGAGGCTGCAGCGGCCTTCGATGACCTGACGCGTTCCGGCCGGGACAAGCTGCTGACCGAGCAAGGCCCGGAAGACTGGCCCAACGATTTTCGCATTGCGCGCTTCTATCCGGCGGTCGAGTACATCCAGGCGAATCGCGCGCGGACGCTCGGGGTGCGGCAGGTTTCGGCGCTCTTCGGACAGGTGGACATTATCGTGACGCCATCGACCGATGCGCAATTGATCGCCACCAACATGACCGGCCATCCCGCGCTGATTCTGCCGAACGGCTTGCGCGGGGCCGATGCGCCGAAGCCGCCAGAGATCGACGACGGCGATCATGACGATATCGGCGGACCGGGCACACCCGTTTCGCTCACGTTTCTGGCCGGCCATTATCAGGAGGCGAAGCTGGTGGCCTTTGCCGGCGCCTATCAGCAGGCGACGGGATTCGAGAAGCTGCATCCCAAGCTGGATTGATAGAAGCGGATAGCCGGCGGTACGCACCCGTTTTCGCGAAGCGCGCAAAAGGCTGAGGTACGGCCTCATGCCATGAAGCAATCCGTGCAAAAGAAGAAGCGGCCGAAGACTTCCGATTCTCGATGCCTCTGCCGGTCTTGTTTTCCCGCAGGCGGCATTCCTTTCTGCCTGTCGCGACAAGGCAAGCGCGGCAGCGGTTAACATCGACTCATGGCGTTGGTCGAAGTGAGCTCGGTCTCGAAGAGCTATCCGCGGCGCGCGGGCCTGCGCACGCAGATGCAAACGGTGGTTGACGATGTCTCGCTTACCATCGAAGCGGGGGAGACGCTCGGGCTGGTGGGTGAATCCGGCTCGGGCAAGACGACGCTGGCGCGCATGATGCTTGGCCTGGTGATCGCGAGCAGCGGCAGGATTCTGGTAGATGGCATCGACCCCAGCCGCGCTTCGGTGCGGGAGCTGCGCCGGCTCCGGCGCCAGATGCAGCCGGTCTTTCAGGATCCGTACGGCGCGCTGAATCCGCGGATGAACGTGCTCGAGATTGTCTCCGAACCGTTTCTGATTCATGGCCGGGAGTCGGGCCTGAACACTGGAACGGACACGGGCCGCGCTTCACTGCGCAACCAATCGGCGGAGCTGCTCCGCGCGGTGGGGCTCGATGAGTCGGCATTGGTGCGGCATCCGCACGAATTTTCCGGCGGGCAGCGGCAGCGCATCAACATCGCCCGCGCGCTGGCGTTACGCCCGCGGCTGCTGATTCTCGACGAGCCGGTGTCGGCGCTCGACGTGAGCGTTGCGGCGCAGATTGTGAATCTGCTGCGGCGGCTGCAGCGCGAGCACGGCCTCACGTATCTGTTCATTTCGCATTCGATGCCACTGGTGCGTTATCTTTCCACGCGGATTGCGGTGATGGAACGCGGCCGGCTGGTGGAGGTGGGTGAAGCCGAGGCGCTTTGCGCAAGCCCGCGCGAGCCGTACACTCGCAAGCTGCTCGCCGCCACGCCGGAGATGCCGGTCTCGGCACCGTAGCGGCACAGACAAAATTGCGCCGCGCCGCCGGCCTCGAACCGGTATCTAAAACGATTTTCTAGAGTGCTTCGGCTTGACATCCCCGTTGGACCGGCCTTAGAGTTGCGCGGGGAGAGCGAACCGCGTGCCGGTCAATCCGTGCGGCTCCCTGCGAGAGAAGCGATGAAGAAATTGGGATTCTGGATTGTGGTTGTGAGCGCGTTGTCCCTGTCCGGCATGTCGCCGGCGTATGCGCAGGATGGTGAGAAGCCTGCATATTTGAATCCGAATTTGCCCGCGGAGCAGCGCGCTGCCGACCTGGTGCACCGGATGACGCTTGAAGAAAAAGCGAGCCAGCTGGTGAACCAGGCGCGCGCGATTCCGCGCTTGAACGTGCCGGCTTACGACTGGTGGAGCGAGGCGCTCCACGGCGTGGCCGTGAACGGTACCACGGAGTTTCCTGAGCCGGTGGGCCTGGCCGCGACCTTCGATCCGGCAGCTATTCATGAGATGGCGGTGGCGATCGGCACAGAGGGGCGCATCAAGCACGCGCAGGATGTGCGCGCCGGACACAGCAATATCTTCGAAGGCCTGGACTTCTGGGCGCCGAATATCAATATCTTTCGCGATCCGCGCTGGGGGCGGGGGCAGGAGACCTACGGCGAAGACCCATTCCTCACAGCCCACATGGGCGTGGCGTTTGTGACCGGAATGCAGGGCGACGATCCGCATTATTATCGCGTCATCTCTACGCCCAAGCACTACGCGGTGCACTCAGGCCCTGAGCCGACGCGGCACACGGCCGATGTGAAGGTGAGCAAGCACGATGAGCTCGATACCTATCTGCCGGCGTTTCGCGCCACCGTGACTGAGGCCAAGGCCGGCTCGGTGATGTGCGCCTACAACGATATCAACGGAGAACCAGCCTGCGCGAATCAGTTTCTGCTCGATGATCAACTGCGTGGCAAATGGAAGTTTCAGGGCTACGTGGTCTCCGATTGCGGGGCGGTGGTCGACATCTATCAAAACCATCACTTCAAGCCCACGCAACCCCAAGCCTCTGCCATCAGCCTTCAGCGCGGCATGGACAACGAGTGCGTCGACTTCACGTTCAAGGTGAAAGACGATCACGACTACAAGCCCTATCTCGATGCGGTGAAGCAAGGCTTCCTCAAAGAGAGCGACATCGACACGGCGGTCACCCGCCTGTTCACGGCGCGGATGAAGCTGGGCATGTTCGATCCGCCGGAGAGGGTGCCGTACTCGAAGATTGACGAGAGCGAGCTCAACAGCGCCTCGCACCGCGCCCTGGCTTTGAAGCTGGGGAATGAGTCGATGGTGCTGCTGAAGAACGACGGCGTGCTGCCCCTCAAAACCAGCGGCGTCAAAATCGCGGTGATCGGGCCGCTGGCTGAGCAGACCAAGGTCCTGCTCGGCAACTACAACGGAATTCCGACCCACACGGTGTCGATTCTCGAAGGCATGCGCAACGAATTCGCCGACGCGCGCATTCAATATGTCTCCGGCACGCAGTTCCTCAACCACGATGCGGATCCCGTTCCCGCCTCGGCGCTCACCCTGGACGGAAAGCCCGGCATCCGCGTCAGCTACTCCAAGCTGGACATGACCAACATCAACAGCCCCGAGAGCGGAAAGCCGCTGTCTACGCACACGGAAGCCGCTGTGGATGCGTCAGCCGAGCCCCTTCCGCCGGAGGCTGCCAATGTACATCCGCTCTCGATTCAGTGGGACGGGATGCTCACGGCGGCTGAAACCGGCGACTATAACCTTGGGCTGAAGGCGAACGGGTTTTTCCGGGTGCAGCTGGATGGAAAGAATGTCACCTCGTCGTATGGCGGCGATGCCAACGAAGCCAAACTTGGACGCGTGCACCTGGAAGCAGGAAAGCCGGCTGCGCTTCATGTGGAGTACACGCCGCCGGAGCAGGGAGCGCCCGATGCGCGGCTGGTCTGGTCGAAGGTTGACCTCACGCCGCAGCCGGCCGCGATTGAAGCGGCAAAGAATGCCGACGTTGTGGTTGCCGTTGTAGGCATCAGCAGCGAACTGGAAGGCGAAGAGATGCAAGTGAGCGAACCCGGGTTCAAAGGCGGCGACCGCACCAGCCTCGATCTGCCGAAGCCCGAGCGCGATCTGCTCGAAGCCCTGGCCGCGACTGGAAAGCCGCTCGTCGTGGTGCTCACCAACGGGAGCGCCCTGGCTGTGAACTGGGCGAGCACCCATGCGAATGCGATTCTGGACGCGTGGTATCCCGGTGAGGAAGGCGGCACTGCTGTGGCGCAGACTCTTTCCGGCCGCAACAACCCCGCGGGCCGTTTACCGGTCACGTTCTACAAGGGCGTGGACCAATTGCCGCCCTTTGACGATTACGCGATGAAGGGCCGCACCTACCGCTACTTCGAGGGCACGCCGCTCTATCCGTTCGGCTATGGATTGAGTTATTCAAAGTTCGCGTACAGCGGGCTTACGTTGCCTGCGAAGCCCGTGCATGCGGGCGATCCACTGGTGGCGGAAGTGACGGTGACCAATGCCGGAGACCGCGCGGGCGATGAGGTGGCGCAGCTTTATCTCGCGTTCCCCAACGTCCCCGGCGCACCGTTGCGGGCGCTGCGGGGGTTTGAGCGCGTTCATCTCGAGGCGGGCGCTTCGCAGAAAGTCCGATTCGAACTCAAGCCCCGCGACATGAGCATGGTCACCGACGCGGGCGAACCGATCGTTGCCGAGGGGGCCTACACGGTCTCGGTAGGCGGCGGGCAGCCGAACACCCAGGCGCCCACGGTCACCGGCACCTTCCATGTGCAGGGCTCGCTCACTCTGCCGGAATAGCAGCGCGACCGGCGGAGTTTTTTTGTTGGACCCATTCGCCGGATGATCGGGAGGACTCGAAGAGCCTCCCCGGCATCCAAGCAAATGGGACCGCGCGCGTGAATACACCGACGCCAGAAATCACTCTCGATCCGGAAGAATCTTCGAAGCTCGCCGGACTTCGCTACGTGACCGACGCGAAGCCCGGCATTTCACGCAAGCGGCGCGGCACGGGCTTTCGGTACCTCGATGCCGAGGGTTCTTCCATCCTCGATGAAAAGGTTCTCGCCCGCATCAAATCGCTGGTGATTCCTCCTGCCTGGACCGATGTTTGGATTTGTTCGATCGCCAACGGCCACCTTCAGGCGACGGGGCGCGATGGCAAAGGACGAAAGCAGAGCCGCTATCATCCGCGCTGGCGCGCCGTGCGGGATGAAACAAAGTACGAGCGGATGAAAATCTTCGGAGAAATGCTGCCGATGATCCGCGAACGCGTGGAGCACGACCTCTCACTACCGGGGTTGCCGCGCGAGAAGGTGGTGGCCACCATCGTGCGCCTGCTCGAGACCACGTTCATCCGCGTGGGCAATGAAGAGTACGCGCGCCAGAATCACTCTTACGGGCTTACCACGATGCGCAACCGGCATGTGGACGTGAGCGGCTCGAAGGTGCGGTTTAACTTTCAGGGCAAGAGCGGCAAGCGGCACACGATCGATCTGAGCGACCGGCGGCTGGCGAAGATTGTCAAGCGCTGTCTCGATCTGCCCGGCTATGAGCTTTTCCAATATATAGACGAAGAAGGCGCGCTACACAGCGTGGACGCCTCCGATGTGAACGATTATCTCCGCGCCGTCACCGACCGGCAGTTTACGGCGAAGGATTTCCGCACCTGGGCGGGCAGCGTGCTGGCGTGCTCGGTATTGCGTGGGTTCGAGGTGTTTGAAACGCAGAGCCAGGCCAAGAAAAATGTGGTGCAGGCCATCGCTTCGGTGGCCGAACGGCTGGGCAACACTCCCGCCGTATGCAAGAAATGCTATGTGCATCCCGAGGTGCTCGAGTGCTACCTCTGCGGCACCATGATGAAGACGTTTGAAAAGCAGATTAAAAGCGAGCTGTCCAAATCGCCGCATGGCTTGCGGCAGGAAGAACTCGATCTGCTGCATCTGCTGACACGCGCGCAGGCAGCGCGGGCGAAGGCTGCGTGAGCGCTGCGCGGCTTCACTAATCTTCCGGAGCTTCCCTCTGGCTCGTGCCTTCGCGCGCGATCTCTTTCATCTTGAGATAGACGGCGTTCGTCCAGCCGAAACCGATGACATTTTCCTTGTATCCGGTGGTGACGGCCACCTGGGCATTGCCCGTGACCACGTTATATTTCTCGCGGATATTGCCTTCCGCGGCAAAGCCCGCGTCGACCGTGGCGTCGAAATGAGACGCGATGCGGACGGCATCGGCGTGGAAGCCCAGAGCGTCGAGGCCCGCGACGGCAAGCCAGTTTGTGGGAGCCCAGCCATAGGGTTCGTCCCACTGCAGACCGGTGTTGGTGTTGCTGGTCGATAATCCGCCCGGGCGTTCGAACAGGCTGAGTTTCGCTTCCATTTGATCGGCCTCTTCGCGTGTGGCCACGCCGGCCCACAGAGGATAGAGGGAGGTGATGAACGCATAGTCCGAGGCCTTAGCATGGTCAAAGTCGTAGTCGGCAAAGACGCCTTCTTTGGGTCGCCAGAGATAACGCTGCATCGCATTGGCGCGAGCGGTGGCACGCCGGTCCCAGTGCTGCGCCTCCTGGGGCCTGCCGAGCAGATGGGCCATGTGCGCGAGGTCGCGCTCGTAGCGATAGAGCAGGCTGTTGAGGCAGTCGGGCGCGTAGTGAAGCGTTGCGCCGGAGAACGGCCCGAAACGGTTGCTTGTATCGAAGCCCGATTCGCGCATTGCGCGATCGCCTTTGTAGAAATCGCGCGTGAGCCGGTAGCCGCCATACCAGGCTCGCGCACACACCACGCTTGCCTGCAGATCGCAACTGGTCTGCTTCAGCCGCGCCGCTTCGGCCGCATCCGGATGCTCGGCGCCTTTGATCAGGAAGGTATTACCGATGGGCGTGGGGTGCTCGACGAGCGAGCGAATCACGTCGGGGTAATACGTGCTGGCGTCGGCCATCTCGGGCACGGGGCCGGAACCGAAATCGTAGTAGCGAGCCAGGCCGGTGGCGCCGGCGAGGTGTTCAGGGCGGGTCCAGGTGGTGTAATCCTTTTCCGCAACGGTATAGGCGTGGGCGAGCCACGCGGCGGCGTCGGCGCGGCCGGCTGGCGTGGCCGGGAAGCTCAATCGGTCCTCGTACACGGCGCGAATCATGGAGGTGAGAAACGGCGGCTGCGATCGCGTGAGGTAGTATGTGCGGTTCGCGTTCAGCACCGATCCGTAATGCTCCACCTCGAAGAGGAAGTTATCGACGATGCCTTTGCCCAGAGCTTCTTGATGATCGGCTTCGAGTCCGAGAAGAATGAAGTAGCTATCCCAGCCGTACATCTCATTGAAGCGGCCGCCAGGCACAACGTAGGGATGGGGCAGATAGAGTAGGCCGGGGGCGGGCAGCTCCTGCGGCATCACATCGGCGAGCTTCTCAATGCGCCGGGGCAGCGCGAGCACCTTGACGTGACACTTCTGCTCCACGGCGAGAACATCCGGGGGCGCCGGAAGATCAGCGGGCAGATAGAGGACCGGATTGGCATCCACTTTGATGTCGACTAAGGAATGGCAATCGGTCATCGATCGCATCAGCATCTTCCAGCCTGCATGAATGTAGCGGAGGGTGAGGGCGGAATCGGCAACGCCGGGCGCGGGAGCCTGCGCGTGGGCGGCTGTGAGGAGAACCAGAAGCAGGGAGCGAGCGAGTTTCATTCGAATTCCGAAACGGTGGCCGTGAATGCCTGGAGTGTATCGCATGAGGCGTCCTGTGCTGGTATGCGGCGAATCAGCCAACGCGCCGCGCTCGACGCGCATCGAAACTGGCGCGTGTAAGGGGCTATCGGCGACAATGGTTTCCGCCATGAGTTACTTCTCGCGCCGCGAATTTATGATGACTACCTCCGCTGCCATGTTTGCCGCCGCCGCGCCTGGGTTGGCGAGCTCCTCCGCGCAGGATGCCTCGAACGCACGCCGCACGCTCGTCCTCGTCGCATCGAGCGCGCCGGATGGAATTTTGTTTTACGAGTGGGACGGTTCAACCGGGGAGCTGAAGCCTGCGGGCGTGGCCGCCAAGGTGCCGAAGGTGGCATGGCTTGCTTTCTCGCATGGGCGCGAATATGTCTACTCCGCTTCGGAGCTCGACGATTTCGAAGGCAAGCCGACGGGAGAGGTGGCTAGCTTTCGTCTGGTGGGGGACAAGCTGGAGCCGCTGTCGGCGCGCAACTCGGCCAGCGTGGGTACGTGCCACGTCGCGGTCGATCACACCGGCCAGATGCTGCTTGCGGCGGATTATGTAGGCGCCAGCGCGGCCAGCTTCAAGATCAGCGAGGGCCGGTTGAGCGAGCCGGTCTGGACCGAGCACTACACTTACCACGGCCCGAATACGGACCGACAGAAGACCGCGCACGCGCACTTCGCGTCCTTCTCACCCGACAATCGTTTCGCGTATATCAACGACCTGGGCGGCGATTGCATTCACATCTACAAACCGGATGTGGCCACGGCCGCGATGACGCCGGCGGGCACCTACCACGGCGTGCCCGGCTCGGGAGCGCGTACGCTGCGCTTTCATCCCAATGGACACACGGCGTATTGCATGAACGAAATCGCTTCCACCGTCGACGTGCTGGAGTGGCACAAGACGAATGGCAGCCTGACGTTGGTCAAGCGCATCGACCTGCTGCCGGCGGACTATCACGGTCCTACGCGCGGCACCGACACGGTGATCTCACGCGATGGCCGGTTTGTCTACTTCGCGAACCGCGACAACAACTTCCTCTACAGCTTCAGCTGCGATGCAAGCAGTGGCAGCCTTTCGCCCATCGCGCGATCGAACTGCGGCGGCAAAACACCGCGGAGCTTCGGGCTCGATCCAACCGAGCGCTGGATGCTGGTGGCGAACCAGGATTCGAATCTGTTGAGCGTGTTTGCGCGCGATCCGGAGACGGGCAGACTGGCCGATGAAGGCAAGAGCGTGGCGGCGGTGGCGCCGATGCGGATTCTGTTCACATAAGCGCGGGCGCGGATCTTTTCTTGAAGAGAGCTGTTCTTCAGGTGGTTCCCGAAGCGGTTCCGGGCGGGATTCCGGGATCGATTACTAGATGCCGGCCAGCGCCGGCGTGCGCATGCCTGCGCCGGTATGGGTCTCGAGCGAGGCCTCTTCCTCGGTTTCAACCGGGACATGGGCCAGCTCCCAGGCGGAGCGGTCTTTGAGCAATCGGGAGACCAGCGCGGTATGCATCGCGTGCCCGGCGCGCTCGGCCACTACGTGGCCTTCAATGCGACGCCCGGCGAGAGCCAGGTCGCCGATGAGGTCCAGCACCTTGTGCCGGACGTACTCGTCTTGAAAACGCAGCGGTCCGTTGATGGGCCCCTTTACGCCGAGGACGATCGCATTTTCCTCACTCGCGCCACGGATCAAACCCATGTCGCGCAGCTTTTGCTCGTCGGCTTTGTAACCAAAGGTGCGGGCCGGGGCGATGGTGGAACCGTAGGTCTCGGCTGCGAGGTCGACGCAGGCCCCCTGTTTGCCGATCGGAGCGGGAAAGTCGATGGCATAACAGATGCGATACCCGGAGCCGGGATACACCCCGATAAATTTATTGCCCTCGCGCACCTCCACGTCGCGCAGTACGCGGATGGTCTCGCGGCGGCGGCGCTGGGCGCGGATACCCGCGCGGAGAAAAGCCTCCACGTAAGGCGCGGCGCTGCCGTCAAGGATGGGCAGTTCCAGGTTGTCGAGTTCGACGATTACGTTGTCGACGCCCATGCCGATCAAAGCGGAGAGCAAGTGCTCGGTGGTGGAGATCAGCACGCCCTGACGCATCAGGCTGGTGGCGTAGCTGACCTTGGCCACGTTGCGGCCATTGGCCGGGATCTCAAAATTGTCGAGATCGGTGCGGCGAAAGACGATGCCGGACCCGGCCGGCGCCGGCAGCAGACGCATGGTGACGGGAGCTCCGGAATGCAGACCGACGCCGCTAAAGGCGAGAGGCTCTGCAATCGTTTGCTCTAGATGCGCGGCTTTGGCCAACTACCAGTCTCCCGGATTGACATGAGGGATTGCACGGTTAGATTAGACGGCAATATTAAAATCGTGCTGTGGCATTTTTGCCACACTTTGGACAAAGTACCTGGAAAGTCACGCCGGCGATTGAGCGCTTGTCTGCGTGAAACAGGATCCCTTGACAGGCCTATCTCCTTTGATTGCAGCGCAGAGCGATCTGGTTGCTCTCCGGGACGGCCGCGGAAACAGGGGCACGGCGAACGCGGAAGGTGACGAGTCGTAAAATCAGGACGATCCCGATTGGCTGGAGCTTTTCGATGACAGATGCTTCGCAATCTTCGCTTCCGATGCGCGCGCTGCTGGCCGGCGCGCGCAGGAAAGAGCCTGCGCTGCTCAAGCGTGCGCGGCAGCTGGTTCTGGCCGAGTCGCCCTCGAACGAGAAAGCGGCCGTGGATCGATGCGCCGAGTGGGCCGCCGGGGAGATACGGGCGCTGGGCGGGCGGGTCAAGATCCACCGGCAGCGAGATTTCGGCAACATTCTCGAAGGCCGCTTTGGGCCGAGCGCGCGATCCGGCGCTGGCCGGCCCGCGCTTCTGCTCGGCCACCTGGATACGGTCTGGCCCCTGGGCACCTTGAAGACGATGCCCTGCCAGGTGATCGATGGGCGGCTCCGGGGGCCGGGAACGCTGGATATGAAAGCCGGCATCGCCATGGCCCTGACGGCTGTGGAGATTCTCAGCGAGGCAGGCGCGCTCAAGCGGGAAATCGTGCTGCTCTTGAACAGCGACGAGGAGGTGGGCAGCCCGGTGTCGCGGCCGACTACGGAGCGCCTCGCGGCCGGCTGCGGCGCCGTATATGTGCTGGAGCCGGCGCTGGGGCTGGCCTACAAGACCGCGCGCAAGGGCACTGGGGACTGGCGCATCGAGATCAAAGGAATCGCCGCTCATGCGGGCGTGGACTTCGAAAAAGGAGCCAGCGCGATCAGGGAACTGGCGCGGGTGGTGGAGACGGTGAGCGGCTGGACGCGCCTGGAGCGCGGGTTGACCGTGAGCGTGGGAGTGGCCGGCGGCGGCACAAAGACCAATGTCATCCCCGCCGAGGCTTGGGCCGATGTGGATGTGCGGATTGCGCGTAAATCCGATGGCCCGCGCATCGAACGCCAATTCGCGGCTTTGAAGGCGGCTGACCGGCGCACGAGTCTGACCGTGACGGGAGGCATCAACCGCCCGCCGATGGAGCGCACCCGGGCGACGGTGAAGCTGTTTCAGCGCGCCCGGGCGCTCGCGCGCGAGATCGGGCTGAATCTTGAAGAGGCGGCGACGGGCGGCGCTTCGGACGGAAATTTCACCTCCGCACTGGGCGTTCCCACGCTCGACGGCATGGGTGCGGTGGGCGAAGGCGCCCATGCGCGGCATGAGTCGGTTGTGATTGAGCATCTGGCGCCCAGAACAGCTCTTCTTGCCGGAATGTTAATGGGATAAATCCGCAGCGCCCGCAGCCTCACACGGCAGACTGCGCCCGGTAGACTGTGCCTGATAGACTCCGGTTGAGAAGTCTTGTTGGAGATTCCCGGAAGAATGAGACGCTTTGTCTTCTTTTTGTCCCTGGCTGCCTGCGCGGCCGCAGCGAGCGCGCAAACCCCGGCCCAGCCCCCCGCCAAAACACCCGCTTCCCCTTCTACGAGGCCCAAAGCGGCCGCCGGCCATGGTGCATCGGGCGCAGCGGCATCCATACTGCCGGCTGACGTGCCGCGCACGCCGCATGGCCCGATGAGGGTGGCTTTCGCCCTGAGGTATGAGGACATCAAGATCGGCGCCGGGCCTGTAGCCGAATCCAACAAGATCTACAAGGTCTTCTATACGGGCTATCTGGGGGCCAATGGGCGGCCGGACGATGGGCGGAAGTTCGACTCCTCAAATGACCACCGCCGGCCGCTTGTGAAGGATGGGAAGCCGGTGATGGGCGAGGATGGCAAGCCCGAGCTGGCCGATCCGGAGCCGCTCGAATTCCCGCAAGGCTTCGGCCGGCTGATTCCCGGATTTGACCAGGGCTTTGACGGAATGAGAATCGGCGGCAAGCGTCGGCTGTTCATTCCCTGGCAGCTTGCCTATGGCGCGCACGGACGGCCTGGGCCCGATGCCGCCCATCCGGGGATTCCGCCCAAATCCGACCTGATCTTCGACGTGGAGCTGGTGGACGTGAAGGATCTGCCGACGATGCCGACTCGGCCTCCTGGCATGGGAATGCGCCCGATGCCCGGTGGCGTGCCGCCGCGGCCGGTCAATCCCGCTGC
The DNA here is from genome assembly GCA_036489815.1 of Occallatibacter sp. Taxonomy (GTDB): domain Bacteria; phylum Acidobacteriota; class Terriglobia; order Terriglobales; family Acidobacteriaceae; genus Telmatobacter. The sequence goes on along the minus strand of DASXFB010000130.1, from coordinate 39,392 downwards.
TACTCCGCCGCCGTCAGACCACCCGGAGGCGACGCCTCCGCCGGCCGGAGCCGGATCGGGGAGCACGGCTGCGCCGGCGAGTCCAGCCACAACGCCCGCTCAACCGGCAACGCCGTCTCAACCTCCGGCCACGCCTCCTCCGGGTTCCTCGCAGCCAGAACCGAAGTAGGGTTTCGTGCAGCGGGAGGTGGGACTGCCCATCTTGGAGAGCCGCTAGAGGCCCGCTTTGAAGAAGTCGCCGAGGCCGGCGCGGTCCGCGTGAGCGGCCATGGTGGACTGAATCTGAAGCGCGAGCTCGAGGGCGGCGCGTCCCTGTCGCGCCGTGACCCTGGGCGCGCGGCGGGTGCGGACAGAGTCAAGAAACGAGAGGATCTCGAGACGAAGCGGCTCGCCCGGCGGGACCTCCGGCTTGATGAACTTGAAACCTGGAGCGGATTCTGGAGTCGCGCCCCCGGCAAACCTGGCCAGATCCGCGGGGCTGATTTTGCCTGCAGCCAGAGCCGCGGCCAGCTCTGCGGGCAGTGGGCCGGCGTCCGAGTCGACGCGGATTACGAGCAGGTCGCGCCGGGCGTAATCAATCGAAACATACTGCCGCGGCTCAAAGAAGCGCAGCTTGCGCACGCGCTCAGTGGAGACGCGCGAGGCGGTGAAGTTGGCCACACAGCCGGATTCGAATTCGACGCGCACGTTGGCAATGTCCACGCGCGGCGAGAGGATCGGCAGTCCGACGGCGCGCACTTCGCGCACGGCAGAGCCTGCGAAGGCGAGCACGATATCCAGATCGTGGATCATTAGATCCAACACCACGTCGACATCGAGCGCGCGCGGTGTAAAGACGCTGAGGCGATGCGCCTCAAAGAACATGGGCCGCGTGAGCCGCGGCTCGACGGCCAGCACTGCCGGATTGAAGCGCTCCAGATGGCCCGGTTGCAGGATGCGGCTCTTCTTTTCCTGGAGCCGGATGAGCGCGTCGGCCTCGGGAAGATCGGCCGCGAGCGGCTTCTCCACCAGAAGATCCAGCCCGGCATCGAGCAGGGCAGCCGCGACAGCGTGATGCTGCACGGTGGGCACGGCTACGCAGGCCGCGTCCAGCTTCAGGTCCGCTGCCAGCAGCGCATCCACGGTCGAAAAGACAGGTATGCCGAAGTGCGCTTTGGCCTCTTCGGCGCGCTGGGGGTCAGGCTCAACGGCGGCCACCAGTGCCGCGCCTTCGCCCACCGCCTCCAGCTCGCGCAGCACGCGCAGATGATTGCGCCCGAATGCGCCGGCGCCGGCTACCGCAACCCGAACGAGGGCTGCGCCCGCTATTTCGCGGCCTCTTTCGCGGCGTCCTTGCCCTCCACGGCCTTGAGGCAGCGGCCGTAAAGCTCAAGCAGGTGGCTGACGTGCTCTTCGGGTTTCCCGGCTGCCGGGCCGCTGAATCCGGTTGAGGGCGCGGTCGCGCGGCCTACGCCCACTGTGGATGCCACAAACTTCATCAGGTCGAGCGCTATATCTTCATTGCGCCGGGCGCCGAGGCCCGCACCATTCAGTGTGTCCATATTGAACGATCTCCGAAAACAGATGCTACCAGAGTTGGCGGCTGGCCTGAGAGGCTGCCTGCCGGGGTTCAACGGTTTCGCTTCCGCCAGGGTTTCGGGCCCCAGTCCGCGTACAGGGGCTGAGCTAATGCCGGGCCGGCCGCGTCTATGGTTGGGGATGGCTCGGATGAGACTGGCTCGCGGGGGTGGGAATGGCTTACGCGGGATGGGAGTGATTTGTGCGAATAGACGATCGCGCAGCCGGTCCCTGAAGGGCATACCCTGCACGGAGATGGGTCCGTATTGGGCAAGCAATTCGAACCCGGACGGTTGTCCCCGCGGGGCCAGGAGAAAGCCTCGTGAATTCTTGACGCTGTGCGGCGATCCACCGTCACTTTATCCCGGCGGGCGCATCTTAGTGTGAGGGCCTCAAATGGGTTATTGACAACGATTTCCCGGCGGGCCTATTGTTCTTTGAGTTTTTGCGAAAGGAAGGAAAGCAAGATGGTCGCCTACTTTCAGCTCCAGGCTCCGGAAACGGAGCTGCAGGAGCTGGCGGAGCAGTACTGGAAACAATCGGGAAAAAGAGAGCAAGCCCTTGAAAAAGCAGCGTTTGATGCCGGCGAATCCATCCGCAATGGTGACTTCACGCTGGCCAACCTGGAAGCGATTGTGCGTTGGAAATCAGAGCGGGTGGTGCAATATTTAATCGGAAACAGCAACGAGAAGATTCGGCAGGCCCTGGCGGTGGCGACTGCGCCGGAGGCCTCCACGGAAACGGCCATGAATGCGCTCGTGGAACTGCATGGCGTCGATCTCCCGGTGGCGTCGGCAATTCTAGCGGCCATCTACCCGGAACGGTATACGGTGCTCGACTTCCGCGTGCTGGAAGCGCTGGGTCATGCGCGTCACGATGTGCGCTTCTATGAGGAGTACGTGGCTTTCTGCAAGCGTTTGGCGGAGAGCAATATTGTGCAGGCGCAGAGCGACCTGCCGGCGCCCACCCCGCTGCGCACTCTCGATCGGGCCTTGTGGGAGTGGACGAGGAGCCAGACGGGCTGACGCGGAGCTGCGGATTGCGCAGCAGGAGAAGCCGACCGGGGTAGAATCGGCTTTGTGAGCAAATCGTTTGAGATCGGGCCGGTCCAGATTGGCGTGGGCCGGCTCTTTCTTATTGCCGGACCCTGCGTGATCGAGAGCGAAGGCCATGCGCTGAAGATGGCGGAGGCGATCCACCGCATCGCCGCCGAAGTGGGCGTTCCGTATATCTTCAAGGCCAGCTACGACAAGGCGAACCGCACCAGCGTGAAGAGCTTTCGCGGCCCCGGCCTGACGGAGGGTGTGCGGATTCTGGGCAAAGTGGCCCGGGAGACAGGCCTGCCGGTGTTGACGGACGTCCATGAGCCGGGCCACTGCGAGATTGCCGCAGAAGCGGTGGATGTGCTGCAGATCCCTGCCTTTCTCTGCCGGCAGACCGACCTGCTGGTGGCTGCCGGCAAGACCGGCCGCGCCGTGAACATCAAGAAAGGCCAGTTCGTCTCTCCGTGGGACATGAACCATCCGGTGGAGAAGGTGCGCTCGACGGGCAACGAACGGGTTTTTCTTACCGAGCGCGGATCGAGCTTTGGCTACAACACGCTGGTGGTGGATTTCCGGTCGCTGGCCATCATGCGCAATCTGGCCCCGGTTGTTTTCGACGGCACGCACTCGGTGCAGCAGCCATCGGCGGGGAACGGCGTGAGCGGCGGCCAGCCGGAGTTTATTCCGTTGCTGGCGCGCGCAGCGGTGGCGGCGGGTGTGGACGGAATCTTTCTCGAGGTCCACGACGATCCGGCGAACGCGAAGTCCGACGGCGCCAATGCGCTCGATTTAAAGCTGCTCAAGCCACTGCTTGAGAATTTACTCGCCCTTCATGTGGCAGCGGCGGCCGCACCGGCAATCTGAGCGGCTTACCGCTGCCCGTCGCAATCGAGATCCGGCGCAGCGGTTTTTCCATCTAGAACAAAGCAGGCGATCCCGTTCAGGTCTGTTCGCAGCGTGCGGACGCGGGAGGCCTGCAGCGCGGCGAGCACCTCCTGGCGCGGATGCCCGTAGCGGTTATGCAGGCCGCAGGAGATGACGGCCCACTGCGGCGCCACGCGCGCCAGAAACTCGGGACGTGTGGACGTGATGCTGCCGTGGTGTCCCACCTTGAGCAGAGTGCTCGCGAGCCCTGGACCTGTCCGCGGGTCACGGACGTCTTGTGCGACCATCTCATCTTCGATCGGCGCTTCGGCATCGCCCTCGAGCAGCGCGGAGCTCTCGCCATAGGCGACATGCAGAACCAGGGAATCGTCGTTCGAGGCATCGGGGCCCGGCCGGTAATCGCGGAAGGGCGCCAGAACCGCGACTTGCGTGACGCCGAAGGCGAGGGCGTCCCCCGCGCGCAGGGCGCGAACCGGAATGTGTAACCCGGCTGCCTCGGCGAGCAGCGCGTTGTAGGCCGGGATGGGCGGATTGTTGCCCACCCAGAGCGCGCCGGGATGGAAGTTGCGCAGGATGGCGGGCAGTCCACCCATGTGGTCGGAGTGGGCGTGGGTGAGGGCGACGGCGTCGAGATGGCGGATGCCGCGAGCCCACAACGCGGGCGAGACCACCTCTTCGCCTATGTCGAAGTCTTGCGTTGTCTGGCGCGGCCCTCCGCCCAAACCTCCGCCGTCGACGAGAAGGGTTTTGCCGTCGGGCGTAATCAGAAGAAGGGAATCGCCCTGGCCCACATCGATGGTTTCCATCAGCAGTGCGCCGCGCGGGTACTCGACGGCGCGCGGGGCGACGGCGGCGATGCCGGCCAGCAGCAACGCGGCGCAGGCGCCGATCGGCGCCCAGCGGCTGAACCGCATGGCGCGATGAGCAAAAAGAATCGCAGCGGCGAGCAGCGCGCAAAAGGCCGCCGATTGCCAAAGCAGCGGCGTGGGAATGCGCACGTCTCCCCAAGCCAGCGAGCCGAAGATGCGCACGAAGCCCACGCCGAGATGAAGCGCGAGAGCCGCGAGGGCGGCCGGCAACGCGGCGGCTGCGGGCCACGCGGCGAGGGCGACCAGCGTGAGCAGCGCCGCCGGCAGAAGGACAATCAGCAACGGCAGGACGAACAGGTTCACGGGCAGCGCGAAGAGAGTGATGCGATGGAAGTACACGGCCATGGGCAGAGTCATTGCGATCTCGACCACCGAGGAGACGATCAGGACCTCCGCCAGGCGCAGCAGCGCGCGGACTGTCCAAGGAAAAGCACGCCAGGCGATCGAGCTGTTTGCGGCCGCCTGCAGGCGCAGGGCGATCATGCGCAGCGCTACGCGGAACTGCGCCAGCCGCGGCGCAAGCTTGACGTCAAGCGCGATCAGCCGCAGGTCGCGCGCGGCGGTTGCATAGGGGTGGATGGTGGCCGCAAGCAGCGGCGCGGCAATGCCGGCGATGGCGATGACGGCGAGCAGCGTCATCTGCAGGCTGGCGTCAAAGAGGGCGCGCGGGCTCACGGCCAGCAGGCACAGGGTTGCGAAGCCGATTGTGTTGAGTGCGTTGCGCTCGCGATAGAGGAGCCTGCCGAGCAGATAGAGGGTGATCATCCACAGGGAACGCTCTACCGGCGTGGCGAAGCCGGTGAACAGGGCATAGGCAAAGGATGCGGCGATGGTGAGAAGGGTGGCCGGAACCCGCGGCAGGCGCAGGCGGCGCGCGATCCAGAAGAGGCACCCGGCGGCGACGGCGAGGTGAAAGCCGGAGACGACGAGCATGTGGAATGAGCCGGTACGCTCGAAGCCCACGCGTAGATGTTGCGTGAGATAGGCGCGGTCCCCGGCGATCATGGCGGCCAGCATCGCGGCATCGTCGTCGGTGAGGCGCAGCGGCGGGGGAAAGCGGCGCATTGCGGCGGGCAGCGCCAGCAGCCGCGCGGTGGAGGTGTGCTGCCAGTTGGCAACACGGCAGGCGAGGAACGCTCCCGGTGCCCTGCCGAGCCGCTGGACGTGGTCGATGGCCACGCCGGCAGTGGAGGTGATGCCCTGGTCGAGAAGATAGTCGGCACGGCTCCAGACGCCGGGATCGTGATAGACCTGGGGAGGAAGCAGGCGCACCACGGCCTGGATGCGCTCGCCGCATTGAAACGGCTGGATGGATTTGTCGGCGGCGGGCCAGCGAACCGTCAGCCGCACGCTGCCGGCTGCGGGAATCTGCATGTCCGAAGTGTCGTCGACCTGCTCGACGGTCGCGACGCGGAGGTCCATGCGTTGCGAGGAGGAGTCGCTGGACGGCTCGTCGATATCTTGATCTTGCTCCGATTCGATGCGAACGGTTGCAGTTGCGACGACAGTTCCGTCGACGGTGCGGAGCAGATCGTCAGAGAGCGCGGCCAACACGGGAGCGGGCGCCGGCTGCGGCTCCATGAGGGCGCACCAGGCGCCGAGCAACAGCCACAGCACGGCCAGCGGAGCCCACACGATGCGCTGCGCACGGAAGGCGGCTACCACGCTGAGCGTTGCGAGGAGGATGACGGCGAGGAGAATCAGGCTGGGGCGTAGCCAGAGCCAATGCGCAAGGAGAATGCCGGCCGCAAACAGCCATGCGGCGTGGAAGAGCGGCACGGCGCGCACCGCGGCCGCGGATTGTCCGGTAGTGGAGAGGCCCGGTTGCATCTGGTTTGCAATGAGGAAAATTGGTTGACGGTAAGCCTACCAGCAAACCGCCCGCATGGCACGGGAAGTTTTGGGCCGGGGCTATCGGCGCAGATGGACGATGGTTTCGATATGAAAGGTTTGCGGGAAGAGATCGGCGACCGTGATCTCGTGAATGCTGTAGCCCGAGCCGATGAGAGCGCGTAGATCGCGGGCCAGCGTGGCCGGATCGCAGGATACGTAGACGAGCGCCGGGGCGGCGCAGCGGGCAAGCAGAGGCGTGGTTTCCGCGCCGAGGCCGGTACGCGGCGGGTCTGCGATCACGAGCTCGGGCTGCTCGTCGCGATGCGAGCGGCGCAGGAAGTCGAGGGTCGCGGATCTCTCCGCAGTCGCGCCGGTGCCGCGCAGGTTGTGTTCGAGCGCGCCCGTCGCGGAAGGCGCAGACTCGACGGCGATCACGCGCGCAAAATTCGCAGCGAGGCGGCGCGCGAAGAGACCGACGCCGGCAAAGAGATCCCAGGCCACGCCGCCTTGATGGCCCGCCGTCACCCGCTCGGCAAGTGCATCGACGAGCCAGCGGTTCACCTGGAAAAATGCGCCGTGATCGACGCGATAGGTGAAGCCGGCGGCGCGATAGTCCAGTGAAGGTGCGCCCCATTGGGCCATAGGGCGCGACCGGCCGGCGCGGTCTTCGACGACGTATTCGGCGCCTTGGAGTTCAGGCACCTGTGCGGCGAGGGCGCGGCAAAGCTCCTCGAACGGCAGCTTTGCTGCCCCTCCGGCATAGATGCCGGCCAGCAGAGAGGATTCCTCCGCGTCGCAAAAGAGAGAGATCTCCGCGGGTCGCCGGGCGGGCGGCGATTGGCGCACGATCTCTGCGGCGGCAAGAGCTGCGCGCACCAGCAGGGGCGCGGCGATGGGGCACTCGGCGATGGGAACGATCGCGTGTGAGCGCCGGGCGCGATAACCGGGAGCGCCCGATGGGGCGAAGGCGAGGCGGATGCGGTTGCGATAGGCCCACGGCCCGGCTGCGAGCACGGCGATCTCATCGGGAGGCCGCACGCCGGCGCGCTCGAGCGTTTCGCGGAGGATGGACTGCTTGAAGCCGAGCTGTGCCTCATAGCTCGCGTGCTGATAGTGGCACCCGCCGCATGCGCCGAAGTGCCGGCATTCGGGCGTGACACGTTGGGGAGCCGCAGCGACGATCTCCGCCGCTTCAGCCTTCGCGTAACCGCCCTTGTCTTCCACGATGCGCACGCGGGCCTCTTCGCCGGGCAGCGTGAGCGGAACAAAGACGGCTTTGCCCTGGTCGCGCGCAAGAAAGGCTCCCCCATAGACCGGCTTCTCCAGCCGCACGAGGCGAAGGTTGGGCGAGGGGTCCGAAACACGATGCGCGGCGCGCGGCTTCATTGCTGGCTCATGTAGAAGAGGCTGAGGCGGGGCAGATTGTAGTGAACGAGCAACTGTTTTTGCGCGAACTGATGCTCCACCTGGCGAATTTGCACTACGCTCATGCGGCTGCGATAAGGAGCCAGTTCGCGGGACGCGTGTTCCTTGAGGCCGACGAGCAACTCTTCCGGCGCCGCTGCCGTGAGGGCGGCAAAGAGTTTTTCCTCGAGCACGGTGAGCGAGCGTTCGAGCGCTTCAAGATTGCTGGCATCCGGATCGCCGTCTTCAAGACTACGGGCTTCCGGCGCGGTCGCCGGGTGTGAGGCAGGTCCGGCAGTTTGCCTCCCGGGCGTGTGCAATGCGCCGGCCAGATCGCGCAGGCGGGCTGCGGTTGCGGCGCAGGCTTCGGGCGCTACTTCCGCAGCGTCGAGAGCGGCCGCGGCCGACTCGAGATGCACGGCGATGCGTTCCCGCTCGAAGCCCGACTCCGGCGCGATGGCATGGGGTTGCGCCGAACCCACGGCGGCCTCCTTGAGCTTCTCGGCCGCTTCCATCACCGCCTGCGCGCACCAGGCCAGGCCGTTGATGCGGCGCATGCGTCCCGGCTTGTGGCGCGATTCATACTTGTCGAAGGCTGCATCAATGCCGCGAAGGACGGCTTCAAGGGGAATGTCCGCCTCGCGCCAGGTCTCGATCAGAGCCCAGTCGAGCGTGGACAGCAGGAGAATCGTTCCCCGCCGCTGCTGGAACCGCTCCTCAATCTCAGTGAAGTAGTTGAAGTAGTTGCGCACGCGGAGTGCCTCAGGACAAGAAAAAGGCCGGGATGGGCCGCCGAAGAGGGCTCATGGCTTGCGCTCTGCGGAGAGCGAGCCGACAGGAGCGGGCTGACTGCGCGCGCCTTCGACGGGGAGACGGCTGTCGGCGCTTCGCCCCCTGGGCCGCACCGAACGGTTGCGATCGAAGAGAATGCGCAGGCCTTCCAGTGTGAGCATCTCGTCGATCTCCTGGATGTATCGGGAATCCGTCGCAATCATGCGCGCCAGGCCTCCGGTGGCGATGATGTGCGGCGGCTCGGCCAGGGGCCCGAGCTCGTTGAGAATCCGCTCGATGATGCCGTCAACCAGGCCGATGTAGCCGAAAAAGATGCCGCTTTGCAGGTGGCCGACGGTGTTGGTGCCGATCACCTTCGCCGGGCGTTTGATATCCACGCGCGTCAGGCGCGCGGCATGGGAGAAGAGCGCATCGGCGCTCAAGCCCAGGCCTGGCGCAATGGCTCCGCCGAGATACTCGCCGCGCGGTGAGACGACTTCAAACTTGGTAGCGGTGCCGAAATCGACCACGATACAGGAGCTGCGGTAGCGCGCGTAGGCCGCAACGGCGTCGGCGAGCCGGTCAGCGCCGAGCTCGGTGGGATTGTCGATCAGCATGGGCATGCCGGTCTTGATGCCGGGCTCGACGAACATTGGATCGATATGAAAATACGTCTCGCAGACCCGGCGCAGCGTGGAGTCAACCGGCGGCACAACGGAGGCGATAATGATGTGGCCTACCTGGCTGACCGCCAGGCCGTGCATCTCGAAGAGATGCACGAAGAGGACGCCGTATTCATCCACGGTTCGGGCGCGATGCGTGGTGACGCGCCAGTGCGCGGCCAATTCAGGTGCGGTGCCGTCGATGCGGTAGAGGCCCAGCACGGTATTGGTGTTGCCGACGTCGAGAGCGAGCAGCATACTTTCAGTCTATCTCGGGTTCCAGTCTGGATTCTGGCCCGGTTTCTGGTCCGGCGCCCGGATACCGCCGGTCTGCACCGTCACGAGCCCGGCAGCGGTCTCAACCAGCAGGAATCCATGGGCATCCAGTCCCCTGGTGACGCCGGTGCAGGCTTGCGGACCATGGACTTCAACCCTGCGTCCGCGCACCCAGGTGGAGGCTTGCTCGATCCGCGCCTGAATGTCCGCCGCGGTGCGCCCATCGAGCAGCGAATTCGCCTCGCGCTCCAGAGAATTGAGCAGCGCGATCAGCAGCGGCTGCCGGCTGACGGTGCGGCCGGCGACCAGATCGAGCGAGGTGGCCGGCGTGGCCAGGCCGGGGTCAAACTGGCGCTGGTGCACGTTGATGCCGATGCCTACGACTGCGCGGGGCGGGGTATTGGATTCGATCTTTGCCTCAACCAGAATGCCGCCGGTCTTGCGCGAGCCGATTAAGAGGTCATTCGGCCAGCGCAGGTCGACGCTTAACCCGGTCACAGAGCGGATCGCCCCGGCGGCGGCCAGACCGGCGGCCAGGGGCAACAAAAGCAACTGGTTCGGGGGGATCGGAAGCCGGAAGAGGACACTCAGATAGAGACCCTGCCCGGCGGCTGAGTGCCAGGTGTGGCCTCCGCGGCCGCGGCCGGCGGACTGCTCCTCGGAAAACCAGGCCGAGCCGTGCGGCGCGCCTTCCCGGGCGGCTGCCAGGGCATCGGAGTTGGTGGACCCGGTGACGGAAGAGAAATGCAGCTTGCCGGCGAACAGGGTACCGGCAAGCGCGGCTTCCAAAGCCGCAAGATCGTACATCGGCTAGCGCGGCTCCGCCGTGATGGTCATCGAGATATCGGCGGCGCGGGCGGAATGGGTGAGCGCGCCGACACTGATGAAGTCAACGCCGGTTTCGGCGTAAGGGCGGATGTTTTCGAGCACAATGCCGCCCGAGGCCTCGGTCGGAATCCAGCGGCCTTCCTTCCTGATCCGCTCGACACACTGCTTCACCTGCGCAGGCGGCATGTTGTCGAGCAGGATGGCTTCCGCGCCGCCGGCCAGGGCATCTTCCAGCTCCGGCATGCTGCGGACCTCAATCTGCACGCGCTGGCCGGGCTTGCGCGATTCAAGCGCACGGGCCAGCACTTTCTTCAAGCCCCCGCCGAGCGCGATGTGGTTGTTCTTGATCAAGATGCCGGAGGCGAGGTCGATGCGGTGGTTCGTGCCCCCGCCGCAGAGAACGGCGTATTTTTCGAGGGCGCGCAGGCCGGGAACTGTCTTGCGCGTGTCGAGCACCCGCGCGGTTGTGCCCTGAATCGCATCGGCATATTGCCGCGTCAGCGTGGCGATGCCGCTGAGATGCTGCAGCAGGTTCAGGATGACGCGCTCCGTGCTGAGCAGAACCCGGGCATTGTGGCGGACCACGGCGAGCACCTGGCCCGCATGCGCACGGACGCCGTCGAAGATCTCTGGATGGCTGACAACCTCAAAGCGGGTGTGGGCCTGAGGGCGAGGATCGAGGCGGGCAAAGATCTCAAGAAAGCGCGGCACCGCGCCGAGCCCCGCTATCACGAGCTCCTCGCGCGCCAGGATCGACGCCGTCGCGCGCAGATCGGGATCGATGGTGAGATTGGTGGTCGCGTCGCCGGCGGCCTTGTCTTCCACCAGGGCCTGCTCCAGCAATGCGTCAATACGATGGCTCTTCCATTCCATGATTCTTCTTTTGGACTCCTCTTTCGGGTGCTTGTCCCGTCAAGCTTAAGGATGCGGCGGCGGCTTCATCTGTTGAAGAAAGTGATAGATAACTTTCTTTACACTGTCATCGGCATGGCTGGCAATTGCATAAAAGAGTCCTCCGTCGCGCCGGTAGATCTCGAGGGAATACTTTTGCTCGGTTCCGGAGATCTTCTCGATGAACCGGTGCCGCAGCGGCAGCTTGCCGTCCCGGCGCCGGTCCACAAACCGCAGCTCGCCCAGATCGTCATACCACACCAGCAATAGGATGCCCTGCGCATCGCGGATGTAGATGCCACGTTGCGTGAGGAGGATGAACTGCGACAGGTCGCCCAATGGCGACCCGTGCCGCGACAGATCGACCATCGCCAGCGCGCGGTCCGGGTCGCGCACGTGGTGCCAGATGATCTCGAGGACCTGCGGTGGAAAATCCTGCCCCGTGTAGCAACCCGGCGCGCCGTTGAAGTGGATAGGCGGCTCATGATCGGCGCGCGCCGGCCGCGCTGCCCAGTCGCTCGCCGGATTTTCGAGCGGCGGCTCGATGGGATTCTCGAAATGCTCCGAGAGCTCGGTATAAGCGGCCTGAATCACTTTGAAATTCTCCTCGGCGCGGAATCTCTGCGCCGGATCGTTCTCAAAGCGGTCCGGGTGCCAGGTCTTGGCCGCTTCATGATAGGCCTTGCGCAGCGCCGCTTTCGAATCGGCCGCCTCGGCGAGGCCGAGTGTACGAAAATGCTGAAGGCATTGTGCGCAGACGCAGGACATTGCCGGCCATTACTCGGGCAGCGAACCCAGGTCGCCGCGAAGCTTGTCCAAAAGCCGTTGGGCCTCTTCACGCTGCTTCTTCAGGCCTTCGACAATATGCGCAGGGGCCTTGACAAGAAAGCCGGGATTATTCAATTGACGATCGGCATTCAAGACAATCTGTTCCTGCTTCGCAATCTCTTTTTTCTTGCGTTCGCGCTCGGCGGGGACGTCGATAGTGCGCTGATAGATGGCGGCGACGTCGAATGCGGCCGTCGAGTGCTTGGCGAGACCCGCGGCAATTTGGTCGACGAAGCGTATTTCGCTCACACGGGCCAGGCGCTCGACGATGTCGCGATTCTGCTCTACGATTTTTCTGGAGGATGCGTCTGTGCGGATCTCTATGGGGACCACGGCCTTTTCTTCCACGCCGATTTCCTTACGCAGGGCGCGGATCTCAACGGTAAGCGACTGGAGCGACTGCATCTCAACCAGAGCGTATTGATTCCAGACCTCGAGCGCGTAGCCAGGCTGCGGGTAATGTGTCAAGGCGATGGACTTCGTCGGCGGATTGCCATCGTAGATGGCGTGCCAGATTTCTTCCGTAATGAACGGCATAAAGGGCGAAAGCAGACGCAAAGCGCACTCGAAAACCTGGAGGAGCGTGCTAAGAGCGGCTTTGCTTTCGGCTTTGTCTGCATTCTCCGAGAAATCAAGCCGCAGCTTCACGATTTCTAGAAACCAGTCGCAGAAACTTCCCCAGAAGAATCGGTAAATTGTATTGGCGGCTTCGTCGAAACGATAGGATTGAAGCTCTTCGCTGATCAATTGAGCGGTCGATTGCAGTTCCGCCAGGATCCAACGTGCTTCGAGCGGAGCATCTTCGGTCATGGTTGGCATTGCGCCAAGCGCTGAGCGATCAACAGCGATGCCGATTTCCGCGGCACGCTCTATATTCATGAAGATGAAACGCGCGGCGTTCCATATCTTGTTCGCAAAAGCCCGGTAGCCTTCGGTGCGGGCGATGTTGAAAGCAATGTCGGTACCGGGCGAGGCCATGCTTGCCAGCGTGAAGCGCACCGCGTCCGTGCCGTACTGCTTCACGATCTCGATGGGGTCGATGACGTTGCCCTTGGTCTTCGACATCTTTTCGCGGTTGGCGTCGCGCACCAGCGCGTGGATGTAGACCTCTTTGAACGGAACCGAGTCCTTCAATTCGCGTTGAGAGCCGTCGGGCATGGGCACGTCGGACGCGAACCAGCAGCCGAGCATGATCATGCGCGCTACCCAGAAGAAGAGGATGTCGAACCCGGTGACGAGCAGGCTGGTGGGGTAGAACGTGTCGAAGTCCGCTCGATCGATCTTGCTTTCCCGGGTCTCAGAATCGAGACCTGGGGCACCCAGAATCTTCGGCCAGCCGAAGACGGAGACGGGCAACAGGCCGGAGGAGAACCAGGTGTCGAGCACGTCGGTCTCCTGTTTGATCTCCGCAGAGCCGCAATGCGCGCATGCCTTGGGGTCCTCTTGGGTGTTGGGGCGCGGCACGGTGATCTTGTGGCAGATGGCGCAGTGCCAGGCCGGGATGCGATGGCCCCACCAGAGCTGGCGCGAGATGCACCAGTCGTGGATGTTTTCCATCCAGTTCAGGTAGGTCTTCTCATACATCTCCGGCGTAAACCGGATCGCCTTGTTGCCGGTGGCATCAGGCTTTACGGCGGCAATGGCCTTTTCCGCCAGCGGCTGAATCTTGATGAACCACTGCGTGGAGAATCGCGGCTCGACGACCGTTTTGCAGCGGTCGCAATGGCCCACGTTGTGAGTGTGGTCCTTGATGCCGGCCAGCAGTCCCTGCTCTTCGAGGTCAGCGACGATCTTTTTGCGGGCCACGTAGCGATCGAGCCCCGCATAGGGGCCGCCTTTGTCGTTGATGTGCGCCGTCTCGTCCATCACGTTAATCGACGGCAGATGATGCCGCTCGCCGAGCGCGAAGTCATTGGGATCATGCGCCGGCGTCACCTTGACCGCGCCGGTGCCGAACGCGCGGCTCACCCAATCGTCGAGGACGATGGGAATTTCGCGGCCCATCAACGGCAGGCCGAGCTTTTTGCCGTGCAGGTGCAGGTAGCGCTCGTCCTCGGGATGAACGGCGACCGCGACATCGCCCAGCATGGTCTCAGGGCGCGTAGTCGCAACCGTGAGAAACTCGCCGGTCTCCCGGCCCGCGTCATCGTGGACGGGATAGCGGATCTCCCACAGGTGGCCTTTGTGCTCGTCATAGACCACTTCAAGGTCGCTGATGGCGGTCTGGCAGCGTGGGCACCAGTTCACGATGTAGGCGCCGCGGTAGATGAGTCCCTGCTCGTAAAGGCGGACGAAGGCCTCGCGCACGGCGACGGAGAGGTTCTCATCCATGGTGAAGTATTCGCGGCTCCAATCGACGGAGGCGCCGAGCCGCTTCATCTGGTCGAGAATCGCGCCGCCGTAGTGGCGCTTCCACGCCCACACTCGCGCTTCAAAGGCTGCGCGGCCCAATTGCTGGCGGCTGGTGCCCTCTTCGGCGAGCTGGCGCTCCACCATCATCTGCGTGGCGATGCCGGCGTGGTCGGTGCCGGGGAGCCACAAGGCGCGGCGGCCCTGCATGCGCCGCCAGCGGGTGAGAATGTCCATCTCCGTCTGGTTGAGCATGTGGCCCATGTGCAGACGGCCGGTGACGTTGGGAGGCGGCAGCAGAATGGTAAAGGGTTCGCCCTGATTGCGATCGTCGGGCTTGGGCGTGGGCTGCGCGAAGAGGTTTTCGCGGACCCAGTATTCAGCCCAATGATCTTCAATGGCAGTTGGGTCGTAGGCTTTGGGCAGGTCGTGGGGCATGGGGATTGTCGGCGAGCCCCCCCGGAGCCTGAAGCCTGTGCCGGCTGCGGAAGGCCGTTCTGACGAGGGGGTCTACCCCCTCACTGTAGCAGATGAGGCGTGTGTCTTTTCGATGCAGGAGTAACCGCAGAAGCGCAAAGCGAAAGGCCGCATTCGACTGCGGAATGCGGCCTTTCGGGATTTTAAGGACCCACCGTTGAGATTCGAGCGGCTCAGAAAGGATTGAGCTTGCCGAGCCCCTTCTTCTTTTTCTTCTTGCTCGAAGACTCGTCGCTCAGGTCGGCCTTGGGAGCTTTCTTTTTCTTATTGTTGGCCGCAGTATCGATCGGCTGCGAGGTGGGCACCTCGCCGGGCTTGATGTCGTTCACCTGGGTGGGAGCCTCGGCCGGCTTTTCAGCGGAGGGCAAGGCCGTATTGACCGGGCCGACGGGCTGCACCACGGCATTTGGATCAGCCGCAGGGGTGCCATTGGGCGCGCTCACAATCTGTGCGCCAATGCCGGTGCCGCCCGAGGGCGCAGACATTTGCAACGGTGCGTCGGAGGGGCGATCGCTACGCGGCGGCTCGTTCGCGCCGGTGGGTGTGACGGCTTCAACCGGGGCTTCGGGCTTGCCGTTATTCATCGCGTCCCGGTAAAGAGCCACATTTTCCTTGGTCACGTCCGGCGCCAGCGTGCGGTGCGGATCGCCGAGCGTCGGCTCGCCTACGTGCACGGCTTCTACCACCGTGGGGCCGCGCTTGATGATGTCGAGGGTCCTGTCGGTAAAATGCAGCGGCTGGCGGCTGCGCTCTTCCGCGTCGCTTTCAGCAATAGCCGCTTCAGTCGGCTCCGGAACGGGGCGATTCATGGCCACGAGGCGGTCGCGCGCATCTTCGACATGCGGAGCCATCGGATAGCGCGTGATCACCTTCGCATAAGCCGCGGCGGCTTTGTCCTGGTAAACCGTCTGCAGGCGTTCGCGCACGGCGCCCGGCAATCCTGGCGCGATCTGCACGTTGTGCGCCTCGCCGGCGTAGGCGTCGCCGATGGCGATCAGCACCTGGTCGCTTCGCGAGTAGAGCGGGTAGGTGTCCGCCACGGTGTCGAGCCGGGCGATGGCGGCGTTGTAGTTATCGCGGCTGGCGTAGTAGAAGCCGATCTGCGCCTCGCGCTCCGCCAGCACCTCCTGCACATCGCGCAGCCGCTGCTTGGCGCGGGGAACCAGGCTCGAATCCGGGTACATGTTGATCATCTCCCGGTATTCCTCCTCCGCCTGCTGGGCGTTGGTGTAGTCGCGGTCCGGCTTCTCCATCTGCTGGTAATAGATGTCGGCCACCTTCATCTGCGCCTCGGCGGCCTCGGGCGCATTGGGGAAGAAGGTTTCGAAGTCCTTGTACTCGGCCTCGGCCTGGGTGAGGGCTGCAGAGCCGCCTTCCTTGTACCAGGTGTCGCCCACGGAGAGCTTGGCGCGCATCCGGTACTCCGATTCGGGATAGGTGTTGAGCAGGGTCTGCAGGTCAAGCCGGGCTACGTCGTAGCGGCCCTTCTTCAGGGCGACCATGGCCTTGTCGTAGAGCTCCTTATCGGGCTGCTTCGACTGCACGTTGCCGAGCGGATTGGCGCTCAGGTCGTAGGCTTTCTTCTGCTTCTTGGGCCTCTTGGCTTCGGCTGAAACGCAGGTGAGGAAAAGAACAGCAAGCGCCGCCGCGGCACATTTGTTGGAAAACCGATTCATACCACCTCATTGCCCGAGCGGCCCCCGGAACGGGCCGTCTGATTGATTCTTGCTTGTTTCACTGAATCTTACGCCGCTTTGTCGATCCTCGACCGGTCTGATTGCGACTCGTCTGGCCGCGCTTTCTGCCGGAAGGCCCGTCGCCGGCCGCCGCTCTGGCAGCAGCGAGCAGCGCGCGCGCATCCCGCTCCGGCTCTCCGGCGCCGAAAACGGCATTCCCTGCCACCAGCAGTTCTGCCCCAGCTTGGACGACCTGGGTGACCGTGTCGTGAGCCACACCGCCGTCCACTTCGATTCTAAATGCCAGCCCCAGCTCCCGGCGCAACTGGGCCAGGCTCCGGATTTTATCGAGCGAAAAAGGGATAAACTCCTGCCCGCCGAATCCCGGATTCACGCTCATGATCAGCACATGGTGCACCATGGGCAGGATCTCCTGGATCAGGTCGACCCGCGTGGCGGGGTTCAGGACGACTCCAGGCTTCATGCCGTGGTGGAGGATGAGCTCGAGCGTCCGGTGCAGATGCGGGCAGGCCTCGTAATGCACGCTCACCCAGTTGGCCCCCGCGTCGGCAAAGGCCGCGATGTAGTCGTTGGGGTTGTCGATCATCAGGTGGCAATCGAGCGGCAACTCGGTAACCTTGCGCAGGCTCTTGACCACTGGTGGCCCAAGGGTCATGTTGGGCACGAAATGCCCGTCCATCACGTCCACGTGGATCACGGTGCCGCCGCCGCGCTGAGCCGCGGCAACCTGGTCTGCCAGGTGGGCGAAATCCGCGGAGAGGATGGACGGAACCAGCTCAACCCTTGAATTCATGCGATGCGGAGCGCGACTCCTTGCAGGGAAAGTGTATCAGGCTGCCGGTTTGATCCCCGTAGCGTTCTGGCGCGGATATTGGGTCGTCTTTATGCGTTCAACTTGACAGGGAATTGGAAGCTCATGGGAAGTCGGCTTATCGTTACGAACTTGGAGCAGAGAACACAGTTCCGAATGCGTCAACTTGTACCTAGTCGGGTGACAACCGCATCCGCCGTCAATGCCCGCTCGCACCAGAACTTGAATTGACTGTGGCAGCCTGAAGACGGACTCAATTCAGTTCAATGGAGCTTTCCAGACCTTTCTTGCTAAAGATGTAAGGAAATCCTGACGCTTCGAGACTGCTCCTTCATCACAAGCGGGAAACGATGGTAAGCCCGCAATCGCCTTGGTGATTTTATCTGCGACTCCAAACGCGGGATGTTCAGCTTAACAACGCACAAGAAGGAACTGTGACTGAGAATAGGCCTTTGTTTTCTGAGAGTATGCCCTGTTTCCGAGGAGCCCGTTTATGGCCTGTTCGACGAGCTCTGACCTTGGTACAAGAAAACTAAGCCCTTCACTTCCGCGCTACACTAACAATCTCGCCGGTACAAATTACCGGGCAGGCCAGCTTCGGGTTCGCGCCCATGCACATGATCGACGGCAAGTTCCCGCTTCGTCAGAAGCCCGGTCTCGGTTTCGAATTGTCGGAGACCGCTCTGGCAAAGTACACTTTCGGCGGCACATGGCCGATGGCCCGTGTCATCCAGCTGGATGGCTCCGTGGGCGAATGGTCACAACATTCGCAAAGATGGCAAGCTACGGAGTAGTGGGGCAAGCATCTCACTTTACTTTAGTGTGGCTGGAATTTAATAGGACGGGCATGAAATCGGAACAAGAGCAATTCGTCTCGCAGCCGGATGAGGGAATGAAGAACGTTACCAGCCGGCCTATTGATCGCCGCCGCTTTCTTGAATACGCGGCAGGTGTGGGAGCCGTGATGGGAATTGGGAGCAAGGCTTTCGGCCTGGCGCAGAATGATGCCGCCGCTGGAGCAGCCCAACCCTATCCCAACACTTCGGCGGCTGACTCGCATCTGCCCGACGGTGCCGAATTCGCCATCTGGGAACAGCCGCTGAAATTCTCGAAGACCTACTACGTGGATAATAACTCCGCCAAGGCGGACGACAACGGACCAGGCACCAAGGCGCGGCCATTCCGCACCATCAACAAGGCCGCCCAGGTTCTGCAGCCCGGCGAACGCGTGGAGATCGCCTCGGGCACCTACCGCGAATGCGTCCGCCCAATATGCGGCGGTACAAGTCCGGCGCAGATGATTAGTTACGAGGCCGCTCCTGGGGCAAAAGTTTTCATCAAAGGCTCTGAAATCCTCAAGGAAGGCTGGCAGCAGGAGTCCATTCCGGTTGGCTTTCGTGGCTTCGGAGGCCCGGCCGGCCAGGCTCAACCCACGGTAACCGCGTGGCGCCACGAGCTCACCGGCGCCATGTTCCCCGATGCCTACAACCCATTTGCGCTAGCCAGCATAATGGGCCAGTGGGAGTGGCTGGATCCCAGAGCGGTCGACATGGGGCCGTTCTTGCGCCGCCGCGGATTGGTGTTTGTGGACGGCAAGCCGCTGGAACCAATGGAGCAGCTTCGCGAACTGGCAATGCCGCATCTGCAGCCCGTTCCGGACTTTACGACTCCGGCCCAACCGCAAAGCGGGCTGCCGCCGCGCCGGCGTGGTGGACCGATCATGCAGGAGGTTGGCGGCTCGCCAGATGCCCGGTTCTGGGTGGATGACTCGGGTACCGCGATTCACATCCGTTTGGCCTCGGGAACACCCGCTGACCACCTGATCGAAGTCACCACCCGTGAGCATACTTTCATCCCCTCGCAGAGCGGCGCTAGCTTCATCCGGGTCAAAGGAATCAATTTCCAGCATGTGGGCAACGCCTACCCGTTTCCCCAGTACGGCATGGTCTCTCTTGCCGGCGGCAATCATTGGATTTTGGAAGACAACACCATCGAGTGGGCCAACGGTGTCGGTCTTGACATCGGCAGGGATGGAGATAGCGGTACCGCGCGGGATGCCGGAAAATCGCAGATTGTCCGCCGCAATACATTCCGCTGCTGCGGCATCGAGGGAATCGGCGGCATGGGCACCACCGACACCCTTATCGAGGACAACTTGATCGAGTGGTGCGGCTGGGCAGACGCCGAACGCGGATGGGAAGCCGCGGGTGCCAAATTCCACCGCGCGCAAAACATGATGTTCCGCCGCAATGTTGTGCGGCATATCCGCCATGCCAACGCTGTGTGGTGGGACAGTGGCAATGCGAACTGCCGCATTACGAGCAATATCTTTGCCGATGTCCTCACCGTGGGCGCCGCCGTCCACATGGAGATGAACCGGCAAATGAACCAGATCGACAACAACATCGTCTGGGATGTCCGGAATGCCGAGCCGGGTACGCCCGGCCAAAGAGGATGCGCCGGATCGGGCATCTTCGACAACGCCACGGATAAGCTGATCATTGCGCAAAATCTTATTGGCCGCTGCGATAATTCCGGCATCTATGCCATCGTCCGCCCCGACCGCGCCGGCAGCGGCACAGCATCGGACAACGATATTGCGAACAATATCTTCACGAAATGCGGCAAATCCGCGATTGTGTTCCTGAACGCGAAGAACGAGGCCGATGGGAATGTTTATGTCGACATGCCGACCGATTTTCAGGGCCTTTACTCAGGTGATTCGAAGCAATATCTAGACTTGGCGGCATGGCGTGAACACGGCTGGGACAAGAACTCCGTCGTTGCCGACGCGCAGATCAACTTCGATTCTGACAGCCTGCAGCTCACGATCAAGAGCAGTCAACCGTTCCCAAAGGTGAGTGCGGTTAATCACATTGAGAGCGACATGCTCGGCCACGTCGCAGGCGATACCAGAGTTCCAGGCCCGTTGGCCGCCCCCAACGCTAAAAGCGCCTGGCAAGTTGACCCTCGCATGGTTTCCTAAACAAAAGGAAAATCTCTTCAAACCAGGCGGACGTTCACAGTCCGGCCCGCCGCCGATTCCATGCTTTCAAGTTGTGAGGGGCAAATCGTCCGGCATAGTTCCTTGCAGGCCTGTCTGCCTGCAAGGAGGAGAGAGCCGCCTTTTCAGGCGGCCCAAGTGACGTCTTCCCGATTATTAAAATGGGAATCGAATCGGAATCGGATTGAAACTGATGGATAAAAAGATTCCGGCCAATTCGTTGGTTCCAATGCCCGGCCCGACTGTGACGAACAAAGTGTGGTCCATTGGCCGTAGATTCCGCCGCCAAAGGAAATTCCCCAAAGATTATTGAGAATGGTCGGGAAGCCAAACCGGTCCCTCATCGTACCTGCAAACTTCCCGGTATTCGGGTTAAATGCGTTGATCGTACCCTCGACGGAGCTCGGATTTGCAGAGTTTCGGCAGAGCGCCGGATCAAGCCATCACCATGTACGAGTCCTTCGCCTCCGAAACTGGGCATACAGAACTTCGCAGCGGCACTGCATGCCACTTGCGTCAATGTTCCCTAGTTTGTTGGAATTGGGGTACAACGGATGCGGAATTCAAGCCCTCGTAACGGCACGTTACAAGCGCCCCATAGCCTCCGTTACGATCTGTACGGAACGTGGCGGCGGCTCCGGGTCTCATCCAGACTCGTTTTGAGCCAAGACGGCGTACTCCCCCTTGCTACCAAATCTGAAACTGCTGACACTCCGGAATTCCCGCCTTTTTTTCTGGGAGGTCTTCTCGGAACCGAACGATTCTTTTGCGGCACCGTGCCCCTGGGTTGCTGGCTCCTGAATGGATGCAGAGGCTAACGGTCAGGCTTTCCAAGCTACGACGAGTGCAACACACTAAAGGAGAGTTTCCAATGAAGGGCAGGTTAATCTTCTGCATTCTTTGTTTGTGTATTCCCCTGATCCGGACGTTGTCGGCGCAAGTCGCCACGTCAACTACCCTGGTGGGAACCGTGACGGACAGCTCGGGCGCAGTCATTCCAAACGCCAGCGTAGTTGCCGTCCAGGATGCCACCAAGGTTGCCTTCAAGGGTGTCGCTAGCGGAACCGGCGATTACACTTTGCCTTACGTTGCCGTTGGCACCTACACCATCACGGTCGAGGCGCCCGGGTTTGAGAAAGTGACGCACACGAATGTGCTGGTTGAGGTCAACCACACGGTGCGGACCAATTTCGTGCTCAATCCGGGCAATGTCACGAACGAAGTCGTCGTGACGGAAGCGCCGCCGGCTATTGCCACCGACGATGCTGCGCTTGTGCAGACACTTGGGAACACCGCCATTGCCTCACTGCCCGTCGTGGGTCATGATGCGTATCAGCTCGCCCTCACCACCGCCGGAGTTCAACTCTCAAGCAACGTGACGGTAGGCGACCCGCCGGGCGAGCAGTTTGCCGGGCCCGGCTTTCGCGGCGAACAACAGGATGTCTCGCTCGATGGCGTGACCCTGATGAACTCCATTCACGTGACGGTTGACTTCCCTCCGTCGCCAGACGCCCTTCAGGAACTCAGCGTCCAAACTGGGACCTACTCGGCACAATACGGCGGCCACCTCGGGATCCACGTGAACGCGGTTACGAAGACCGGCGGCAACGACTTTCATGGAGTGCTCAAGGAGTACAACCAGAACGGATATTTCGCCGCGCATAGCCGCTTCGATCTGCCCGGCACTCGCAAGAATCCGTTGAACCAGAATCAGTTCGGCGGCGAGCTTGATGGTCCTGTGATCGTGCCCTGGCTTTACAACGGCAAGAAGCGAACATTCTTCACATTCGACTACCAGGGACGCCGCGAGATCAACAAGACCGCCACCATCTATACTGTTATGACCGAGCCCGAGCGGACCGGCGACTTTAGCGCCCTTCTCTCGGCGCCCAAGCCCGTGAAACTCACCGATCCCGTCGATCCCACCTGCATCGTAGCGAACGTGATTCAGCCGCGATGTATCGATCCGCACTCAAGCGAGCTATTGAACTTCATGGGACCAGGACCCAATCTCCCTGGGACTACACAGAACCTGAACTATTCCGTGAGCAACGCGGATCCGTGGAACCAGTATATCGGCCGTCTCGACGAGGTCATCAACGATAACACTCGCCTCTTCTTCCGCTATGCCTATATGAGCGCGGATCCCTACGCGGGCGTTCTGTTCTTCCCCGACTCGTCCTATACGCCCAGCAAACAGGCGAATTTTGTCCTCGGTTACACGCAGGTCATGACTCCCAATCTCGTCAACCAATTCCTGATCGGCCGAAACCAGGTTTCCATTCGCAGCACGAATGGCTACTTCAATAATCCATCGCTCGATAGCCAGCTAAGCGTTCTTACAATCCCCGGTTATACCAATCCCACAGGCGATCCGGGCGATCCCAGCGTCACCATCAGCAACTACAACGGAACTGGAAGCACCGCCCGCAACTCATCGCAGACCGACGAATACTGGAGCGGCAACGACACAATCAACTGGAATCACGGCGCGCACGATATCATCGCCGGTCTCGACCTCGCTCGTGTCCACACTACGCGCTACGCCGAGAACAGCCCTCGCGGCAGCTTCACCCTGAACGGCACCATGACCGGCGACGCCGCGGCGGACTTCATGCGCGGTCTGATTATCAGCGACACCACTCCCGTACCGCAGCCGCAGTCTGCCGGCCTGGAATGGCTTGACGACTTTTTCGTGCTGGACAAATGGAACGCCACTCGCAAGCTTAGCCTCAATCTCGGGCTGCGCTATGAGTTGCCGACGGTGCCTACTAGTCCCAGCGGCATTGCCAACGCGCTGAATGCGGCCGGAACCGCCCTCATTCCCAATCCACCCACGGCTTACTACCAGTTCACGAACCCCAATCACTCCGAGTGGGCGCCTCGCATCGGCGCTGCCTATCGGCTGACTTCCAAGTGGGTGGTGCGCACGGGCGCCGGGATCTATTACAGCCCGGATACCCTGAACCCGATCACCATTCTTTCGCTCAATCCGCCTTTTGCAGAGAACTTTACCTACAACACAACCAAGTCGAATCCGGTTATCACCTTCAGCAACCCAAATCCGGTAGCCGCCCTGGGCACCAGCGCCAAGCCCGATATCCGCACCATTGATCGCCACTATCCTTCGGCCATGATGGAGCAATGGAGTCTCGACGTGGAGCGCGCTCTCTGGTCGGATGCCGGCCTCGACGTGCAGTTCATGGGCAATCATACCGATCACCTCGACACGACCCTTCAGCTCAATGCGCCGTTGCCCGGCGCCGGGGCAATCCAGACCCGGCGGCCCAATCAGAATTTCGGCAATATCCAGGACATCCGCAACCTCGAGCACTCCAACTTCGAGGGTCTGACCGTCACCTTCACCCAGCGCATGCATAGAAACATCAGTACGCAGTTGAACTACACCTGGTCCCACAGCCTGGATATGGGTCTCTATGCCAACGGCGGCGGAGCCATTGTCAATCCCTATGACCCGCAGTCCGATTACGGAAATTCCAATGACGATATTCGCCACCGCTTTGTAGGGAGCTTCGTGTGGGATATACCGTACCTGCGCCATGCTTCGAACATGCTGATTCGCGGTGCGCTGAGTGGCTGGTCATTCAGCGGGATCGAAACCATCCAGACCGGTAATCCGGTCAATGTCACCATCAGCCCCGACCAGGCCAACACCGGGCAGGCCAGCCAGCGGCCGAATCGAATCGGTCCCATCCATGCAGGAAGTTGCGGCGCGGTACATGTTGGTTGCGTCAACAGCAATGCTTTCGCACTGCCGTCGCTATACACATACGGTGATTCCGCCCGCAATCCCTTGCACGGCCCCGGAACAGTCAATCTGAACTCCGCACTTGCCAAGACCTTCCCGATTCACGAACGGCTTGACTTCCAGTTCCGCGCCGACGCGTACAACACTTTCAACCACGTCGATTGGGGTCCGCCCAACGGCGTCTGGACAGCGCCCACATTCGGCAACATTACGACTGCCGGTTCAATGAGAATCTTCGAATTTGAAGGCAGATTGACCTTCTAGAGCATTCCCGGCATGCGCGTAGACTTTTTGAGAGCCGTGGAAAGTGGCGTTGCCCCGATAAGATAGCGACTTGAGTGCGTGCTTTCGATCTACAGCAAATCCGTAAATGCGATAAGTGCAAGACTCTGGCCGGGGGGAAAATCGCCGGCCGCTCCTGGAAAGGAATGTTGATCATGGGTCAAAGCGCAGCGGCGTCAAAGCGGCCTCAGATCGCGGTCGTAGCCAACATCTATAAAAAACACCTTCACACGCAGCATATTATCGATCGCATTCTCGATGGCTATAACTTCGGCGGCGGCTTTCACCATCCGCAGCTGGATGTCGTCTCCATCTTTGTGGAGCAGCGAGGCGAAGGCGATCTCGTTCCCGAGCGTGTCGAGCGCCATCCGAACATGAAGGTCTATCCGACCATCGGGCAGGCGCTTACACGCGGCACCGGAAAACTCGCTGTGGACGGCGTAATCTACATCGGCGAACAAGGCACCTATCCGCAAAACGAAAAAGGACAGACCGAATATCCGCGCTACCGCTTCTTTGAGGAAATCGTCGACGTCTTCCGCGCCAGTGGACGCTCGGTTCCGGTGTACGTTGATAAGCACCTTTCCTGGAATTGGCCCTGGGCGAAAGAGATGTATGACACTGCGCGCCAGATGGGCTTTCCGCTCATGGCGGGATCGAGTCTGCCCGTGACATGGCGCATTCCATCGGTCGATTTGCCGCTCGGCGCGACCGTCCGCGAGGCCATGAGCGTGGCATACGGCGGCCTCGATAGCTACGACATCCATGCGCTTGAAACCATCCAGTGCATGGTGGAGCGGCGCAAAGGCGGCGAAACAGGAGTCGCATGGCTGCAGGCATACCGCGGCGAGAACTTCTGGAAGGCGCATGAACAAGGCGTATGGTCGCAAACGCTCTTCAAGGCCTGCCTCTGCCGCAGCCACACCCTCACTCCCGGCCGGGACAATTTTACGGATGTTTATCCCACGCTTGCGGAGCTCAAGGCAATCGTCCGCGATCCAGTCGCCTATCACTATCAGCATACCGACGGCATGCGCTGCACCATGATCCTCATGAACAACCTGGTCGTGGACTTCCTTTTTTCTGCTTCCATTGAGGGCCGGCCGAAACCGCTCTCGACCCTGATGTACTTATCGCGCCGAACCGCAGGCGAAACACTGGAAAGCTACTTCGATCCGCTCGCGCATTACATCGAGCAGATGATGCTTACCGGCAAAGAGCCCTATCCCGTCGAGCGAACATTGCTCACAACGGGCCTGGTCTGCGCGGGCATCGATAGTCTGTTCCAAGGCCAGGAACGGTTAGCCACACCCCAACTCGATATCCACTATCAACCCGGTGCATCGATTCTACGGAGGACCTAATGCTGACCCGACGCCGTTTCCTTGGATATACAGCACTCACGCCGGCAATGCTTGCCTGTCGTCCGCTTCTGAGGGCCGGCGCAGCGCAGGAACGAAGCGAATCTTCTGAGCCTCCTCTGCGTCTGGCGGTCATCGGCAGCACGTACCGTCCGGGATCGAATATGCAAACCATCGCCGACCGGTTCCTGGTTGGCTATCCGCATGAAGGTGACTGGCACATTCCCCATATCCAAATCGTCTCGATGTACGTTGAATCGCTGCAGCGGGAGCCGGAGCTTGCTCCACCGCCGCACCGCACCTACGCCGCTCACGGGAGCCAGGAAGACTGGCATCCAAAAGTTGCGCAAAGCGTGCAACCACCCGCACCCACTGAAACGCACACAACCGCATCGGTAAGCGGAGAATCCGGGGCGATGGCCGATCTGAGCGCGGCGCGAGCCAGCGAATTCGGCTTCCGTCTCTGTGCGAATATTCCTGAAGCGCTGCGGTGCGGGGGCGATCACCTAGCCGTGGATGCGGTGTTGGCGATTGCCGAACAGGTCGATTATCCACGCAACGATCGCGGCCAGATCCTCTATCCGCGTTATGACTTCTTTCAACAGTGCGTCGAAGTATTTGAAGATGAGGGACGTGCAGTTCCCTACTTCAACCACGAGAGCCTCTCTTTCAGCTTCAATGAAGCGCAGAGCATGGTTGCAACGGCAGAACGCCTCAAATTTCCGCTGCTGGCCGGCTCATCGCTGCCCGTGACCTGGCGCATGCCCGACGTCGATATACCGCTTGACGCGCATATTGAAGAAGCGGTGATGGTCGGCATGGGTCCGTTGGACGGAAAGGATTTCGACGCTCTCGAGGCAATGCAGTGCATGCTGGAGCGTCGCAAAGGTGGCGAGACTGGCGTGAAGGCCGTGCAATTGCTTGAAGGTGATGACGTATGGGCTGCAGGAGACTCCGGCCGCTGGTCAAAGGAACTGCTCAGTTCGGCGCTTTCGCGCAGCGATGCCATCTTTGGTCTTACCGTGCTCGACGGACGGCCTCAAGACCTGGTCGCCGGAGGCGTGCTGCCGCAACTGGTCAAGGACCCTGCCGCATACTGCATCGAGTACATCGATGGAACCCGCGCCACGCTCCTCATGCTCACTGGCGCCAGCGGCGACTTCACCTTTGCCGCGCGCGTCGCGGGCTCGGAATCGATCTCCACCCAATTCTTCCGTTCGCCTGCACCTAACAACACTTTTTCGGCATGCCTGGCCGCAAAGATCGAGCAGATGTTCACCACCCGTGTCGCGCCTTACCCGGTGCGCCGCACCTTACTTACCAGCGGCATCCTCGAAGCCGGACTCATCTCGCGGCGCCGCCTCAATGAAAAAATCGAAACTCCGCATCTCGCGGCGGTGAAGTATGACCCTCCCGCTGAGTCGCAATATGCCCGGGCTTAGTGCGGTGCCGATCACGAGAGCATGGCCATGACGCAGACTTCTTCTGGATCCGCAAGACCAAAGATTGCGGTGCTGGCGAACATTTACAAGGCGCGTCTGCACACCCAGCACATCGTCGATCGCATTCTCGATGGATACGGCTGGGATGGAGTCTTCTACCACGCTAGATTGGAAGTAGTTTCTCTCTTTGTCGAGGAGCGTGGAGAAGGCGACTTGGTTCCAGAGCGCGCTCAGCGGCACCCGGGGATGAAAGTCTATGACACTATCTCGGATGCTCTAATGCGCGGAACTGGAAAGCTCGCTGTCGACGGCGTGGTTTACATCGGCGAGCAGGGAATCTATCCGCAGAATGAGAAAGGGCAGACCGAATATCCACGTTATCGGTTTTTCGAAGAGATCATTGACGTCTTCCGCTCCAGCGGACGGTCGGTTCCCGTATATGTTGACAAGCACCTTTCCTGGAACTGGGATTTTGCGAAGGCGATGTATGACGCTTCTCGCGTGATGGGCTTTCCGCTCATGGCCGGCTCGAGCGCACCAGTGCGGTGGCGAATTCCGTCCATCGAAATGCCGCTCGGATCTCCGGTCGCTGAGGCCATGTGTGTGGCCTTCGGTGGTCTCGACAGCTACGACATCCATGCGTTGGAATCAATCCAGTGCATGGTGGAACGGCGCAAGGGTGCCGAGACTGGAGTCGCATGGATGCAGGCGTATCGCGGAGACGAGTTCTGGAAGGCGCACCAGCGGCAGGTATGGTCAATGGAACTCTTCAAAGCCGCGCTATGCCGCAGTCATATGCTGAGATCGGCGCGGCAATCTTTCACTGACGTTTATCCAACGCTCGATGAGATGAGGGACCTGGTGAAGGATCCGGTTGCTTATCACTATCGGCACCTTGACGGACTGCGCTGCACCATGATGCTCATGAATGGCCTGGTGGCGGACTTCAACTTTGCGGCGGCGATCGAGGGGCAGCCACGCCCACTATCCACGCAGATGTACGCATCCCGACTGGCTGAAGGCGCGACACTTGAAAACTACTTCAACCCTCTGGTGCACTATATCGAGCAAATGATGTTGACTCGCAAGGAGCCCTATCCCGTGGAACGAACCTTGTTGACGACCGGCTTGCTCTGCGCCGGGATCGACAGTCTGTTCCAGGGGCAGTCACGCTTGCAAACGCCGCAACTCGCCATTCGTTATCAACCTAACGATTCAACCTTCAGGAGAAATTGATGCTGACGCGACGTCGCTTTCTCGGTTACTCCGCCATGGCACCAGCCATCATGGCGTGCAACCCGTTGCTCGGAGCAGCCACAGAGCTTACCGATCCAGCGCCGCACATTTCCGCCAAAGCGCTCACGATCCACAGGCGTGCGCTGGTCTTCGACGGCCACGTTCATGCTCTTGACCGCGAGTTCTATCAGGGCGGCAGCATGGGCACGCGCAAGCCCAACGGCTATTGGGATCTGCCGCGCGCGCGCGAAGGCGGGGTGGGCGCATTCTTCCTGTCGCTGTACATTCCGGAAGAGTATTATCCCGGACGGTTTGAGACCAAGCAAGCGCTGCGGCGAATCGATCATGCCCTTCAGCAGCTTGAATTGAACCGCGACACTGTAGAGCTTGCATTGAATGCCGATGATGTAGAGAAGATTCGCGCTAAGGGCAAGATGGCTGCGGTCCTCGATATTGAAGGCAGCTACGATCTCGACGGCGATCTAGGGGTGCTTCGCGATCTTTATCGCCTGGGTGTCCGCTCCGCTCAGCTCTCGGCGCATAACTGGAGCCAGCACTACGCCGACGCCTGCTGCTCACCGCCGGAGACCCACGGTCTTACCGACCACGGACGCGAGGTGGTCCACGAAATGAACCGCCTCGGTGTGGTCATCAACGTCTCCCATGCCTCCGACGACACCATCTCGCAGGCCATCGATGCCAGCTCCGACCCAATTGTCGCCACACATCATGGTCTTCGCAGCGTCAATAATATCCCGAGGAACATGCCTGACTGGCTGGTCAAGAAAATGGCGGCCAAAGGCGGGGTCTTCGGCTTGCAGATCGGCAACGAGTTTCACAGTCCGACTGAATATGCGTATCAGACC
Source organism: Occallatibacter sp. (assembly GCA_036489815.1). Classification (GTDB taxonomy): domain Bacteria; phylum Acidobacteriota; class Terriglobia; order Terriglobales; family Acidobacteriaceae; genus Telmatobacter. Next base: position 10,251 of record DASXFB010000130.1, on the reverse strand, counting down.
GAGCACGCGAAACGCGCATTCTGGGATACTTCAGCCGTCCGCGCGGAGGTTCAAGGATTGACCATCTATCAAATCGACAAACTCCTTGCTCCCGAATTTCCCAGGGTGGGCCTCGATGTGCCTGATTCCGTCCGCATGACTCCCGATGAATGGGTGGGTATTGTGGACAAGGTGATCCAACTGGTCGGTGAAGATCACGTTTCTATCGGCACCGACCTCGACGGTGGACCCAATCTGCCGCGCGGCATACGAGACACGCGTGATCTGCCTTTAATTACAGAAGCGATGGTGCGCAGGGGTTACACAGAGGAGAGAATCGATAAATTCTGGGGCGGCAATCTCCTGCGCCTGTTCCGGCAGGTTACACAAAAGCGCAGTTGATCGCGCGAAGTTTGAGCGGATGCAAGGCAAGCAGTTGTCGCAAAGGATTGCGGCGATTCGATTATCTGGCGGGAATGACGACTCACCAATAGTTGCTGGCTTCAAGAGTCGGAGTTCCCGCCGAATTTCCATACACCTCAACTCGAAAGACCAGCTGCAGGTTTCGCTTGTACCAGTCATGCGGAGCATCGTGCAGAGCTTTACTTAGATAAGTAGAATTGGTCAGAATCTGTCCCGCTACCTGCGTTCCAATGTGGGATAGTCCGGCAGCCAAAACCAGCATTCGCCCGGTCTTCGACTCGAAGACGCGAGTGATTACAATGTGGTCCACTTCGGGAGGCCCAAGCTCAAAGGCCCATTTCTTGCTTGGATCGTTCTTATCGCGAATATAACTTCCCGTCTCGGTGCGCTCAAACACGAAACGAAGGTCGTTCGCCAACTGCATCGTCCAGGGATTGGATCGCGCACCGATCAATATGACCGGGGCACGGCTCAGCTCTGCGAACGACACATCGTTACCGGTTTGAATGCCCGGATCCCTATGATGCAGGGCAAGAAAGGTCGATATCTGCGTCAGCGCGAGCGCATCACCCCATCCTACATAATGGTCAGAATCTTTGAGCAGCGCGGATGTCGGCACATAGGCGGGCAGTGCGCCATTGAATGCAAGAGCGTTGTATCGGCCATCGAACTTCAACACCTCAGGGTCGGCAACGCATATCAATGGCTGGACTGGATCGTTCACGATGGGCTGCCAGAATAGCTCTTCATCCCGATTCATCCTGTGGCCGGGATAGAGATGCCAACTGGCGAAGATCAGCAGCGCCAGCGAGAGACCCGACACCAGCAGACGCAACTTCAGTCGTACCGGAGGCACGGTCTTAGGCAAATCTGCGATGGGAACTTCCGATGCAGTGGCCTCTGGCCAGCGAAATTCGGGAGTATACGAGCCTCGCGGCAAATGAATTTGCACGGAGGAAGAGTCTGTTGACTCGCTGTAGAACTGGGCGAGGCGCTTTCTGAGTTCATTTGCCTTGACGCGAACAATTGAATATTCGCCGGTGTCATAGTCAGGGCAGCGCTCAAAGACCTGATAGCCAATGACACGCTCCTTCAGGTCGTCCACACGACCCTCCAGCGCGGTCATGACGATGTAGCGGAGGAATTCTTGCGATCGTTTCGATGTCCGGAAACCGGGACTCGTCAAAATCCGTTCGAGCTCCGCTTCAATTAGAAGCCGCTTTGCTGTTTCGGCAGGAACTTCAAGCGTTTTGACACCCATGTTAAAAAGTATCACGCCGCGGATATCGATGCCAAGCGAAAAGTATGCGTCTTTATTGAGCATTGAGACGTTTGCCCGCGATAAGCGTGATGCGCACATCAAGACGAAGTCGGGCGCGTCAATGACGCTTGCGGCCTTCGGATCTATTCATCGCGCTATGGAAATCGTGCTGAATGTTGCCCTCGCGCAAGTATGTCATCCGCCAGAAGCTTGATTCGTTCGTAACGGATTGCTCAACGGCCGCATGAAGCGGCCGAGAGAGCGGAGGCTGTTGCTTTCGCCTACGGGCAACTCCTGCTGCAAATCGCGGTCGCTTCACTCTCTCATTTTCGGCACGCATCAATCGCAGACACAGGCCTCCTGGACGTTCGTAACCTCGAAATAACAACATTGCAGGCAAAAGAGATAGCGGTTCCGATCTGTTACAAACCTATCTTCGCGCCGGTTGCCGCTCTAGATTTCCAATGAGGCTAAGTCATTTAAGTCTCAAACGCCTTCTCCTGAGAGCCGTGGAGAAACAGCTAAGGAAAACAACCCTCATGAGCATGAATTTGAATAGGACTGACCCCGAGCATGAGTTGACCGAGCCAATGGTTTCCCTTCCCAGCGCTCGGTCGCAGAATCCTCCCGCCGCCGTCGATCGAAAAGTAATCACTTCGCCCAGTTTTCCCAAGGTTCTCGGTCCATATTCCCATGCCGTTGTGGCCGGCGGGTTCGTCTTCGTCGCCGGACAGGCTCCTATTAACCCCGCAACGCAACAGTTCGAGCTTGGTGACATTGCTTCAGAAACACGCCTGGAGCTCACCAATCTCGGCACGATTCTCGAAGCCGCCGGTAGCAACCTGGCTTGTGTCGTGAAAGTCAGTATCCATCTCTCCGACCTCGATGACTTTGACGGAATGAATCAGGTTTACCAGGAGTTCTTTCCCGCCGAACCTCCTGTGCGAACCACAACGCAGGCCATACTACGCAGCGGAAGAAAGATCGAGATCGACTGCATTGCGCGCCTCAAAGACGCGCCTCTGTCCCTTCATCTTTGAAACATCCATTCAAAGGCCTATTCGGAAGGGGAAGGAAATGACGAGAACTCTAGCAGCGGTTGAGATCGGCAAGGAGGTGTGCAAAAGCACCACAGGACACCGCACCGCATTGTTGGCCGGCTTTCTGGGTTGGATGCTCGATGCGTTTGATTTCTTCCTTGTGGTCTTTTGTCTCACTGCGATAGCGCACGACTTTCACCGCTCCGATCGGTCGATCGCTCTTTCGATCACTCTCACCCTTGCATTTCGACCCGTCGGCGCCTTCCTATTCGGCGCTTTGGCGGACCGGTTCGGGCGCCGCGGGCCGCTCATGCTGGCACTGGTTTTCTACTCGGTAATCGAAATCTTCTCCGGGCTCGCGCCCAACTATCTAACCTTTCTTATTCTCCGCGCTCTGTTTGGCATCGGTATGGGTGGCGAGTGGGGGGTTGGCGCCTCGCTTGCCATGGAGGCGGCGCCCACGAAGAAGCGCGGCTTCCTGTCCGGCGTGCTTCAGCAAGGGTATGCAGCCGGATATCTGTTGGCCGCAGTTTGTTACGCCTTCATCTTTCCCCGCTTTGGATGGCGGCCCCTGTTCTTCCTCGGCGGCCTGCCCGCATTGCTTGCGTTATTCGTTCGCTTCCGCGTCAAGGAATCCGATGTGTGGAAGCAAACCGCGCAGGCCAACTTCAAAGATTTCATCCAGGTGGTGGCGCTCCACTGGAAGCTCTTTATCTACATTGCTCTCTTTATGGCCGGGCTGCAGTTGACGACACACGGCACCCAGGACATGTACCCGACGTTTCTTGAGCGCTACCGGCACTTCGGTCCAAGCGCCCGCGCATGGATCTCCGCCGTCTCGATGATCGGCGCGATCGCGGGTGGAATACTCTTCGGTTCCTTGTCTGATCGGTGGGGACGGCGCCGCATGATCATTGCTGCGATGATGGGCGCGCTGTTCGCCATTCCGCTTTGGGTATTTGCTCCCTCCATATGGGGCCTCATGGCCGGAGCCATCGTTATGCAGTTTTTCATTCAAGGTGCCATGGGCGTAGTGCCCGCACACCTCTCTGAACTGGCTCCCAATTCGGTGCGAGGATTTCTGGTCGGGTTTGGATACCAGTCTGGCGTGCTTCTCTCCAGTTCCGTGGTCTACATTGAAGCCACTTTGGCCGGTCACATAAGTTATGCCTGGGCTATGGCCGAAACCGCCATGATTGTGCTCATCCTGGCGATCATCGGCACTGCAGTTGGGCCGGAGCGCTGTGGCGCAGCATTCAGTAAATATGGACGGTGAGTAGGCTCGCCAGGTGGCGTCGCCCTTTGTGGCCTTCACCTCGGCAAGGTAGCTCTCCACGGCGGCGCGAATCGTCGTAGAAGAAGACGCGGCCTTCGGCTCTTCTTCCGGCGCTTCGATTTCGCCGGCGAAGATGCCGGACTGGAGTTGCCACGCATCGAGCGCCTCGCGCGGCGATATTCCCACTGATCGCGTGCGGCGCTGGCCGTTTTCCCGCCAGTCGAGGTAGAAGGTGCCACCCGTCTCGCGTCGCGGCTTGCCGTCGATGACGGCGAGCTCCGGCTTCGGCTTTCCACTGACGTTGACGACCGGGAAAAAATGCCATTTCCCGTTGTGCGAGAGATACTTCTTAAGGTGAGTTTTTCGCCCGGGTTTCCTATCCATCACGCATTCGCGCTGGTGCCGGAAGGGCAAATTGGGGCCGTCGAGGAGCCCTGCTTCGTCCTCCAGTCCAGAGAAATGGATAATAAGCGATCATCAGGCATTTAAATGATTGATTCTAAATAGCGGAAGTAGTTCAGTGGCAGAATGTGAGCTTCACCCTTGATTCCCGCGAGCTGCTCTCAGCTACCCTCTTTCAATCGAATTAAATCAATAAAAATTATCGACATACATGCGACGACGAGAGCCTTGTCAGGCGTGTGCAGCTGTGGCCCCAATTGCACCATTTGTGGTGATTTGAGCATGTGGATAGTAAAAATGGATAGCAAGAAATTGGGCCAATTCTGGCGAAGAATGGTGGCACCTTCGATGAAGCGATCACTGAAAAGTGTTGACAGCCATCCGCCGACGAATTCGCCATTCTTCTCTCTTCATAAATCTACGAAAATATTGTAGTATTGTGTTATGGCCCAGTCTCACCGAGAAGCGTCGCGACGGCTATTTGAAGTCGCCGAGCAGCAGCAAGGCTTCTTCACCACGAAGCAGGCCAAGGCTGCCGGATTCGCCGAGAACACTCATCCGTATCACGTCCAGACCGGGAACTGGATGCGCGAGTATCGCGGAATCTACCGCCTTGTGCTATTCCCGTCATCAGACCGGCCCGATCTTGTTCTCTGGTCGCTCTGGTCGCGGAATCGGAAGGAGGAGATCGAAGGGGTCTACAGTCACCAAACGGCGCTAAGCCTGCATGAGTTGTCGGACCTGAATCCGGCAAAACTTCACATGACTGTTCCGACGCACTTCCGGCGCAATAGCGAGAGGCCGGGAATTGTTGTGCTGCATTACGCGGATCTACCTGCGACTGATGTGCAGGTCGGGCCTGGCTACAAGTACGCCAAGCCCCTCCGCTCTATTCTTGATCTGATGGAGGCCGGCACCGTTGAGCGGACGTTCATTCGCCAGGCTCTTCGGCAGGCCGTTGACCGTGGCCTGATCACGCGTCAACAACTTCGAAATGCGAAGATGAGCGAAACCGCACGGAAGATTGCCGTGGATGCACTTCGACGGGCTGCATAGTGACACCATCCAGAACATATTTAGCGGATTGGCAAACATCATTCAGTGCACGCGCTTAAGAATGCGGGCTCGACTCTGACCTCGCCGCGGGTTTTGAGAACGTACCCACGTCTTTGAAGAAGTCCCTACCGACAAGATGAAGCAGTGAACTGGCTTTAGTAGCAGAAGATCAAGATCTGTGTCGGAACGGAGATGTCAGGAGATTCTGCCACGACGCAGCGATGCAGCGCATGGGAGTAGTAATTTACGCATGTTTTGCGGCGATTACGGCTCCTATTAGCCGCATCAATTGCGCAACCGATGGTTCCAGTAGGCCCCCGAACAAGCCTCCGCCGAATCGGTATCAATGAGAAATCTGGAGTGTTCTGGCCATGTGGACTTTCGCGCGCCAGACCCTCGTTGGGCCGCACCGACGTGTCTGTGATGAAGCGAAACAGGCTTGCCTGGCGTATTCATCATATCGACCACTTGCTTGCGCGCATGCAACGTCTCAATACATACGAAGCAAAGACGAACGCCATGACGAGAATTGGATCGAATTTATCCCAATTACTGCCACTGCCATTCAGTTGTGAATAGAACGCGAGTACAAGATCGATCACGAGACCGGCATAAACCCACTGAGTCAATCGAGGCACGTTGGGAATCAGAAGACCCAAGCCACCAAGGATATGGGTCACACCAATCAGTGGGATGATATAGATCGGGTATCCGAGCTCCTGATGGGCGATCCTCCATTCGCCGGGATCGTGAATTATGTATAAACTTCCGAAGTACACCCAGACGAAGGCGACCAAGCAGGTTATTCCGATCGCAGCTATTTGAGTTGCTCGACTGGCCCGCAGGCCATTGTCGATCGTGTGTTCAGTATTGATATTCAAAGCGGTCCCCTCCTCTACGGGTTCAATCGTTCTACAATGGGTTGGCCATGGCTGAGCAGCATAGGCAGGAACAGCCGGTCGAACACGCGGCCTTGGCCACGGTTGACTATCCCCGCCCAGGGTGCTGCTGCCGCTTGCCTCGGACTTACGCCTTGACGGCGTTCTGTGCAGCCGCAAAGACATCGCGTGCGGACGTCGTGCCCGCGACGTGCTCCGTACCCGCGATTCCGAGGTCCATCCATCCCGCGTTAACGCTTTCAAACATTTCTTCAGCGGCCCCGGTGTGGCCTTTTGGGATGCCGAACTGTTGGAACGCTTCCGGCCACCCTGCACGCGGGATCGCAAAGGCTTTCACGTCGAGTGCAAGGACATCACCCAACTGCCCGGCGACTTCATCCGCGCTTACCATCGAACCCAGTTCGACGACGCGTTGCCCGGACCACGCCGGCCCAGTCAGAAGCGTCGCCGCCTCTCGGCCGATGTCTTCTGCCGCAACCATTGTCGATTTCCGGTTTGTAGGGTTGTAGAAGACCGGTAGTGTTCCGCCCTGAGCGGCCCGCAAACCGTAAAGAAAGTTTTCGAAAAAACCGCCCGCGCGCACAAATGCGACCGGGACCGGCAGGCTGCGAAGACCCTGCTCCAAGAGCGATAAGGCCATGACATTGCCTACACCGCTTGTTCTGTTCGCGCCCATCGACGAGAGCGCAACCAACCGCGGGGGCGCTACCTTGGTGAGCGACTCAACATAGTTCGCAATCACGCCCTTTGCTTCTCTATAGTCGGGCGAGAGTGCCCATACGGCCGGCAACATAACGAACGCGCCCTCAACGCCTTTAAGCGCCACCGCTATGGCTGTCGCATCGTTCCAGTCTCCATCCACTAACTCCACGCCTTGGTCTGCCCACTTCGCTGCCTTCTCGCGATCGCGCACAAGTGCTCGTACTTGTTTACCCTGCTTCAGCAGATGCCGCGCAGTGGCACCGCCAACTTTTCCTGTAATGCCCATGACTAAATACATCCTCGTGTTCTCCTTTTCGCTTCGTATTTGGCGGCCCGTGCAAATGACCGACCTGACCATTAGAAGCATAATGTAACCAATGGTTGCAAAATAAGCAGCGGTTAAATGGTTCCGAAATCAGCAGCAAGCAGCTTCGCAACGGGCAAGGCGTTGCAACCAATGGTCATAAAGCGACAATCGGTCGATTAAATCATCGAGAAGGGCTAAGCTATTGAAGTGAGAGCTAAATCACCCAGCCGCCGTGCAGAGCGCAAGGAGAAGTTGCGGAGCGAAATCCTCGCCGCCGCCAGCAAAATGTTTGCCGATCGCGGCTACGAGGCCGTGACCCTCCGTGCGATCGCTGAAGAGATCGGCTACACGCATGCCGTGATCTATCAGCATTTCCCCGACAAAGCGCATATTCTTGCCGAACTCAGTAGGGAGACGATCGGGCTGCTCATTCAGAATTTCGACGAGATTGCCGCTAAGAATCCTCGCCCAAAGGAGCGGCTTTTTGCGACTTCACGCGGCTTAATTCAGTTCTGCACTGCCCATCCTCAGCAGTTTCGAAACGTCTTCTTCGGGCCTGAGAACCGCGACGGCATTCGCGCTGGACGATATATCGACGACATCGGCAAGCCTTTATTTCAACGTTTCGTACAGCTCTACTTCGAAGTTGCCAAGGATGAAGGACTGCCAAGTAGGGATGACGTAGTGGTAGCGCATACGTGGTGGTACACGATCTTCGGCCTCGCCACGCTCATGGTCATTCAAGGGGTTGTGCCTGATCGGCCTGATCAGACGCTCGTGGTCGAGCAAACGATCGCCACTCTTTGGGCGGGCGTCCAGGCTGTTCCGCGATTACCGAAGAGCGCAATCACTAAGCAATCCGACCGATCCCGTGCTTCAAAGAAATAAAGTTCTCGTCTTTTGGGCGATAAATCGCCAAACGCCGTTTCCAGCCCCCGCGATTCTCGAAACGCGGTTTGCCACGTAGACGCCAATGCAAAACCCTGATTGGGGAATAGGTGCGCCCACCGGGCTAGTGTCCTGAAATTTTCTTTCTCTCACTCGATACTCGGCGATCTCAGCTTTCAACCAGAAGGCATCGAGCAATCGCCGGAAGACGATTGCGGTCGGCTTCCAATCGCCCTGGCGCCGGCTTCTCCATATCCGAAATTCGGGCGAGGACGCAAACGGTTGAACGGCGGAAGTCCATAACGCATTGCGATGAAGTTGGCCCATAGGCGCGCCGTGCGACCATTTCCGTTTGCAAACGGATGAATGCGTACCCACTCGGCGTGAATCCAGGCACAAAGATCGATAATGGCGGCAAGCTGATATGCACCAGAGCCGATCTTTCACAGCGGCACTCCCGACAGCGCGCTCGCCGACGTGCTCGGGAGTTTTACCAAGAAGTATGAGTCGATCGGAACCGCAAGGGAGACGGAGGCAATCCGCTACGCCTCAGGCCGCACGTGCTCGTCTTCGCGCTGATCGGCGGCATGACCGCGGTCTTCCAATCCGCGTTTGACGTATTCACCAGGGTTAGCCCCGACAACTCGTCTGAACGCCTTACTGAACGCAGCGTCGGACTCGTAGCCGACTAACCGAGCGATCTCGACGAGCTTTTTGTCACGCTGTTCGAGGAACTGCATCGCCTTCTGCATCCGCCACTCGGTCACGTATTCCAACGGGGTCTGTCCGATTAGCTCCTTAAATCGTGCCGCGAACGCGGAGCGAGACATGGTCGCCGCTGCGGCCAGGGATTCGACCGTCCAGGGTGTACTTACACTGTCATGGACGGCACTCAGCGCCGCGCCTACCTGAGGATCGAAGATCGCACGAAGCCATCCTTTGTTGCGCCACTCCGCTTCCGACGCGATATGCGTCCTGAGTGCCTGAATGAACAGAACCTCGGCCAGCCGGGTCGCCACGACGTCTGATCCCGGCGCCTGTTCCGCCATTTCTGAGGCCAGCGCCTGCATGGTGTTATGCATTGCGAGCGTGCGGGCCTGATCGGCCTTGATCAAAATGAACCGCGGTAACAGCTGCGTGATGGGCTTCACGCTGGATCGTTCAAAACTGAGGGAGCCGCAGACGACTGTCGTTGGTGCGCCACCGCCTCCGAAACAAGCGACATGACTGTTGGCTTTAGCGGCGATTTCGCGGAAGGTTGACCCTGGACGTGTTCGCGGGCTATCGCGCATGACGATCGCAGTGTCGCGGGCCAGCAGGAAGCAGTCGCCGCCAGTGAGCGGAATTGGGTCCGGAACGCCTGCGACGCTGAGCCAGCAGTTGCCGCGCGACAGCATCGCAAAGTGCGCCAAATCCGGTGGCAAAACCCTCCTGCCGGAAGGCGGGACCTGCTCTTCGGTGTCCTTCCCCCCGATCAAGCCCCACGGAGCGGTGGCCTCGAGCCTGTGCTGACCGAAGGCGGTCACGCGCAGCGTCCTGAAGATATCCGTAATCGGGTCCACTACCCCCTCCCGCTTTTGGACGAATAGACAAAAGATTAGGACTCCCGAGCAGTTCTCGTCCACCGCCTGGGAAATCTACTCCACTGTACGGGATGATACACATCCGCCGAAAGGAGTCATTATGGGAAAACTTGAGGGTAAAGTCGCAGTCATCACGGGTGGTAACAGCGGCATTGGCCTGGCCACGGCTAAACGTTTCGTAGAGGAAGGCGCGCACGTTGTCATTACTGGACGACGTGAGAAAGAGCTGAAAGAGGCCGCAGCCTTTATCGGGAGAAACGTCACGACGGTCACGGGCGACGTAACGCGCCTGCAGGATTTGGACCGGCTCTATGCAGTCGTGAAAGAGAAACACGGCCGCATCGACGTACTTTTTGTAAATGCCGGCTGGGGTGAAGTCGCACCGCTGGAAGCGGCTACCGAAGATCATTTCGACAAGACCTTCGACCTGAACGT
>DASXFB010000084.1:0-38264 GCA_036489815.1 Occallatibacter sp. | reverse complement strand
ATCACATGGGTGCCGGATACGACCTCGGTGCCAGGCTACATGACAGGGGCGATGGATTGCTTCGTCTTGCCATCTCACTACGAGGGGCTGGGATTGGTAGCCGTGGAGGCCCAGGCGGCGGGCTTGCGGTGCCTTCTTGCGGATCGGGTTCCCGCCGAAGCTACCGTGATTCCGTCGCTGGTGCATGTGCTTCCGCTCGAGCGGCCTGCGGAGGAGTGGGCTGATCAGCTTTGCGCGATGCGCGACGCGGGTCCGGTTGTGGGATTTGAAGAGAATGCGCACCTGTTGGAGGCTAGCCGGTTCAATGTGCACAGCTGCGCCGAGCTGCTCGCCTCCACCTACCAAAGAATCTCGGGACGGCAGGATCGAGAATCGGCCGGGCGGCCGCTGGCTCCGGATCTCCGTGACGCATAGAAACTATTGAGCGATCATGGGTGGAGATGGGCGGGGCGTGATGGTGCGCTCGAGAAAGATGCGCATGCGCAGCGCCTCCGCGCGTTGCGCCACCACCAGGCGCATCTGGCGGCGAATATGATCGGGATCTTCGAGCATGGCCACCCGCGCTTCGTCCTCGGCCGCATCGCTTTCGAGACGTGCGATCCGCCGTTCCACCGTCTGGCGAAATCTAGGGCTGATCTCGTAGTCTTCGAATGGGATGCAGTTGATCATGTTCTCGGGCTCCTCCGGGGCGGGACGGCGATAAAAGAAATTTTCTTTGGAGCCGCCTCAAGTTTTCTCGCTCTGTGCCGATAGTAGCGAAGAGCTATATTGCGCGCTAGATTACCAGATACCTCCCCATCGGTAATTAACTGTCCGGAAACTATACAGATTCGGAGTCACATCCGCAGCCCCCACGCATCCGCAGAGCGCCATTGTCTGAATTCGAGACAGCAGTGCTTCGCCGGACGACAGGCGCCGGCCCGAAGTGTTCGCGCCAGATCAAAAGTTAGCCCAGAGTGGGCGCCTGATTGACGAGGAGCCGCTATTGCTGCGGCGCGGACGCGTAATAACCTTTGCGCACCTGCACCTTCATGCCCTCGCCGCATTGCACGGCGAGATGACGAAAGGTTCCGTCGAGCTTGGTGTTGGTGGGCGTATAGCTGGCAACATACTGCGTGCGCAGCTCGTCCTGAATCTGATCAAAGGCCGCCTGGAGCTTGGGGCCATTGTTGCCTACATCGATGACGCGGCCGCCGGTCTCTTCGGCAATCCGCCTGGCGGCGGAGTAACCGCTGTACCCCATGCCTTGATTCCAGTACATCTGCCGATCGGCGATGAGGATCACGTAGACGATCACGTTGGAACGCTGCGCGGCCGCGATGGCATCGGCGATCTTGGTCCGGCTGCCCTCATCCTCGCCGTCGGTGAGGACGATCATCGCCTTGCGACCCGATTCCTGGTTCAGCTTTTCGTTGGATGCGAGATAAATCGCGTCATAGAGCAGCGTTCCCTTAGGGTCGCCAATGGTGGGCACGGTGCCGCCGCCGGCGCCGGGGATACCACCCGCACCGTTGCCGCCGGCGGTATTGATCTCCGCCTTGCCCATGGCGTGGGCCAGCATGTGAGGACTGTTCGTAAAGTCCTGCAGCAGATCGACGTTCACATCGAAGGAGAGCAGAAACGCCTCGTCTTTGGCCCGCAACACGCGCTCCAGAAACTGGCTACCCGCATCCTGCTCGAGCGGGAGCACGCGCTGCTGGCTGCCGGATGTATCGAGCAGAATGCCCAGCGTAAGGGGTTGACTGGTTTCAGCCACAAAGTTCTTCAGCGTCTGCGGCGCCTTGTCTTCCTCAAGGGTGCAATCATTCTTGGTGAGGTGCGGGACGAGCGCCCCGTTCTTGTCCTTGACGGTGAAAAACACATCCACCAGATTGACGTTCAACTTGAAGGTGGCTACCGGAGTCTGGTCGGGCGGAGGCGGAGGCACATTGCTGACGGGGGGGGCATCCGGTGAAGGCGCAAGCTGACCCCAGACGGCCACCGGCATTGCCAAAAGGCTCGTCAAGAAAGCGGCGGCTGCGAGTCGCATGCACATCCTGTGCTGATTAGACGGCTTTCGTGCTCCGAAGAAAGCATACGCATTCAAGGGCTGGCGGGCAACCTGCGCGCTTCCAGCGCGTCTGATACTCTGTCAGGTGCACCCCTGCATGGATAGGGTTCCTGCGCAATGCGTCGCCATTGAGGGATGCAGCATCTCCCGGAGGACGAAACACCTGTGAAGCTTTGCTTGTCTCGATCGGCGCTGACGTGGTTGCTCGCCTTGAGCCTGAATTCCCTGCCGGTGGCTCTGGCCCAGAATCAGCAACAACCCGCTGTGCCGGATGCGCCCACCCCGCAAGCTCCGCCCCCGCTGCCCGGTGTGAACGGGCCGATTACGCCGGGGCAGGGAGCGGGCGCCGATTCAGCCAACGCGCCGTCGGACGCGGGCTCGCCCGCGGGTTCCTCTTCGGCGACTTCACCCGTTCCGGCTGAGCAGCAGGAAGAACCCACCAGCACGGAGCCTTCTCCCGCGCCCAGCAGCCAGCCGCCCCCCGCCGAGGAAAACGTGCAAACCACGCCGCCGGCCAGCGGCAACATCGCTCCATTCGTCATCGATGTCAACTTTGTTGAAGTCCCGGTAACTGTGAAGGATGCGAAGCTGCGGCAGGTGGCCGGCCTCACCTGGCGGGACTTCAAGGTCTACGAGAACGGCACCCGCACTCCGCTCAGCTTTTTCAGCGTCGACCCGCAGGCGCTTTCGATCGCTTTCGTGATCGACCAGAGCCTTCCCTCCAACGTGATGGACGAGGTGAACAGCTCGCTGGCCGCGGTGCAAGGCGCGCTCACGCCCTACGACGAAGTTTCGGTCTTCAGTTACAGTAATGGGCCGAAGGAGTGGACCGGCTTCACCGGCGCCCAAAGCAACCGGCTGCCAGCGGTTCTGGCGCTGGCCAAGTCTGCCGGAACCGATCCGATGGTTCCCACCAACGAGGGCCCTCTGGCCGGCTGCCAACTGCGCGAGAACGGCAACTGCGTCGACCCTGTGCTTCAACCTGGCGGCTCAACGGGCAACGATACGTTCATCAAGCTTCCTAAAGAGATTCACACCTTGAACGACGCGATCCTGGCGGCCGCAAAAGAGTTGTCGACACGGCCCAAGGATCGCCGCCGCATCATCTACGTGGTATCCGACGGCAAAGAGTATGGCAGCAAAGCTACCTACCGCGAGGTAGTGCGTTATCTGCAAACCAACAAGATCGCCGTCTACGGAACGCTGGTGGGTGATTCCGCGCGCTGGGGCTTCGGCTGGCTTGACCGCTTCCATCTGCCGTTTCAGATGTATGACAACATTCTGTACAAATACACCGCGCTCACCGGCGGCGATACAGATTCAGAGGGCGGCATCAACGGCATGGAAAAGAGCTACGCAAAGATTGCCGAAGAGGCCCGCAACCAGTACACGCTGGGCTATATGAGCCACGAGTCGATCTACGACGGAAAGTACCGCAAGATCGATGTGCGGGTTGACCGGCCCAACCTCGAGGTGATTGCGAAGCCGGGCTATTACCCTTCCGCGCAGGATTACAAGTAGCCCCGTGTTTCCAATGACCGGCTCGGGATCATCCGCCGGATTGGGGCTGATCTCGGCGGCGGCCTGGGGTGGATCGGATTTCGCGGGCGGTTTCGGCGCCCGTCGAGCTCCGGCGGCTCTGGTGGCGGTCTCCGGGCATGGTGTTTCCTTTTTGATTCTCCTCACCCTGTGCCTCGGCTTGAAAGCCTGCCTGCCTGACTTCCATTTTCTGCTCTACGCCATCCTCGGAGGCTTTGAGGGCGCGCTCGCACTGGCAATCTTCTACCGCGCCCTGTCCATGGGAGGCATGGGGTTGACGGCGGCTCTTGCGGGGCTGCTCACTGCGCTGGTGCCGGTGGGATTTTCCGCTATCCGATACGGCCTGCCTACTCCCTTTGCCGCCGTGGGGCTGGCGGCGGGCTGCGCGGCCATCTGGCTCATTACCCGGAGTTCCGGAGCCGAGAACCCGGCAAAGACGGGGACACCGGCCGCCGCATTGTGGCTGGGCGTGATCGCGGGTGCTGGGTTCGGAGCGCAGCTGATCTTTTTCAAACTGGCCGGTGGGGGCAACCTGCTGTGGGTGATGGCGGCCGCACGGGCTGCCGGGGTAACAGCTCTGCTGCTGGCCTTGCTGACGATGCCTCCCAAAGCTCCCTGGCGGGGCTTCTGGCGCATGGGCATCGTAGCCGGCCTTCTGGACACCGCCGGCAATCTGCTCTATATGGAGGCCGCGAGACTGGGCCGGCTGGATGCGGCGGCTGTCATCTGCTCCCTTTACCCGGCCGGCACGATTCTGCTCGCCTCGCTCGTGCTGCATGAGCATCCTACGCGGCGGCAATGGGCGGGCATGGCTCTCGCCTTGGCGGCGGTGGCGATCTTAGGCTCTTAAAGGGTCTCTCAATGAGCAAAGGCCCGCGCATCCGCAGGCCTCTCCAGTTTGCTTCGGTCGTTCTGTAGACTGCCGCGCCAGACTGCCGGACGGGACCAACCCGCCTGGCCGTGCGCCCTGTTACTTGGGTTCGATTGGCGCCGAGTTCACCGGTGTGGCAGCCGCTGTATTCTGCTGCACAGGCGGGGCCGCCGGAGTCGGTTCGGTCACGCCCTTGATGCCCTCTTTGAAGCCCTTCAATCCCTCGCCCAATCCTTTGCCCAGCTCCGGCAGCCGTCTGGCGCCAAAGAGCAGGAATGCAACCACAAGCAGCACAATCAAGTGCCATGGCTGAAGTAGATCGCCCATCAGTTTTCCCTCCGCGCGCCGCATTGGACCGGCACGCCAGCTTAGTGCCTATTGTCGCATAGAACTGTGTGGCCGTGCACCGCGCGCGCCTCTCGCGATTGCATGCCAGCCACGTCAAAACCAAGCTTCTCCAATCAGTTCACCTGGGCCGGGCGGCCGAGCCTCTCCGTGACCGTGGTGAAGAAGGTATGCAAGTCTTCTTCTTCACCGGCGGTGAGTCTGCGGTAGACCTTCATGAGCGGAAACAGCCGCGATCCACGGACATCGACGGACGGAACCGCCGTTGCGCCCCCCGGATAGACGGTCATCTCCCAGCTTCCGGCGTAGCGCCGCCGCAGCACCTCACCGAGATAGCTGCCCCAAAGCCGCACCTCGAAATCGAGATCGAGCTCCGGGCTCTCGCCCACCAGGACCAGGATCTCGTCCAACGCGTCGATGGACTCGGAAGCGAAATCCAGCATTTGCCCGAAATCGGATTGGCCCAGCGCCGCTGCCGCCTGCGCATAGCCCTCCATCATCCCGCCTAGGTCAGGATAGTGGGTCGATTCAAGACGCTGACGCACATCGTTACGGTCTCGCATCCAATACCCAGGATAACGCCCAGGGTGGCGATCGAGATGCGGAGGAAAGTGGGACCATCTCGAACGTTTGTGGCAGACTGAAATAAGTTGTGGAGGTCTGAACAATGAAAACAGTCAAGTTGATCGTTTTAAGCATGTTGCTTTCGCTCGGATGCGGTTTGGCGCATTCCGCGGGCAGCGATATTTATCCCGATCCTGGCCAGGCGAAAACGGACCTTGCCACCGCGTTGAGGACGGCCGCGCAGACGCATAAGCGCGTTCTGGTGGATTTCGGCGGCAACTGGTGCGGGGACTGCCAGGTGCTGGATCTCTATTTTCACGATTCCAAGAACCTGCAGTTGCTGGAACGCAACTTTGTGCTGGTCCACATCAATGTAGGCCACCTGGATGCCAACCAGAATCTGGCCCAGCAGCTCGAAATTCCGCTGAAAAAGGGCGTCCCCGCGCTGGCGGTGCTGAGCGAAGACGGCAGACTGCTCTACAGTCAGAAGAGCGGGCAGTTTGAGACCATGAGCCGTTTGGAGTCCTCGGCCGTCACGGCGTTCCTAATGCAATGGCGGCCCAATCGCCCCGGCTGCTCGGCAGTTGTGGTGAACTGCTAGCGGAGACTGCGGATGCGATTCGATCTGGAAACGGGACCGGCGTCCACCGCCTACAAGCTGCTGATCGGCCTGGTTGCGCCGAGACCGATCGCGCTGATCACCAGCATGGATGAGAAAGGCCGGCTGAATGCCGCCCCGTTCAGCGCCTACAACTATCTCTGCGTTGATCCGCCAATTCTAGGCATAGGCGTCACCGATCGCCCCGGCGGCGAATTTTTGCCAAAAGACACGGCTCGCAACATCCGCCGCACCGGCGAGTTCGTGGTGAACGTGGTCACTGAGCACCTCGCCCAGAAGATGAACATCTGCGCCACCGATTTTCCCACCGACATGAGCGAAGTGGCGATCGCCGGGTTCACGACGACTCCCTCGGAAAAGGTAAAGCCGCCGCGCCTGACCGAAGCGCATGCCGCCCTGGAATGCCGCGAGCACACGACTCTGGAGATTGGCCGCTCGCGCATCATTCTTGGCCGCGTGGTTGCGATTTATGTCGAAGACCGCTATGTCGATCCTGCCGGCCCTTACATCAAAGCGGAGGAATTGCACGCGGTCGGCCGCATGAACGGCCTGGGCAACTACGTGCGGACGCGCGATGCCTTCATGACCATTCCGCGCATCTCGTATGAGGAGTGGAAGAAGAACCATCCGCAGGGCGAGGAGCGCTAACCGAGCGGGGCAAGATGCTTGGTGTTCGAGTAGGTGTACGTGACACGGTGAATCACCGTGATGGTCGAGAGCACGGCCAGCACCCAGAGCACCGGCGCCATCACGCCCCAGTGATTGAATAACGCGCCCAGGATGATGAGCACGATCCGCTCCGGCCGCTCCATAAAGCCCACCTTGCAACTGCCGATGAGCGCCTCGGCGCGGGCGCGGGTGTAGCTCACCATCAGCGACGTCACCATGACAAATGCCACCAGCACCACGTAGCGGAAGCGGTTGATGCGCCCGTAATAGACGAGCAGGCCGAAGAACAGCACCACGTCGGAGTAGCGGTCGATCACCGAGTCGAAGAACGAGCCGAAGACGGTGACCTGGTTGGTGCGGCGGGCCACGCGGCCGTCCACCATGTCGAACAGGCCGGCGCCCACAATCACCAGGCCGGCGTAAAGAAACATGGTGTCGGCGTTCGAGGCGTTGGCGTGGCCAAACAGGAATGCCGCCGCGATGTTGATCACCAGGCCGAGAAACGTGAGTACGTTGGGAGAGATGCGGGTGAGCGCCAGCCCGTGCACGACGCGGTCAAGAAGCCAACCGCAGGCGCGGCCGAATGCGCTGGTCCAAGTCATTGTTCTTTCCTGCTAGTGCTGGGTGCCGGTCGCGGCTTCTTCGCCCTCGTCCTCACCCGCCTCGTCGTGAATCGTCGTGAGCTTCAAAATCTCGAGTTCGCGCTTGCCGTTCGGCGTGACGATCGTGGCTACATCGCCCACGCGCTTGCCCACCAGCCCGCGCCCTATGGGCGAAGTGGTTGAGATGAGCCCCTTCGAGACGTCGGACTCTTCGCTCGTCACCAGGCGATAGACGATCTCCTCGTTTTTGGTGGAGTCGAAGACCACGACCGTCGAACCGAACCCGGCCTGACCCCTGGGAATATTCGACAGGTTGACCAGCGAGAGCTCGGCCATGCGTTTCTTGAGCTGGCCCAGCCGCGCGTTGACAAAATCCTGGCGCTGCTTGGCCATGTGATATTCGGCGTTCTCTGAGAGATCTCCCAGCGCTACGGCCTTCTTGATCTCGGCCGGCAGTTCGTGGGCAAGCTCGTGCTCAAGCTGGTTGATCTCGTTGAGAAGCTGTTTTTTGATGTGTTCGGGCATCCAATGTCCGTGGCGGCGAGCGGGGTAACTCCATCCGCGAGAGATGAAAATCCTTGACTTTTGATTATACGCGGCCAACGGCGCTGAGACGCGGGGGGCGTTATTTCCCGTTCCCGGTGAGCCGGCTCTCAAGAAAATCCTGCAGGATCAATGTAGCGGCCACTTGATCGACGACGCGGCGATGCGTCTGACGAGGGTGCCCGGCTTCGTAGAGGATCTGGTGCGCGGCGCGTGTGGTCAGCCGTTCATCCCACAGATGAATGGGCAGGCCGGTGAGCTCGCCCAGTTCGGCCGCGAAGGCCTGTGCCCTTGCAGTCTGCGAGCTGACCTCTCCCGAGAGACGCAACGGATTGCCCACCACAATGCCGGCCACGCCAAACCGGCGGCAGAGCCGCGCCAGCGAGCGAAGGTCCTCGCGGCGGTTGTGTCTGCGCTCCAGGGTCAGCACGGGCTGAGCGGTGAGGCCCAACTCGTCTGCGACCGCGACGCCAATGCGGCGATTGCCTATGTCGAGACCGAGGTAGCGAGGTTGTGGAACAGCTTCCAGCTTTTTCAACTCCTGGCTTCCAGCTTAGGCTCCTAGCCTCCAGCTTAAGGCTCGCGGGAGGGGCCGCGCACGTTTCGTCTTGCAGCAGTGCGTCCGAACTGGAGAACTGGCATGCGGCGCTCTCCAGGACATGCCGGGAAGGCGCGCTATAGTATTTTCTTCGAAGAGACAGCGAGGGTGCCGAGTGAGTTTTACGCGGAGAGACTTATTGCGTATTTCGACGGCGGGCGCGGTGGCGATCGGGGCGCGCCGGATCTTTCCGGAACGGATGCCCGGTGCCGCCACGCATCCATCGCAAGCGGGCTCGGAACCCGGCGCCTCCAGCGGCTCCGAGCAGCGGCTCTACCAGGAGTTGCTGCGCACCTGGTGCGACGGGCTGCTGACGCGCCAGGTATCGGGAATGACGGACCCGGCACTCAACGGCGGCTTGCTCTGTGCAGCCTGCGGGTTGATCCACGGGCGCTGCGGCGACTCCGTCTATCCGCTGCTCAAGATGGCGCATGCCTCGGGCGACGAAAAGTATCTGCGCGGGGCGCTTGCGGTGCATGAGTGGTCGGAGCGCACGGTGAGCCGGCCCGATGGCAGCTGGGTGAACGACGTTTCGCTGAGCCCCTGGCAAGGCATCACCGTCTTCCACTCCATTGCACTGGCCGAGGCTCTGGCTCATCACGGCGCGGTTCTGGATGCGCCCACGCGCAAGCGATGGACGGATCGACTGGCGCGCGCGGCAAGGTTTCTCGACGGGTTTATCACGATCGAGACGGGAAACATCAACTATCCCGTCACGGCAAGCGTGGCCTTTGTGCTGTGCGGCCAGGTGCTGGGCGACGACCATTACCTCAGGCGCGGACGCGGGCTGGCGCACGAGGTGATCCAGCAGTTCACGCCCGGCGGGTTTCTCTTCGGCGAGGGGCATCCGTTGAAGGGCGTCTCGCCCAAAGGCTGCCGGCCGGTGGATCTGGGCTACAACGTGGAGGAGTCGCTGCCATCGCTCGCGCTTTACGCTAAGCTCACGGGCGACCAACCGGTCCTGGATCAGGTGCTGGCCGCGCTCAAGACGCACATGGAGTTCATGCTGCCCGATGGCGCTTGGGATAACAGCTGGGGCACGCGCAACTACAAGTGGGGGTGGTGGGGCAGTCGCACCAGCGATGGCTGTCATCCGGGATTTGTGCTTCTCGCCGAGCACGATGCGCGCTTTCGCGAGGCGGCGCGGCGCAATGTGGAGTTGATGCGCGCGTGCACGCACGCGGGGCTGCTCTACGGCGGCCCAGACTACTACGTGCATGGCGACCCGGCCTGCATCCATCACACCTTCACGCATGCGAAGGCGCTGGCGACGGTTCTGGATCGAGGGACGTTCAACCCACAAGAGAGCGCGCGGCCGGCGCTTCCACGCGATGAAGCATATGGATTGAAGAGCTTTGATGATATCGGCACGCACCTGGCCGCGGTGGGACCATGGCGTGCCACCGTCACCGCATACGACTGGGAGTATGCAGAGCACGTGCAGGCAGGCGGGGGCGGCTCAGGGGGCGGACACGTCTCGGGAGGCGCGCTTTCCGTGCTTTTCCATCGCACGCTTGGGCCGGTACTTACCGCCAGCATGACCGAATACCAGATGATCGAGATCTCGAACCAGCAGGCGTATCGCGACAACTTTCATATGGGCCTGACGCCGCGGATTGAGTGCGCGGCCGGCGAGACCTACACCAGCCTGAGCGATCTGAAGGCTATGCTGACGGCCGAGCAGCGCAGCGGGCAAATCTTTTTCGATGCGCGCGGGCGGTTGTTGACGGCTTTGCGCAACTCGTCGGCAGGGGGCGACATGGAATACCATCTGGCCTACGCCCTCGGTGAAACCGCGGTGGAGTTGACGGCAAGCGCCTCCGGAGCGAGCCCGGCGCCGCTGCGTTTCATTCTCCCGGTGATTGCCCGTGCCGACGAGATGGTGGAGCAGCCCGATGCAGGGACCGTACGCATCGCGAAACAGGGCGGCACGTTGATGATTCACACCAATGCATCGGCAGGCTTCGACCCAATTCCCAAAGAAAGAACGTTCAATCTTGTGCCAGGATTCGAGGCTGTGCCGCTCGCCATCGCGCTGCAGCCGGGACAGGAAGTGCGCGTGCGATTGGAAGCCGCGATTTCATGAGGCTGTGGCAGTGCTTTCGATGCTGAGGAGCGAAATCCCGCAGAGGCTAAAGCCCCCGGACTGGATGGGAACTCCTTGCGACACGAGGAAATTCGTGCCCCGTTGCAAATGCCTCCCTCCAGCAAGAGTTTTTCGTGGCCTGCTCACAGAGCGTGATGCAGGTTGCAACTCCTATTCCCTGTTCCCTATCGCCTATTGCCCGCTATTCTAAACTTGCCCCATGCCTGCTGCGCGCCAGTTCGATGTGATTGTGCTGGGGGCGGGCGCGGCCGGCTTAATGTGCGCAGCTGTGGCCGGCCAGCGCGGCCGGCGCGTGGCGCTGCTGGAGCGCAATACGCAGCCGGGGTGCAAGATTCTTATCTCCGGCGGCGGCCGGTGCAACTTTACGAATCTGCATTGCGGCCCGGCGAACTTTCTCTCGGAGAATCCGCATTTTGCGAAATCCGCTCTCGCGCTCTACCGCCCGCGGCATTTTCTTGAGCTGGTCGAACGCTACGGGATTCGCTGGCATGAGAAGACGTTGGGGCAGCTGTTCTGCGATGGTTCGGCGCGGGCGATTCTGGACATGCTGCTGGCCGAATGCGCGGGCGGCGCCGTGGAGCTGATATTGGACGCGCGCGCGCCTGAAGTGGATCGCGATGCCCGCGGCCGTTTTCGCATCGCTTCATCGCGGGGCGAATTCACAGCCGATGCGCTGGTGGTGGCCACGGGCGGGCTTTCGATTCCCAAAATCGGCGCGACCGGGCTGGCCTACGAACTTGCGCGCCAGTTCGGGCTCGCAGTAATTGCGCCGCGCCCCGCGCTCGTTCCGCTTTTGCTTGGGGGCGATGAGGCGCGCTGGATGGAGCTGGCCGGCGTGGCCGCCGATGTGGAAACCTGGGCCGAGGAGGCAGGCCGCTCTGCTCGATCCCGGCCGCGCGGAGCCACCCGCTTCCGCGAGAAGCTGCTGGTGACGCATCGTGGACTGAGCGGACCGGCGGTGTTGCAGGCCTCATCGTATTGGCGGCCCGGAGAACCGCTCTTGGTGGATTTCGCGCCGGGGCTACCGCGTGGGAGCAGGCTTCTCGATCCGTTGCGTGAGCCGGAGGCGCGGCGCGACCAGGCAGCGCTACGGCAGGCGCTGCGCGCCGTGCTGCCGCAGCGCGTGGCTGCTTTTCTGGCTGAGGCCGCCGCGCCGGCGAGCTGGCGGAATGAGGCGCTGGAAGACTGCGAGCGGCGCCTGCACCGCTGGCCGTTTCATCCCAGTGGCAGCGAGGGATTCGACAAGGCGGAGGTGACGGCCGGCGGGGTCGATACGGCTGCACTGCAGGCGCGGACCCTGGAAGCTCGCGCGGTGCCGGGCCTTTTCTTCATTGGCGAGGCGGTCGACGTGACAGGGCAGTTGGGCGGATTCAACTTCCAATGGGCCTGGGCCTCGGCAGTAGCGGCCGGGAGCACTCTTTAACCCGGGTTCTTTAACTTGTGAACCAAGCTCCATTCCGCGCCGGCCGCCGTTTTTCTCCCTGCAATTTTTGCATCCAAGCAGTTGGAAGAGGAGAACTATGCTGAAAACGAGCGTTGCATTGAGGATTGCACTGTGCGGGATGCTGGGGACGATTGTCTTGGCGGCGGGATGCCATTCCAAGGTGGTCGACAAGGCAGAGTTCAAGTCGGCGCTGAATAACTACTACAGCAGCCGGCAGAGCTGCCTGTGGCCGGAGCCAGCCAAGTTTCCGGCCCAGGCGGATACGAACAACGAGGATCAGACGAAGGGATTTGACGCGCTGACCGATGCCGGGCTGCTCACGCGAACCCCCGCCGAAAAGAAGCGTTTCCTGATTGGATCCAAGCAGGTGAACAACTATGACCTTTCGGATAAGGGAAGGTCGCACTGGACGGCGGACGCCTCGCAACCCGGCTATGGGAACTTTTGCTTCGGCGCTCCTCAGGTGAGTTCAATCGATCAGATTACGCCGAACACCGGCGGCGAAGCACAGTACGTGGTGAACTATCACTACGGCTTGAGCCTTCCGGATTGGGCCGACACCGCGGAGATCAAGACAGCCTTCCCCGCGATTGCAGCCAAAAGCAGCGGCGCGGCCGCGACCGCTACGCTGGTCAAGAGCAACGGCGGCTGGCAGGTGCAAAATGTCTCGCCCTCTGCCGGCGGCGTACAGCCGCAGTAGATGCGATGGGAGATGCGTTACCGCGTATCGGCCGGCGGCGCGCCAAACTGTTCCATCACCAGGTGCAGTGCCTCGTCCGGTGTGTGGATGACGCCTTCCAGTTGCGCATCTTCAGCGGCCTGCAGCATCTCGCGGAACCATGGGCCGGGAGGGTAACCCGCGGCGATCAGTTCGCGGCCGGTGATGAGAAACTCCGGCCGCACAGCCTCCTGCGGCATCGACTGCCAGCGTTCGCGCACGAAATCCCAGTAGCGGAGGTTGCGATTCGACGCGAGCACATCCATGCGGTGCAGCGCGAGATGCTCATCGAATTTCTCCAGGCGGAAGAATCGTTTGAGCGTGGAGCTTTTCATGCGCTCGGCATCGGCAAACCGCATGTGGTTCTGCACCAGAGCCACAATTTGCCGGATCTCCTCGTTGGAAAAGCGGAAGCGGCGGCAGATATCGCCCGCCATTGCAACGCCCACTTCAACGTGGCCGTCAAACCGGATGCGGTCCGGCGCGATGCGAAAAGTGGGCGGCTTGCCGACATCGTGGAGCAGCGCGCCCCAGGCCAGGGTCATGCTGCATCCCGGCTCAAGCTGATACAAAAGCAAGAGAGAATGCGTCCAGACGTCGCCCTCGGGATGGTACTGCGGCGGCTGTTCGACGCCTTTCATGCGGGCGATCTCCGGCAGCACTTCTTTGAGCAATCCCGTTTCATCGAGCAGTTCGAATGCCCGGCGGGCGCGGCCCTCAGTGAGCATCTTCGTCAGCTCGTCGCGAATGCGCTCGCGGCTGACGGCATGAATCCGCGAAGCAAGCGAACGGATCGCGCGCAGCGTGCCCGCTTCCAATTGGAAGTTGAAACGGGCGGCAAAGCGCACGGCGCGGAGCATGCGCAGATGATCTTCTTCGAAGCGCAGCTCGGCGCGGCCGATGGCGCGCAGAATACCGGAGTCGAGATCGGCGAGGCCGCCGACGTAATCGAGCACACCTGCGGAGGGCAGCCCTTGGGATAAGCTTTGAGGCGAGACGGCAAGCGGATCGAGAAGCAGGCCGTTGATGGTGAAGTCGCGGCGCTGCACGTCTTCTTCCGGGCTGGTGGTGTAGCGCACCACGTCGGGATGGCGGCCGTCGGAGTAGGCGCCATCGGAGCGGAAGGTCGCGACTTCGGTCACGAAGCCTGGGGCCGTGTCCTCCGGGGCGACCAGCACAACGCCGAAGTGCGCGCCCACGGCGAAGGTACGCGGGAACATGGCCAGAACCAGGTCGGGCGTGGCGCTGGTGGCCACGTCATAATCCTGAGGCGAGCGGCCAAGCAGCAGGTCGCGCACGCAGCCGCCGGCGAAGTACGCCTGATGACCCGCAGCGCGCAGCGTGTTGAGAATGCGCAGAGCTGCATCGAATTGCGGCGTCGGGGCGAACATGGCTGCTTCCATTTTCGCGCAATGCCGCAGAACCCGCTTGCGTCCTGCGCCGGCCGCCAGTGGGCCGGTTTTGTTTGTGGGACCGCTACACTGGAGATGTGACCGCGCGCGGACTCATTCTGGGCATTGAGACCTCCTGTGACGAGACGGCCGCGGCTGTTGTAGAGCGCGGAGCGCGCACTCTCTCCTCCGTGGTGGCTTCACAGATTGCGACGCACGCGCGCTATGGCGGCGTGGTGCCGGAGCTGGCCTCGCGCGAGCATCTGCGTGCCATTGTTCCCGTGATGCGCGCGGCTCTCAATCAGGCCCAGGTCACGCTGGCCGATCTTGATGCGATTGCCGTGACTTCCGGGCCAGGACTCGCAGGAGCGCTCCTGGTAGGCATTACGTATGCGAAGGCGCTGGCGTTCGCCAATGAACTGCCGCTGATTGCGGTGAATCACCTGGAAGGGCATATTCACGCGGTGTTGCTGGATGAGCGTGAACAGCGGTTGGCGCAGCAAGATCCGGGCGAACCGACCCCTCGGTTCGCCCACCCGGATGACCTCGCTCAGGTTGAACCGGCTCAGGATGGTGGCGATGCGGTGAGAACGGAGACGGAATCGGCGCTCGCGCTGGTGGTCTCAGGCGGCCATACGCATCTTTATCTGGCGCGGCCTTCCGATGGGACGTGGCATTACCGGCTTATAGGACGCACGGTGGACGATGCGGCCGGCGAGGCCTTTGACAAGGTGGCCAAGCTGCTGGGCCTCGGCTACCCGGGCGGCCCCTGGATCGATGCGCTGGCGTGCTACGGCGATCCGCAAGCCGTGCCGTTTGCTTTCGCGCAGATCAAGACCAAGGTCCACCTGACGGGCAAAACGCCCAGGACCAAGGCCGCAAAGACCGCGCCGATCGCGCCTCTCGATCCGCGGTTTCTGTTCTCGTTTTCGGGGATCAAGACGGCGGTGCTGCGCTATGTGGAGCTTCACGGGATGCGCCCAGAGGCGGAAGCGCGCGCGGCGCGGCTCTTTCCGCGCGAGAACGCCGGCCCCGAGATGGCGAGAGCGCCGCAGACGAAAGACGCGGCACTCGCTCTCTGCTCGCAGACGACTCTCGACCTGATGGCCAGCTTTCAGCATGCCGTGGTCGGCGATTTGATGAAGAAGACCTTTGCGGCCGCGGAGTCCCTGGGCGTGAGGCGCATTTTGGTCACGGGAGGCGTTGCCGCGAACGGCGAGCTGCGCAGGCGATTCAGCGATGAGGCCGGACGGCGGGGGCTTGAAGTGTCATTCCCGACGCTGCCGCTCTCGACCGATAACGCGGCGATGATTGCAGCCGCGGCGTGGCCCCGCCTGCTGACGCGCGCGTTCGCTCCGGAAGAACTCACGGCCGATCCCGCGCTCGCGCTCCGGTGAGATTCCGGTTCGTGTCAAAGAAGGCGAGATCGGAAAGAGCAGGCAACCCATTGAAAACGGGCCCCAAGCGCTCCGAGCAGCGGGTTGCAGGAAATTCCGGCCGGATTGGGTAAGCTGGGAGCACTCGCAACATTCGAAAAGCAATCCCAGGAGGAAAGCAAAATCTCTTTGCTGATCTTCTTCAGGCTGTCGCAGCGGAGCGCGCGCGGGCGGGGAGAAGAGACCCGCCGTTCTGCCAGCAATCGAAAGCAATTTCAATGTTGATGCTTGGGGCCGGCGAAGAGGCAGCCGCCCGTCAGGGCCTTTGCGGCTTGCGAACCACCGCGGAACGGGAATGGCGGACCAATGGGAACAAGGAAGCGGGAACCGAAGGCAAAGCAGACTCAAAGCAAGGCGGGAAGTGAACCGTTCAACGAACAGCCAATCAAGAAAGTAGATGAGAACGAAGACGGGTTTGAGACCTTGCGCTCCGCGGCGGACGAGCAATTGAACAGACGCAGCAGCCAAATTGCCGAGGCGTTGGGCAAGAAGGCCGCCAAAGGCGATTTGAACAGCGCCAAGTTCCTGCTCACGGTGGCGGAAAAGAAAGGGAACAAAAACGCGCGCAAGACCCGGCGCGGCGTGGTGGTGGCCGAAAGTATCGCGCAGGAACGACCGTGGGAAGGACCTGCGGAGACGAAGCCTGAAGCGGGTCTCGACGGCCAAGAGCCGGGGCACTAAGCCCGCCGGGTTGAGCCGGCCGACTCTGCTTCTTCTCGCAAAACTGAGCCGAAAAAAAGATGCGGCGGATAAGCCGCGATTGTTCCTATCGCGCTGGAGCGGTCAAGCCTGCGGAAGGTGCGACCGCGGCTTTTGGCATTTGCCCGGATTTGATAACCGAATCCGTTTATTCGCGCCCGGCAATTTACGGGCTCGATAAGAAGGAAGAGTACACGATGAAGTTTTGGAACTGTGCAGGGTCGATCTCCGGAAAGCTGCCGGCAATCTTCCTGACGGTGCTCTGTCTGCTCGCGGCAGCGGCGGGACAGGCCCCCACCACGACCACCGTGAGCGGCACCGTGTATCTGGCGAATGGACAGCCGGGTTCGGGAACGCTGGTGTTGAGCTGGCCGACGTTCACTACCTCAGGAGGACAACTGGTCGAGGCCGATTCGACGACAGTGACCATACCGAGCAACGGACTGGTGAGTATGAACCTTGCGCCGAACATCGGCGCGACGCCGGCAGGCGAGTATTACACCGCTGTGTACTACATGAGCGACGGCTCGACCCACACGCAGTACTGGATCGTTCCGGCAACCTCCCCCGCCTCGCTCGCCGCCGTGCAGGCGCAGGTGATGCCCGCAGCGCAGGCGGTGCAGGCGGTGAGCAAGGCGTATGTCGATCAGGCCATCGCGGGACTCTCCGGCGGCGGCGTGGGTTTGTCCGGAGGCACTCTGACCGGACCGCTTACTCTGAGCGGCGATCCGACGCAGCCGTTGCAGGCGGCGGACAAACATTACGTGGACACGATGGCCGTTCCATTGAGCGGGGGTACGTTGACGGGTCCTTTGACCGCGACGCAGATCGGCGCGGCGTACCAGGTGGATCAGTTCGCGGGTGTGGACATCGGGGCGAAGATTCAGGCATGCCTGGCGGGCATGAGCGCGGGCTTCGGCGGCACTTGCGATGCGCGCAACTTTACAGGAACCCTGTCGATGGCGTCGAACCTGACGATCTCGACTGCCAACACGACAGTGCTGCTGCCCTGCGCGACTATCGCCACGGCCAATCAGATCATCGTGACGGCGGCGACGCGCAATGTGGCGCTGCGCGGATGCGCGTTGCGGGGTGGGAGCGCGGCGAGCGGGAGCCAGGGCGGGACCGTCTTTGCATACTCGGGCGCAGTCGCGGCAATTCAAGTGGGCGACCCGACCTATGCGGCGGATACGCCCGGCTTCCATCTCGACAATGCGGTGATTAACACAACCGCTTCAACCAGCGGCGCCGCGCGGGGACTGGCGGCGTACCGGACGCAGGAGCTGGACCTCGCAAGCCTTTATTTTCTGGGCAACTCCAATCAGACCGGTATGACTCTTGACGGGACGGGCAACTATACGGGCGGAACATTTCTCGCTATCCAATTCAGCGGGTTCGGGACGGCGGTCAATGCGATCGGCCACCAGGTGGCGAACCCGGCCACGACGGACTGGATGAATGCGAGCACGTTCGTTCGGCTGCATATCGATTGCCCGACGAGCGGCGGAAATCCCATCGGCGGAACCTATGGGATCAACCTGCAGCAGGGCGATGGCAATACGTTTACCGGCGGAGACATCGAGGGATGCGCAACGGCGCTGCATCTGGGCGCGAACGCGCAGAACAACACGATTGTGGGATTGCGCAATGAGAACTCAACCAACCAGGTAGTGGCGGATACGGGCAGCTCGTACAACGACTGGATCACGGGCGGCACGATGTTCACGGGAAAGCTTGCCGATAACGGGACACGCAACAGCTTTCTGGACACCTTTCACCGCAGCTTCAACGGATTGAATGGCGATCAATATCGCAGCCAGGTCGATGGCACGATCGTGAATCACTATTACCTGGGCATCGGGCTCGGCAACGTGCGGGGCCTGACGGAGGAGTACACGACGGACATTCCGGGCTCCGCCGGAAGCTACCAGAATGCATGGCAATGGGGGCCGGGCGACGGTGCGAGCGGCCAGCAGGTCTGGAGCCTCCTCGACATGATCAACAACGTGCAGCGCTTCGGCGTGCAGCAGAACACGGCGGCCGGGGGCAGCCCGCAGAGTTATCTCAACGCGGCGGGCACGGGGCTGGTCTGCTTTGAGTGTTCGGCCAATGCGGGCACGGGCGGGGTGGCTTTCGGCTCCGGAGGTTCTGCACCCACGACAGTCGCCACGATCAACAATGCGGGAAACGCGCAGTTCAATGGAACGCTGCAGGTGGGCGGCACGGCGCAAAGCACGGGAACCATGACCGTGCGCAACAACGCCGACGCCGAGGTGGACTACTACCTGTGGCCGGGATTGACCGCGAGCCAGAAGGGATCATTCACCTACAAGGATTGGAACGGCAACAGCCAGTGGTACATGGTGAAGGACGCGAGCAACAACTGGGCGCTGAACTCGGCCATCGGCGGCCTGGACAGCTTCAAGGCCTATCAGAGCTCGAACAGCGGCGATACGTACATCAACGCGAGCAGCACGAGCGGCCATATCCGCCTGAATTACGAATCCGGCTCCGGAGCGGAGACGGATATCTATTCGAACTCGACACTGGTCGCGGCCTTTCTTGGCACGACGAGCATCAAGTTTCCCGGATTAGCTGCTTCTTCGGGCGACAACTGCCTGCAGATCGATAATTCAGGTTACGTCACCAATACGGGATCAGCCTGCGGCTCGGGTGGAGGCGGCGGCCCGCCAACCGGGGCGGCGGGTGGGGATTTGAGCGGAACCTATCCCAACCCGACGGTGAACCAGGTAGAAGGCGCGGCGATTCCCGCCTCCGCGGGGGTGCTGGGAAGCAACTCTTCGAAGCAGTTGGTCGCGGCGACGTCATCGCAGATCCAGGGTGCGATCGGTTCCGGCATCTACGATGCGTCAGGGGCAGCGGCCACGGCGCAATCGAATGCGGAGACTTACTCGTCGAATGCGAGCAACCTGAGCAGCGGGACGGTAGCCGCGGCGAGATTGCCCGGTTCCGGATCGACAACTGCGAACGGGCAGACGTGCACGCTGGGTTCGAACTGCACGGTGAGCGGCGGCACGGTCACGTACACGTTGAGCCAGATCGCCGGCGCGAGTGATAACGGCAAGCTGGTGGTGATGAACTGCTCGTCCGCCTGTTCCTACACGCTGCCGGCGACGCAGCCTTCGGCGAGCTGGTACGCGCGCGTCACCAGCCAGGGCAGCACGCCGGCAACGATCGCGCTAGGCGGCTCGGATACTTTCAACGGCAGCACCAGCGTACCGGCGCTCACTTCTTATCGTGCCATTCTCATCTACGCCAATAGCGCGATCTCGACCGACTACCGCGGCGATGCTCCGCTGGCGGCGGGAACCAGTTTGAGCTTGAGCGCCGGGAGCAATGGACTGACGATCAACGGGCCGAGCGCGCTGC
Source organism: Occallatibacter sp. (assembly GCA_036489815.1). Taxonomy (GTDB): domain Bacteria; phylum Acidobacteriota; class Terriglobia; order Terriglobales; family Acidobacteriaceae; genus Telmatobacter. The sequence goes on along the minus strand of DASXFB010000084.1, from coordinate 18,679 downwards.
CGCCGAACGGATCAGCAGGCGGCGACCTGGGAGGAAGCTACCCGAATCCGACCGCCGTGAGCGTGGCGCATGTGACAACGGGCACGCTCGGAACCGCGAATGGAGGCACCGGCAACACGGCGCTGACGTTCCCGAGCGGCACAGCGACGGTTACGCAGACCATCGCCGGCGGCACGGCGGCAATGGGAACGAGCGCGATTTCCTCCGGGAGCTGCGCGACGGTGGTAACGGTTTCTGCAGCCGGCGTGGCGACCACGGACACGATTCAGGCGGGCTTTAATGGCGATCCGACGGCGGTGACGGGGTATGGCGCATCGGCGACGGGCGCGGTTTTGACTATCTATCCCTATCCGACCTCAGGCAACGTGAACTTTAAAGTATGCAACTCCAGCGGCGGATCGATTACGCCTGGAGCTTTGACGCTGAATTGGAGAGTGGTGCGATGAGAGGCGCATGGGTTGCACTTCTCTTGATGGCGAGCTGCGCGGTCGCCTCGGCCACCACCACGCTGCGGCTGCATTCGGCGTCGATCGGCACCAGCGGCTACAGCGCCATGGACATTAGCCTTGGTCCGTTCGGCAACTCGATCATCACTTCGGTGACGAACACGACGGCGAGCGGCACACATATTCAGGCGACGGCTACCGGCGGAGGGTCTGTGCTGGCCTGGATGTCGGAGCCATTCGCAAGCGGCGTGACGATGAACGGCACGGAGACGATGAACTTCTATGGGAAAGAGGCGTCTGCAGCGAACAACGCCAGCGTGGAATTCGATCTCTATAAGTATTCCGGCGGCTCGCTAGGCTCCGCGTTTTGCACCGGCGTGTGGGGAACGGAACTGACGACTTCAATGGCGACGCACGCGCCGACCTGTTCTGCCACATCGACGACGTTCGCAACCGGCGATCAACTGGTAGTAGAGCTCTACATCGTCAACTGTACGACCTCGGGGTGCCCGAGCGGCACAATGGGTGCGGGCAGTCCCGGCGTGACGATCGACTATGACGGTTACACATCCGGGAGCGATGGTGATACGAATTTGGCGACGGCGGAAACGATCGCTTTTACGCCGGTGGGCGGATCGGGAGGGACGCCGAGCTGCTCGAACATCGAAGACCAAATGGAATCGCGGAACGGCGGGTTTCCGGCGGCTGGGTCGACGACCTACTACTTGCCGGCGCCTTCCGGCGCGAACAATACGATCGTTGCGGGAATGACGGGGAGCGCGGGGGATGTGTTCACCTGCACCGACGATCAGAGCAATGTCTATAACCTTGCCGCGCACCGCGCCGATGGGACCAACACGCAAGACGTGTGGATCCTGATGGCGAACGGCATCGCCGCGAATACGCACCAGATCGTCTGCTCGCACAGCACTTCTGATTCCTACGTGATGCAGTGGGCGATGGAGTGCACCCACGTGGCCACGGCGGCGGCCCTGGATGTGAGCACAGGCAACAACGCGAACAGCGCAACCATCACGGCGGGAAGCGTTACGCCGAACTATAGCGGCGACCTGTTCATCCAGGCGTTCTGGAATGAGTACACGCTCTCCCCGGTGACGGGCGTGGCGGCCGGCTCGCAGTCCAACATCCCCTGGGCTCTGGCGGCCGCGGACCGTTCGTGAGCCAGGGTGTGCAGTGGGGTGTTTATTCTTCCACCGCCGCGCTTAATCCGACGATGAGCGAGACCGGGCAGACTGGGTTTGCCACGGTTGCGATTGCGCTGAAGTCTTCTTCGGCGGGAACGGCATTTGCAAGCGGGCTCCAAAGCGTATCAAGAAAGACGCTCTATTTTTCGACCAATTACGGGGGTAACGCGGGCACGCTGCCGAGAACGGAGCAGTTCCCCTGCGCTGCCTCGGACAACGGCATGGCGCTGGAATGGCTGGGAGCGAGTGGAGCGGCGCTGAGCGGAGTGACGGACAGCAACTCAAACACCTGGACGCAAACAGGGGTTAAGGCTTGTGCCGCAGGCGCAGGTGGTTGTTCGCAGGCGTACTACTCGCAGAATCCGACGATCACAAATAATCAGGCACTTACATTTTCTGGCACATTGATAGACGACTCGGCGAAGGTGTATTGCATGAAGGGCGCTTCGGCAACCAGCTTCTTCGACAACACGCAGACGGCCACCGGGAACCAGACGACAGCAGGAAATTTGACGGGCGTCTCCATCACAACGGCGAAAACGAATGAAGTGGTGATTACCGCACTGAGCGTCGCCAGCAATACGCAGACGGGCATCTCGTCGCCGGCAGGAGGGTTGTTCGCCGGATGTCTCTGGAGTGCGCAGAGCGTAAATCCAGACGGTTGCGACGAAAACAACGGATGGGGTAACACGATCAATCCGAGCGCTTCGACAGAGACTTTTATCTGGTCGCCGTGGTCCGCACATTCCGGGGTGGCGGCTGCGGAATGGATCAATCGCGCGGATGCGTTTGAAAGTTCAAGCAGTACCGGTGCTGCCGCGCCGCAGGTTATGGTCATTCAACCGTAGGGAAAAGAAGGATGCAGATCGACCGGAATCACCATCGGGACCGGATCGAGCCATGTTGGCGCGTGCCCGGCATTAGAGACCGACCACTCGCACGCGATGGACACGTCCGGTGATGCCGTACCGGTGATGAGGAGGGGGCTGGCGTGAGCATTGGGTTTCCTGCCGCGAAGCAGGATGGAATTGCCGTTGACGCCGGGCTGCCGGAGATCCGCCCGGAAGAGCTGAGCCTGGATGCGCTGCTGCAGTACGGACGGATGCTGGACCACAGGCCGCATTGCTTCGGCGGCCGGTCCGTGGGAATGGTGCTGATCGAAAAGCTGCTGCTGGTACGCGCGCGCGATGGAAGGCCCGCGCCGCTCCAAGCCAATGCGGCCCAATGCAAGTTCGAGGAGCGCCGGGGCCAGCGGAACATCGTTCTGAAGGCGCGGCAGATGGGCATCACTACGTGGGCGGCGGCGCGTTTTTTTGTGAAGACCATTACCCAGCCGGGCACGCTGACTTTGCAGGTGGCGCATACGCGCGAGGCGGCCGAGGAGATCTTCCGCATCGTGCACCGGTTCGTGGACTGGCTGCCGGAGCCGCTGCGGCAGGGCCCGCTGCGGACCGGGCGCGCCAATGTGCGGCAGATCGTGTTTCCGGAGCTCGACTCGGAGTATCGCGTGGTGACGGCGGGCGACCGCAACGCCGGCCGGGGATCGACGGTGCAGAATCTCCACTGCTCCGAGCTGGCGCGATGGCCGGGCAATCCGACGGAGACGCTGGCCGGGCTGTGCGCGGCCGCAACGCCGGAGGCGGAGCTGATTCTCGAGTCGACGCCGGATGGCGTGGGCGGATGCTTTCACGAGGAGTGGCTGCGGGCCGCCGAGGCCGGCCCCGGAACTGCGGACATGGTGCGGCACTTCTTCCCCTGGTGGATGGAGCGGCGCTACCGTGCCGAAGCCGTCGAGGAGGCCGCGCTTACCGAGGAAGAGCGCACGCTGAGGAGACGGCAGCGACTGACGCTCGAACAGATCGGGTATCGACGGCAGATCCGCGCGAACTTTCGCGGGCTGGCCGCGCAGGAGTTTGCCGAGGACGAGGAGAGCTGTTTCCGGGCCAGCGGCGAACCGGTCTTCGAGCTCGACGCGATCGAGGCGAGGCTTGCGGAAGCTCCGGAACCCGTGGAGCGGCGGCGTAATGGTGAGCTGGAGATCTGGCTGCCGGCGATTCGGGGCAAGCAGTACGTGTTGGCCGTGGACCCGGCCGGGGGCGGTTGCCAGGGCGATTATTCAGCGGTCGAGGTGCTGGAGATGGAGACCGGTTGGCAGTGCGCGGAGTTTGCAGGCCATCTCGGGGGCCTCGAGTTAGCGAAACTCATCTGCGCGCTGGCTGCGGAGTACGGCCAGGCCTGGGTGGTGGTGGAGCGGAACAACCACGGCAGCGGCGTGCTGGCCTATCTGGAAGCGCCCTGCGGCTACCAGCGGGTCTATCGCACGGGCGGGCAGCCGGGCTGGCTCACGACGTCGCTGAGCCGTCCGGCGGCGCTGGGCAGGCTGGCCGCCGCGCTGGTGGACGAGCCCGAGTGCTTCATGAGCCGCCGGCTGCTGGGCGAGTGCCGTAGCTTTGTCCGGCTCAAGAACGGCAGCGCCGGCGCGCGGCCCGGCATGCACGATGACCGCGTGATGGCCGTGGCGATTGGGCTGGCAGCGCGGGCGGAGATGCTGGAGAAGCGGTGCAGATAAGCACCCGGCTGTCAGCTGGCAGCTGATCGCTGCATTAGAATGCCTCTCAGATTCAGGAGAGCCGAGTGGCGGTTCTGGCGGTGCAGCAGATCCGGCGGATGCGGGGCGGCGCGCAGGGGCAGCTGATGCTCGGCGCCGACGGGCATATCTACGTCGTGAAGTTCCAGAACAACCCGCAGCATACGCGGGTGCTGGCCAACGAATTTCTCGCCTCGCGGCTGGCCTTTGCCGCCGGGCTCACAGTACCGCAGCCGAAGCTGGTGGAGGTTTCGAGCTGGCTGATCGAAAATACGCCTGAGTTGGAGATGGACCTGGGCCGGACCCGCGAGCGCTGCCAGCCGGGGCTGCAGTTCGGTTCGCGGTATGCCGGGGGCACCATGCCCGGCCAGGTTGTGGACTTCCTGCCCGAAGAGCAAATGGCCGACGTGAAGAACATGGCCGAGTTCGCAGGCATCCTGGCTCTCGACAAGTGGACCGGCAACGCCAACGGGCGGCAGGCGGTCTTCATCGATTTCGGCTATTGCTTCCATGCCGGGGAGTGGCGCTTCGAGGATGCGCCGCTGCGAGGGGTCTACTATCGCAACACCGTTTACCAAGAAGTACAAGCGTGGGACAACTTTGAACCGTGGCTGACGCGGATGGAGACGATGGCCGCCGAAACGATATGGGCAGCCGCGGGCGAGATTCCGCCGGAGTGGTACGGCGGCGACGTCGCCGAGATGGAAGCGCTGGTCGAAAAGCTGCTGGCCCGCCGGAGCCGGATCCGGGAGCTGATCGAGGCCTTCGCGCGTTCGGACCGCAAGCCGTTTCCAAAATGGGGAACGACCGGAGAAGAAACCGGCGATGGCCTCTGGAATGCGGCCCGATGGGGGCATACCATAACGGGGAGCGTGCATTGAGGCAACGCGTCGAGCTGGGCGGAGATGGAGTGAAGTGCGGGGAGCCGGGCGCGCCTGGCGGGAACGCGGACGAAGACGATGAGGAATGAGAGCGAGCGGCGGCCCTGTGAGTTTCAACTGCTGCGGTACGTGCCGGATGCGGTGCGGAACGAGTATGTGCACATCGGGGTGATCCTCCGCGAGGGGGGATCGCCGGCCAGGAGCGAGGTGCGGTTTACCCGCGACTGGCGCCGCGTGCGCTGCCTGGACCCGGACGCCGACACGGCGCTGCTCGAAGCCATGGAGAGCGAGCTGCGCCGGCGGCTGGAAGGAGAGGCGGCTGCGGAGGAATCTGCCCGCCTGATGCGGCTTCTCGAGGAGTCGCTCTCGCTCGGGGTGCAGATGACGGAGGCCAAGGGCTACCTGGCCGAGAGCCTGCCCGCAGGCGTCGAGGAACTGATGCGGCTCTATGTCGATCCGCCCGCGCGGGAAAAGCTGCCGCGGCTGAGCGGACGCGCCGCCATCCAGGCACGGATGCGGACGGAGTTCGAGCATGTGGGGGTGTGGGATCTCTTGCGCAAGCGAATCGCCGCCTCAGAGTACACACGCCCGGGCGACCCGCTGCGCATCGACGCCGGCTACCGGCCAAACGGGCTCATCCGCATGTTCCACGCGGTCAGTCTCGACCAGGGGGCCGGCGCGGGGATCGAGATGGCCAAAGTCCTGGCGTTCTCGGCTGCGGGCCTGCGGGCCGGCGTGGAGCGCGTGGAGCAGGCGGAGCTGGAGCTGACGGCGGTGATCGAGCCCGCGGCCAAACTGGGCGCGACCGACGAAGAGCCGGAGCGGCTGGCGATGTACCGCTTCGGCGTGGAGACGATGGAGGAGCATCGCATCCGGGTGCTGACCACATCGGACCTTGGACGGGTGGCGGAGACGGCGCGGCGCGAGCTGCGGGTATAAGGCCACCAATCGCGCGAATTCCCGCTGCTACAATCAAAGAGGCCGAAGACAGTCGAATTGCCCGTCGTGCGCATACTAGAGACACCATCCCACGAACGATGACCCTCCGCCTCTTCAATACCCTTTCGGGACAACTGGACCCGCTGGCGCCCTCGGACGGCAAGACGCTGCGGATGTACGCCTGCGGGCCGACGGTCTACGATTACGGGCACATCGGCAATTTCCGCACCTTTCTGCAGATCGACGTGCTGCGCCGGTTTCTGCGGCTGACCGGAACCGAAGTCCGGCACGTCATGAACGTGACCGACGTGGACGACAAGATCATCCGCAACGCGGCGGAGGCCGGCGTCCCGATCGGCGACTACACGGCCCGGTTCGAGCAGGCTTTCTTCGAGGATCTCGAAGGGTTGCGCGTGGAGCGGCCGGAACAGATTGCGCGGGCCACCGAGCATATTCCCCGCATGGTGGATCTTATCCAAAGACTGGAAAAGACCGGAGCCGCCTACCGGGCCGAGGATGGGTCGTGGTATTTCCGGCTGGCATCCTTCCCCGCCTACGGCAAACTGAGCAAGAAAGATCTCTCCGGCATGGAAGACGGCGCGCGCGTGGATGTAGATGAGTACGAGAAGGACTCGGCCCGCGACTTCGCGCTGTGGAAGGCGGCCAAGCCCGGCGAGACCTCGTGGGAGACGGCGATCGGACGCGGCCGGCCGGGCTGGCATATCGAGTGCTCGGCCATGGCGATGGAGTATCTGGGCGACACCCTCGATCTGCATGCGGGCGGCGAGGACCTGATGTTTCCGCACCACGAGAACGAGATTGCGCAGAGCGAAACCGCGACGGGGAAGCCGTTTGCCCGGCACTGGATGCACGTCCGCTTCCTGCTGGTGGATGGGCGCAAGATGGCCAAGAGCGAGGGGAATTTCTATACCCTGCGCGACCTGCTGCTGAAGGGCTACAAGGCCTCGGCCATTCGTCTCGCCCTCATCTCGGTGCCCTACCGGCATCAGCTCAACTTCACCTTCGACGGGCTGACGGAGGCCACCAACGCCGTCGAGCGGCTGCGCACCTTTCACCACCGGCTGACGGCGGGGAGCTTCGCTGTCGGGGCAAACCAGGCAATACAGGGCGCGGCCAAGAAGGCGCAAACCGATTACAGAGAGGCGCTGGCGAATGACCTGAACACCGCGGAAGCACGCGCCGCCATCTTTGAACTGGTGCGTGAAGCCAATACAGTCATGGACCGCGGACTATTTCGTCTCTCCGACCGGGATGCAGTTCTGACCGTGCTCAAGGACTTCGACGCGGTCTTTGCCGTCATCGAGGATCAGGACGCCGAGCCGACGCAGCGCGCCCTTGCGTGGGCCGCCGAATCCGGCCGCATGGACGATGTGGCTCCTGAGCTGATGGCCCGGCAATCGATGACCGATACGGAGATCGAAACGCTGGTGGCCGAGCGGACGCAGGCCAAGAAGCAGCGCAACTTCGCCCGCGCCGACCAGATCCGCAACGAGCTGGCGGAGAGGGGCATCGTCATCGAAGACTCGAAGGATGGGGTGCGCTGGAAACGGAAGTGAGAAGGCAGTAGACAGCTGTCAGCTGTCAGCTGGCAGCTGGCAGCTTTTCAATTTCATTCAAGAGACGCGTATGGAAGCACAAGAAGCGCAGGAACTGCAGGAGCACGCCGAGCACGGATCGCATGAGTCCGCGATGCGGCCGGTGGCCTTTACGATGAGCGTGCTGGCTGTCATGGTGGCGGTGACCACGGTGCTTGGGCATCGCACACATACCGAAGCCGTGCTGACGCAGAATAAGGCCACCGACCAGTGGAACTTCTACCAATCGCACAAGATTCGCTCGAACGATACAGAGCTGATTGCCGATCTGCTGGGCGCGGTGACCATCGCTGACCAGCAGGCCGCTGAGAGGCTTCGCAAATCGTATGCCGACCACCAAACCAAATGGGCGCAGGACCTGAAAGACTCGCAGGAAAAGGCCGAGGCTCTCGAAGCCCAGGTGGGGAACGCCGAGGTCCGCGCGGGCCGCTTCGACCTGGCCGAGGCACTGCTCGAGATCGGCCTGGTCATCACCTCGGTGACCCTGTTGACGCGCAGCCGCATCTATTGGTATCTGGGCATTGTGTTTTCCGTAGCTGGGGTGGCATCGGTGCTCTCCGCCTTCCTGCTCAAGTAGCCTTGTACGCGCCGAACTTGTACGCGCCGAGTCGGAGACCACGATCCATTGGCCGCCTGGATTCATTGGACGCCTGGAGCCATTGACCGCCTGGAGGAGTGTTTTCCATGCGCAAACCGGTTATCGCCATCTTTCTGGCCGTATCGTGCAGCTTGTTTGCCCAAGCGCCGGCGCCCAAGGATCTTGCCCAGAACCTGGGATTCACGTATGACCTCGCGCCGGACTGGACGGTCGTCGAGGCCAAGCCTTCCTCGCGGGTGGTTGACACCCAGCCTGCGCAGGCGCCCGCAACCGAGGAGCTGAAGAAGGGCACCGCCTGCATCCAGGTGGCACTAACCGCGATGCGCGGCTCTCCCTCCTCGGTGATCGTGGTGATCGCGCTGCCTTTCGATTGTTATGGTCAGGTGATGGCGGACCAGGATCTGGAAGGGTTCGGGTCAGGCGCGGCGGACAGCCTTAAAGAAGACTTCGACCTCACCGATCCCGTCTTCGGCGTCTATTCCCTGGGCACGCATCGTCTTTGGATTGAGCGCGCCAAGGGCAACATGAAGGGTCATCCGGAGACCCAATCCACCGTCGAAATTGCATGTTCCATCCTGCAGAGGGGCGCGGTCTGCTGGATGACCATGGCCGCCGAGGAAGCGGCCTTGCGCGCCTTCGAGCGGGGGCGTGTCACCCTGGACGGCGAGACGGCCACGCCGCTGGTGCCCTCGAACGCCTTCGACAAGGCGCCCTCCTGAGCCTGGAAATCCCTGGCGCCGCCGTGCTATCCTGCTGCTCAGCAGAGCGCCTCATGCAAAGCCACCTTCCCAAGGAATCGTCGATGGTGCCAGCGGCCAAACGCTGGTCTCGATCGCGTGCGCGCGGTATTTGCCCGCGCCGGCATCTGCGTGTGCTGCCGATTCGGACTCGACCTAGCCTCTTCGGCGGCGACTGAGATCCAAGCTGCCGAAGATCCTCGCCTGTCTATCGGACCCGCTCCCGGGTCCGCGTAAAGGACGATCCTAACTGACAGGATCCGCGGCTGCGGCGCACCCGGAACGGGATCCGCCCGCAATCGCTCAACCGATCTGCCGAGGAGAGAGTGCTATGAATCGACAAGAGTTGCACACGCAATATGGGCCGAAGCTAGTCTGTTCCCTGCCCGGACCGAAGGCCAAGGCGGCCGTGGCCGCAGACAGCCGGCTGATCTCGCCGAGCTATACACGCTCGTATCCGCTGGTAGCTAAGAGCGGCCGCGGCATGCGCGTGACGGATGTGGATGGCAACGAGTTTCTGGACTTTGCCGCCGGCATCGCCGTGAATTCGACCGGCCATTGCCACCCTGAAGTGGTCGCGGCCATCCAGAAGCAGGCCGCCGAACTGCTGCATATCTCCGGCACGGATTTTTACAACGAGCATCTCACCGATCTCGCCGACCGGCTTTCGGCCGTTGCGCCCATGCCCGGCCCGCACAAGTTCTTCTACGGGAACTCAGGCGCGGAGGCGATCGAGTGCGCGCTGAAGCTGGCGCGCTATCACACCGGCCGCCAGCAGGTGATCTCGTTTTTTGGCGCGTTCCACGGCCGCACCATGGGCGCGCTCTCGCTCACCGGCTCCAAGCCGCAACAGAAGCGGCGCTTTTCGCCGCTGGTGCCGGGCGTGACGCACGTTCGCTATCCGTATACCTATCGCGGCTGCACCGGCGGACCTGAGGAGCAGGAAGCCTTCAGCCTCGACTGCGCGCGGTATATCGAAGAGAAGCTGTTCAAGACCATCCTGCCGCCGGAAGAGGTAGCCGCCATCTTCATCGAGCCTATCCAGGGCGAGGGCGGCTATGTTGTCGCTCCCGACAACTTCATGCACGAGCTGCGCCGGATCTGCGACCGCCATGGGATTCTTCTGGTGGTCGACGAGGTGCAATGCGGAGCCGGCAGAACCGGCAAGTGGTGGGCAGTGGAGCACTCGGGCGTGGAGCCCGACATGGTCTGCATCGCAAAAGGCATTGCCAGCGGCATGCCGCTGGGCATTTGCATGACACGCGCCGAGATCATGGACTGGGTGCCGGGCTCGCACGCCTCGACCTTCGGCGGCAATCCGGTCTCGATTGCCGCGGCGCTGGCCACCATGGACATTTTGGAACGCGAGGGCATTGAGAACGCGGCCCGCGTGGGAGAGTTCATGCTGGAGCGGCTGCGCGGCTGGGTGAAGACTCATCCGCTGGTGGGCGAGGTGCGCGGGCGCGGGCTGATGATCGGCATCGAGCTGGTGAAGGACAAGGCTACGCGCGAGCCTGCCGCCGCACTGCGCAATCGCGTGGAGACGCTGGCCTTTGAGCGCGGGCTGATGCTTTTGGGCTGCGGCGAAACCTCGCTGCGGCTCTCACCTCCGCTGATCGTGAGCAAGGAAGAAGCCACCGTGGCGCTCGACATCCTGGAAGAGGTGTTGATCCTGGTGGAGAAGGAACACGAGCAGGAAGCCGCGGAGATGGCGACGGCCTGAATTTGAGGGACTCGTGGTTGCAGAAGTCAGTGAGCCGGCGTTAAACTCGCCGGCTCTTTTTTTGCGGCCTGTGGCGACGGCGGTCTGCAGGCGGATCAAATGCCGGTGGCGAGATTTACATTGCGCTTGTCTCGATGCGGAGTGAGAATGGTGGGCAATGCAAGGCTTGGAGCCAGGGCGAATCAGCGGCCTCGAGCGCGCGCTCCGTGGTTTGGACCGGCTGGCGCGCTGGCGTGGACGTGAGGCCGCGCTGCCCGCACATCTAGTGACCGGCCTCGAGGGTGAGGATGCCGCCTACTTCTGCCTGCGCCGCAAGGGATACGTGATCGTGGCGCGCCGCTGGTCGGCGGGCAATCTGCCGGGCGATATCGACCTGATCGCGTGGCAGGCTGAATTGCTTTGCTTTGTCGAAGTGAAGACCCGCACGGCGCGGGACCTGAACCCGGCCGAAATAGCCGTCGACACGCACAAACGCAACGTCCTGCGCCGGCTGGCGCGGCAGTATGTGCGCCAGTTGCCGCAGGCGGCTGCTCCCGCGGTGCGCTTCGATGTGCTCAGCGTTTACCTGGTGCCGGGCGAGCGAAAAAAATTCATGCATTTTGAAGATGCATTCGGATGGAGCGAGCGGCGCGGAAATTGGGATTGAGCCGATCAGCTCACCTGTTTTTGCAGGGCGTTCCTGGCGCGTAGATCTTCCCGGAGGGTTCGATGGACAAGGTCGTCACTTTCCTGCTTACAAGAAACTCCGAAGCGGCCCTCGGGTTCTATCGCGATGTGCTCGGCGTCAAGTTTCTGCGCGACGATGGATTTGCGCTCCTCTTCGATATGAATGGCATCATGCTGCGCATCGGCAAAGTGCCTTCGTTTACACCGGCGCAGAATACTGTGCTGGGATGGGAGAGCAAGGATATTGGGTCTGCGATGGAACGGTTAGCGCAGCGCGGGGTGATCTTTGAGCGCTATCCAAATATGGGCCAGGATGAACGCGGCATCTGCGCCTTTCCCACCGGGGACAAGGTAGCGTGGTTCAAGGACCCGGATGGCAACGTGCTCTCGATCTCGCAGCACGCAGAGAGCGATTGAACTAACCCTGCGCGTCTTCGAATTCCTCGTGCCAGGCCATCTGGATGGTCTCAAGCCGCGACTCGTTCGACTTGGTGGGGTCGTCGGCGAAGCCCTCGAGTTCCGTCACGTAACGGTGCAGATCAGTGAACCGGACGGTGAGTGGATCGAGGTCAGGATATTTTTCCTGCAATTGAATGCCGATCTCTTCGGCGTCTGTCCAGAGAATCTCACGCGGCATGCCTATTACTCCAAAGTTCGATTTGTGTCTCGGCCCGTATGACCGGCGAGTGCCTCGCTCTCCCAGCTCTCAAACTCGAGAACGGGGCATCCGGATTCCGGCGAGTACCCGCCGCAGCCGCGAAAAACAAAGATGCGGTGAGGGTAGGGCTTGCCGTTGCGCGGCTATTTGTTTTCAGCAAGCGCCAGCGGCTTGCCTTCCGACGTGTAGTTGCGATTCCACTTGGGAATTTCGACCACGTAGTTGCCGGGCCCCGTGATGACGGCCTGGCAACCGAGCCGCGAATTGAGCTGTTGGTCGGCGGCCATATCCATGCGGTCAAGCTCATCGTCGTCGGCTGGGGTGATGCCCTCCTGATCTTTGATCCACAGGTGGCAGGTGGTGCAGGCGCAGACGCCGCCGCAGGCATGGTCGAGAAAGATGCCGAAGTTCTCCGCCACGTCAAGAAACGACATCGGCTTGCCGTGATGGTCGTAGGGCAGGGTCCCGAATTCGAATTCGACCGTCTTGCCCTCGGGCATGAAAGTGACGCGCACCATTTTTTCAGGCGGAATATTGGTTGTGACTGCTTCGCTCATAGACTTATTCCTTCGTTCCAGGCTATCGCCGCTTTCTTCTCTAAGTCCAGATCGCCCGATCATCTTCACCGGAATCGCGCGTCTTGAATTCTGCCGGAGCCATCGGATGAGGCGCGGTAATCGAGTCGTCATCCAGATCTTCAGCGGCCGCTTCCATGGTCTTGCCGCGAATCGCTTCGGTGACGGCCGCATCCATCATCAGCTCGGCGAGCCGGCGGGTGGCCTGATCGAGAGCAACGGTCGCTTCGCGGATCGCGTTCAGATCATCGCCGGCATTGGCAACGGCGAGCCGGTCGCGAGCTGTATCGATGGCCGATCGCTCCTCAGCGCCCAGTTGCGCCCACGCGGGATTCTCGCGCGCCTGCTCGACCTTGGCAAGAATCGTTTCGCCCTCGTTGCGCGCTTCGATAAGGAGGCGCTTGGCGAAGTCTTCTTCGGCGTGATCGAAGGAATCGAGAATCATGCCCTCGACCTGTTCATCCGTTAACCCATAGGTAGGCTTCACTTCAATCTCGGCGGCCTTGCCGCTGCGCTGCTCGCGCGCGGAGACCTGCAGAATGCCGTCGGCGTCAATCAGGAACTTGACTTCGATACGCGGCAGGCCGGCGGGCATGGGCGGAATGCCTTTGAGATCGAAGCGCGCCAGGGATCGGCAATCGGCGGCCAGTTCGCGCTCGCCCTGCACCACGTGAATGGCCACGTTCGTCTGGCCGTCCACGCCGGTGGTGAAGTGCTCCGTGGCCGACGCGGGAATGGTCGAGTTGCGCTGAATGATCTTCGCCACAACACCGCCCAGCGCTTCGATCCCTAGCGAGAGCGGCGTCACGTCGAGCAGCAATAACTCTTCGGTGGTCTTTGAAGCGCCGGCCAGAATGTCAGCCTGCACCGCGGCGCCGAGAGCGACCACCTCATCGGGATTCAGCTCGATGTGCGGCTTCTTGCCGCGCGGGCGGAGTGTGAACAGATTATCGACCAGTTCACGCACAGCGGGAATGCGCGTCGACCCACCCACGAGCACGACCTCGTCGACCTGCTCGGGCGTGATGCCGGCGTCGGCGAGAGCCTGCTTGCAGGGGCCTGCGGTGCGATCGAGAATCGGCTCGATGAGTATCTCGAAGACGTCGCGCGGGATCTCGCGCTGATAGCGGTCGCCGTTAGGCAGTTCGATATCAAAGCTTGCCAACGGTTCCGAGGAGAGGCGAATCTTGGCGTCGATTGCGGCTTTGCGCAGCGCCTGCACCGCACCGGGATGGGCGCGCAGGTCAACACCGTGCTCGGAGTGAATCTCATCGAGTGCGACAGCGAGCAGCAGGTTATCGATATCGTCGCCGCCCAGGTGCGTGTCGCCGTTCGTAGATTGCACCTCGAAGATGCCGTCACGCAGCTTGAGAATGGAGATATCGAAGGTGCCCCCGCCGAGATCGTAGACGGCGATCGTGCCCTCCTTGGCGCGATCGAGGCCGTAGGCCAGCGCGGCCGCGGTGGGCTCATTCACCAGGCGCAGCACGTCGAGGCCGGCCATGCGGCCTGCGTCTTTCGTCGCCTGGCGCTGCGCGTCGTTGAAATAAGCGGGCACAGTGATGACCGCCTGCGTGACCGGCGCGCCGAAGAACCGTTCCGCATTGCGCTTGAGCTGACGAAGCACATAGGCCGAGATCTCGGGCGGCGTAAAGCGCATCTCGCCTAGCTGCAGACGAGGCACTTCTCCGGCTTCGACATCGTCGGCGAGGCGAAACGGAAAGAGCTTGAGCTCGCTCCGCACTTCTTCAAGGCTGCGGCCCATGAGGCGTTTGACCGAATAGACGACGCGTTCCGGCGTTTGGACCAAGACTCGGCGCGCGCTGTTGCCCACCGTGACGGTAGGGCGTCCACCCTCAGCCGGCATGGGATCGAGCGCAACCACAGAGGGCACAAGATTGGAGCCGTCCGCGCCGGGAATGACTACCGGCTTGTCGCCTTGCATGTAGGCGACGAGGGAGTTCGTGGTACCAAGATCGATTCCCACGACCACCGTTTTTGCATTTTCCGTCATGATCTCTACTTAAGCTCCAAGGGCCCCGGTTTCCAGGGTCTCGCTTACATCGCGAACCAGGTTGCGGAGATAACGGCGGCGATCGAGCAGAGCCACCATCGTGTTTTGCGCCGACTGGCGCTCCGCTTCATCGCCCCCATCCCACGCGAGCCATTGAACGCCCAGATCGCGATCCACATCCGCAAGCAGGCCGTCGAATTTCTTCTTGGCCTCCGTCAAACTCGCTTCCACCTCCGGGTCCGTCTCACCCATCTTCTTGCTCATGCGCATCTCTTCAAGCTGCATATTGAGGTCGAAGACTTCTTCGAGGAGATCGGCAGGAGCGCGGGAAGGCCCCATGCCGCTTTGGCCGCGGTCTTGGCCGCTGTGCTCTTCGCCAATCTCGGCGCCCCGCAGCCTGAGCAGGTATTCCGTGCGGCGCAGCGGGTCTTTCAGCGTGCGATAAGCATCGTTCAGCAGCGCGGTGTCGGCCAGGCTCCATGCGCGCTCGTTCTCCCCGGCGCGCGCAAAGCGGTCAGGGTGCAGCTTGCGGCTGAGGCGGTGAAACTCCTGCTCGAGAGCGTTCAAATCCAGATTCAGTCGAGGCTCGATGCCGAGGACGGAAAAATAATCGCCGCCCGGCGGCGGCTGAATCTTGCCGCAATGCGGGCAAAAGAGATTGGACTCATCGTGAGCCGCGGAGCAGGACCAGCACGCAACCGGAACGGCGGAATCGACAACTTTCAACATGACCGAATCCCAACACGCCAAGAGCCTACGAAGAGAAAGACGAACCGCAGCCGCAGGAGCGCTTGGAGTTCGGGTTGACGAAATTGAACCCCTGCCGCATCAGCGTCTCTTCGTAGTCCAGCGTCATACCGTGGAGGTAGAGAAAAGACTTGGGATCCACGAAGACACGTACACCGTCAAAGTCGTAGATGCGATCGCGCTCGCGAGGCCGGGTGTCGAACTTGATGGAGTAGGAGAGCCCCGAGCAGCCGCCGCCCAGCACGCCCAGGCGCAGCCCACCCTCTTCGGGCGAGATGCCTTCCTTAGCCATGGCCGAGCGGATCTTCTTGACGGCGCGCTCCGTCACCTGCAGACCCTGCGCAGAACCCTGCGACACGGCCAGCGGACCGGCGCTTTGCGGTTGCGCTGCAAATGCGCCCTCGGCAGGCTTTGACCCAATTGTGACTATGTCGGCCATCGATTGTCAGAATCCCTTAGGGCTAAAGCCCGAATCGCTCACACAACTTCGGCGGCATGACTCGGAAGCCGTGCCCTGCTAGCCGTCTCCTGCCGCTGCTTACTTCGCTGCGACAGCCGTCTCGGCAGTCTCCGCCACGCCGTTCTTCTTCTTCCAATCGCCGATGGCGGCACGGATCGCATCTTCAGCCAGCACCGAGCAATGGATCTTCACCGGCGGCAACGAAAGCTCCTTCACGATGTCGGTGTTCTTGATGGCCAGAGCCTCTTCCACCTTGCGGCCCTTAATCCACTCGGTGGCCAGCGAAGAACTGGCGATGGCCGAGCCGCAGCCGAAGGTCTTGAACTTGGCCTCCTCGATCACCTGCGTCTCGGGGTTGACGCGGATCTGGAGGCGCATGACGTCGCCGCACTCCGGCGCGCCTACCAGCCCGGTGCCTACATCTCCTGAGCTCTTGTCGAGAGTGCCGACGTTGCGGGGATTGTTGTAGTGATCCACTACCTTATCGCTGTATGCCATGGGTCCGATCTCCTCCGCGGGGAAAGCCGCGTCTTCCTACCCTTGCTATTAGATTCGGCAGAACTACCCGCCGATGCTTCTCAATGGTGCGGACTAAAGCCTATTCACTTGCCAATTATTCGGTACAACCTAATTCGTGCCTGGAATAACAGTAAGTTCCGAGAACCATCCCGGGCCTTAGCGACTAGATTAACCACAGTTTTCCAGGCTCAATTTCCTCAACCCCAGCCGTGCCTTAATGCGCTGTCCACTCGATTTTGGTCAGGTCGATGCCTTCCTTCACCATTTCGTACAGCGGGGAAAGCTCGCGCAATTTCTTCACGATGTCGATCACTTTGGCGGCCACGTAATCCACTTCAGCCTGCGTGTTGAAACGTCCCAGGCCGAAACGAATGGAGCTGTGCGCCACATCATCGCCCAAGCCCAGCGCCTTCAGCACGTAAGACGGTTCAAGGGTTGCCGATGTGCAGGCGGATCCGCTCGAAACTGCAACATCATTGATGCCCATCAGCAGCGATTCGCCTTCGACATACACAAAACTCACATTCAGATTGCCGGGCAACCTGTGTTCCATGGACCCGTTCACGTGGATGTAGTCGAGCTCAGATTCGAGCTTCGCCTTCAGTCCGTCGCGCAGGTTGCGCAGATACGCAGCTTCTGTATCCATCTCAGCGAGCGCGATCTCGCAAGCCTTACCCAAGCCCACGATGCCGGGGACATTGAGCGTTCCCGACCGCATGCCGCGCTCGTGCCCTCCGCCGTCAATTTGCGCGGCGATCTGCACGCGCGGGTTGCGCCGGCGCACGTAGAGCGCGCCCACGCCCTTCGGTCCATAGAGTTTGTGGCCTGAGATCGAAGCCACATCCACGTTGTCGGCGATCACGTTGAACGGAACCTTGCCGACGATCTGCACCGCGTCCGTGTGGAAGATCACGCCTTTTTCATGGCAGAGCTTGCCGATCTCGCGAATCGGCTGCAACACGCCGATCTCGTTATTGGCCGCCATGATCGTCACCAGGATGGTCTTGTCGTCCATGGCGCGCTTCAGGTCTTCGAGATCGATCAGGCCATCGGCCTTCACGGGCAGATAGGTCACGCGGTAACCATATTTTTCCAGGCGCTTGCACGTGTCGAGCACGGCCTTGTGCTCGGTGACCTGGGTGATGATGTGATTGCCGCGCTCGCGGTACATCTCCGCAATGCCCTTGATGGCCAGGTTGTCGCTCTCGGTGGCGCCGGAGGTAAAGATGATCTCCTTGGCGGTCGCGCCAATCAACTTGGCGATCTGTTCGCGCGCGATCTCGACCGCCTGCTCGGCCTCCCATCCAAAGGAATGGTTGCGGCTGGCCGCATTGCCGAACTTGCTGGTGAAATAAGGCAGCATCGCCTCCAGCACCCGCGGATCGAGGGGGCTGGTGGCGTGATTATCCATATAGATCGGCAGGCTTACGCCGGAGGGAACCTCCACTTGGCTGACAACTGTGCTCATCCTTCACTCCCTATTCAATCTTCAAAAGCGCTGTCTTGGCGTCTTGTTCTTAGGCCGAATGCTCTGGCAGCGCTCCACTTTGTTAAACCGTCAATGCGACCAGCCTATGGGGATCCCGCACGCGCCCCGCCGGATGTTCATGCTCCGCCAGATCCTGGATACTGATGCTCCTCAAGACTCCGGCGATCGTGTCGTTCACTCGGGCCAATGGTTCTTTGATGGTGCAACTCGGCGTCAGGTCGCAGCCCTTGGCGCCTTTGGTGCAAGAGGTGATAAAGAATGGCCCATCAATGGAATGAATCACCTCGTAGGCCGAAATCTGACGCGCATCCCGCGACAGGGCGTAGCCTCCGTTCATTCCCGCATGGGAGCGGAGAAGCCCCGTCTTGGTAAGACGCTGCAAAATCTTGGCCAGCAATTGCGCCGGGATCCCATAGGCATCGGCAATATCCTTGGCGCTGAGGGCAGGGGTTTCGGGATGCTCGGCAAGGTACTTGAGCGCCATTAACCCGTAATCCGCCTTTTTGGTCAGCTTGAGCATGATATCCGACTTCTTCGGTCCGTATTTAGTATACGTCCGTATCTTTCGGGTTTTCAAGACTGGCCAAGGCTAACCGGCTCGGGAGTGGAGAACTGCACGCCGCCGGGGCAGATTTTCAAACAAATATCCTTTGGAAATTGCGGAAAAACGGCTACAATCTGGCCCCAAGAGCACTATGCCCTTCTCTTTTCGCCATCCAGGAGCGGCCCAAATAGAGCGACTCAGGACGGCCCTCCGGCTCCGTACCCCCAGTCTCGAACCCGGTGGGTGCGCCAGCCAATATTCAGGATAGCGAGGAG
>DASXFB010000079.1:0-1802 GCA_036489815.1 Occallatibacter sp. | reverse complement strand
ATCGTCCGCGGCGCTGGCGGCTGCGGCGCTTGCGCCACTCGAGTTGCAGGCGAAGGAAGGGCTGGCGCTGTTGAACGGAACGCAGGCGATGGCTTCTGTTGGCGGCCTCAGTCTTTTTCGCGCGCAGCGCGTGGTGCGGCTCTTCGATCTGGCGGGGGCTATGTCGCTGGAGGGGTTGATGGGCACCCCGGCGGCATTCGACGCGCGCATTCATGAGGCGCGCCCGCATGCCGGGCAGATTGCGGCGGCGGCGCATCTGCGTGCGCTGATGGAAGAGAGCCAGATCCGTGAGTCGCACCGGCTGAACGATCCGCGGGTGCAGGACGCGTACTGCCTGCGGTGCATGCCGCAGGTGCATGGCGCGGTGCGCGGCGTGCTGGATCACGCGACGGCGGTGATCGAGACGGAGACCGGCTCGGCTACCGACAACCCACTGATATTTCCCAACACCATTGGAGAGACCGCTTCCAATGCCGGCGATGCGCCTCCTTCGACTGGCGATATTCTCTCCGGCGGCAACTTCCATGGCGCGCCGCTGGCCTTCGCGCTGGACTACGCGGCGATCGGACTGGCGGATTTGCTGAGCATCAGCGAGCGGCGTATCGACCGGCTGATCAATCCGGATATCAACGAGGGGCTGCCGCCCTTTCTCTCCGATCATCCGGGGATCTCGTCGGGCTTCATGATTGCGCATGTCACATCCGCCGCGCTGCTGAACGAGGCGAAGGTGCTGGCGCATCCGGCGAGTGTGGATTCGGTGCCGACGTCGGGCGGCAAGGAGGACCATGTCTCGATGGGGATGACGGCGGCGCTGAAGCTGCGGCAGGTGGTAGAGAACGCCGAGATGGTGCTCGCGATCGAGTTGATGACGGCGGCGCAGGCTTTGGAATTTCGTTTGCCGCTGCGTGCTGCGTTGCAGGTAGAGGCAGCGCGTGCCCGGGTGCGCGAGTTTGTCGCGCCGCTGCGTGAGGATCGCGTGTTGGCAGGGGATATTACCGGGCTGGCGGCGGCGATTCGTGGCGGCGCTTTCGACGAGTGGCTGGGGTGACCCCCTCCCCCTCCCCGTCCCGGGAGGCTGGTTTGTAAACTTCGTGTTTTCATCCGGTTAGGAGCTCTCCCGCGGGTCAAATTCGTCATTCCAGAGGGCTTATCGCCAAATTCGTCCAGCCAAAGGACTTACAAATGAGAAAGCCACGGAAGGAAGGTTCCGTGGCTTTCGGTTTCTTGATGTCCTGATTTAAGGATAGCAATTTGTGTGGGGTGATTTGGCAGGTTTCTGTTGTTCCATGAAGCCTCTGTTCGGTTTCGGGAAGGCGCATGCCCGGCTTCCGTTCATCCCACATCTGAAACGCGAGATGCGGGAAGCCATGCTGGTGTCTGGTGAGTATGTGCTTTGGGATTGCACGTAAGGTCCAGCTACCCAAATGGCTCATCAGGTAACGCACTTGCCGACGGCATAAGCCTGAACTTGCATCGCGCGGATCTGCTCAGAAAGCTAGCTTCATTGTCGTCTGGCACCGAGCCCAGCGGGAGGAGTCCCGGCCATGCTCACCTGGACTCCGACGCGCAGCTCACTTCCGGATCGCCGACCCATCCGGAGATAACTCACGAGAAGCGCGTTTCAGGGGACTAATCCGCCTCCGCCGTCTTCAATGAGTGCGTTGGCCTGCTCTCGCCATTTGAGTTTCCACCATCGCCCGTGCTTCGTAAAAACAATAAGGCTCACTTACCTATCGAGGTGGAACCGACACGTGATCCCGTTAGCTCTGCTCTGCGCCTCAAGTAAACAAGATGACCGATTC
>DASXFB010000068.1:0-66799 GCA_036489815.1 Occallatibacter sp. | reverse complement strand
ATCTCATCAACGGCATCTCCGGCCGTCCCTTCCAATCGCCCTTCGCCAAGCCGCCAGGCGAAGGCCTCTCGTCGTCCACTGTCAATGTGATCTGGGGATTCTTCAATCTCGCCGTCGCTTACGTTCTCGTCTTTTGCGTCGGCACCTTCAGCATTCATGACGTCGCGCAGGTTGGCGTCTTCGGCGCAGGCATGCTGATCCTCTCCGTCATGATGGCTCGCGCCTTCGGCCGCTTCCACGGCGGATTAAATCCCTGATCCGTCTAACCCCGCCCAATTAAAATAAACTCGCCGATGCGCTTCTCATCCCTCCACCGCGCCGCTTCTCTCATTGCACTCGCGGTCGCGTTCGTTTCACTGGCCCGCGCCGCCGACACCTACACCGTCGTCCACACTTACCCGCACGACCCGAACGCCTACACTCAGGGCCTCGTCTATATCGACGGTCATCTTTACGAGAGCACCGGCCTCAACGGCCGCTCCTCGCTGCGCATGGACGATCTCGCCACCGGCCGCGTGCTGCAATCGGCGCCCGTGCCCAGCCAGTACTTCGCCGAGGGCCTCGCAGACTGGGGCAGCACGCTCGTGCAGCTCACCTGGCAGTCGCACATTGCGTTTGTCTATGACCGCTTCAGCTTCCGCCTGTTGCGCACCCTGCACTACGGCGGCGAGGGGTGGGGATTGACCCAGGATGGCCGGAACCTGATCTTGAGCGATGGCACCGCGACGCTACGCTTCCTCGATCCGGCGAGCTTTCGCGAAGTGCGCCGCGTTGTGGTGAAGGATGACGGCGCACCGGTGACCGAGTTGAATGAGCTCGAATATATTCATGGCGAGATCTATGCGAACGTCTGGCATACCGACCACATCGCCCGTATCTCTCCGGAGACTGGCAAGGTGATTGGCTGGATCGATCTCGCCGGCATTCTTCCGGCCGATCAGCATTCCGATCCGGAAGCTGTGCTGAACGGCATAGCCTATGATGCCCAGCACGACCGGCTCTTTGTGACCGGCAAGTTATGGCCGGAGTTATTCGAGATTCAAGTGAGTTCCCAATCGCCACAGATTGTTGCAGCCCCCCACTCCCGATGACTTACTCAAGGATCCCAAAGGCTCTTGAGCTATTCGATCACTCATGCGTGGTGACTTACTCGAGTAACTTACCGGTAAGTTGACAGGGTGTAACTTTCAATCAGCCAAAGAAGCTGCTTAACGCCGCCCGGACACTGAGCGCTCCTCCTGGCAATGCATACGATGCCACGGCGGCATCAGCGAGGTCATTGCCTTCCAGGAAAGGTCGTTTCGCACCTACGTGCAGTTCACGCACACGATCGAGCCGGCATCAGTCGATGAGATACGGAAGCGCATGCGCGACAAGACCCGCAACGTCATCCGCCGGGCGGAAAAGCAGTTGCACATCACCGAGCTCGACGATCCTGAAGAGTTCATCCGGCTCCATGAGGGCAATCTGGCCATGAAAGGTGAACGGAACTTGCTGGACCTCGGCGCGTGCCGGCGCGTGCTCCGAGCAACTCTTGAGCGGAAGCGACGCCGGATTCTCGCCGCGCGCGATGCGAAGAACGAGATCGTCGCCGCCAATTTCTGCGCGTGGGACGCGCGGACCTCGTTCTATATCACCTGCACGCGAAGCGCGATGGCGCGCAATGGCGCGAGCGGCCTCTTGTTGTGGGAGGCCACCAAGCAGGCAGCAGGCAACGGTCTGACCTTCGATTTTGCGGGTACAGGCACCCACCGGAGCATTCTTCTCTACGCCGGTTTTGGCGCCACCATCCATCCGCGGTATGTGGCGGTGCGGGCCACCGGGATGGGCCGCCTGCTCTCCGAACTGAGATCCCTCTTCGTGCAGGAGCATTTCCTGTTTTGAGGAATACTGGCGCCGGCTGCCTCGCCGTCTTGCTTTACGGCACAAACAGGTGCAGCCGCACGTGCCAGTGCGTGCTCTGCCCAGGCTCGAGTCTCACCATCTTCGTGTCGGTCGAACCCCATTCTTTGCCGAACGGATCAGCGAGATTGTATTGGTGTTCGATGGCCACGAAGCTCTTGTCCGGCGGAGCGTACATCTGGATGCTGCTGATCTCCGGCGACAGCCCTTCGATATCGACGCCATAGCGGGCCGCCGGATCGATCACCTGCACACTCACTCCGCCGTTCTTCCACGCCAGGTGGCTCCAGTTGTCATCGAAAAAATTGTTACCCAGCGGTACGCCGCCGGGTGCGCGCAGATCGTAGCGCGTACCCTGAACCGGCAGCAGTTTGCCGGTGGGAAAGACGTTATCGTAGTTGTCGGCCTGCGCCAACATGGAGCCAGGAATGTGCACCCGCACTTGGGCGCGGTTCCCCGAGGGCAGATTGAGATAGGGGTGCCAGCCAATGGCGATCGGCTCGGCTTCGTTGCCCACATTGTGCGCCACGATGGACACGTCGACGGCTTGCGCGGTGAGCGTGATCGTCACCACCAGGTCGGTCTTCGCCAGCCAGTGGCCGCCGAAGTTGCCGGCGTGGATCACGCCGGTGACCTGCTCGCCGCCCGGCATCTGGCTCACGCGCACGTCTTCAGTCTTTGCCTTGAGAATCAGGCCGTGCATGGCGTGGCGCTCGGCGCCGGGAAGCTTGCCAACATTGTTGGCCGGCAGCGTCAGCTTGTGGCCCTCCCATGAGGTCGTCAGGGTCTGGCCGTCCGGCGACAGCTTTCCGCGAATGCGGTTGGGGTAGGGACAGAGAAATGCCGCGCCCAGCCGGTAACCGAGGTCGCCATTCGCGGTGTCCTGCTGGTCGAGCATCTTCTCGGCGGTGGGCAGGTCCGGCGACGCGAGCACATTGACATTGCCCTTTCCGGGGAAGTTGGCGGTAATGTAGAGAATCTCCATCCCGCGTCCAGGCAGAAGAGTCACTCCGGTAAACTCCGGCTTGGTGGTGCTCACGGCTTTGCGCGTCAGGGTGACGATCTTTTCGCCGCCGATGCTGGTGATCCCGGGAGCGGCCTGCGCTCCGGCAGCCGGAGCCAGCCAGGTCACCAGCAAGGCCGCCAGGGCAATGCCGGGAGCAAAACTTGAACGCGGATTTCTCATATGGATCTTTCCTCGTCGCAGCAATCGTTTTCTCGCCGGAGAATGGCTCTGCGCCGGGCACCCGATTTCGCAGCCAGGCAGAACGCGTTCCGGAGACCGAGCCATTCTACGTCAGGCAGCAACCCCGGCGCGCAATCTGATCGATATTGCTTTCCCGGCGGCTTAGCGGAATGGCTTTGCGAAGATAGATAAGGAGACCCAACTCATGATCGAAAATGAGCGCGTGGCGGTCGTCACCGGCGGAGCCCAGGGAATTGGCCGCGGGACGGCGGAGTTGCTGGCCCGGCGAGGCTATCGGATCGCCTTGATCGACCTGCGTGATGCATCCGAGACCCTGAAAGCGATTGAAGCAAAAGGCGGCGAAGCGATGATCCGAACCGGCAACGTGGCCGAAGAAGCGGACGTCGAGTCGTTCGCCGAAGAGGTGTTTCAGCGCTTCAAGCGCGCGGATGTGCTGGTGAACAATGCGGGCATCAGCCTGATCTGCCCGGCCGAGTCGACCGGAGGGGCGGAGTTCCGCAATGTGCTGGCAGTGAACCTGGTGGCGCCATTCCTGCTGGCGAAGGCCTTTGGCCGTAGGATGCTGGCCGCCGGCCGCGGCTCGATCATCAACGTCGCCTCCGTTGCCGGCCTCCTCGGCATCGCGGATCGCGCCGCCTATAACGCATCCAAACATGGTCTCATTGGACTTACCCGCACGCTCGCGGCGGAGTGGGGCGGGCGCGGAGTGCGGGTAAATGCCGTCTGCCCGGGCTGGGTCAAAACGGAGATGGACCAGGCCGACCAGGTGGGAGGAAGCTATACGGACGCCGACATCACCGGGCGGGTCCCGATGGCGCGCTTCGCCACTCCCGATGACATTGCGCGCGCCGTCGCTTTCCTGGCCGATGAGGAGCAGAGCGGGTTTATCAACGGCCACGCGCTCTCAGTTGACGGCGGCTGGGCGGCGGATGGAAGCTGGGAATCGGTCCGGCTGCGGAAGCGGTGAACGCGCGTCCTTGCGCTGATACGATTCCGGCCGAAAGCCGTGGCTGCTGCTCCCGGCCGCTCCATCAAAGGTAAGGGGGGAATTGATCTGAATATATCTGCGCCGGCTCTCTGTGCGGTAAACTGGGCGCGACTGGCAGGAAAACACCAATTTGCCGTCCCGATTTTCCGTGAAAGTGGGCAAGAAAATTGGACGCTTCAAACAAGAAGAACGACTTTGTCGGTCAAACGCTGCTGCAATACCAGGTGACCGAGCGCCTGGGGGGCGGCGGCTTGGGAGTGGTGTCGCGCGCCATTGACCTCAAGCTCAAGCGCACCGTCGCGCTCAAGTTCTTTCCTCCTTCGCTTACTGCCGGGGACGAAGCCAAGATGCGTTTCGTGCGCGAAATGAGGTCCGTTTCGACGCTCGAACACCCGAACATCGGCGTTCTACACGCTCTGGAAGAGACCGGCGACGGAAGATTGTTCCTGGTGATGGCCTTCTACGAGGGGCCCACGCTGGCCAAGCGCATCGATACGGGAAAAATTGGGGTCGGTGAGGCCGTTGCGGTGGCCCTTCAACTGCTGCAAGGACTCGGTGAAGCCCACAACCGCGGTATCGTCCATGGAGACCTGAAGCCGGAAAACCTGATCTTCAATGCGCTCGGCGTGCTCAAGATCCTCGATTTCGGAATGGCCAAGTTTTATGGCAGTCCGGATTTATCGCCCAGTTCGATTCCAGGCACAGTGGCTTATTTTTCGCCGGAGCGTGCCGCTGGCGCACCGGCCGACGTCCGATCCGATCTATGGTCTGCCGGCGTGATCCTGTGCGAGATGCTGAAGGCACGGCGTCTTTTTAAAGGCACAGACGCCAATGCGATCATGGCCTCTATTCTCGCCGATGAGCCGGTTTCGTTGGCCGGCCTTCCTTCTGGCCTGAATCGTATTGTGGAGAAGGCGCTCGAAAGAAATCCCGAGTTGCGCTACCAGAATGCAGGCGAGTTCGTTCGCGATCTCGAACTCGAACAAAGAAGCCGGTTGCTGTTTGGATCGGAAGAGAAAGCAGGTCCCACGGCCACGGGTGCGGGTGCAGCCAGGGACACGTACCAGGAGACTCGGACTCCAACCAGTGCGGAATCATCCGCGCCTCAGGGCCGCTGGCTACTCGCGGCGTTTGCCGTTGTCCTGCTGATTGCCGGGGGCATCTTCGCGTGGTTTCACCTGCGGCGCCCCGCACCGTTGCCGGGCGTCCCGCTGGCCATGGGGCGCGTTCGCCTCTTGCAGGAGCGTTACCCGGAGGCCGTAAACGAGTTTGAGCAGGCCCTGGCGATCGATCCGACCGATGAGGGCGCCTACCATGGGCTCGCCCAGGCCTACGCCGCCATGGGACTTACGGATAAGGCTGAAGAGGCCCTGCGCAGTGACATCGCGTTGCACCCCGCTTCGAGCGATGCCTACGACCAGTTAGCAAAGTTCGAGCTGAATCGCGGCAATTCCGGGGCGGCGGTGGCTAATTTTCGCGCCGCGCTCAAGTTTGCACCCCAGGATCCCGCCATCCTGAGCGATCTGGGCGCGGCGCTCGCGCATAGCGGTTCGTTCGACGAAAGCCGGCGCGTGCTTGAGCAATCGATACATCTCGCCCCCTCTTTCTCTGCCTGGAACAATTTGGGTGATCTCGACCTGAAGCAGAGGCACTTTGCCGACGCCGCCACGGACTACACGAAAGCGCTCGAATTCAACAACTCCGACTATCACATCTGGGCAGATCTGGGCGCCGCCTACGCCAGAACTCCGCAGCAGAAAGAGAAAGCCAAGGACGCCTTTGCCCGCGCTGCCCGGCTCTGCAGAGAGGCGCTGCAGCCCCGTCCTAACGATCCCATCCTGTTGTCGGATCTGGCCGCAATTCTGGCCGCGCAACCCGATGGCCGCGAAGAGGCGCAGACCTTGATCAAACGGGCCCAGTCTCTGGCGCCGGATGACAGTCATGTCCAATGCAACGCGGCCCAAACGTATGCAGAGCTGGGTCGCCGCAAAATCGCGCTGGGCCTGCTCGAAAAAATTCTCTCAGCCGGATATCCAACGGAAAGAATCAACGCGATCCCTGTTCTCGCCGACCTGATGAAATCCGCGCCCGGAATGAATGCAGCAGGCATGCAGACCGCGCGAACTTCCCACCAGGCTCGATAGCCGTGGCTCGGTTGCCGGGCCACTCTTCGAGCGTCTCCGTTTGAAACGGAACGTGAGTTCGTCCAGGTAGTAGCCGAGGTGTTTATGGCTAACTGCGCCTTGATGCGTTCCCAACAGCCATCGCTTGAGATGCGAAATCACTAGATGAATGCGAGGCAGCAGTTCGGAGGTGGTCTTCTTGTGGCCTTTCAAATACGTGACCTCGTGTCGGAAGCAGTTGCTCTCAAGAGGGGAGTATCCCAGCCATCCATCGGTATGGACGATGCTTTCCGACACAACGGAATCGCGGACAAAGGGCGTCAGGCAATTCGCCGAGGCGTTCGGAATCTGACGCATGCGAATCCTCCCGATGCCTTTCCCATCCTCCTGGGCAGCAACGACCACGAGCGTCTTCTCCAAGTTGAGCCGCCCCGGCAACCCCTCCTCTTCGCCACCAATGTAGCCTTCATCCACCTCGATCCGGCCGCTCAGCAGATCTCGCCCAGGCCGAACCATGGCACGACGCAGCTTGTGCAGCCATGTCCAGGCTGTTTCGTAACTCTTCAACCCCAGCACCCGCTGCAATCCCAGTGCGCTGGCGCCATTCTTTTGCGTTGTCATCCACCACATGGCGCGAAACTAAACCGGCAAGGAAGTTCGTGTGTCCTGGAAGATGGTTCCTGCGATCACCGAAATCTGCGCACCGCACACCGAGCATTCCAACAGCACGCCACGGACTGGCCAGGCTTTGCTAGCAGCGCAATGCGGACACCGGAAGCCTTCCGGCCAACGCAACTGCGCCAAATACTCCCGGCAAGCTAACTCGGTCGAGAAACGTGCTTCCAATTCAAGCAAGTCCCGCAGATAATCTTCCATAGGCCAAAACACTACCCCTTGTGGAATCTGAGTCAAGCAGATACCCATCTGTCGTTATTTATTGCAGTATTGAACGATGCCGAGAGGTTTCCGGGAATAATGTCTGAAGACTGGCGCAGGGCCACTCGCACTAGCATCGAGGATGCAATCTCAAATAACGACAACACACCAGTGCACTCACTGACGGGCCGGAATTCGGTAAGTCGCGAGGAACGCGCTTATAAGAACCGATATAACGCTGGGATTCAGCGTTCGATCTCTGTGGGACTTTCAAGTAGCCAATGAGGCCGGGTTTATCGACTGCCACCCGCGGTAAGCATCTTGGCGGCCACGCGCCCTGCGCCGCGCAGGATGGCTTTGATGGGCCAGTGGCCTTCGGCGCTGGGAAAGAAGATTTCTCCGGTGCGCTTCAACTCGGGCCGGTAGTACCAGCGCTTGAGCAGAGCCAGATGGCCCTGGCGTACGGTGGTTGACGGCGTGCCCGGGGCTTGGGTGACCGCGTTGAGCGCGTCTTCCATCCGCGCTTCCAGCAGGCCACGGCGCACCACGGCAGACTGATCCCTGTTCCCCGATTCTTGTTCCATGTTTTCCGGCATCGCTTCTATGGCCAATGGCTGCGCGAACAGTGAACTCGAGCCGGATTGCTCGTTCTGGATTCTCATGCCGAGCGTGGAAAAGGCTGCCGGTCGCAGGGTCTGTCCATTTTCGAATAGAAAAACCTTAATTTCATTTGGCTGCGACGAGGCCTGCAGGATGACGGCCCGAAGCTGACTCAGAGGCCGGACCAGCTCAGAGGCGAGAGTCCGCACACTCTCGACCCGCTGGACTTGCGCATGAAGGGCCGCGGCGGACTCGAATTCGAGATTTGTGGAAGCCTGGTCGCGTTGGGAACGCAGCGCGACAAGCTTGCTTTCGCCTCGCGTTGAAAGAAAGCTCTCGACCGCAGCGGCCTCTTCAGCGTAGCGTTCATCGCTGCAGCCTTTGTAGCAAGGAGCGAGGCACATCTTCATCTCGGAGTAGACGCAGCCGGGATGGCTGGGATCGGGATTCAAGTCATCGGTGCAGCGGCGAAGCAGAAAGAGCTTGAGGGCTTCGTCGACGTAGCGCTCCGCGGCCGCACGCGAAGGGAACGGGCCGTAGCACCAATCGGCTTGGCGCAGGCCAGGCTTGATATTGGGCCGATTGGTGACCACGATGCGCGGGTAAGGATTGCCGCCGAGGTAGCGCACGAAAAACGGCATGCGGAGATGCATCCGCTCCAAGGCCTTGGCGCCGTAAATCTGCTCCAAAAGCGAAAACTGCGTAAGCAGGGATTCGAACTCGGAGCCGGCGAGGCAGTACTCGATGCGACGGACGCGGCCTGCAAGCTGCAGCCGGCGCGGATGCTTCGGCGATGGCTGCAGCAGCCGTTCAAGCCGCGCGCGCAAATTGGGTGTGCGGCCGATGTAAGGCTCGGCGTGTGCGTCCGCGCCATACAGCGCAAAGACCGCCGCGGCGTGCGGCAACTGGTTCAGCGCAGCCTTGGAATCAGCGGGATCGAAAGAAATCTGCTCCATTTTGTTTTCGATCTCCACCCAGTCGCCGGGTGCTCCAGGTTCGGCGCGTGCTTGCTTTTGCGCCGAACCTGGGAATCGCGCAAACCTTGATCAGCTTCCCGCCACGGTCATGCCATCAATGCGTAGCGTGGGCGAGGCAACCGATCCGCGGAAGACGAGGTCATTGCCGATGGCTGCAACGTTCATCAGCATCTCGCGCAGGTTGCCGGCGATGGTCACTTCTTCGACAGCGTGGGTGAGCTGGCCGTTCTCGATCCACAGGCCGGTCGCGCCGCGCGAGTAGTCGCCCGTGACCGCATTCACGCCGAAACCCATCAGGCTGGTCACATAGAAGCCGTTGGGCACACTGGCGATGATCTCATCAGGCGACAGCGGGCCGGCCTCAATGTAGAGATTGCCGGCTCCGATGCCCGGCGTGCCGGCCAAGCCGCGCGATGCGTTGTGCGTGGACTTCATACCCAGCTTGCGCGCGGAGTAGGTATTGAGCAGGTAGTTGCGCAGAACGCCCTTCTCGACGACGACGGTGCGCAGCGAGGGCAGCCCTTCGCCGTCGAAAGGTGAGCTGCCGAAACCGCCTGCACCCGAGGGCAGCAGCATCGCGTTGTCGTCGACAACGGTGAGCGACAGCGCGGCGATGGGCTCGCCGAGTTTTCCCGCGAGAAACGACGCGCTGCGCCAGATGGAATCTCCCGACGCCGCCTCAAACACTGAGCCGACCAGCGAACGGGCGACCTCCGGCGCGAAGACGATGGGCACGCGCTGCGTGGGCATGCGGCGCGCGCCTAATCGGCGCAGAGTGCGGCGTGCCGCCTCAGCCCCCACAGCTTCAGGCGATTCGAGGAGCGCGAAGCTCCGCGCGCTTGACCACCAGCCGTCGCGCTGCATTTTACCGTCGGCGTCCATGGCGAGCGGCGCGGCGGAGACGCCGGCGTAGCTGGTGCGATAGCTGCCCACAAAGCCGCGCGAGTTGGCCAGCGCCTTGCGCCCGGTGGCGGCGTCAAAGCTGCCGCCGTCGGAGTTCGAGATGCGCGGGTCGGCGACCAGGGCAGCGGCTTCACAGCGGCGCGCCCACTCGATGCGCTCCGGTCCGGTGAGCGAGTAAACGTCGTCGTAGTAGAGATGCAAGTCGCCGGCGAGCGCGCCGAACTCGGCCGTCTCCGGCAGGCCGTTGAAGGCGTCTTCTTCCGTCACCTTGGCCAGCGCCATCGCGCCCTCGACGAGCTGGCGGATTCCGTCCGCCGTTAAATCGCTGGTCGAGGCCGAAGCCGAGCGCTTGCCGAGGAAGACGCGCAGACCAAGGCCGCGGGAGCCCGATTCCTTGAGGGTTTCCACCTCGCCCATGCGGACGTTGACACTGAACTCGTCGCCTTCGCGGGCTACAGCTTCGGCGTCCGATGCGCCGGCCTTCACGGCTTGTGCAACAACGTCGGCGGCGAGGGCTTCGAGGTCGATTCCCGAGTTGGGCGCGGATTCGGCGGTCTGTGACGCGGTTTGAGGCATGCATTCAAGCTATCAAATCCACGCGCGGAGAGGATCCGGGCAGGACGGAGTGGCTTGTATGGTGTTTTGCGGCCATCACTTGCGCAGCAGCTTGCGGTAGTACTTCTTGCCGCTCTCGTCTTGAGCAAGGCGCAGATCGCCATGCCAGGCCTGGCCGCCGTCGCGGCTCCAGACCCACGTGTCATTCCAGGTGCAGTTGAGCGGGTGCGGAAGAAGCAGGACCTCGTAATTGGGGCAGGTCTTCAACGTCGGGTTCTGCTTGCGGCGTACACCGCGGTGGGCCATGCGCTTGTCGGGTTTCGCGCTGGCGGTACCGGTAACCGCCGCGAAGGGGCGGCGATAAGAACGGCTCATGACTTTCTCCAGGACGCAGTCGCGTACCTAGGTCGATACGCCCGAGGTCATAGCGGTTTCTCCTTTCGCACTCTGCATATTTTCTCAGACTCTTGGTGGGAGTGCTCGCGGCTTTACAGCATGTGCCGTGCCCAGTACTGAAGCCAGGCGCGTGTGATTGTCTGCCACGTGCTGTTGAAGTAGAGGCCGGTGGCCGAGAGGCTCAGGGTGACGACGAACGAGGCCCCCATAAGAAACTGTTTCATCACCCGGTCACGTTTCCAATCCCAAAGGAACATGAGAAGGATGAGAAGAAGGTTGCCGCCCTCGTAAAACAGGTAGGTGCCGAGAAAAGTGGTTGGGGCCGGCATGAAGAGGTTCATCAGCCGGGCAAAGCCCGCGTCGCTGATGCAGATGATGGCCAGCATGAGCACGCGCCGGTGGGCGGCAGAGTTGCGGCGCATAAGAATGCCGCAGGGCAGCAGCACGGCCATGCAGATGACTCCGCTGAAGGCGATGGAGAGGAACTGCGGCGGCAGAGCGCCGGGGGTCTGCAGGTTCAGGGCCTGCCAACTGAGCTCGGACAAGGGCGCGATCACGAGGACCAGCGCCGCGTAGCCGGCCGCCCACCAGCCAAGGCGGCGATGAAGCTTGACGTTGCCGGTTTCAACCATGAGCACAAGCGCGGTTGCGGTGAGCAGCCAGAGCGTGGTGGCGATGGCATGTACATGAACGATTTTGGGTACGGGCGGCTGCTCATGGAAGTAGTTGTGCAGATCGAAGCCGAAGCCGACGCCCACGAAGATCCAGAAGAAGGTGAGCCAGACCAGCGCGGCCCGGCGATCTTCGCGCGCAGGCCAGGTTGCGGTTGTATGAAGGTGCACCCGCTTTGCCCTCCTTGTCAGGCAGAGAACGGAGAATGATGCATCGTTGGGGTGAATCTATTGTTGCACCTTGAGCTGGGGAACTATCCGGCGGTGCCGCCTACGGTAATATTTGAACTTTGCGTTTTATATCGAAATGGATATAATTTTTCCATGAAAGAAGTCGAGTT
Source organism: Occallatibacter sp. (assembly GCA_036489815.1). GTDB lineage: Bacteria > Acidobacteriota > Terriglobia > Terriglobales > Acidobacteriaceae > Telmatobacter. Next base: position 55,260 of record DASXFB010000068.1, on the reverse strand, counting down.
TCTTGGCGACTCGTTGAAGGTAATCAGCAATTTCCCCAAGAATGCGCGTCAGGACGCTGGCCGACAGCTTGCGAAGGTGCAGAAGGGCAATCTTCCAGACAGCTACAAGCCGATGCCGGACATTGGTAAAGGAGTCGAGGAGATTCGCGTACGAGATGAATCAGGAATTTATCGAGTGATCTATACGGCACGGTTAGCCGACGCAATCTATGTTTTGCATGCGTTTCAAAAGAAGACGATGAAAACTTCAAAGCAGGATATGGACATTGCCAAGCGGCGGTTTAAGCAGCTGATGCGAGGTGAAATATGAGCGATTTGAAGAGACAGAGATTTGCCAACGTCTGGGATGCGATTGCAGACACGCCAGAAGAGGCGGCGAACCTGAGCCTGCGTTCCGAACTGATGGATGAGATCGAGGAGATTATCAAGAAAAACGGATGGACGCAGAGAGAAGCGGCGAAGCGGTGCGGCGTGACGCAGCCGCGCATCAATGATTTGCTGCGCGGGCGGATTTCACGGTTTTCGATTGATGCATTGGTGAATATTGCGGCGTCACTGGGACGGAAGGTGAAGATTCAGCTTGAGGCGGCGTGAGTTATGGCTTCACATCATCGCAGGTTTCAAAAGCGAGGCCCAAGACATCTGGGAACTGGGATATTAGGTAAATTAGACTTGACGTACTCGGTCTTGGTTGAAAACCGCGGAGAAGGGATACTGCAGTATGTTCCTTGTCTCATCCGGCGATGCCGCGCAAGCGCAGGCCGCGTCGGGCTATTCGATGACTGCGCCCGCGATAGTTGCCGCAGCGATCACAGCTGCTCTCACTCTCGTCGGAATTTTGATTAAGGACTATCTTCTAAAGAGGCTCGATGAGGGGCGTTCGGAAAGGAAAGACGAAGCAGCAGTTTATCAGCGCTATTCTCATCCACTCGTGACTTCTGCAGTATCGTTGCTCCATCGTTTCAATGAGATACTCTTTGTCGAATACCGCCCGATTTATCTCACATACACACATCGAGTCGACCCCGAGCAGGGTTTTGCGCGCTCTTACTTATCTTACAAAAAACTAAGCACTATCTATCGCCTTGCGGCCATGCTCGGATGGATCAGAGCATGCAGGCGCGAATTTTCTTATCTGCGAATTGCCAATCAGAAGGGCACTCGAATCATCGACCAAGCTATCGGATCTTTTGAAAAAGCGTTGGCTGATGGTAACTGGGTCGAGCAGGAGCGGGCCAACCGTCTTTGCGAACTTTGGCAACTAGGTATTTCCGCGTCATTGAGAGATTTTGAGAATATCGAGCGGCTTGGCACAAAAGTGAACAACGTTTACTGGGAGATTCTAAAGGCATCAAATTTGGAGAAGGAAGACTCTGCGAATTTAGACGGTGACGTCAAGATTCTTCTTTGTAGGCAAACGGCCGACTGCATTACCTCTCACCTCAAAACGAATCCCGTGAGTGACGAGGCGCTGGATCGTACTTGGCGTGACGCCTTCAGAATAATCACTATGCGAGAAGCCTGGATTTTTCGAGATTGGCAGAGCGCCATTGGCGATATCATGACGCACGCCTCACAGGTAAAACCAGAGATTTTGAGGTAATAGGATATGGAGAGTTCGAGCTGTTTTTGGCTAGTGGGAGCGATGCGCAAAAATTAGCTGCCGAGCGGCTGCTCAGTGTATTTGATGGCTTAGACTTGTCGATCGAAGATCGGTTCGATTGTCGGCCAAGGCAGCTCAAAGCCATCGCCAGGTCCGCTGCAGAGTTAGTATTAGCTATTCATCAAACTCAAGGAAGGCACTCTATTGTGCCCCAATCAGCTCTCGACCTAGCGGAGAAGATTACCAACAAACGTGCTTGTTGACTCCAGCCTTTAATTGCAGCGCGCAGTCAAACCTAACGGCCCGTGCCGCCCACGGTCATTTTGTCGAGCTTGATTGTCGGCATGCCTACGCCTACGGGAACAGACTGGCCGTCTTTGCCGCAGGTGCCGATGCCTTCGTCGAGCTTGAGATCGTTGCCGACCATCGAGACGTATTTCAGGGCTTCGGGGCCGTTGCCGATGAGGGTGGCGTCGCGGACCGGGGCGGTGATCTTGCCGTCTTCGATGAGATAGGCTTCGGAGGCCGAGAAGACGAATTTGCCGTTGGTGATGTCCACCTGGCCGCCGCCGAAGTTGACGGCGTAGAGGCCGTGCTTCACGCTGCGCAGAATGTCCTCGGGCGCGTCGTCACCGGCCAGCATGTAGGTGTTGGTCATGCGCGGCATGGGGATGGCCTGGTAGCTCTCGCGGCGGCCGGAGCCGGTGTTCCCGATGCCCATAAGCCGCGAGGAAAGCTTGTCCGATAGATAGCCTTTCAGGACACCGTTCTCAATGAGGACATTTTCCTGGGTGGGCGAACCCTCGTCGTCTACGTTGAGCGAGCCGCGGCGGCCGGCCATCGTGCCGTTGTCGACCACCGTGACCTTGGGGCTGGCGACGGGCTGGCCGATGAGGCCGGAGAAGGCTGAGGTTTTTTTGCGGTTGAAGTCGGCTTCGAGGCCGTGGCCTACAGCCTCATGGAGCAGGATGCCGGGCCAGCCGGGACCGAGGACCACCTGCATCTCGCCGGCGGGGGCAGACACCGCGCCAAGCTGCAGAATCGCGCCGCGCGCGGCTTCCTGCGCCAGGTTTTCCGGACTTTTACTCCCTGTGAACTGTTCGAGGCCCGCTCTTCCTCCGCCGCCGGCCGAGCCCTTGGTGGTGATGGCGTCTTCTTTGGCGATGACGAAGACATTCAGGCGGCAGAGCGGCTGGGTATCGCTGGCGAAGGCGCCGTCCGACGCGGCGATGAGGATGCGGCGCAGCTCTTCGCTATAGCTTGCGCGGACCTGGACGATGCGATTGTCGTAAGCGCGGGCGGCGCGATCCGCGCGGAGGATCAACTCGAGGCGGGCGGCGAGATCGAGATCGAAGCCACCGAGGGGTACCGGGTAGAGATTGGCGGAGGGCGATTCGGTGAATCCCTGGATGGGCTGCTTGGCCGGTCCGGAAGCGATGAGCGCGGCGGTGCGGGCGGCGTGGAGCAGGCGCTCCGGGCTGAGATTGTCGGTGTACGCATAGCCGGTGCGCTCGCCTGAAAGCACGCGGATGCCGCATCCGGCGCTGGTGCCCTGGCTGGCGGATTTGACGATCTGCTCGTCCACGCCGAGCGCGGTTGCCGTAACTGACTCGAAATAAAGATCGGCATAGTCGCCGCCGGCAGACAGAGCCTCGCCCAGGCAGCGCTCGAGCAGCCGCTCGGTGATGCCGAACTTCTCGAAGAAGAAACGTTTATGGCTGGGAGTCGGGGAAGAGGCCGCTGGATTCATCGTACTTTCCAGTTTACGCCTCTCTGAGGTTCCTCCGCCGATGCCGATGGGGCGTTCCTGCTTTGGTGCTGCCTAGTTCGGGGTGAGCCATTTAGGGGCTGCGGATGGCCTGAAAAGCGTGGTAGGATTCGGCCCATGAAGAAGATTCTTGCTGCAACCTTGCTTTTGATGGTTTTTGCCGCTCCGGCCGCTTTTGCGGTGAGGCATCATCATCACCGCCATCACCATCACCATCATCGCCCCGCCTGAGGCAGTCCCGGGTCGAGGGTCGTTGGAGCATTGGGCCGGGCGGCTTCAAGGGAAGATTGCTTCTCCGCAACGGCAGGCCGGGGGCAGAGAAGCGTGGTAAGTTTTGGGGATGACATAACTGGACGACCTGCGCTACCCCGTCGGCCGCTTCCGGCCTCTAGCCGCTCCCATATCCGGCTTTCGCTCTGAGCAAATCCACACATTGCAACTGTTTCCTGAGCGGCTGCGCGAGGCCGTAAGCGGCCTCAGCGAGGCGCAACTCGATACGCCCTACCGGGAGGGCGGCTGGACAGCGCGGCAGGTGGTGCACCATCTGGCCGACAGCCACGCCAACTCGTACATCCGGTTCAAGCTCGCGCTAACCGAGGACTGGCCCACCATCAAGCCGTATGACGAGGCAGCATGGGCGCGGTTGGCGGATAGCCGGCTGCCGATCGATGGCTCGCTGGACTTTCTCGAATCGCTGCACGCGCGCTGGGTGGCGCTGCTCGAATCGCTGACCGATGCGGATTTCGAGCGCGGATATAACCATCCCAAAAGCGGGCGGCAGACGCTGGCAACGGCGCTGGCGATCTATGCCTGGCACTCGCTCCACCACACCGCGCATATCACGGGATTGCGCGAGCGGCAGGGCTGGTAGGAGCCGGATGACCGCCGGCGTTGAAGGCGCGTCCGCCGCACGGCTGGCCCAGACCATCGAGACGTATCTTGAAGATCATCCGGCGGCGGCGCTGCTTGAAGAGGGCCGGGTGCTGTTCGATATGCGCCGGGCTCATTATTCGGTCTCGGAGTCGCATGGGCGCTGCCTGCTGCAGCTCTGGAGCGATGAGCGCAACATAGTGCGCACCGTGGTGGATGTGCAGGAACGGGCGCAGTGTCTGCGGTTGACGACGCGCCGCATGGGAACGGCCAAACCCCAGGCTCTCCAACTGGTTCCCACCAGCGATCGGCGCACGCCCACGGCGCGGGATGCCGCGCGGCGCAGCTATCAGAGACTTTTGGAACGCGTGCTGGGGCGGAGTTTTCCCGCCGCCAAGGTTGATGGGTTTCGTTCGGCGATGGACCTGGAGCACAGCTTCGGACCGGCCTATGTGCGCGGGCGGCTGCTGCGCGGAACGGCGGCGGACGCGGTGATTGGCGTCAATGAAGCCGAATCGGCGGACGTGGTGGACGGGATTCTTACGCTGGGGATTCTCTGGCTGGATTATTGCCGGCAAAAAGCCGATGGCCGGCGGCACTTCGGCGGGCTCAAGGTGATTGTGCCCGCGAGCGCCTGGCGCACTACGGCGGAGCGGATGGCTTGGCTGAGTCAGGCTGCCGCCGAGTTTCAGCTTTTCACCCTGGATGAAAGGAACGAGGAGCTGGCGCCGGTGGAGGTTCGCGACACCGGGAATCTGGAGTCGCGGCTGGTGCACGCGTTTTCTGCGCAGGCGGCGCTTGAACGCTGCGGCGAGGGCATCGACCGGCTGCTGGCGTTGATCCCCGAGGGGGCGCGCGAACGGATCGAAGTGCGGGCCGGCTCGGCCACGCAGGTGGGCCTGCTGCTCCATGGGCTCGAATTTGCGAGGGTACGGAATGGGGCAGTCGCCGGCTCGTTTGCGCGCCAGAATGAAGTGACGTTTGGCGCGGGCGCGCATGAGACGCCGCTCGATGGCGAAAATGAAGAGATGTGCCGCGAGCTGTTCGCGCGGCTGTTTGAAAGCCGCTGTCCGGATGGGCCGCGCAACGAGTCGCTGTTTCGCATGCAGCCGGAGAGATGGCTTGAATCGCAGGTGCGCGCGGGAATCGCCGAATTGTTTCCGGGGTTCCGAAGCGATCTGGTGTATACGCAGGTTCCGGCGCTCTCGGCCGGCGAGCGCGGGATGCTGGACCTGCTCACGCTGACTCGCGGCGGCAGGCTGGTTGTGCTCGAGCTGAAGGCCGACGAAGACCTGCACCTGCCGCTGCAAGCGCTCGACTACTGGATTCGCGTGCGCGCGCTGAATGAAGATCGCCAGGCCGCGGCGGGTGGAGCAAGACCGTTTTCGGCATTTGAACGGCAGGGATACTTCGAAGGCGCCGAGGTGTCAACGCGCGAGCCTAAACTGCTGCTGGTTGCGCCGGCGTTGCGCATCCATCCCGCCAACGAGACGGTGTTGCATTATCTTTCGCCGCGGGTGGAGTGGGAGCTTGTGGCGCTCGGCGAAGATTGGCGCAGAGAATTGAAAGCGGTCTTCCGGAAGCACGGCGGGGAGGGGCAGCGCAGGCTCTGAGATTCCCATTTCCTTCCTTTTGCGGCTGATCTTGATAGGCTAATTGGATGGTTGAATGGGCCGGGAAGGAAATTTGACCGCCTCCAGGCGAGTGCTGTCGTACGTTGGCTCGCGGCGCCGGATGCGGGGAGAATGGCTATGACATCCGATCCCCGGAAGGTGCTGATTGTCGACGACGATCCCTCGCACCTGGAGATTTACGGGCTCCTGATGGAACAGGCGGGGTACGAGGCCGTCCCGGCGCTGGTTAAATTTGCCGGCACCGACATCCCGCGGGATGAGTCGATCGGCCTGGTTCTGCTGGACTACCGTCTGCACTCGCTCAGAACCTCGACCGAGGTGGCCCGGGAGATTCGGGGGTTGTTTCCGGCGGTGGCGATCGTGGTTCTCTCCGATCTGTGGACCCTTCCCGCGGATATTGCGCCGTTTGTGACGGAGTTTGTGCGGAAGGGGCAGCCGGAAAAACTGCTGCAGGTGGTGGAACGCCTCTTGCCGCGTCCGGGCGGGAAGGGTGGCAGCGGGCAGGACGAGGCCTGAGTGGAGAGGGCGGCTCAGAATTCCACTTCCTTGCGGAGCGCCAGGCAACCTTTAGGGGCCGGCTTGCTTCCAACTTAAGCACGTGTTCCCGCGTATTGCTGCGAAGAGTTCTTTCCTCCTCCGTCTGATGGCTTGTGTTTTGAACCTTTCCTCTGCCTCGGAGGCACCGGTGCATCGCCACGTCGCACGCGGACAAGTCCGTGCCATTGGGCAGCCGTTTTATCGGGCTACCGATTGACCCCTAGATTCGAAACACCCCGGAAATGATGCCGTTCTCGATTCCATCCAAGCTGCGGCGGCCCGCGTTGAGAGGCCGGCGCGGCGGTGCGCTGCAACGGGCGATGACGGCATTGCTCCTGCTGCTTCCCTCGTTCGCCTTGCCGCAGGGCAAGCCGACCGATTACGAGGTGAAGGCGGCCTACGTTTTCAACTTCGGCAAATTCATGCGCGTGGCCGGAGTGGAAAATACGGCCCCGCGCCGCCCGACCTTCGACATTTGCATCCTCGGGCGAGGTCCCATCGGCCAGGTGCTGGACGATATCACCGCCAAAGAGTCCATCGAGAACCGTGCCGTGCGCGTGGTGCGCGCCCCCGATGCCCATGCGGCGCGAACATGCGAAATCCTGTTCATCAGTTCCGAGGAGGGCGATGGAATCCGCGCGGACCTGGTCGCGTTGGGCGAAGCGGATGTGTTGACGGTGAGCGATGCGCCGGATTTTCTAAAGGACGGCGGCATGATCCAGTTTGTCATGCGGCAGAGTCACGTCCGGTTCGCGGTCAATCTGGATGCAGTGGATCATACGCATCTGATCTTGAGTTCGGAGTTGCTGCGCGTTGCCTTGTCAGTGACGGGAAAGCCGCGGGAGGTCCAGCCATGAGCCTCTGGAACCCCCGTTCGATTGCGGGCAAGCTGACCCGCATGAATATTCTGGTGAGCGGCACGGCGCTGCTGCTGGCCTATATTGCCTTTCTTGGCTACGACCTCTATACGCTGCGGCAGGATCTCGTCCACTCCATGGCGACCGAGGCGGGCATAGTGGGCGCCAACAGCGTGACGGCGCTGTTGTTCGACGATCAGCAGGCCGCGGAAAGCACGCTCTCGGCGCTGGCTCATTCGCCGCACATCCGTTGGGCGGTGATCGTTGACGCCGGCGGCGCGCCATTCGCGACGTATCAGCGCGATGCATCGAACATTCCTACTCTGCGAAGATCCCTGGGTGCGGGGAAGACCCTCGCAACTTGGACGGCAGGAACGGATATTCTGCTGGGCAGCCGGATCGTATTTCAGGGCAGAAATCTGGGCGCTGTTTATCTTCTTGCCGGAACCGGCGAACTGGCGCACCGCGCCCTGCAGTTTGGGCTGCTCTCCGCTCTCATTCTCATGCTTTGCTTCGCAATCGCGGTACTGGCGACTTCGACGATCCGTCAACTGGTTACCGGGCCGCTGACCGAGCTGGCCGGGACGGCGCAACGAGTGAGCAAGGAGAAAGACTACTCAGTGCGCGCGCCGGTGCCGAGCAGCAGCGATGAACTTGCGTGGCTTGTGCAGTCGTTCAACGAGATGCTGGAGCAGATCCAGGAGCGCGATCGCGCGCTCGAGTCGTCGCGCACCGATCTGGAGCTGAGGGTGCGGGAACGGACGGCGGAGCTGACGGAGGCGAACAAGGAACTCGAGGCGTTCTCGTATTCGGTCGCGCACGATTTGCGGGGGCCACTGCAGCACGTGGCGAACATCGCGTTCTTGCTGCAGAACGCAAGCGGGCGCGACGAGGGTCAAAGCGGACGCGGCGACGGAAGCGGGCTGATCGGGAAGCTGGTGGAAGGTACCGATCGCATGGCTGCGCTGATCGATGACCTGCTGAATCTTTCCCGCGCCACCAGCACGCCGCTACGCCGGGTTCCGGTGGATCTGAGCCGGATGGCAGAGTCGATTCTTGGGAGCCTGCAGGCCGGAGATAGAGCGAGGGATGTGCGCTTCACGGTGATGGCAGAGGCGCGCGCTGTGGTGGATGAGGGACTGATCCAACTGGCGTTGACCAACCTGCTCCACAATGCGTGGAAGTACACAGCGAAAGTGGAGATAGCGGAGATCCAGTTCGGCTTAACCGACAATGGCGCCGGGCCGGTCTATTTTGTGCGCGACAACGGTGCGGGATTCAACCCGCAATACGCGGACCGGTTGTTTCGGCCGTTTCAGCGCCTGCACTCGCAGAGCGAGTTTCCCGGCACGGGGATTGGGCTGGCCACCGCGCAGCGCATCATCGCGCGTCATGGGGGAAAGATATGGGCTGAAGGCAATGTGGGCCGCGGTGCGGTGTTTTATTTCACGCTTCCCTATATCCCAGAAGCATGAGCGCTGCGCCTGCGGCGAGTTTTCGCCTGTTCATGCGGTGATGGCGCGCTGGGCCTGCGCGTTTTAGCCCTACTCGGGTTTCCAGCGCAGGATCGGCTTGCGCGCGGCCTGCACTTCATCGAGCCGCGAGACGCGCGTGGAGTGCGGCGCGGTCTTCACCAGGTCGGGCGTCTCCTCGGCTTCCTTGGCGATGGCGCGCATCGCGGCGATGAACAGATCGAGCTCTTCAACCGATTCGCTCTCTGTGGGCTCGATCATGAGCGCGCCGGGAACAATCAGCGGAAAACTCACCGTGTACGGATGAAAGCCGTAGTCGATGAGCCGCTTGGCGATGTCGCCGGTCTTCACGCCGCGTGCGGCCTGGCGCTTGTCGCTGAAGACGACCTCGTGCATCGAAGGCGTGTTGTAGGGCAGTTCATAGAGGTCTTCGAGCTTTTTACGAATGTAGTTGGCGTTGAGCACCGCGTCTTCTGTGGTTTGGCGCAGGCCGTCGGGGCCGTTGGCCAGAATATAGGCGAGCGCGCGGATGAACATGCCGGTGTTGCCGTAGAAGGCGCGCACGCGGCCGACGGAGTGGGGCCGGTCGTAATCCCAGCGCAAGGGGCTCGTGGAGCGGGTCTCCCAGGTCTCAGAATCGAGACCTGGGGCGCCCACACTCTCATCGCCTGCGCGCTCGCCAGTCTCCGGTTCGAAGAACGGCGCGCGGAACAACGGCGGGCATTCGCCGGGAGCCGCGTCGGCATTTGCCGATTCCCATGTCTGCGCGTCCGGGCAGAACTCCGTTCCGGCTTGGCTTCGTACGAGAACCGGAATCGGTAAAAAAGGCTCAAGAAATGCTTTGCACGCGACCGGACCCGAGCCGGGACCTCCGCCGCCGTGCGGGGTCGAAAAGGTTTTGTGCAGGTTGAGGTGCATCACGTCGACGCCGAAGTCGCCGGGCCGCACCTTTCCCACGAGCGCGTTCATGTTGGCGCCGTCCATGTAGAGCAGGGCGCCTTTGTCGTGCAGGATGTCGGCGATTTTGTGAATCTGATTTTCAAAGACGCCCAGCGTGGAGGGGTTGGTGAGCATCAATGCGGCTGTATCGTCTGTAACCTGGCGCGCGAGGGCTTCGAGGTCGATGCCGCCGTCCGGATTCGATTTGAGATTCTCGACCTCGTAGCCGCAGATGGCCGCCGTCGCAGGATTGGTGCCGTGGGCCGAATCGGGGATGAGGATCTTGTGGCGGGGATTGCCGCGCGACTCGTGCCAGGCGCGGACGAGCAGAATGCCGGTGAATTCGCCATGCGCGCCGGCTGCGGGCTGCAGCGTGATGGCGTCCATGCCGGTGATGTCGAGCAGGCAGCGCTGCAGCAGATCGATCACTTCCAGAATACCCTGCGCGAGCGAGTCGGGCCGGTAAGGATGGGCGTTGGCAAGGCCGTCAATGCGGGCGACAAACTCATTGACGCGGGGGTTGTACTTCATCGTGCACGAGCCGAGGGGATACATGCCTAGATCAATGGCGTAGTTCCAGGTGGAGAGCCGCGTGAAGTGGCGGATGATCTCAATCTCGCTGAGCTCGGGGAGCAGAGCGGGGTCTTTGCGCGCTGCCGCGCCAAGCAGTGCCGCCGCGTCGACAGGAGGCACGTCAAGCGGCGGAAGCTTGTAGGCTCGCTTGCCCGGCGCGGATTTCTCGAACACCAGCGCTTCGTTCTGCGTGGGATGGGTGCGGACCTTGCCTGTCGTGCGTGGACCAGAGTGTTCGTCGTTTGCTGCCATTGCTATGCCTCGCGGATCGTCGATACTTTTTGTGCGGCTGATCAAGCCTCTGTACGTTCTTGCTTTGTAACAAGGGCACGGCTTCAGCCGGGCCACAAACCGCTTTCCTTTTTGTCAGGGAACGAAAGCAAAATGGAAATTCATCTGTGGATACTGCCATCCCCGCTTTCACCGGATTCTGCGCAATATATTCACGATGCGTTTCAAAACTCTCCCGGTTCATCACCTGCTCCCCCGTAAATCCCCGTTGCCAAACTTCGCCTTTGTAGCCGAACTCATGGGATAGACGATACGAAAAGCGGCCCTTGATCAATTGCATTGCCCTTTCGACCGTCGTCTCGTTGTGAACCGTCAATAGCAGGTGCAGATGATCGGGCATGATGACGAAGTCGTGCAGTTCAAATTTCCGTTCAGCAACCAATGCGCGCGGAACGTCGATGAGAAGATGGGCGTTGCGTTCCGATTGCAGCAGGCGGCGGCCCATGTGGGTCTTTGTCGTCGCGAAGAAGATTCGCGGCGGATTGAGGATCGCCGTTGAGGACGCATTGCGTGCCGGATGTGCCATGACAGCGGCTAAAGCCCCTTCCTCCTCTCATCGATCGTTATGGCCCGGCTAAAGCCGTGCTCTTGTTACAAGGCCCTATATTTCAGGCTTCGGTGCTTTCGCAATGTCGAGCAAGATTTTGTCGCTTTATCGCAAATTTTCGTACCTAAGCCTCCACCAATCCCGCGGCGAGCACTTTGGCTGCAATGTCGATCTGGTCGCGGCGGATCGTTTCGGTGGCGCACCAGAGGGTGGCGTTGCCCAGTTCCGGGTACCAGCGCTTGAGAGCGATGCCGCCGATGATCTTTCGATCGAGCAGCCGCGGGCCCCATTGCTCCGGCGCCTCCGTTGTGTCGAGCACGAACTCATGGAAATGCGGAGAGCCGGTAAAGAGCTGTGTGGCGCCCGGTTGCGCGCTGAGCGTCTTCGCCGCGTAATCCGCCTTGGCGAGGTTGTGTTCGGCGAGCTCGCGGATGCCCTCTTTGCCGTAGACGGTGAGAAAGATCGTGGCCATCAACGCGACGAGCGCCTGGTTGGTGCAGATATTCGACGTGGCCTTCTCGCGGCGGATGTGCTGTTCCCGCGTGGCCAGTGTCAAAACGAACCCACGGTTCCCGGCGCCGTCGACAGTTTGGCCGACGAGCCGGCCGGGCATCTGGCGCACATATTTTTCTTTGGCGGCGATGACGCCGCAGAATGGGCCGCCGTAACTGAGAGCTACGCCGAAGGATTGCGCCTCCATGCTGACGATATCGGCTTCGACCGGAGGGCGCACCGCCCCGAGCGAAACCGCCTCGGCGATGGAGACGATGAGCAACGCGCCTTGGGCATGGGCGATCTCGGCAATGGCGGGAATGTCTTCAATGACGCCGAAGAAATTGGGGCTCTGGACCAAGATGGCTGCGGTGTCTGCGGAGACCGCAGCGGCCAGGGCTTCGAGATCGATGCGGCCGGTTGCTTGATCGTAGCCGATAAGCTCAGAGGGCAGGCCCTGGTGCTTGGCGTAGGTGGCCATCACTTCGCGGTACTCGGGGTGCACGGTCGAGGCCACGACGGCCTTATGCCGGCCGGTGACGCGGACGGCCATCATCACCGCTTCGGCCGCGCCCGTTGAGCCGTCGTACATGCTGGCATTGGCCACATCCATGCCGGTGAGCTCGGCGATCATAGTCTGGAACTCGAAGATCGCCTGCAGCGTGCCTTGCGTGATCTCGGCCTGGTAGGGCGTGTAGCTGGTGAGGAACTCGCCCCGCTGCACGAGTGAGTCGATGATGACCGGCCGGTAGTGATGGTAGGCGCCCGCGCCCAGAAAGCTCGCATAGCCGGCCGAGTTTCTCTCGCCGGCCGCGCGGAAGTAGTCGATGATCTCGCTCTCGGCCTGCTGGCGCGGGACGAGCAGGTCGCGATTCAGCCGGTACTCGGCCGGGATGATGGCGAAGAGGTCGTCGATGGAGGCCGCGCCGATGTCGGCGAGCAACTGCTCGCGTTCGGCGGGAGACTTGGGAAGATAACGCATTTCAGCTTCTAACCTCTAGCTTCCAGCTTTTAGCCAAAAGCTTGTTTTGGGTAAGCCGGCAGCTCGCTCTAGCTACCCGTTTCTTCCGAGATGAACTTTTCGTACGCGGCGGCGTCGAGCAGGGTGTCGAACTCGGAGAGGTTCGAGAGCTCCACCTTGATGATCCAGGTTTCGTGCGGAGCGGCGTTGATCTTGTCGGGCTCCGTCTTGAGGGTCTCGTTCACGGCGGTGACTTTGCCGGAGACGGGTGAGTAGAGGTCGCTGACCGCCTTAACGCTCTCGACGGAACCGAAGGTTGCATGGGCAGTCACGGCGTCGCCTACTTTGGGTGCGTCGACGTAAACGATATCGCCGAGGGAGTTTTGCGCATAATCGGTGATGCCGACGGTGCCGATTGCGCCGTCGAGCGAGATCCATTCATGCTCGCGGGTATAGCGGTAGTTTGCGGGGTAGGGCATTCGTAGCAGCTCCTCAAAGAAGTAGTGTACGGTGCCGGGGAGGGTTGAGAAAACCGGGAGGGGCGGATGGAGCAAGGCGATGGGGATGGCGGGCTTGGGGGCGATCCGGCGCGGTCTGTTTTGGAGGAAAAGGCGCCGGCCGGGGTTCCGGCGGCGCCTCTCGCTCGCCTAAGGATTGCGAACGGCTAGACCCGCTGAGCGTGGCGCTGCCGCACGGCGCCAAACTTCGCACCGGTTCCGCTCAGGTCACTCGCGGCCATGGGTGTGCTATCCGCCGATGGGAAGAGCTTCGCGGGCGCGAGGGCACCCTGGTGATGTTTCGAGTCCACCTGCAACGTGAGGACCTGCTGCTTTTTATCGCGCAGAATGGTTACCGGCACGGGCTTGCCCTGGTTGGAGCGCAGGGCGCGATCCCAGTCGGCCGAGGTGGCGATGGAATCGGCGCCGACCTTGACGATCACGTCGAAGGCGCGGAACCCGGCGGAGGCCGCTTCGCTCTTGCGCGTCACCTGCTTGACCATCAGACCGCCCGAGATGCCGAGAAACTCGGCCATCTGCGAGGTCAGCGGCTCAACCAGAGCGCCCACGTTGAGGCTGCTGCCAAAGAAGGGCAGGTGGAAACCTCCCGGCACCGGCGCATCCCCTCCGCCGCCAAAGATGCCCATGCGGGGTGCGGGGTCCAGATCATCGCTCGGGTTGTCGATCTTGTTCCAGACGTCGTGATCCACGGTCTTGCGATCAGCCAGCTGCACCGCAAGCGTCTGAATATTGCCGTCGCGGCTGATCACAATGCTCACCTTGCGGCCGGCGGGAATCTCGCGCAACACGCGGCGCAACTGCTCGGCGCCTTCCACATTCTGGCCGTTCAGCGCGAGCACAACGTCGTTCACCTTCAAGCCGACCTCGCCGGCCGGCGCGTCGTGGTCGATCAGCGTGATCAGGGCGCCGCGCACCTCTTTGAGCTTGAGCGTCTGCGCCTTGTCCGCATCCACGTCTGTGATGTAAACGCCCAGGTAGCCCTGGGAGCTCGAATGGACCAGCAACGGGAAGGGATCTTCGATGAATTGGACAAGCGTCTCCCCCTGCGCCCGTGCGGCGCGAGGCGCGAGCGCAAGACAGGCAGAGACGGCCGCGAGGGCGATCCATGCGGCTTGCGGGCGGCGCTTCCGGTACGGCCTCGAAAGGTATTTCATATCTCTTCTCCCAACGGTGCTTCATCCGGCCCGTGCTCTCTCGATACGGCGCGGTGCCGGCGGCATATGCGAATCTATTGAATCTCCGGCACCTGGCTCAAGACCTGCCGGGAAACATCTCGGATCTGGGGACTTTGGTCCGAATTGGAGACGGAATACAAAACCTGCCGAACGCTCGAGTCGGCCTCAACCGGCGTGAGCAGGCTGATGGCCGTGCTGCGGACGCGGGCATCGCCGTCATTGAGCAGCGCTTCGAGAACGGCATCGCGAACCCGGACATCCTCCGCGACATAGGGCTCCAGGCCTTGAAGCGCCTTCTCGCGCACAGCGGCGCTGCGGTCGTAGCGCAAGGCCACCATCAAGGCGTCGCGGATTCCGGATGGCTGGCAACTGTGACCGGCGCGGCACTCGGCTGCGAGCAGTCCCACCGAGTCGTCCCGAATACCGGGCGAGGTCGAGTTTTCGGTGGCCAGCATCAGCAACTGGCGAATCACCGGATCGTCGAGCGAGCCTTCGATCTTGCGCGGAACAAGCTGGTTGTAGCTGACGGAGACATTCTCGCCGTTCGGCTCGCGCACAATGCGCGATATGCTGGCGACGTTGGCCAACTCCGGTACGGGCGCCGCGGCTTCTCCTTTGACTGCCGCGACAGCGACCGTCTGCGTTGCCGCCGCTCGGGCGGCGCGGCTCTGCGCATACTCGTATTCACCCAGGCAGCCGGCGCCCGCCCCGGCCACCAGCAGCAGAAGCGCGGCCACCGGCGCGGCCTGCAGGCGCGCAAAGTTGTTGACAATGCCTTGGCCCCAGTGTTCATACCAGCGCTTGGGCGGCAGCGCATCCAGCGCCTCTTCCAACCGCATGCGGGCGCGCGCCACAAGGTTCGGCGAAGGCTCGAGGGCCGGGTAGACGCTTACCAACCTCTTCAGCGCCTGCACCTGCTCCCGCTCCAGCCGGCACCCGGCGCAGCTTTCTACATGCTGCGCCAGCTCGTGCGCCTGTTCATCGGGAAGCTCGCCATACGCCGAAGTCACAATGCGTTCCTGTGCAATTTCGCAATTCATCGCTACGTCCTTCCAGCCCCAAAAGTTTCTCCATAACCCTTATCGAAAACTCCGCGTTCGCAGGTCGTTGCCCGCGTAACTCTCAGAGTCCGGCGGGCCGCAACTCCGCCAACTGCGATCTCAATTTCTTGGTCGCCCTGAAAAGGGTGTTTTTGGCGGTTTCTTCCGTGGTGTTCAACATCTCTCCAATGGTGCGCAGGCGGAGGCCCTGATAGTGCTTCAACTCAAAAACCATCCGCTCGCGCGGCGTGAGCTTGCCTAACGCCACCTGGATCTTCTCGCCCAGCATTTTGCGATCCAGCTCGCGGGCCGGGTTCGAAAACGCCCGGTCGTCCGAGACCGCGGCCAGCAGGTCGATCTCGTCTCCAGCTCGGTCCAGCATCACCGCATGGTCCTCGCGACGCGTCTTGCGGCGGCGCAGTTGATCCAGGCAGAGATTGGTGACGATCCGGTAAATCCAGGTATAAAACGAGCACTCGAAGCGAAAGTTTCCGATGTACCGGTAGGCCTTGAGAAAAGCCTCCTGGTAGATATCTTCGGCATCGTGCTCGGAACCGGTGAGGTGCAGGGCCAGCCGGAGTACCTGGTGCTCGTACTGGCGAACCAACGCATCAAATGCGGCGCGCGAGCCGGCCTGGGCCTCGCGGATCAGGTCCATTTCGGCTTCGCGGGCCTGGAGGCGTTCCGCTCCCTGGGCCGTGCCATCGCGGCCTGCCCCGTCGCGGTTGGTCCCCCCCATTGCCCTTGTCGCAGCCATACCTGGAGAGGATTGTAACCCTCGTCTCCCCGGGCCGGCTAAAGTTCCGGCAACAGCAGCCGGGGAAATGGGTAAGCTTACCGCGTCCGTGGCCATCGATTTCTCCGCCGCTATCGGGTCAAGCGCACCGGATAGACGCTGAATGAAGGCTTTTGTTATCGGCGGCACGTGAATCGGGTCCGACTTTACGCCCCTTCGGTAATCCGCGGCCCGGTTCGCGCGCAGATGCGGAGCCTGTGAGGCGGCGAAGCTTCATCCGCTAAACTGGGAACCGATGAGTGGAGATCTGTTTGACCCGAGGAATGCCGGCGGGGAGAAGGCCGGCGGCGCGGCTGCGTGGTTCACGGCGCACTGCGACGGCGGTTCGCGCGGCAATCCGGGGCCGGCGGGCTATGGCGCGGTGATCGAGGATCCGGAGGGTCGGATTGTGGCCCGGTTGAGCGAATACCTGGGCAAACAGACCAACAACTACGCCGAGTATTCGGGTTTGCTGGCGGTGTTGCACTGGGCGATCGAGAATGGCGCGAAGTGCCTGCGGGTAGTCTCCGATTCCGAGCTGATGGTGAACCAGATGAAGGGCCGGTACAAGGTGGCCAGCCCCGGCCTGCGTCCGCTGTGGGAAGAGGCGAAGCGGTGCGCCGCCCGGCTGGACCGGTTCGAGATGGGCCATACGTTGCGCGGAGGCAACAAAGAGGCGGACCGGCTGGCGAATGAGGCGATGGATAAGGGGATGGGGAAGAGCAGCGGAATGAGCGGTGCCGCCGGAGTTAGCGGGGTTGGCAAGCCGGCGAGCCAGCCGGGCCGCGAGGCGCCTCAGGTTCCCAAGGCGCCCCGCCAGGTGCTGGAGGGCTATGTGAAAGACGGTGTGGTTCACCTGCTCGGAGGCGAACTGCCGGATGGCGTGTTTGTGAAGATCACGCGGGAATAAGAGTGGTTCAGCGGTTTACGTTGACCCGCGTCTAATGTGGTTTCGATTCACTTATTGACATCCGTCGCCTTCTAAAAGGCGGCCGTCTCCTGAAAAGGCCGCTTGGCGTTCCACATCCTGTAAGCACCCGGATCGAAACCGCCGTAACACCACTGGCTCCACTTGTTTTTTAAGCCTTTCTTCCCAGATCGTTGCGCCATGCACGGCCGCTCTGCTCGAGGAGATGGTCGGCGCACTCCGGGCCCCAGGAGCCGGCGAAGTAATTGGGGAACGCCTCCGGCTTTTTGGCTGCCCAGGCCTGCAGAATCGGCGTGTAGAGAGCCCAGGTGGTCTCAACGCCGTCGCGGTGCGAGAAGAGGGTCTGGTCGCCCAGCATGGCATCCAGCAGCAGGCGCTCGTAGCCGTTGGCCCGCGATTTGCCGAAGACGGTCTCGTAATCGAAATCCATGTTGACCGGGCACACGTTCATCTGCGGCGTGGTGGGCACCTTGGTACCGAAGCGCAAGGCTATGCCCTCGTCGGGCTGGATGCGGATGGTAAGCAGGTTGGGCTGGATTTCGCCGCATGGGCCGTCTGTCTGCAGACGATTGAAGATCAACAGCGGCGGCTGCTTGAACTGGATGCTGATCTCGGTGGCGCGCTTCTTCATCCGCTTGCCGGCGCGCAGGAAGAACGGAACCCCGGCCCAGCGCCAGTTTTCGATCTCGAGGCGCAGGGCGGCGAAGGTCTCGGTGCCGGATTCGGGATTGACGCGCTCTTCTTCGCGATATCCGGCGACGTGCTCGCCGTTCATCACGCCCGGCCCATACTGGCCGCGCACGGTGTTCAGGATGGGAATGGGCGGAATCGCCTGCCAGACTTTCAGTTTCTCGCGGCGCACGCTCTCCGCTTCAAAGCTCGCGGGCGGTTCGAGCGCAACCAGGCTGAGCAGCTCCATCATGTGGTTCTGCACCACGTCGCGCAGGGCGCCGGCCTTCTCGTAAAACGGTCCGCGGCCCTCCACGCCGAGGGTCTCGGCCACGGTGATCTGTATCTGGTCGATGAAGTTTCGATTCCACACCGGCTCGAAGATTCCGTTGGCAAACCGGAAGACCAGCAGGTTTTGCACCGTCTCCTTGCCCAGATAATGATCGATGCGGAAGACCTGGCTTTCCTGGAAGACGGCGTTCACCTTGTGGTTGAGATCGCGCGCCGAATCCAGATCGTGGCCGAAGGGCTTCTCGATGACCACCGCGACGTGCCCTTTTTCCGGCTTCGCCATGCCATGCGCGCCCAGATTCTCGATGATGCCGGCGAAGAACTCGGGTGCGGTGGCGAGATAAAACAGCCGGTTGCCGCCGATGTTTCTTTCCTTGTCGATGCGATCCAGCTCCGTTTTCAGGCCGGCGTAGTTCGAGGGATCATCGAAGTTCAGCGGAAAGTAGCTGATGTGGCCTATGAATTCATCCAGCTTGGAGTCGTTTGCCTCCGCATCGCCGAAGTCGACAATGCCATCGCGCATATCCTTGGCGAATTCGTCGCCCAGGGGACGCCGCGCGACGCCGACGATCGCGAATTCCTTCGGCAGCAGATTGGCCTGGCGCAGGTGAAAGAGCGCCGGCAGCAGCTTGCGCTTGGTCAGATCGCCGGAGGCGCCGAAGATCACCAGAATTCCGGGCTCCGGAATGCGTTCGGAGCCCTTGGTCACCTGCGAGAGATCTTCGGGCCGCACTTTCATCGATATGGTCGCCATGACTTCCTCCTTGCCGGCTATTGGCTCACAGCTCACAGCTTACAGTGGTCAGGGAACAGGCTGCAGCGCACGACTCACAATGCGAATACTCGTTCGCGAGCTGTCCGCCGCTGTCAGCCCGCCTTGACTGCGTGGCCGCCGAACTCGGCGCGCATGATGGCCAGCATGCGATCGGTAAAGTTATTTTCTTCGCGCGAGCGGATGCGGCGCATCAACGATTCGGTGATCACCGGCGCGGAGACGTTGAGGTCGATGGCTTCGACGACTGTCCAGCGGCCTTCTCCGGAATCTTCAACCCAGGCTTCGAGACCCTCGAGCGTGGGATTCTTGCCAAGCGCGTCGGCGGCAAGATCAAGAAGCCACGAACGGACGACGCTGCCGTAGCGCCAGATCTGCGCCACCTGCGGAAGATCGAGTCCGAACTCCTTCTTGTTTTCCATGATCGTAAAACCCTCGGCGAAGGCCTGCATCATGCCGTACTCGATGCCGTTGTGAATCATTTTCACAAAATGGCCTGATCCGGCGGGTCCCACGTGGCCCCAGCCTTTGTCGGCCGCGGGCGCCAGGGTTTCGAAGATGGGGCGCAGATACTCGACGGGATCCTTGTCGCCGCCAATCATCATGCTGTAGCCCTCCTTCAATCCCCAAATGCCGCCGGAGGTGCCGACATCGACAAACTGAAATCCCTTGGCGGTGATCTCCTTGTGGTGACGCACCGAGTCCTTGTAGTTGGAGTTGCCGCCATCCAGGAGAATGTCGCCGGGGCTTAGAAGCTTTTCGAGTTTCTCGATTGTCTCGTCAACGGGTTTGCCCTGCGGAACCATGATCCAGATGGCCTTGCGGCCTTTCAGGTTTTTGGCCAGGTCCTCCAGGGAATTGACGCCCACGTTGCCCGATTGGGTCATCTTTGCCACGGCTTCCGCATTGAAGTCGAAACCAACCACTTGATGGCCGCCCAGCCGCAGCCGCTCCGCCATATTCGCGCCCATCTTGCCCAGGCCGATCATTCCAAGTTGCATAACTCCTCCATCGCGATGTTCTAAAAACTGTTGAGTTTCGCGCGCGCCGTCGTCGTGCGCCGGCGCGCGATGTCCATTGGGGAGACCGGCGAGAGCTTCATCTCAAACTACAGCACGCCGATCCCCTGCAATTCGCGCCGCAGCGTTTCTTCTCCCTGAAACAGAATGGCCCTCATTCCCTCGGCCGCAGCGCCCGTCACATTCTCCGGGCGGTCGTCGATAAACAGCACGCGGTCCGGAGGAGGGCCGAGAATCTCCAGCGCACGGCGATAGATCGCCGGCTCCGGTTTGCGCAGGCGCACATAGCACGAGCTCAATGCGACTTTGAAGTACCGGCGCAGCCCGAACTGCTTGAAGCGATATTCGTTCGTCTCGCGCGCCTCGTTGTTCAAAGTGCCGAGCATACACCGGTTGGATGCCGCCAGTTCCGCGAGGATTCCCAGCGCGCCATTGGGCAAAACTTGCGACTGGCTGAGGATGAAGGCGAAGAAATCTTCGCGCGAGAAGGGCCGCGGCTCAAAGAAGACGGCCGTATCCAGATAGGTGTCCACCGTGACCTCGCCGCGTTCCCAGGCATCGGCGATCGACAGGTGGCGCCGCTCGAAAGGCTCAGGATCGAGCTGGAAGCGCTCGGCGGCGGCGGCCCGCTCGCGGCGGTCCCACCCGTTGGTCAACAAAACTCCACCCACGTCGAAGAGGATCACGTCGAAGGGGAACACCGGCGCCTCTTTATCTGCGCACGTACGCGCATTTTTCGGAAATCCCGGGGAAACTGCGAGATTCTGAACTTCTTTGGACGCGTCGAAGGCTCGCGAAATTTCTGCTGCCTGTCTTCTGGATGATCAAAAACAGGTTGGGTTGCAAATTGATGACAGCGCTTCAGGAACCGGCCAGGAAATCCGTCCGGGAAATCGCGCCACGAACCCGCCGCGATCTGACCAGCTATGCGGGACGCGCCGAACCGTCGCCGCACTGGTACTTGGCCTCGATGGCGAGCACCTTCTTGAAGCGGCGAGCAAACCGCTCCTCATTGGCGATAAACTTGGCCGCGATAAAGGCATCCACGCACTCATAGGCCAGCGCGGAGGCGATGATGCGCGCGCCGAGCACGATCACGTTCATGTCGTCGTGCTCTACGCCCTGGTGCGCCGAGTACGTGTCGTGGCACATGCCGGCGCGGATGCCGGGAATCTTGTTGGCGGCTACGCAGACGCCCACGCCTGAGCCGCAGATGAGGATGCCGCGCTTCGACACGCCTTGCCTGATGGCGTCGCCGACCTTCTCGGCGAAATCCGGGTAGTCATCCGGATGATCGCCATCGTATGCGCCCAGGTCGACCAGGTCATGGCCCTTTTTCCCAAGATAGGCGCGAACCTCTTCCTTCAGCGGGAATCCCGCATGATCGGCGCTGATGACGAGTTTCATGAAAGTCCTTCCCAGCAGAGTGAGTGGAATCAGCGTTGCCGGCGGGGTTAGTCGATAGGCTCGCGCCTGCGCGTTCTTTCTTGAACTCCGCGCACAGGCGCCAGGCACAACTAAACCCGCTAACCGGCTACTTCACCAGCGCCTTCGCCCTGGCTGCGATATTTTCGGCGCTGAATCCCAGTTCTTTGAGCACGATCGGGCCAGGGGCGGAGGCGCCGAAGCGATCGAGGCCGATGACGTCGCCCTCGAAGCCGACATACTTCCACCAGCCCAGCGGCGATCCTGCTTCTACGGCGAGCTTGGGCACGCCGCGCGGCAGCACGCTGGCTTTGTACTCGTCCGACTGCTCCTCGAAGATCTCCCAGCTCGGGAAGCTGACGACGCGCGCCGGGATGCCTTGAGCTTCCAGCTGCTTTTTGGCGTCGAGGCAGGGCCAGACCTCCGCGCCGGTGCCGATGAGAATGACCTTCGGATTGGCGGCGTCCTCGAGCACGTAAGCGCCTTTGCTCACGCCGGCGAAGACGTCGTGCTTCGCCGGATCGATGACCGGGAGATTCTGCCGGCTGAGCGCAAAGAAGCAGGCGCCGTTGCGTTCGAGCGCCAGGCGCCAGCAGGCGGCGGTCTCGTTCGCATCGGCGGGGCGATAGTCGGTGAGGTCGGGAACGGCCCGCAGCGCCATCAGGTGCTCGATGGGCTGGTGCGTGGGGCCATCTTCGCCGAGCGCGACCGAATCGTGCGTGTAGATGAACAGAGAATGCGCGCGCGACAACGCGGCGATGCGGATGGCCGGCTTGCAGTAGTCGGAAAAACAGAAGAAGGTCGAGCCGAAGGGAACGAGGCCTTCGTGCGCGGCCATGCCGTTGACGGCGGCGCACATGGCGAATTCCCGCACCCCGAAGAAGACGTTGCGCCCGGCCGGATCGACGTGGAAGTTCGCGCCCGGCTTGAAGATGGTGCGGGTGGAACTGGTCAAATCCGCGGCGCCGCCGAAGAGCTCCGGCACCACCTCGGCAATCTTGTTCATCACTTCGCTGCCGGCCGCGCGCGTGGCGATCGGCTTGTCTGGTGGAAAGCTGGGCAGCGCCTTTTCCCAACCGGCGCGGCGCACATTTTTCTGGGTGCGCTTGAACTCCGCCGCCAACTCGGGATATTTCGCAGCGTAGGCATCGAAGAGCTTGTTCCACTCGGATTCGAGGCTCTGGCCGCGGTCCACGGCCTGGCGCCAGTTCTTCAGTGCATCTTCCGGAACATAAAAGCTTTGGTCTTCCGGGAATCCGAAGAACTTTTTGGTCGCGGCCACATCGGCCGCGCCCATCGCTTCGCCATGCACCTTGTTGGTGCCGGCCCGGGGACTGCCGTAGCCGATGACCGTGCGCACGGCGATCAGCGAGGGCCGCTCCGTCTCCGCCTTGGCGGCTTCGATGGCGGCTTCAATGGCGTCGAGGTCGTTGCCGTCGGCTACGCGCTGCACGTGCCAGTGATAGGCTTCGAAGCGCTTCAGCACGTCCTCGGTGAAGCTCAGCTCCGTAGGCCCATCGAGCGAGATGAGGTTGTCATCGTAGAGGAAGGTCAGCTTGCCGAGCTTGAGCGTGCCGGCCAGCGAGGCTGCCTCATGCGAGATGCCTTCCATCAGGTCGCCGTCTCCGCAGAGCGCGTAGGTATGGTGATCGACAATCTCGAATCCGGGGCGGTTGTAGACCGCGGCGAGATGCTTCTCCGCAATCGCCATGCCCACGGCCATCCCAATACCCTGGCCGAGCGGGCCGGTAGTCACTTCCACGCCTTCGGCTTCACCCGATTCCGGGTGGCCGGGGGTCTTGGAGTGCCACTGGCGAAAGCTCTTCAGGTCGTCGAGGGTGAGGTTGTAGCCCGAGAGAAACAATGTCCCGTAGAGCAGCGCCGAAGCATGCCCGTTCGACAGCACGAACCGGTCACGGTCAGACCACTTGAAGTGCTTCGGATTGTGCTTCATCAGCTTGTGATAGAGCAGATACGCGATGGGAGCGCATCCGAGCGGCGCGCCCGGATGTCCGCTGTTCGCTTTTTCCACTGCATCCACAGCCAGAAGCCGCAGGGTATCGATCGATAGCTGATCGAGAGAAAGAGATGCGAGGCTGGAACTCATAGTGATCGAAACTTGTCCTTTCGGTTAGAGGGCGAGTGCACCACCCGGTAGAGGGCCCTATATGACCCCGTCAATCTGGACTTTCACATTGTATCCAAGCCAGGTGTCCTGTTCCGGCCGGCGCAGGGTCCATTCGAGTTCGCGGCAACCGGCCGACGGGACAAGGTCCGCGCTGAAGCCGGCGCTGCCTAGCGGCCGGCTCCGAGTGTTCTGTTTCGTGCCCCAGCCGTCTTCCGTCCAAACGACCTCAAAGGGCTGATCATCCAGGATCCGGAGGGCGCGGCCTGCCTCCATCTCGCGGATCGGCCGATGGCGGCTGTGAATTTCAATTCCGTGGTTCGGGCGGCCTTTTCCATTGCGCTCGCAGTACCGCTGATACACCGGTTCGATGCGGTCGAAGACCTTTCCGTCGACGGCCGATCGCAACAGCTTGAGGTATTCGGCGTGCGCCCAGACCAGGGGCACCGCCGAGCCTGCGGGCTGGCCCTTGCGCATCCTGCGGTCGGGCCGATCCTCCTCGTCCCACACCTGCTCGGGCAGCATCTGGCCGCAGGTGGCGAAGCGCTCGTAGGTTCGAATCAGCGGCTCGATATCGTTGCCGGCGGCGAGCTCATAATGCGCCCGTTCGCCGGTCAACAGCGGCCATACGCGGCCCTGGCCCCAGCCCTCGAAAGGTCCGCCGTCGGGGCGCTGCCCGTAGCCGTCGAAGTTGTAACGCAGCCATCCGGGCCCCTGCGGTAGGTTTCGCTTCAGCACAGCATCCACAACTTTCAGGGAGTCGACCACCAGCGGGTCGTTGGCTCGTCGAATTCCGTAGCGCACCATTTCGAGGAAACCTGCGTCGATGATCTCGCGGGCCTCAAACTCATACTGCGTTCCCGGAGGCCGGTTGGCGAGGCGGATCCGCTCTTTGCCGCAGCTTTCGTGGGCATAGGTCTCGCCGCACTCCGGCGGCCGGATGCGCATGTAGTGCCGCTTGACCTCGGGATCGAGGACGCCGTTGTTGGTGACGGTCCAGTCTTCGAGATGGCCCTCGATCCAGTCGGCGTACTCCTCCAGAAACTGTCCGAGCTCATCCGAATCGTGGGCGCGCGCGATCTCTGCCGCGCAGATCAGGCCGCCGATCACCGCCGCCAGCGTGGAAGGCGAGTAGCCGGAGTTTTCTTCCCAGCGCTCTTGGTGGGTGATGGGCGCATTCCGGATCAGGCAACCGGCTGCGCGTTCCACAAAGGCAAAGATATTCAGCCCGCCCAATCCGTTGGCTTTCCACAGCCGCCACGCCAGGATGATGGGGAACGCGACCTCATCGAGCTGCTTGCCGCTCCAATAGGGAGTTCCGTCGATCCAGAAGTTCTGCGCGAATCCGCCGTCTTGCTGCTGCGTGCACGCCAGGTAGACGAGGGCGCGGCGCGCCGTCTCAGATCGTCCGCAGGCGAGCAGCGCGGTGGCGGTCTGCACCATGTCACGGGTCCACACCAGGTGATAGCCCCCCAGGTCGTCGTCGCCCTTCACCTGGCCCCAGGGAATCGACGCGGAGGCAACGAAGGCGCCTGAATAAGTCTTGTCCTCATGCGCCAGCAGCACGTTGTGGCTGGCCCGCATCAGCTTGCCGGCATCCTGTGACTTGGGAGCGAGCCACTCGGGATTGGCAGCCCGCTGCCATTGCTCGACGAACCGCCTGCGCAGGTCTTTGAAGGGCGGAGCCAGCGCGCCGATCGTCTTTTGCGCGGCGGTGTGGTGCCCGGCGCCGATTCCGATGGCCACGGTGAATTCGACCATGCTCTCCGCACCGTCGGCCGGCTCGATTCTTCCCCGCAGATTCAGCTCGCCCATCATCGCCACGTTGCCGTTGGTAGCCGAGCCGAACTCCCAATCCATCGTGAAGTCCTGCATGAGGTCGCGCCAGCCGTCGCTCACGCCCACAAAACCGCAGCTCATACGTGAGAAGCCGCAACTGGCGGCCATGGCCAGCGACCATCCATCCTTCCACGCCATGAGCACCTGGGCGCCCGCGATATCGATGGCCCGCGCCGAATTGCCCGCGCCGCCGCCGTTCAGATGCGGCGCCAGCAGGGCGTATACCTTCAAACGCGGCAGCAGATCGGCATGCCCTGAAAGGCGCACCCGCTGCAGGACCACCGAGTGGTGAGGATCGCAGATGATCTCCTTGCTCAGGCTGTAGCGCTTCTCCGGATCGGAGTTCGTATAAAGCACGCCCAGCGCCTCGGGATGGAGGTATTCGAACCGGGAGTCGAGATCGCGCTTCTCTTCATGCGTGAACGACTCGCCGTCGGTGATGAGAAAGCCCATGTCTCTCACCTGCGCCCGATCGATGGTGGGGTGGTAGATCTCATTGAGAATGCCGTGCGAGCACGTGAACCAGATGCGGCTCGAGGCTGCGTACGCCGTGCCGACAGCGTCTTTCACGCTGGAGGTCCAGCGGGGCTCCATGCCTGGACCTCCGAAGGCTTCTCCCTGCTGCTCAAGCCATCTGTATAAGAGCTCGTTGCTCATTGTCCTGGTCGCTTTCCTGTTCAGGTTTTAAGGTCAGGTTAGAGAAAGGCGCATCAGCGGGGAGAAATAATCGATGTTCACAAGGCTATGACGTCGGCCGGTACCTCAAGGTTCGTGCTTTTCTTGGGGGTGATGAAGTTCCTGTCTGTATTGTCGTACGGCGGGCTCCAGGACTCGATGAAAAAGTTTGGCCGCCGGCCGGGTGAAAGCCGGGAATTTGAGCCCTCGTACCCTCCCTGGCATCCAAGCAGGTTGAGTGGGATGCCGTGACGGCATTCATTTTGCACAGCATCCGCCAGGAATGGCGGCCAACTCATCACAGTACAATCGGAAATGAGGAGAATTTCCCTTATGGCATACGAACTCGCACCGCTTCCCTACGACTATTCGGCACTTGAGCCGTTCATCGACGCCGAGACGATGAAGCTCCACCATGACAAGCACCACCAGGCATACGTGAACAATGTGAACGCTGCGCTGGAAAAGCATCCCAGCCTGGCCTCGAAATCGGTCGACGATCTGCTCCGCGATCTGAACCAGGTCCCCGAAGAGATTCGCGGCGTTGTGCGCAACAACGGCGGCGGCCATTCGAACCATACCGCTTTCTGGAAACTGATGGGTCCGGCCAACTCGCCCGGCATCGGAGGCAATCCGACCGGCGCCATCGCCGGCCAGATCACCGCGGACTTCGGCGATTTTGAGGCCTTCAAGAAAACCTTCAACGAGACCACCGCCAAGCAGTTCGGCTCCGGCTGGGGATGGCTCGTCTTTGCCGGCGGCAAGCTCAAAGTGATCACGACGCCCAACCAGGATTCGCCGCTTTCCCAGGGATTGTTCCCGATCCTGGGCAACGACGTGTGGGAGCACGCCTACTACCTGAAGTACCAGAATCGCCGGCCAGAGTATCTCGCCGCATGGTGGAACGTGGTGAACTGGGACGAGGTGAATCGCCGGTTTGCGCTTGCCAAAGGCTGAGGAGCAGGCAATAGGGACTAGATAGCAGGCCATAGGGATTGCAAAGCGCGGACCCAAGAAGTTGTCGCGTCTTTCGGGGCAACGTCGCGCCTGTGACCCATTCCTATTTCCTATTGCCTAGTCCCTAATCCCGGTTTCGCAGTCTAAACGTATGGGAGTGTTTGAAAAGCCTGTGCGTCGATTTGCTCTGTTCCCGCTCGCGGCGGTTCTCGTCTTACTGGCCGCGCCTGTTTCTCAAGCCCAGTCTGGAGATTTTCAGATCGCGCAGCACGGCCATGCGGTGGGCACGGCTTCGTTCCAGTTCAGTCCGGCGCCTCACGGTTACGATTCGACCACGCTGGTCCGGGTCGCCATGCAGGGCCTGGATTACGACCTCTCGAAAAACGAGCGGCTCTCTTCCGCGAACCAGCTTGAGCACGTTCAGCTGAGCGCCACTGTCAATGGATCGGCGGTGACGGTGGTGGCCGGGCCGGACTCTGCGCAGATCCTCCTCAACATCTCCGCCAACGGGAAAAGCTCGACGACGCGCCTGGCTGCTCATCCCGGCGCGGTCTTTCTGCCGGATTTCGATCCCGGCGCGCTTGAGACGCTCCTGGCTCTCGCCGTCACGCGGAGCAATCGCGATCTCTGGGCGATCCTGCCTAAGAACGCTGGTTCCATTGAGTCCATTGAGCTCGCCACTTATCCCGATCAGCAGGGAACGCTGGACGGCAAGCCGGTCACGGTGCACCATCTGGTGGCGACGATCGCCGGGGCCAACACAGATCTGTTCTCCGGCCCGGACAATCAGCTCCTGCAGGCTGAATTGCCGCAGGAGGGATTTGCGCTGGTGCGTAATGGATTTGTGCTCAAGCCTCCGGCGAAGCCTATTGCTCCGGCGGAGTGAGGCTGGAGCCGGCCGCTTTTCCATCGCTGTTTCCCGGAATGAGTCGGGTCCGGTGCGATTCGTTCCAGATGCACCGCCCATGAATTTCGGTGCCTGCGATCCTACGGCCTTTCAGTTAGCTGTCGGTGGCTCCAGATGGTCGATCACCATGACCTCCACGGACGCGTTTCTCGACTCCAGCTTGAGCCCGAGTTGTTCCTGAACTGCCGCAAAGAGCGAGGGCTTGTCTCCGCCTGCCGTGACCCCGCCGGCAGGCTGGTTTGCGGTGGGTTGATCCGCTGCGCTGCTATTTTCAACCGGACTCCATTCCAGCACGAAATCATAGTTACCCTTCAAGCCGGTTTCATCGCTCACGACCCGGTTGCCCGTATCCGGCTTCCCTGATAGCCAGTCGGCGAAAAAAGCCATCGACACGAACTTCGCCGTCAGCTCCCCTCGGGCAGTAAATGCCAGCCTCGGAAGAGGGGCGTTTTGCGGGTCGGGCTGTGTCATCGAAGGCGTCAGCCGGGGATTGCCTTTCGCCACCACCAGTGCATAGACGGGGCGCTCCTTCATCTCTGTCCTGACTCTCAGCTGAAATCGATTCACAAGAAGCGCCTGAACCATCAGGCGATACTGTTGAAACCTCTGGTCGGGAGGAAGTCTCTTCATCGCTTCGACGTCGTCGTCACTGATCTTCGCATCGATATCGAAGCATGCCGACCCGGCCCACTTGGGCATATTCGCAATCTGCGTGTCCGACTTCACGTCGAAGGCGAAGCGGATCAGGCGGTCGAGGGGCGCGTTTTGTGCGACGAATCTTACCGCGGTGAGATGGAATGAAAATGTCTCCTCGGCACGGCTCTGCTTCACCATCGCCACTTCGAACGAGGGCGCCGCACCACTGGCCGGATGAAGAAGCTGCGCCACAGCGGCGGACTGCAGGCCCATTGCGACCAACAGCACGGCTGCGGCGAACCCATACCGCTTCGCCTCTATTTTGCGCACAATCACCAACCTCTGGAAGATCCGCCGCTCGGCAAAAGGCTGCGCGCATCGGGCCCACGATAATTTGCCCGCATTAATTGGCCGGCGCTATTTGGCCTGCGCTATTTGATTTGACACGCGCCGGCTCCGTTTTGTTCCCGTATGGTCCCCTCTCATTTCTTGAAGAACTTGCCGTGGCCGCCGTTCGCCCACGGATCGTAATGCAGCGCGAAGTTGGCGCGGCTCTGCGTGCTGGGATGGTTGTAGAGCCAGAACTCGATGAAGGGACTTGGATTCGGATCCTCCAGCCACGCTTTGCCAAGGTCATTGAAGGCGGCGACTGCGGTTCGCTGCGGATCAGGCACGATGCCGTGCACCGCCTCCTGCCCGTAGACGTCGGCCTGGTGTTCGAAGTGGCGGCTGACGGCGTTCGCGACCGGTTCGAGCGCAAAGCCGGCGATGGAGATGGTGAACAGGAGCAATACGAAACCGGTGCGCGAGGCGAGATCGGGCGCGCCCCAGCGCGGGCCGACGCGGCGGATGAGCCCTGCGGCGACCGCAGCACAGGCCCAGTAAATAAAGAAGAGGCTGACCGCCGTAAGCGCGAGGCCTTTGGGGATGTGATGCAGCACGTAGTGCCCGCTCTCGTGGCCGAAGATGAAGAGGACTTCGTCATTGGGAATGCGGCCGGCAGTGGTGTCCCAGACCACGATGCGCTTGCTCGCGCCGATGCCAGTGACGTAGGCGTTCAGCCCGTTGGTCTTCTCGCTCGCGTTCATCAGGAACATGCGGTCGGGCGGAATGTCGGTCCCGGTGCGTTGCGCCACTCGTTCGAGCTGCTGCACCAGGGCGGGATTGGTTTTGGCGAGAGGCTGGAAGTGGTTGAAGAGCGGATCGATGATGAGCGGCTCCGCGAAAACGGCGAGCAACATGAGCGGCAGCGTGGCGAGCCAGATCCAGAGCCAGTAGCGACGCGGCGAGACGCGCACGATCCAGTGAAAAAACAGCAGAAGAAGCGTGCCGAAGACCAGGCTGAGGCCCAGGCCTTTTGCCGCGTCGCCGAACCAGCTGCCCCATGTTTGCACGCTGACGCCGTAGCTGCGCTCGGCGTGATGGCCGTAAAGATCGAAAGGCAAGCCGGCCAGAGTGGTGATGACGAAATACGCGGCGAAGAAGAGGAGGCCCTGTACCCACCCGCGCCTGGATTGCCGCACCGCCCACGCCTCCAGGCTCGACCAGCCGCGCGTGGCGAGAAGCAGCCATAGAAAAACGATCCCCCAGATTGAGCCGGCAACATCGAGAATGTTGCGGATGCGGCTGAGGGCGATGGCCTTGGCCAGCCTGTCGGGAGGCAGGTTATAGGCCTGCGCCGGGTTGGCCTGTTCCCTTGGGCCGGCTGAAGCGGAGGGGGCATTCGGTGAACCCGCAGAGGCCTGGGAAGCCAGAGGCAGCGGCGCCAGGCCGGCAAGAAGGACCGGGACGAGGAGCGCGAGGGGGAGCCGAAGAAAAAACCGGGGCGTCAAAGCCATGAATGTCTCTGCCGTGAACGGGGAACTCTGCGACAATCGAGCATACAGATGCTTTTACCTGATTTTTCCCTTGGAGCGCCAGCGGTGGCAGCGCGGCCATCTTTCGGAATCCGGCGCCGCGTAATGGCTGCGATTTTTCTTGTCGCGATTCTTCTGTTGTTCCAGCTTCCCGCACGGGCCGCGGTTGGCGCATCCGGCAGCCCATTCGGGTCTCAGGTGAAGGATAAAAGCCTCTCGCCGGCGCCCATCCTTCTCGATGCAATGACCGCCGAGTTGCATCGCGCGTTTACCTCACTGGGCAGGACGGTTCCGGTGGGCGACGAAAAGCCGCTGCCACCGTATTTTCTGAGCTACTCGGTCAGCGACACCAGCTATGCCAATATCCGCGCGCAATACGGCGCGCTGGTCGACAGCGGGAGCGGCCGGATGCGTCTGGCCGATGTGCAGGTGCGCGTGGGTGATCCGAAGCTCGACAACACGCATGGCGAGTATCGCGGCGCTGCAGTGAACAGCGTGCAGCTTCCGCTGACCGATGACCGCGAAGCGCTGGCGCGGTCGCTCTGGTTTGCGACGAATGCCGGCTACGGCACGGCGCTGGACAACTATCTGCAGGTGAAGACCGAAGCGCAGGTGCGCGCCAAGGAAGAAGACACCTCGCCCGATTTCAGCGAGGAGCCGCCGCAGACGCACATCGGCAACGCCGCGCCGGCGGTAGCGATCGACCGCGCGGCGTGGGAACAGCGGGTGCGCTCTCTCTCGAAGGTCTTCCGGGAGTATCCCGATGTCTACCAGAATATGGTCATGCTGACGGTGCAAAACCAGACGGACTACTTCGTCTCTTCTGAGGGGTCGCGGATCGTGACGCCGCACAGGTCGGCGCGGCTGGTGGTGATCGCGGTGACGCGCGCAGATGACGGCATGGACCTGTTCCGCGAGGAGACCTTCGAGGCAGAAACAGTAGAAGGGCTCCCGCGCCAGACGCACCTCGAAGCGTCTCTGCGCGGCCTGGCCGAGAATCTGCAGGCGCTGCGCAAGGCGCCGGTGACCGAGCCATTTGACGGGCCGGCGATTCTCTCCGGCCGTGCGGCTGCGGTCTTTTTCCATGAGGTGCTGGGCCACCGGCTCGAAGGCCAGCGCCAGCGCGGCGACGAGGAGGGACAGACGTTTACCAAGGATGTGGGCAAAGAAGTGTTGCCCAGCTTTCTCTCCGTGGCCGACGATCCCACGCAAACGAAGATCGGCGATACCTGGCTCAGCGGCAGCTATGAGTACGACGGCGAGGGCCAGAGGGCGCAACGCGTCGATCTGATTCAGGACGGCGTGCTGAAAACATTTCTCATGTCGCGGCTGCCGATTGCGAACTTCGGTGAATCGAATGGCCACGGCCGCGCCGAGACCGGCCGCATGCCCACCGGGCGGCAGGGCAATCTGATTGTGACCTCGACCAAGTCAGTGCCCGAGGCCGAGCTGCGCAAGCAGTTGATCGAGGAAGCGAAGAAGCAGAGCAAGCCCTACGGGCTTTACTTCGAAGACATCTCTTCGGGATTTGCCGTGACGACGCGCAGTTCACCGCAGGCCTTTCAAGTCATCCCGCTGGTGGTGTGGCGCGTATATGTGGACGGCCGGCCCGATGAGCTGGTGCGCGGGGTGAGCATCGTGGGCACGCCGCTTGAAGCGATGAAGAGCATTCTGGCGACGGGCGACAAGAGCGAGGTCTTTAACGGCGAGTGCGGCGCTGAATCGGGAACCATTCCCGTAAGCGCGGTGGCGCCGGCCATGCTGTTGCGCGATCTGGAGACGCAGCGGCAGCCGCAGGGCACAGCCAGGCCGCCGATTCTGCCGATTCCGAGCGAACAGGGAACAGGGGTCAGGGATCAAGGATCGGCCGCGCCGGGCGGAGGTGGGCTGTGAGAGCGATTCACTCAGTGGCAAAAACTGCCGCAGCTGCTGTGGCGCTTGCGCTTCTGTCATTGTCCCTCGCAGCGCAGCAGACACGCGCGGATGCGGAAAAAGATCCGGTGCTGAAGGCGATGCTCACGGAGATGGACCGCAGCATGAGCCAGCTGCAATTGAAGGGATTTGCGAAGCCGTTTTTCATCCAGTATCGGATTGAAGATGTGGACGACTTCGGCACCAAGACTGAGTATGGGGCGAGCGAAGGTTCTTCGCACAGCCATCAGCGTGTGGCGCGCGTGACGGTGCGCGTGGGCGACTACAAGACCGACAGCTCGGGCGGACGCGGCGACGGCTCGCTGGAGTTGGCCGGCCTGGATGACGACGCGATCGCGCTTCGCTCCGCATTGTGGACCGCGACGGATCAGGCCTACAAAAGCGCGCTGGCGGCATACGCGCAAAAGCAGGCGGCGCTCAAGCAGGTGCAAACGCCTCCACAGGCCGATGACTTCAGCCACGAAAAGCCTGTGATCTCGCTTGCCGAGCCGGTGCGGCTGGTTCTCGACGGAGATGCGTGGGCTGATCGCATGGCGCGGGCCAGCGGTCTCTACCGCACCGATGCGGCCGTGCAAGCCCTTCAAAACGAAGTGCAGTATTCGACGGCGAGCTTTCACGGGCGCGCGACGACCACCTGGCTGGTGACGAGCGATGGGACGATTGTGCGCAAGGCCGCGGCCGAGTATCAGGAGGCCTTTGGCGTGGGAACGCAGGCCGACGATGGCATGCGGCTCGACCGCTCCTTTGCTTCCTCGGGAGCTTCGCCCGATGAGCTGGACCCAGAGCCGGCCTTCAACAAGCGTGCGGTGGAAGAGATCGAGTCACTGAGCGCGCTGCGCAAGGCTCCGCTGGTCGACGAGGAGTATCACGGCCCGCTGTTGTTGAGCGCAGACGCGGGGGCGGACACCATGCGCGCTCTGCTTGCGGGCGCGGTGGTGGCCACGCGGCCCAAGCTGGGAACGGAGGCGCGCACCAACGGGCCGTTCGCGTCCAGCTATCAGGCGCGGGTGATGCCGGATTTTCTCAATGTGACGGACGATCCAGGGATGAAGAGCTACAACGGCAAGAGCCTGCTGGGCGCCTACGAGGTGGACGACGAAGGCGTGCCGGCGCAGGCGGTAAAGCTGGTTGAAGCCGGGCGGCTCGAGAGTTATCTCATCGGCCGCGAGCCGGTGAAGAATTTCGCGCAATCGAATGGCCACGGCCGCGCCGGCATCACCGGTGCGCCGCGGCCGGCGATCGGTGTGCTGAAGGTGACGGCGCAGAATGGCGTCTCCGATGAGGAGTTGAATCGCAAACTTCTCGCCATGGCCAAGGATCGCGGCCTGAAGAGCGTCTACTATGTGGTGACGCTCGGCGGCGAGATGATGCCGCGCCTTCTCTACCGTGTGAACCTCGACGGCACGCGCGCGCTGGTGCGCGGCGCGGTGCTCGATGAGATTGACCAGCGCTCTCTCCGCTCGAGCGTAGAAGCCGCGGGTACGGAGCTGTGGGTGGCGAATTACTTTGGCGATGTGCCGCAGACGGTACTTGCTCCGGCGCTGTTGCTCGATGATGCGACAGTAAAACGGGCGAATGAGAAGAATGACAAGCTGCCGTTCTATCCGCCGCCGGAATAGCGCGTCATCGGTTTGCCAACTCCCGTACTCGGCGGAGTATTCTTCTTCCGACACGGATCGACGACGGAAGGGTGAAGGATGAAACGGATTGGGCTGGCTCTCTCTCTAGTTTTTTTGCTCTGGGTTCCCTGTGCGCATGCGGCGGGACACACGATTCGCGTGGCGATTCTCGATGGCCAAAGCGCCGGCGCGTATCACAACTGGAGGCTCACGACGCCGGTTCTCCAAAAAGAGCTGGAAGAAACGGGCCTGTTCTCCGTGACGGTGATAACGGCTCCGGAATCGGGCGCCGACTTCAGCCACTTCAAGCCGGATTTCGAGCATTACCAGGCGATCGTAATGAACTACGACGGGCCGGACTGGCCCGAGGATCTGCGCCATGCCTTTGAGCAGTACGTGAGCGACGGCGGAGGGCTGGTGATTGTGCATGCCGCCGATAATGCCTTTCCCGGCTGGCGTGCGTACAACCTGATGGCCGGCATCGGCGGATGGAGAGGCCGCGATGAGAAGGCCGGTCCCTACTGGTATTGGCAGGACGGCAAGGTGGTGTCGGACACGTCGCCGGGAAAGGCGGGACAGCATGGGGCGCGGCTTCCGTTTGCCGTCACTGTGCGTGATCCCGAGCACCCCATCATGAAGGGATTGCCGCCCGTATGGCTCCATGCGAACGACGAACTCTACGGGGCGCTGCGCGGACCGGGCGAGAACATGACCGTGCTGGCCACCGCGCACGGCGACCCGAAGAACCGGGGAACGGATCGCAACGAGCCGATGCTGATGGTGCTGCGCTATGGCAAGGGGCGCATCTTTCACACCACGATGGGCCACGATGCGTTTGCGCTGAGCGGCGTGGGCTTCATGACGACGTATCAGCGCGGGACGGAGTGGGCCGCGACGGGTAAGGTTACGCAGAAGGTGCCGGCCACGTTTCCTACGGCGAAGACGGTGAGTTATCGCGTGGATATCGCCGAGATGGATCCCGGATTCCTGAATGGGGCTTCGCCGATTGTGGAGACCGTTCAAAAATAGCGATTCTGCGTAGCCCGTGCCTTCCCAAGGTCTCAAGCCGCCCCGGCGACGATAACCTCTCGTTGGGGACCCGGTATCAGGCTTGGGACTCGCGCGATTTTGGGAAAGCTTCCGCAGCTCTGCGAACAGTCGAAGCCCGGGTTCCGGCCTCTCTGATCGACTCTGACGCTATTTAGCGCTGTGATAGATCTCAGAGCCGGCGAGCAGGTAGGCGCCGACGCCATACACGTAGCTGGTCGTCTCGCTGTAAGCGCCCGGCGCGGCGCCCACGGGCTGAATTGAGCCCAGGCGGCCATCGGCGTAGACGTGCGACACCATGCCGGCCCAGGCTTTCTGCACGGCGGGCCAGTAGGTGGCGCGGTCGAGAATGTCTTCATTCACGCCGTAGGCCAAGGCGTAGGTGACGAAACCGCTACCGGATATTTCAGGCAACGGATAGGCCTCTGGATCGAGCAGGCCTGGACGCCACAGGCCGTCCTTCCCCTGTATTGACAGCATCTCGGCGGCCATCTCTTTGAGCTGGGCGGTAAACTTCGGGCGCAGGGGCGAATCAGGCGGTAGTTGCATGAGCACGCGCACAATGCCGCCCATCACCCAGCCGTTGCCGCGGGACCAGAAAAGCGGCTCTCCATTTTTCTCCTTCTTGCCGAGGTAAGACGCGTCGCGGAAGTAGAGGTGCTTGTCGCGGTCGTAGAGCAGGCTGGTCGTGATGTCCCACTCGTGGCTCATGAAGGTGAGATATTTCGGATCGCCGGTGATGGCGGCCATATCGGCGTAGACGGGGGGCGCCATGAAGAGCGCATCGCACCACCACCAGAGAGGCTTTTGGGGGTCGGTGGGATCGGGCGCGGCCATC
Source organism: Occallatibacter sp. (assembly GCA_036489815.1). Classification (GTDB taxonomy): domain Bacteria; phylum Acidobacteriota; class Terriglobia; order Terriglobales; family Acidobacteriaceae; genus Telmatobacter. Next base: position 19,673 of record DASXFB010000068.1, on the reverse strand, counting down.
TCTTGATCGAGCCGGGCCTCCATGGAGTCCATCCTCTTCGGTTCTTTGTGGATCCTGTAGAGCGCGAGATAGGTTTGGCCGATCGCCTGATCGTCGGCATGCATGACGCGCGGCCCCGGCTGCCAGTTAAGCTCCTCGCTTATCTTGAGCGCGGCCTGCTGGTACTTGTCCCCGGCCACCTTCGGCGGCACGGCCATGAAGCCGGTATAGAGCGCGGCCCAGGTCCAGTCGTATTGCGCCTGCGCGGGGAGGCGGTTCAACTGCCAATCGGCAACCAGCTTTATCGCCTTGGCTAGATCGCGGCGGGAGAGCTGGGGAGAAAGATGAGCCAGCGGGCCGGCGGCGGGCAGAGTGTCGCCGGGAGGCGCGACGCCGGTTCGCTGCGCCTGGGTGCGGGGAGCGGCAGACAGCGCCAGGCCCGCGAATAATCCGGCAACGGCAACACCCGAAAACGGAAGAGGGAACTTGCCGATATGCATATGAATCTCCAGGATATAGAAAGGCAGTATAGAGCGGGCGTTCAGCCGCCGCAGATCGTTCAGCCGCCGCAGATAAGGTTATAGCAATCGAACCGCGGCCGCAGATGATTTGTACGAAGCATAAACCTATGCTGGCCGGGCAGTGCTGTCAAGGTTGCGGATGGATCGCGGCGGGGCTAGAACCTCATGCGCAGTCCGAGCTGGATCTGGCGCTCGCGGTAGAAGTCGGTGGCGTTGATATTGAGGGGCTGGCCGAAGGCCGTGGTGTTGGCCTTGAGGCCGGTGAGGAAATTGAGCGTGGGCAGCGAAGAGAGGCTGCCCGGCTCAAGATAATAGCCGGTGGTTTCGAGCTCGGTGACGTTCTGGTGGTTGAAGAGGTTGAAGCTCTCGGCAAGCAGTTCCACATCGCGCATCTTGCCCAGGTCAAATCGCTTCGCGAGCCGCAGGTCTGCCTTCCAGGTGTGAGGATAACGATAGGTGTCCCGGCCGATATTGTAGGCGCGTCCATCGCTGCCGAGGCCGTAGACGCGATTATCTCCGCCGGAGCCATTGATACCGGGACCCAGGCCGACGATGGTCGCGCCCGTGGTCTGGTTGAACTCCTCCGCCAGCGAGCCGGAGGTGTGCATGGTGTACGGCAGGCCGCTGCGGAATTGCGCGATGGATGAGAGCCTCCAGCCATTGGCAAGATGGCCGGCGAAGTTCTTCAGCTTCCATGGCGCCTCGTAGATCACCATGGCGGCCGCGGAGTGGCGCACATCGAGGTCGCTGGTTCCGTACTCCAGGTTGAAATTTTTCGGATCGAGGAGATCGCTGCCGGCAACGAGCGTGGTTTCGTTGGGGTCCCAGTCCATGGCGTGCGCATAGGTGTAGTGCGCGTGCAAGCTCAAGCCGCGGCGGCCATAGCGCGTGATCTTGAACAGCGCGGCCTCATAGGTGGAGTTGGCGCGGCTCATGATTTCGGCAATCTGCTGGTAATCCGGATTAAGCCTGCCCGCGGTGCCCGTGGGCGTTGGCCGCGAGGCATAAAACGGGACCGTGATCTGCGCGGATTTAATGGGGCCCTGGCCGGTTCCGTCGACAACAGCGTAGGTGATGGTTCCGGGATTCACGGATGGATCGAAGTTTGTGTCCACGGAGATGGGAAGGCGCCGCCCGAGGCTGGCGAGCGCGGCTGCCGTGACCCGAACATGGCCGGGCAAATCTTCTTCAATCGACGCTACGGCCTGATGGATTTCAGGATTGCGGAAGTCGGGCGCAAATTGAACGGCTCCAGGCTTGACCACGCTCGATGGCTCGCCCGCAAAGACGTAGGGAAAAGGCGGCGCGCCTCCCGCGCAGAACTGGCAATCGAGAGCGGGCCGCACAAAAAAGTTGAGATCTCCTTTGGGCGAGCCGGTCTGCGTGAGAGCCGTTTCAAGCGTCGCATTCTCGGTGCGGCCGTAGTAAAGGCCATAGCCGAGCCGCAAAACAGGCCAGCGGTTTTCAGGATTGCCGATGGCCACGCTTACGCGCGGGCCCCAGTTGTTGCCGAGGCTTGGGAGCTTTTGCGTGAGCGGCAGCTCGGGATTGGCAAGCGCAGGCAGGGGCGGCGGCAACTGCTCACGATCCCAGCGCAAAGCCGTGGAGAAGACGGCCAGCCTGCCGGCTCGCCATTGCGCGGTTGCGTAGCCTGCCCAGTCGCTGGTGCTCAGCTGCCAGTTGGCCGGTCCCATGGTCTGCGAGTAATACGAGTAGCACGGATTGGCGCCGAAGCCGGCGCCGGTGACGCCGCAATTGTGCGGATTGGCCGGATCGAGCGCGCCGACGAGCCCGAATCTCTCGAAGCTCAGTGCATCGGAGATGAAGTTCTGCACGCTCGAGTAGTAATACGTGCCGGTCTGGTTGCGCAGCAGGCTGGTGGCGTCGGAGTTGTGGTCAACTTCGAAGCCCGCCCGGACGAGCAGATTGTTGCGCACCCAGTCGATGTTCTCCTGCGCATGGTAGAGGCGCTCGTCGGGGTAACTTCCGTGGCCGAAGCGCGAGGGGTTGCCGATGGTGAGGCCGTAACGCGAGTCGACGACGATCTGCGGCAACTGGCCCCAGACATTTCCGTTCAGTAGTCCCTGCTCAAGATTGGATGGTGGATCGGGCCGCGCACCGAAGATGCTGCGGCCGGCTGATAACTGAGTGGCGGCCAGCAGGTTCGGCGTCAGGTAGGCTTCCCAGCGGGCCATCAGCCATTGCTCGGTTGCATGGCTCGAGCCGAAGCTGTGATTTCCGTAGGTTTCCGAGACGCCGGTCAAGCCGCCGCCGGGGGCGTCCCAGTTTGCGCCGATCCCTTCGAGAGCGAGTCGATGGCGCTCTGCCAGCTTCCAGTCGATGCGCGCAAAGCCTGTCCACTGCGCGGCGGTGCGCGGGGCCGGCCCCAGCAAGCCGGCTAACTGTTCGAGCCCGGCCGGCGCGTAGCCCGGTACGGCGATTCCAAGGTAATCGTTATAGGCCTGATTCTCGCTCTCAGCGAGACGCGCGCTGAGCAGCTGGATGGCCGCATCGTTCGGTGTAGGGAGAAAGAAGAATTCGCCAGGATTCTTGACCGTCGATAATCCCGGATCGTTGCGCCGGTAGCCATCAACGGCGGCAAACCAGAACAGCTTGCGGCTGCGGAGGATGGAGCCGCCTGCGCCGGCGCCCTCGACCGTTTCATGGTCGGGAGGGGTGTACGGTACGGGCGCGAAGAGCGGAGCGGTTGCGGTTCCGGTGTTTTCAACCCATTGCGTGAAGGGATTCCGCGCACCCCAGTTGTTTTGGCGATCGAAGAAAAATGCCTGCCCGTGGAGTGTGTCGCCGCCTTGCCGGGTTTCGAGACTCACGCGGCCTCCGGCGGCCCGCGCGCCGCCTGCCTCCACGTTGCCGGCGACAGTTTGCACCTCCCGAATGCCGGCTTCACTCACGGAGAATCCGCGGCTGCCCCTCCATGAGGAGTTCGCGCTATTTTGCGCGCCGGCTGTTCCGGGTGGGCCGGAATCCTGCGTGCGCGGCTCGGAGACTGCGCCGGCGCCGAAGGCGAGCCTCAGGCTCGCGCCGTCGACGGTCATGTCTGCGGATTGGCTTCCTCCGCGCAGCGAGGCCTGCGAGGAGCCCGGCGCAGCGGTGGATGTGGGCGTATCGAGTAGGAACTCCTGCCAGCGCCGGCCGCTTGCCGGCAGCGCCTGCACCTCCGCCGCTGTGACGGTGGAAGTGGTTGCGGGCGCAGACGGATCGCTGCTCTCTGCGGCGGCCAAGATTGGCTGTCCCGCCGCAGCCTGAAGATGGAGGGGCTGCATACGCAGCACCGTTTGCAGACCCGTGGCCGCCGCGATGCTCGCAGCCAGATTCGCTGGAAAGACGCGAGACGTTTCGACCGCGAGGATCAGGGAGCGCGCGCTCTTGGGTTGAAGCGGCGCCAGATCGGGGCGAAGAAGCGCGATTTGTGGAGGCGCGATTGGTTGCGCGGGCGCAGGCTTCAGGGGTTGCAGTGTGGACCGAACCGAGGTGGGCGGCGATGCGCTCGAAATCGGCTGTCGCGGCAACGGTTCGGCTGTTTGCTGCGTTGATGGCGCGGCTCCCGGCGATGGCGGAAGGGGAAGCAGGGATAAAGAAGGCGCGGATGGGGGGTGTTCTTCTGGAAGCCGCGCCATCGAGGCAGCTGGAAGCCGCGCCATCGAGAGAGAAGACCCCGCACGCAACGATGCCGGCGGAGGCGCAAACTGCAGAGCTGCCTGCACGCGGGCTTCATGGCGGGAGGAGACGACGATGCCTTCGAGACGGCCGGAGCCGAGCTGAGGACTCTCGGCCTCCAGCGTGTATTCGCCCGCATCGAGGGCACTGAAATGATACGTACCGTTTTTTGCCGTGGTCGTGTGGACGATGGTGCCCGTGGCCAGGTTATGCAGATCCACGCTGACGCCGCCGAGCGGCGCCGAATGCAGATCGGTCAATCTGCCGGTGAGTGAGCCGGCCGGTTCGGGTTGGCCGTGCAACCACGCGGCCGCGCCCGCGCACAGGGCGGCCACCACAATCGGCAGGATCGGGCTCCGCCTTTTTGGGCCCATGCGAGCTCCTGATTTCGGCAAAGCTGGGGAGGCCGGGCCAATGCATCCATGCCGGAAGCGCGCGTGCGCGAATCCAGTCAAAATCTGGCGCGGCAAACTTCGCGGTGCGCCGCGCTTCGCTATGAGAAGGGGAAGTGAAGACCATCTTATGCCCGATTCGGGCGCGTGAACAGGCCCGCATCCGATTTTTTTTGGCGTGCCGTGACGGCGTCCGGCAAATCGCCACCGGACCCCGGGGCGGTCTGCTTCGATAAACTGGAGAGACGGTGGTTTCCGTCGCAGCGTACCGTTTGCGGATTTGACCGCGGAAGACGAAAGGGCCGATTCACCCGATCGACGTGAAGCACACCGGGTTCCCAGAGCACTCATGTTCATTGACGAGGTAAAAATCCGCGTAAAGGCCGGGGACGGCGGCAACGGCTGCATGGCCTTCCGGCGCGAGAAGTTCGTGCCCCGCGGCGGACCTTCCGGGGGCGACGGCGGCCGCGGCGGCGACGTGGTGATGGAGTCGAGCCAGCGCCACAACACGCTGATTCACTTCCGCTACAATCCGGAACACAAGGCACAGCGCGGCGAGCACGGCATGGGTTCGAACTGCACCGGGCAGGACGGCCGCTCGATCACGCTGAAGGTGCCGGTGGGCACGGCCCTTTATGACCTGGAGACGGGCGAGCTGGTGCATGATTTCCATGAGCCCGATGAAAGCCTGGTCATCGCCAAAGGCGGCCGCGGCGGCCGCGGTAACCAGCACTTCGCCACCAGCACGCACCAGGCTCCGCGCGAGCACGAGCTGGGCCGCGCCGGTGAGGAGCGCAGCTACCGGCTGGAACTGAAGCTGCTGGCCGATGTGGGGCTGGTGGGCTATCCGAATGCGGGCAAATCCACGCTGATCTCCCGGATTTCAGCCGCGCGGCCCAAAATCGCCGATTATCCCTTTACAACCCTTGAACCGAATCTTGGCGTGGTGACGGTAGGCGAAGAGCCGGACCAGGAATCGTATGTTGTGGCGGACTTGCCGGGGCTGATTGAGGGCGCGCATCTGGGCTCGGGGCTGGGAACCCAATTTCTTCGCCACATCGAGCGCACGCGGCTGCTTGTCCACTTGGTGGACGTTTCGGATGGGTCCGGCCGGCCGGACCCAGTAGAAGATTTCAAGGTGATCAACAATGAGCTGGCCAGCTTCAGCAATGGAGCGGGTGAGCATCCCCTGGCCGGCAAGCCGATGATCGTGGCCGCCACCAAGATCGATGCGGCCAACCCGGAGAAGCTGAAGAAGCTGGCGGCGCATGTGAAGCGCAAGAAGCTTGAATTTCACGCCATTTCAGCCGTCACGGGGCAAGGTATCGAAGAGCTGAAGTGGGCGCTCGCCGCTCGATTGCGAACCTCGGTCACCGGCTGACTGGTCATCCCACGGATTCCCGATTCAATCTCCTCGGCCCAGGAACACTGCCGCGGGGCTGCTGCATTTCCGCAACTTTCTGTGTTTTCTTTTGACATTTGGTCCCTATTGAAGGCGCCTGTTTTTAACATCGCGCTTTGGCAACCTCTGTCTGCGGGGGGACATCGGACTAAGCAGTCGAGAAAGAACACTGAGGAATAGAGCTATGCGTCCAATCCACTTCATCAAGCGCGGTTTGTTTCGGGACCTCTTACTGGGTATCGCCGCGAGCGCCTTCGTCTTTGTATGCGCGCTGGCGTGGGGCGGTCCGTTCCTCTCGACGGTGGCGAACGCTGCGCCCACGCAAACCCAGGGCCAGCACGCTACGTTTACCGGGACGGTAATGCGCAATGGCGAGCAATTCGTGCTCCGCGACACATCTGGCCAGATCTACCGGTTGGACGATCCGCGCCACGCGCAGCCTTTCGAAGGCAAGGCGGTCAAGATCACCGGCTCGCTTGATGCCGAAGCCCACTTGATCCATGTCGAGCGCATCGAATCCGCGATGGCGTAGCGGCCCTACCCAGATGGCGCAGTTCGCGTTGCGCGTCCGGATTGATCCCAGCTCCCAACAAATTCCTTATCCCTTTTCTCGCCTGGCTCTACCACCCGTCCGCGCTGAAGCGGCAAAAGGCTGAGAAAGCGCTGACATGCATCCGGGCGCGATTACCGTAGCCCGCTTTTCAGTCGCTTTCAATCGCAAGGCAACGCGGTCCGCGAACTTCCGTTAAGCATCTGAACAAACATTTTTGAGAGCAGGATTTTGAGAGCCGGTTTCTGAGATCGGGAGTGCACGCTCACTTACGACGACAGTACCGGGAGCGGTTTGTAGCATCTCACGCCCAAAAAATGGAGACAGCGGCGATTGTTTCCGACGGGTGTTCCAATGCCCTTTTTCGCCGTGCTAAAGTCCGGCCACTCTCTCCGGTGCGGAGTTTCCGGCTATTCTTCCTCTTCCTCCACCGGTCGCTTGGCATTCGCCAGGATTTTGTCGGCTACCAATTGCGGCACCACGTCGTAGTGATTCATCTCCATGTGGTAGCTGCCCTTGCCTTGCGTCATGCTGGTGAGCAGGGTGCCGTAGGTGAGCATCTCGGCCATGGGGACTTCGGCGTTGATAACAGTGGTGCGGCCTTTCGACTCCATGCCCTGCACGCGGCCGCGGCGCGAGTTGAGGTCGCCCATGAGGGTGCCGGCGAACTCGTCCGGGGCTTCGATTTCCACTTTCATGATGGGCTCGAGGAGGCAGGGCTTGGCTGTCTCCATGGCCTTGCGGAAGGCGAGGCGGCCAGCCATCTTGAACGACATTTCGTTCGAGTCGACGTCGTGATAGCTGCCGTCGTAGACCGTGACTTTGAAGTCGACGACCGGGTAGCCGGCGAGATAGCCGCGCGCGGCGGACTCGACGATGCCTTTTTCAACCGCAGGCACGAACTGGCGCGGGATGGCGCCGCCAAAAATCTCATTTGCGAATTCGAAGCCGCCGCCGCGGGGCATCGGCTCCATGCGGATTTTGCAGTCGCCGAACTGGCCGTGGCCGCCGCTCTGTTTTTTGTGGCGGCCGTGCGCCTCCGCGCGTCCGCGTATCGACTCGCGATAAGGGACCTTGGGCGCTTTCAGCGTGACCTCGGCGTGATAGCGCTTCTTGAGCCGGTTGACGATGGCCTCGATGTGCGGCTGGCCGGCGCCGGCGATGAGGAACTCGTTGGTCTGCGGATCGCGGAAGAAGCGGATGAGCAGGTCTTCTTCCATGAGCTTGTGGATGGCGGGCGCGAGTTTGTCTTCGTCGGCGCGGCTCTTGGGCTCGATGGCATAGGTCATAGCCGGCTCGGGCAGCGGCGCAAGCGCGACTTGAATCTCCGCGCCCTTCGCGCCGAGAGTGTCGCCAGTGAAGGTTTCGCGCAGCTTGGCCACGGCGCCGATGTCGCCCGCGTGCAGCTCGGCTACTTCAACGGCTTTGCGGCCCTGCATGACGCTCAGGTGCGAGAGCCTCTCCTGGCCGCGGCGGGTGTAGTTCTCCACCGTGGCGTCGTTCTTGATGATGCCGCTGATGACCTTGAAAAAGGTGATGCGGCCGGCGAAAGGGTCGGTCATGGTTTTGAAGACGACGGCGGCGCAGGGCTCGCGGTCGTCGACTTTGCGGAACGAGGCCCCGATTGCGGCGGCTGCATCCGCGGCAGAGTCGGCGGGGACGGTCTGCGCCACAGCGGTTTTCACGGCGATGGGCGCGCGCTCGACGGGCGCAGGCGCGTAGACCTTCAGAAAGTCGAGAAGGTGATCGAGCGCCATGTTGGCGTGCCCACTCGCAAAGAGCATGGGGAAGATGCGGTCTTCGCGGATGGCCTCATGCAGCGCGGCAATGAGGTGCTCTTCGGGGATGGTGCCCTTCTCAAAGAACTCTTCCATCAGCTCGTCTTTGCCTTCGGCCACCAGTTCAACCAGCGCCTCATGGCGGGCCTTTGCTTCCGCGGCCAGCGAGGCGGGAATCTCGCTGGAGACCTTGCCGCGCCCATCGCCGCCGGGCGTGTAGGTGTAAGCCTCCATGGTGACCAGGTCGACTACGCCATGAAAGCCCTGCGCATCGGAGATGGGCAACTGGACAGGGACACAGTTGCGGCCCCAGCGCTCGTGAATATCGTCGATCAGGGCGCTCAAGCCGCTTCCGCCGCCGGCCTTGGGGTGATCCATCTGGTTGACGAGGACAATGCGAGGAATCTCTGCTTCTTCGGCAAATTTCCAGACGCGCTCGGTCACCGGCTCCACGCCGTTTTGGGCATTGACCAGCACGACGGCGGATTCAACGGGAAGCAGCGCGGCGCGGGCTTCATGCGTGAACCTGTGGAAGCCGGGCGTGTCGACGAGGTTGATTTTGACCCCTTGCCACTCGGCAAAGGCGACGGCGTTCTGCATGGTGACGCCGCGCGCGACTTCTTCTTCGTCATAGGCGGTCACGGCCGAGCCATCGGCCACGCGGCCCTGCGTAGGGGTCATCTTGGCGGCATGCAGCATGGCGGCGATGAGCGTGGTTTTGCCGCTGTGCGCGTGCCCCACTACAGCTACGTTGCGGATCTCACTTCCCTGATACGTTTTCATGGAATGTTGCTCCTTCTTGGTGCGAAGAGGTGACGGGGTTCCGGCTGGCTTGAATGCTTGAAAGGAAGTCGAACAGCGAGGGGCACAGGGATGGTGTGGGGACGCCCGGAAAGGCGTTCAACGGGCCGGATTGCCGGGCTCGGGTTCCGGTTTTGCCGTCTTCCTCATCCATGCTGGATGGTCTCAGGCCGGCGAGCGGCGGAGGCTGGGCAAGTCTCGCCACGCGCCCCTTGTTGAAACACGGATGCTATCACAGGGGGAGTGTGAACGTCCTGTGACGAGGCGAACAAGGGACGAGGCGAACAAGCAGCCTGGAATATCCCGTCGATGAGCTTGAGCGAAAGGCGCAGATCCCGCGATAATCAGAAGCAGGTGCCTACTGCTTACATCGGTCTCGGGGCCAATCTACCTGGGCCGGCCGGCTCGCCGGAGGATACTCTGGCGGCGGCGGTTTCGCGGCTCGGCAGCCTCGGCCGCGTGGAGGCGTGCTCCTCGCTCTATTCAACGAGCCCGGTGGGATTTGCCGATCAGCCGCGGTTTCTGAACGCGGTGCTGGCGCTTGAGACGAGGCTGAGCCCGCATGAACTGCTTGAGGCTCTGCTCGACGTCGAGCGTGAGTTCGGCCGTGACCGGAGCGCGGGATTCGCGAATGGGCCGCGCACGCTGGACCTGGATGTTCTTCTCTATGGCGATCTGGTCGCGAGCGGGTACGACCTCAAGATTCCCCATCCGCGCCTGGCGGAGCGCGCCTTTGTCCTTGTCCCCCTTCGTGAAATTGCCCCCCAGGCTATCGATCCTCGTACGGGATCAGCCGTGTCACAATACCTTGAGAATCTGTTTCCTGATCCTAAAGGCGCAAACGATGCGGTGGTGCAAGTGGAAAGCAGTTTATGGAGTGCTGACCCTGGTCGCGCTGGGCAGCCCCGGAATGATGGCAGCGCAGGGGCCGGCGCCGATCGCGATTGTGGTTGAGGATGCCGGAGGGGCCGCGGTTGCGGGCGCAACGGTGACAGACGGATCCGGCCGATTGCTCGGTTCCACCGACGCCTCGGGGAATTTTCATCTCGCGTGCCAGGCGCCCTGCCGCATCCAAATTGCTGCTCCGGGATTCGCTGCGCAGACGCTTTCCCTCTCGGCCCCGGCCACGGTTCGTCTGCAACCCGAAGCGAACATTGAGCAGGTTACGGTGACGGCGTATCGCGCGCCGCTGGGTGAACTCGAGAGCCCATCGGTCACGCGCGTTTTGCCGGAACAGGCGCTGCGCTCCACTGCGGCGGTGACGCTCGACGATCAGCTGCGGCAGCTTCCCGGCGTCGAACTTTTTCGCCGCTCGCCGTCGCTGGTGGCCAATCCCACTTCGCAGGGAATCAGCTTGCGCGGGCTCGGTTCCACCTCGGCCAGCCGCACCCTGGTCACGGAAGACGATGTGCCGCTCAACGATCCGCTGGGCGGGTGGATCCATTGGGAGGAGCAGCCCGATCTGTCAATCCGCGACATCGAACTGGTGCGCGGGGGCGCCAGCAGCCTGTATGGTTCAAGCGCAATTGGCGGCGTCATCAATGTGATCCCGGTGCGGCCGGGCGCCGACCGGGCCGAATTCAGCTCCAGCTACGGTGGCGAAGGAACCTTTGACGACAGCCTGTTGATGCAGACCAAGCGCGGGCCCATCGGGGTTCTGGTTTCCGGCGGAGCGCTGGGCACGGATGGGTACATCCAGGAAGCGCCGTCGCAGCGCGGCCCCATCGATACGGCCAGCAATGTTCACAGCCAGAACGCGCTGGCGCTTGCCGAGCGGGTGCGGGGGCCGTTGCGCGTGTTTGCGCGCGGCAGCGGGTTCGAGGAGTCGCGCCATAATGGAACGCCGTACCAGTTCAACGCGACCCGGCTCGTCCGTTATGCCACGGGCGCGGATTGGCAGAATGCGCGCAGCGAGGCGCTCAATGTGCGTCTCTATGGTTCCGATGAACGCTACCGGCAGACCTTCTCAAGTTTGTCGAATGCGCCGACTGCGGCCGATCCCGCGTGCTCTTTCCGGTGCGGCGAGACGCCCACAAAGTTTTCGTTCGTGCCGGACAACGAATTGGGCGCCGCGGCGCACTGGACCGAGCCATTGGGCGCGGGGATGGTGCTCGTGGCGGGCGCAGACGTCCACGATGTGCGCGTGTGGGACCGCGAGCAGAGTTTCGGGGCAACGGCGGCTATTACGAATCTCAGCGATCATCAGCGCGACTCGGGCGCCTATGTCGAAGCCATGTGGATGCACAATGCGTGGACGCTGACTGCTTCCGGCCGCATGGATTGGTTCCAGAACTACGACGGCTTTGAGAGGACACGGAATGGAGCAGCGTGGATCCCGAATGCTGCGCAGCCGCCCCAGCTCGACCAGCGGCTCTTCGATCCACGCGTTGGCGTTTCACGCAAGCTCTTCGAGCATTGGGCGGTGTCAGCTTCAGGATTCCGCGCCTTTCGCGCGCCCACTCCCAGCGAGCTTTATCGCGCCACGCAAGTGGGCGCTCAGCTTACGTTGCCAAACGGCAATCTATTGAGCGAACGCGCCACGGGGTGGGAAACGGGCCTGGCCACAGAGCACAATTGGGGCACGGTGCGGGCCAGCTACTTCCTGACCGAGATCAACCGTCCCATCGCCGCACTCACCTTGGCGACGAACCGGTTGATGCGTGAGAACCTCGGCCAGATCGAGAGCCGTGGCGTGTCTTTGGATTATGAGCTTGCGCCGCGCCGCTGGATTGCCGTGGATGGCGGATACCAGTACGCGCACGCGGTGGTATCGCGGGGAACGCAAGACAATGGCAAGTGGATTCCAGAGGTAGCGCGCAATCTGGCCACGCTGAATGTGCGCGCCTTCAAGCCATCGCTGGGCACACTCAGCCTGCAGAGCCGCCTGAGCGGCCACCAGTTCGATGACGACGCGAATGCCTTTCTTCTGCACGGCTACTTCCGGCTGGATGCTTATGCTTCGCACAGCATCGGCAGCCGATGGGAGATCTTCGCGGCCGGTGAGAATTTGATGGATCGTTCGATCGAGGTCTCGAAGACACCAACGACGACACTGGGCCAGCCGCGCGTCGCGCGCATCGGGGTTCAGCTGACCTTGGGTAAGCAAGACCGGTAGTCTAGTCCGCCGCAACTCGCATCGCGTGCCCTCTGTGTCAGAGCCTCGCGCAGAGTCTTCGCTCCCCCTGGATTCATTCCGGTCGCAGGTTACGATCGTGCGACTTTCTGCCGCGAAGTTTTCTGTTGATCGCCGCAACCTCTTTGAGAGGATTGTGTTTCTGTCAGTGTGAGTGGCATGACGCAGAGGCAAGCGTGGCCGTCACCCGAGGAGGAAACACCATGAAGATGTCCACGATCGCACTGGCTGCCATCCTTGCTGCTCCTGCCCTGATGGTTGCGCAGACTCCCACACCCGGACAGAACGACCACAACATCAACCAACGCAAGGGCGATCAGCAGCAGCGCATTGCCCAGGGCGTGCACAGCGGCCAGCTGACTGCCGGCGAAACCGGGCGCCTCGAACACCAGGAGCAAGGCATCAACCGCGAAGAGCACGGCATGCGCGCCCAGGACAACGGCCACCTGACCAAGCAGGATCGCCGGACCATTCACCACCAGCAGAACCAGGAGTCGCGGCGCATCTATCGCGACAAGCACAACGCGCGAGTCCGCTAAACCGGAGGCAAGAACAGCGATCGAGTTCAGCCCTCTCGCGTACATGCGGGAGGGGCTTTTTGAATGTGCCTGGCGCGATCGTAGAAAGCGCATCTCGAGAATGCGCTCAGCCCCACCGCTTAAAATTCTCTGGTGAGCCTTTTTGAAATCACGCAGGAGACTGCGGCAGGCGGGCGCCGCGCGCAGCTTCATTTGCCGCATAAGACAGTGCAGACGCCGGTCTTTATGCCGGTGGGCACGGCCGGCACGGTGAAAGCGGTGCCGCAAGAGACGCTCGAAGCGCTGGGCGCGGAGATCATTCTCGGCAACACCTATCATCTCTATCTGCGGCCCGGCCATGAAGCGATTCGCCGCATGGGCGGATTGCACCGCTTCATCAGCTGGCCGCGCGCGCTGCTGACCGACTCCGGCGGCTTCCAGGTTTTCTCGCTGAGCCAGCTGCGCAAAGTTACGGACGAGGGCGTGCGCTTTCGTTCGCATCTCGACGGGAGTTCGCATTTTTTTACTCCCGAGCATTCAGTGGACGTTCAAATCGCGCTGGGCGCTGATATCGCCATGGCCTTCGACGAGTGCACGGAGTATCCGGCCAGCCGCGATCGCGCCGAAGAAAGCTTGCGGCTGACCATGGCCTGGGCGCGGCGCTCACTCGACCATTTCCGCGCGCATCGCGACGAAGTTGTTTGGTGCGACCGATTCGGCGGGCGCACGCAGAGCCTCTTCGGCATTGTCCAGGGCGGCATGTATACGGATCTGCGCCGCCAGTGCGCGGAGCGGCTGGTGGAGATGGATTTCGACGGCTATGCCATTGGAGGGCTGAGCGTGGGCGAACCGCGCGAGCTGACGCTCGAGATGATTGCCGAAGTGCTGCCGCTGTTGCCCCGCGACAAGCCTCGCTACGTGATGGGAGTCGGCTTTCCAGATGAGATCGAGCGGTACGCAAAGTTGGGCGTGGACATGATGGACTGCACCATTCCCACACGCGCCGCGCGCCACGGCCTGCTCTTCACCAGCGAAGGCCGCGTGAACATCAAGAACAAAAAATACGCCGAAGACCAGAACCCGCCCGACCCGGCGTGCGCGTGCCCGGTGTGCCGCCGCTATTCACGGGCTTATCTGCGCCATCTCATGCAGGCGGGGGAAGCGCTTGGGGGCACGCTAAATACGATCCACAACCTCGCGTATTACCTGGGCATCATGGAGCGCGTGCGCCAGCAGCGGGCCGTTCCGGGGTGATTTGAGCGCATGCGTTGCGCGATGAATGCAAAGCACGGGCGGAGTTATTTTCCCAGCCTCCAAACGACGCCGGTCGTGACGCGAACGTGATCCTGCCCCGTGCCTGTAGTGGTGAGATAGTCAACGCCGAGCCGCCACGCCAGTTGCTTGTGGATCGGCAAGTCGGCGCCTCCGCCAAAGGCCATGGAAAAAAGATTGGTGGCGTCCGAGGCCCGGCTGGAGATTGCAAGAACCGGGCTCTCGTTCGACGTGACCGTTTCCACCGTTGTCACTTTCCGGTTCATGCCGCCGGCAAGAAAATGGGTGAACAGTTTCACTTTGCCGGCCCTCAAGGCGAACTGCGGGCCGAAGAGGAAGGAATAGACCCGCGGATCGGAAACCGTGAGCTGGTAGCTTTCAGAGATGTTGCAGATCGTGACGCAGGGCAACCCGGTTGCGATGGTCTCCGTGGAGTTCGCCGACTGGCTTGCGTTGCTGTAGCCTCCGCCGAAATCGGTTGTGATGCCGAACCACGGCAGCAGATTGGCGGTGACCGACCCGTTCCAGCCGAGGAGATTCATCCGCGGATTAAAGTTGACGGTAGTCACCGGGTAAGGGCGTCCCCGGAAGGGGGCAGCGTCTCGGTTCCTGAAGGCAGATTGGTCGAAATCGCCACGTAATTCAGATACGAGAATCCGCCGAAAATTTCGGCCTTCGGCGTGGATTGGGCGACGGCCAGCGAGCTCAAACCAACCAGAATGATTGCACACACAAAGAAACGCATGGGTTTTCGTTACCTCCCAATCGGCGAGCCTGAAGATCGTCTCCGGACGAATCCGCCGATCAGGAAAACCCAAGCGCACTTGAGCACTCTCAATTTACCCGCCTAGGTTTCGACCGCGCATTCAAAAGGGAATGCCACTTCGCTACGCGGTTTCAAACGAGAGGCAGAGGGCGAAGAGGCTATGAGCGTCCTGAACCTGTGAACAGCGGCGAGGGCAGTTTAACCAGCCGCCGGGAATGGAAGAGTCAACCCATTGTCATTCCATTGTCATTATCACCGCTCTCTCAGGTGCCTCACGAAACCGCGACTTAGCCTTTGGGGGAGGCGGCGTGAGGCGCGGCGTCCATCGCTTCACCCAGCAATTGTTTGAGCGCCTGCACATATTCTGAGAGCGCATGGCGGCCGGTCTCGGTCATGCGGTATAAAGTCTGCGGCTTGCGCTGCACGAATTTTTTTTCGACGGTCACGTAGCCGGCTTCTTCCAGCTTCATCATCTGCGCGCCCAGGTTACCGTCGGTCGAGCCGGTCTTCGAGCGCAGCCAGGTGAACTCCGCCGCCTCCACGCCCGCCAGCAGCGAGAGCAGCGCCAGCCGCAGCTTGCCGTGGATCACGGGATTCAAGTCCGGCAGCGCAGAGCCGGATTCCGGCTCCGCGCTAGGCATGGACGGCTCCATCCAGCCGGCTGCGCCGCGAATCCAGAATCATGGCGTAGATGCCGAAGACGATCTGGCAGAAGAAGAGCGCGGCGAGGAAGAGCGCCTCCAGCTGCGCATCAGAACCGAAGCACGCGGCCACCGAAGTGAGCCACCATACTATGGCGCAGGCAAATTGCATCCTCCACTTGAGAATCAGCCCCGAGGTCCCATTGGCGATCCCGAGCATGGCCCCGACGACGGCCACGAATGCATGCTGATCGAGCCTGCCCGCCATGCTGAGCGCCGGAAAAAGCAGCAGCATGGAAACGCCGATGCAGATCCAGATGGAGACCACGGCGCGGCCCATCGTCGTGTCCGGCTGGCCCTTACTTTTTCTAACGCCGATAGCGATGGTGAGAATGCAGGCGGCCACCATCGTAATCGGCCACGCGAGCGCGCGATTGACGCTCGCCCCCCACACGGACGGGCTTCCGCCCCAACTGGCCCAGGCAATGGCCACATAGTAGGCGATGCCCCAGAGCAGGAAGCTCCAACCCCAGCTCTCGGTCTTACGGCGGCCTTCGGCGATCATACTTTCGATCAGCTTGAGCTGCTCCCTGACGTCCATCTCATTGTTCGTGGCCATGTTGAGTTCTCCTGGTTCCTGCTCTGGAGTCTCCAGAGCAAACTGCATTGAGAGAACTCTATAAAATAGAGTTCACTTTGTCAAGGCAAATTTTGACAGGAGCCTGGGGATTGAATGCGGGAAGTTGCGAGTCTCGGCATTAAGGTGTTTTATTCCAGCTATTTATAGAAATATTTGCCGATTAATTAGGCTACGCCGACGGGCTTAAACTGGCGCAATTCAACGGCGACCCGGTCCAAAACACCCTCCCAAGCGGCGGGATTAGTTTGCCGGAAGAGCCGTGCGGTGGGGTACCAGGGGATGGTCTCTGTCTCCTGCATCCAGCGCCAGTCGGCGAGATGGGGCAGCAGAATCCAGACCGGCTTGGCCATGGCTCCGGCCAGGTGGGCGATCGAGGTGTCGGTGGTGATGACCAGGTCGAGCGTGGCCACGAGCGCCGCGGTTTCGGCCAGGTCGCGGTCGCGGCTCGAGCCGTCCAGCAGGCACAGGCCGGCGGGCACAGCGGCCAACTGCTCCGCCGGTGCGCCTTTTTGGAGCGAGATCCAGTTCACGGTCCGGCTCACGCTTCCGGCGCGAAGCAGCGGCAGCAGCAGATCAAGGTGCAGGGAGCGCTGATGATCAGCCTTGTAGCGCGGATTGCCGGCCCACGCCAAGCCGATCCGCATCCCCGGATGGCGGCTGGGAAATTGTGCGCGCTTCGCCTCCGCCGCACCCGGCTCCGCATGAAGATAGGCGCCGGGCCAGGGGACCGTGTTCACGGTGGTGCGAAACACGGCGGGCAGGCTCATCAGCGGACATTCCCAATCGCATGCGGGCGGCGGCGCTCCTAAACACATGACCTCCGCGTTGCCCTCGCGCGCGATGGAAAGGGAAAAGAGGAGCCGCTCCACGGGCTCTTGCACGGCCAGAACCGGCACGCCGCCGTGCGCGGCCACCAGCTCCGCATAGCGGCAGAACTGGATGGTGTCGCCCAGGCCCTGTTCGGCGTGCAGCAGGATGCGTTGGCCGTGAAGCGGCTCACCCTTCCACCGCGGCTGCTTGAAGAGGCGCGGGCTGCGGTGCACTTCGCGGAAACGCCAGCGCGCTTCGTATCCCGGCCAGCCGCGTTCCCAATGGCCCAGCCGCAGTTCGGTCAGCGCCAGATTGTAGGCCGCGCCGGGATGGTTCGGGTCGCGTTCTACGGCGTGCTCGTGAGCCTTGAGCGCCTCGTCCATGCGTCCCATATCGAGCAGCGCGTTGCCGCGGTTTGAAACGGCGGCGCGATCGCCGAGCGCCTCCGCCCGCTCGAAGCGCGCCACCGCCTCCTCCAACCGGCCATCGAGATGGAGCAGAATGCCGTCCAGATTCACGGCTTCGGCGTGGTCCGGGGCGAGGCCGAGAGCTTTGTGAATCCACCGTCCAGCGCCGATCCAATCGCGCTGGGCGAGGTGGAACTGAGACCAGGCGATGAGCGTCTCCACCTGATCGGGGTTGAGAGTCAAGGCCCTGCGAAGGTATTTTTCCGACTCGTGGAAGCGGCCCCGCTCCCGCTCGAGGGCGGCCAGGCTGATCCACCCGGAGACGAGATCGGGGCGCAGTTCGACGGCGCGGCGCAGTGCGGCCTCCGCGTCGAGATCGCGCCCTTGTTCGCGCAGCAGGCTGCCCAGATTGATCCAGGCGGCGGCAAAATCGGGACGCGCGGCGATGGCGCGGCGATAGCGGATCTCGGCTTGTTTGAGGCTGCCCATTTGAGCCAGCACAAACCCGGCGGCGAACTCGGCCTCCGGAAGGCGCGGGCGCAGGGTGAGGGCATGCTCGTAGTGTGCGAGCGCCTCTTCCCTTCGGCTCATCGAAGCCAGCGCGTGGCCCAGGCTCAGATGGGCGCCGGCCATCCGAGGTGCGGCCCGGAGCGCAAGCTCAAATTGCCGCACAGCGGATTCAGGCCGTTCGTGAGCCAGTTCAAGTTCGCCCAGGCCCATACGCGCCAACGCATTCGTCCCATCGAGGTTGATGGCCTGCGCATAGGCGCATTCCGCCTGATCGAGGCAGCCCGCGGCCTTGAGAGCCTGCCCGAGCGCGATCCACGCTTCGGGCATCCGCGGGGCCGCGGCCGTGCCGGCTCTGGCCATGGTGATCGCAGATTCCGTCTGGCCGCTCGCGAGCGCCACCAGGCTCATGCCCAGCAGAGCCTGCGGCTGCCGGGGATTGCGCTCCAAGGTGCGTTGATAGCCGAGCGCGATTTCGGTCAATGGTCCGGCCAGAGGCTCGGAAGCGCTCTGCTTCTCGTCGGAATGGCGAAGAGTGTCCACAGGTGCAGGCAAAGGAGGAGGTCTTCCTGCACGGCCCATACCGTAGCCGCTCGATTTTGTTTGCGGAGTTTAATGTTCAGGGTTTTGTTGGGCGGCGAAGCGAGCCGTCGGCTGGCGGAGCTTTCCGCCGTCACCCTGGTACGTTCTGCCGGTTGGTCAAGGGCTTGGCGCTGAATCGGCCGCGAAGCTGATTCACGGCAACCATCCACGGCACAGCGACGGAAAAGACAAAGCGGGCGAGCACGGCTTTCACCCCGAAGCGGGGCAGGAAACGCCAGTCGCGGTGAAAGGCATACCAGCATTCGAGAGCGAAGACAAGGGCCAGGGGCAGAACAGACCAGGGAAGCGATGCCGCGAGATACGCGATAGCCAGCACTTGAAAGATGGAGCGCGCGCCATTGCGCAGAAGGCGCGCCCAGCGCACGCCGGCCTGGCCATCGCTGATGGCATAGCGGGCCATCTGATGAGTCGCCGAACGAAAGCTGTTCAGGGGCCGGTAGATGGCTTTGGCGTTGGCCACAAACGCGGGCACGGTCTGGCGGCGGACGTCGAGATCGAAGAGTGTGTCTTCGCCTACCAGCACATCCTCGGGGAAGCCGCCAACCCGCTGCCAGAGCGCCTTGGTGAACGCCATCGATCGCGCGGTGCAGGATTTTGTCGGTTCAAATGGGGAGAGCTTGACGGAAAAAAACGGCGCCGAGGCCACATCCCAGACGGTGTGGACTTCCGGGTCGAGACAGGTGCCGCCCAAGGCGTATTCGGCGGTGTCGTCGACGAGCGGGGCGGCCAGATTTTTCAGCCAGTCGGGCGCGTAGGTGCAACCGGCATCCGCGCAGGCGACGATGGGCGATCGGGCAGCAGCGATGGCTACATTGCGTCCGCGCGAGACGGGGCCTTTGGAGAACTTCAGACTGCAGGTTTCATCGCGAATGGCGATGAGGCGCGGACCCGGTCCCGCGTTCTGCCGCTCGGCCTCGGCCAGCCACTCCCAGGTGCCGTCGGTCGAGCCGCCATCGACGACGATGACCTCGGCTGGCGAAGGGACCTGGGCGAGAAGGCTCGCGACCACCCTGCCGATGTCCTCCATCTCGTTCAGTTCGGTGACTACGACACTGAGAGGGACGCTGCGAGGCGGCATGGGGGAAGTATAGCGAGTGCGGAGAGCGGAGACGCATTGACCCAGTGCCGTTTTAGCGATAGAATCGAAGAGTTTGGCGATGCACTCCTTTCGCGGGGGTGCGGGATTGTGCCGGGTTCACCGCCGGGTATGGCGCGTGTGCGGCCCGCGTTCCGATGCAGTTCGAGTCTGTATCCGCCCCACCGCAAAATCAGGAA
>DASXFB010000009.1:0-77837 GCA_036489815.1 Occallatibacter sp. | reverse complement strand
CATAGGTGGTTTCACGAAGATCGAGGGCAAGGGGCCTGGAGTCCAACGTCGGCGAGGTTTGCTTCCACAGGCGATCAAGTTCGACCGCCCATGGCCCCACAATGCGTCCTTCCAGTTTCACGACGATTGCTTGCTCGTTCTTTTCGATCGTGATTCGCAACGCCATGCCCTGTAAAAGGCACGGCGCGTGCCAAACCTCAGCCATCGGACGAGGGCGGCGCTAAATGGCTCAAAGCAAAAGAGTATAGATTTTGGAGTGGCGGGCCGACAGGGGAAAGACGTGTTCATGATGACGACGTGACGAAGACGATATTTCGTCACGGCGACTACATGTAGTCGCGGCGTTCGATGCCCAGCTTCTTCATTTTGGAGTTGAGCGTGGTCCGTTTGAGGCCCAGATGGGCAGCGGCCCCGGACGCTCCGCCGATCATGCCTTTGGCGTCCCGAAGCGCACGCAGTATATGATCGCGCTCGGCGGCCTGCAGCGTCGGATTTGCACTGACCGTGGCGTCTTCTTCGTCTTCTTCTTCCATCTCCGTGAGTTCCGCCAGCGGCACATGCAGCACCGGACCTCGCGACAATATGACGGCGCGCTCCAGGAAGTTCTCAAGCTCACGGATGTTGCCGGGCCATTTCCAGCGGATCAGCGCGTCCATGGCTTCGGGTGGGATGGTCTCGATGTTCTTACCCATGCGGCGGCTGTGCCGCGAGACGAAGTGCCGCACGAGAGTAGGAATGTCGGCGACGCGCTCTCGCAGCGGCGGCGCGAAGACGGGAAACACCTTCAGCCGATAAAACAGATCGCTGCGAAACTGCTTCTCAGCCACCATTCTGGCCAGGTCGCGATTGGTGGCGGCGATGAGGCGCACGTTGACGGGAATGGCGCGCGTGCCGCCCAGCCGCTCGATCTCGCGTTCCTGCAGGGCGCGTAGCAGTTTCGGCTGCAGATCCAGCGGCATCTCGCCCACTTCATCGAGAAAAAGCGTGCCTTCATGCGCGAGTTCCAGGCGGCCCATCTTGCGCGCGATGGCGCCGGTGAAGGCTCCCTTCTCGTGGCCGAAGAGCTCGCTCTCCAACAGGCCAGCCGGAATGGCGGCGCAGTTGAGCTTGATGAAAGTCCGCTCACTGCGCGGGCTTAGCCGGTGGATGGCGCGCGCCAGCAGCTCCTTGCCGGTCCCGGTCTCGCCCTGAATCAGTACCGTGGCATCGGTTGGAGCGACAGTCTCGATCTGCCGCAATACCGCACGCAGGCCCGAGCTTTCCCCCACAATATCCTCGAACCGGTTCTCGAGATTGATCTCCTCTTCGAGATATTGCCTTTCCTGGTCCAGCCTGTCGCGGAGCTTGGCAATCTGCTGGAAGGCAAGCACATTGTTGACGGCCATCGCCACCTGGCTCGCCACCTGGGAGAGCTTCTCGGCGTCCGATTCCGCGAAGGCACTCTCCGTTCTGCTGGCGACCGCCAGCGCGCCCAGTGTTCGTTCCCGGTGAATGAGAGGGACCCAGACGGCCGACTGCATGCCCGCTCCGGTGAGATGGCGGATGGATTCCGGCGCAAACGGCCATCGGTCGACCCGGTTGAGGATCACCGGCCGCCGGGTGCGGAAGGCCTGCCCCGCCGGCGAAGCGTCCGGATCGACGAAGAGCTCGCCTCGATGTTCACCCTCGTCAGAAAGGAACTGGATCCGCAGCTTCCCGGTGGCTTCGTCATATAGACCCAGGGTGGCCGCATCGTGATGAATCATCTTGTGCATGCTGGCGGAGAAGGCATCCAGCAATTTGCGAATATCGACGCTGGTGAGCAAAAGGCTGCTCAACTCCGCGATCACCGATTCCTGCGCCTGCTTGCGGTCAGTCTCATCGCGGGTTACCTTGGCGAACCCGGTCACGGCGCCGCTGGAATCCCGGATAGCGGTCAGCACGCAATTGGCCCAGAACCGCGAGCCGTCTTTGCGCACCCGCCAGGCCTCTTCTTCCACCCGGTTCCGTCTTGCGGCCTGGCGCAGCAGTTCGGCTGGCCGGCCCCGCTCCACCTCCTCCTGGATGAAAAATCTTGAAAAATGCAGGCCCATGACTTCGTCGGCCTTATAGCCCTTGATGCGTTCCGCACCCAAATTCCAGGTGAGGATATGGCCTTCCGGATCAAGCAGATAGATCGCGAACTCATCAATGCTCCCGAGGATCGATCGCATCCGGAGATCGTTGGCGTGCAAGCTCTCCTGCGCGGCCCGCTGTTCCGTGACATCGCGGACGAAGCTGACCACCGCGGAGCCGTCGGCGGTGTCAACGGGCTTGAGCATAATGTCCACTGGAAATTCCGAGCCGTCTTTGCGCTGGCCGAACAGGTTCAGCGCTGCGCCCATTTGCCGCGTGCGCGGATGAGCGTTGTAGTTTTCCCGGTGGCGGGGGTGGTCGTCGCGGAACCGGCTGGGCACCAGCATCTCCACGGATTGGCCGATCAGCTCCTCGACCGTATAGCCGAATAGCTCCTCGGCGCGTGGGTTCGCGCCCCGTATCGTGCCATCGACCGCCGTAATCAGGATGGCATCCGGAGACAACTCGAACAAATGATCGATTGTGGTCTGGACCAGGCGGGCCTGAAGGCGTAGTTCTTCGGCCGTCGGATCCCTTTCAGGAAGCTCCGAAGGGCGCATTGTGGGGAACCGACCTCAAGGGCACGATATCGCCCGACACCGGGATTGCGCAACCACTGACGAACGACCGGTGGCTGATTTGTGCCAACCGGCGACCCTGAAAGGCCGGGGAAGACACTGCGCTCAGCAGCACCGAGCGATTACTTGTCCTGGGAGATGATATTCTGCGCACACGCGCGGCGCAGCCGCTTGGCGCCGGCTCGTCACCTGCCGTACCAGACTTTATTTTGGAAGGACAATCGGATGGCTCTGTCTCGCCGCTTCCTCGTTGCCTCGTTTGCCATCGCCGGGGTCTTCACCGTCGCCGCCGTCCTTCCGGCGCAGGCGCCCACGCCCGCGATGACTCCGGATATCCCAGCCCACTTTACGCCTCCACGTACCGACTACGATTTCGTGAAGCGCGAGGTCATGATTCCGATGCGCGACGGCGTAAAGCTCTATACCGTGATCGCGATCCCGAAGGGCGTAACGCACGCGCCCATCGTGCTGACCCGGACACCTTACGACGCCGCCTCGCGCATGCACGTCGAGGAGTCGCCGAATCTGCTGGACCAGGTAACGGTTGGCGATGACGTCTGGATCAAAGCCAAATTCATTCGCGTCTTTCAGGATGTGCGGGGCAAATACGGCTCGGAAGGCCAGTATGTGATGACACCGCCGCCCGCCGGCCCTCTCAACCCGCACGGCCCCAACGACACGACAGACGCATGGGACACCATCGATTGGCTGGTGAAGAATGTCCCGGAGTGCAACGGCAAGGTTGGCATGATCGGCTCTTCCTATGAGGGATTTACCGTGGTGATGGCCCTGCTCGATCCGCATCCGGCGCTCAAAGTGGCCGCACCCGAGAGCCCTATGATCGATGGCTGGATGGGCGATGACTGGTTCCACTACGGCGCCTTCCGTCAGATCAACCTTGACTACTTCACTGAGCAGACCACGGCGCGCGGCACCGGCGAGCCTATACCGCGGCTCAACTACGACGATTACACGAACTTCCTCGAACAAGGCTCGGCGGGCGACTTTGCGCGCTACGGCGGGCTCGACCAACTTCCCTTCTGGCGCAAGGTCGAAGAGCACCCTGCCTACGATGAGTTCTGGCAGGACCAGGCGCTGGACAAACTCATCGCCAAGGTGCCGCTCAAGGTGCCCGTCCTTTGGGAACAGGGCTTGTGGGACCAGGAGGACATGTGGGGCGCGAATCACTCCTATGCGGCGGTCGAGCCCAAGGACAAGAACAATGACATGAACTTCCTGGTCATGGGACCCTGGTTCCACAGCCAGATTAACCGTCTGGGCTGGAATCTGGGACCGCTGCAGTGGAAGGGCGACACGGCGCTTCAGTACCGGCGCGACGTTCTGCTGCCGTTCTTCACGCAATATCTGGTTGACGGCGCACCCAAGGCCGATACACCGCCGGTGCTGGTTTACAACACCGGTGAAAATCATTGGGATCGCTTCAAGAGCTGGCCGCAGAGCTGCGACTCGGGATGCCCGGATAAAGCCAAGCCGCTCTATCTTGAAGCGGACGGCAAGCTATCCTTCAACGCTCCCGAAGCCGGCACCGAAAAGTATACGGAATATGTCTCCGATCCGGCTAAGCCCGTTCCCTTCACGCCGCGGCCGTTTCTCGCCACCGACGAGAACGCGTGGCGCACCTGGTTGGTGCACGATCAGCGCTTCGTCGACGGACGCCCCGATGTGTTGACCTTCGAGACGGCGCCGCTCACCGCGCCGATGCACTTGGCCGGGCGGCCGGAGGTGCATCTTTACGCCTCCACCAGCGGAACGGACAGCGATTGGGTCGTGAAGCTGATTGACGTTTATCCCGGTTCGTATCCGTACGACGTGCCGATGGGCGGCTACGAGCTGCCCATCGCCACGGACATCTTCCGCGGCCGCTATCGCACCAGCTCCGAACACGCCGAAGCGATTACAGCGGGCAAGCCTCTGCTCTATCAATTCGGCCTGCCCATGGTGAACCACGTCTTCGAGCCCGGTCACCGCATCATGGTGCAGGTGCAGTCCACCCTGTTTCCGCTGTACGACCGCAATCCGCAGAGCTTCGTTCCCAACATCTTCGACGCCAAGCCGGCCGACTACCGCAAAGCGACACAGCGGGTGTGGCATACGCCGGACGACGCCAGCTTCATCAGCCTTCCCGTGGCCGCGTCCGGCGCGGCGCAGTAGATCGATCCGGTCATAACATTGCAGGAATCACTTCGCAGACCAGAACGGTCCCATCAAGAATCTTGCAACAGGCATGAGCACGTAGTCATGCGGAGAAGCATCCCAATGGGCTGGGTCTCGAGCCCCTGAGGGATGTTTCCATGGCTGCAAGATCATTGATGAGGCCAATTCCGGACGTTTTTCTGATCCACGGAATACCTATGGGGGGTAGGGGCATCTATACTACAGATGTGGAGGTTTCGAAATCATGGAAAATATCATCCGGTTGTCGATTGACGGAATGCATTGCGACGGCTGCGTCCGCAGGATCACTAACGCTTTGAGCGCAATGGATGGAGTCCGGGTCGACTCGGTCGAAGTGGGTTCGGCTACGGTGGCTGCGGACCCGGCGCGCGTTTTACCCCAGCAGGTTGCAGCCGCGATCGATCATATCGGCTTCACCGCCCATGTCGAAGGCTGAGAAGGGACTGCGCATGACGAAGCCCTCCGCCTCTAACGTTACGGAGAAACCGGCCCCTGCCGAATCGGCCACCCTGGAACGGGTCACGATCCCGGTCACAGGCATGACCTGCGCAGCCTGCCAGTCGTTTGTCCAGCGAACGCTCCGAGCCGAGGCAGGCGTGCGCGATGCGACCGTCAATCTCATGCTGCACAACGCGACCGTAACCTTCGATCCGCGCGCGGCCTCCACAGCCGGCCTGGTGCAAAAGATTCGCGGCACCGGCTACGGCGCGGAGATGCCGATCGCCGCTGAAACAGCTTTTGAGGCGCAGGAGAGAGACGACGCAGAGCAACTGCGTGAGTACCGGCAACTGCGTCTGAAGGCCTGGGTCAGCGTCCTGGCCGGAATCGTCGCCATGATTGTCTCAATGCCGCTGATGACCATGGTTCGCGCGGGCAATGTGGCGCCGATGGCGGGCCACATCCCCGGCCATATCAATGACCCGTTCATGCGCTGGTCCGTGCGCGTGCTCGATCCGGTGCTGCGCGCCGTCCTGCCCTGGATGTATCGGATTGACGCGAACACCCTGCGTTGGTTCCTGTTGGCGCTTTCCGTCTTCATCGTCGGATGGGCGGGACGACGCTTCTACACCAAGGCTTGGTCGGCGCTGCTGCATAAGACGGCGGACATGAACACGCTGGTCGCGCTCGGCACCGGAGCGGCATTTCTCTACTCGGCCGCCGGCACCGTAGCGCCCGGCTTCTTTCTTGCCCACGGCATCACGCCCGATGTCTACTATGAGGCGGGCATTCTCATCATCGGCCTGGTGCTGGTGGGCAACACGCTCGAGAGCCGTGCCAAAGGACGCACCGCCCGAGCGTTGCGCAAGCTGGTGCAACTGCAGCCGAAGACGGCGCGCGTGCTGCGCGGCGGGGTGGAGCGCGACCTGCCGCTGGCGGAGATCGAGCACGGCGACGTCATCCTGATCCGCCCCGGAGAACGCATTCCCACTGACGGCATTGTGCTTTCCGGCGCGAGCAGTGTGGAGGAATCGATGCTCACCGGCGAATCGCTGCCCGTGGAAAAGCAGGCGCAGGATCGCGTGATGGGGGGCACGCTCAACCAGCGCGGCTCGCTTGAGGTTCGCGCCACCATGGTGGGCGCTGAAAGCACACTCGCGCAGATCGTGCGGCTGTTGCGCGAGGCGCAAGGTTCGCGTGCGCCGGTGCAAAAGCTTGCCGATCGTGTGAGCGCGATCTTTGTGCCCGCGGTTCTGGGCTGCGCCATCGTGACTTTCGCCGCGTGGCGACTCTTCGCTCCCGGCGCCGGGGCGATGCAGGCCTTCGCGGCGGCCATCACGGTGCTGGTGATCGCCTGTCCCTGCGCCATGGGCCTCGCCGTGCCCACCGCCGTCATGGTGGCTACGGGACGGGGCGCCGCCTTCGGCCTGCTCATCAAAGGCGGTGAGGCGCTCGAGCGGTTGGAGAAGATCGATACGGTCGTGCTCGACAAGACGGGCACGATTACGGCCGGGCGGCCCGAAGTGACCCAAGTATTTCTTGCCCCGCAGGGCAGCTTCACTGAGGACGAATTGCTTCGCCTCGCCGCCGCGCTGGAACGCGCCAGCGAGCATCCGCTGGGCGAAGCCATCGTGCGCCGCGCGCAGCAGAATGGCTGGAGCTTGCCGCGAGCGAGCGCGTTTGAGTCGCATCCGGGCCGCGGGGTTGCGGGAGACGTCGATGGCCACGCACTCCTGATCGGCAATCCGGCTTTCCTGCGCGATTCCGGCATCTCGGTTGAAGCGCTGCGTGAAGCAGCGGACCACGCTGCGCTGCAAGGTGCAACTCCGCTGTGGATCGCCGTGGACGGCGCTCTTGCCGGCATACTCATCGTGGCCGATCAGGCAAAGTCTTCGTCCATCGAAGCCATTCGCAGGTTGCACGGCGAGAGGCTGCGCGTCGTAATGCTGACGGGCGACAACGAGCAGACCGCGCGCGCCATCGCCAGCCAGGTGGGCATCGATGAGGTGATTGCCGGCGTGCTGCCGCAAGGCAAAGTGGAGGCGATTCGCCGGTTGCAAGCCGAGCGCCACGTCGTAGCCATGGTGGGCGACGGCGTGAACGACGCGCCCGCCCTGGCGCAGGCGGACGTGGGCATCACCATGGCCACGGGCTCTGATGTGGCTCTCGAAGCCGGCGACGTGACGCTCATGCGGAGCGATCTCCACGGCGTTGCCGCGGCCATCGCTCTCTCTCGCGGCGCGATGCGCGTGATGCGCCAGAATCTTTTCTGGGCCTTCGCGTACAACGTCATCGGCATTCCCATCGCCGCCGGAATTCTCTTTCCCGTGTGCGGGCTGCTGCTCAGCCCGGTGCTGGCCAGCGCGGCCATGGCGTTCAGTTCATTCAGCGTCGTCACCAACAGCCTGCGCCTGAGCCGGCTAAAGATTGCATGAGGAGATCCATGGCCACCAGAAAAAGCGAGGCGCTTTGCGGCTGCGACCTGCCGGTTGCGGGACGCAAGGCGTTGGGCGTCGACCCGGAAATCAAAACCTCTAACCTGCGCCGGCTCAGCCGCATCGAAGGCCAACTGCGCGGCATCCAGCGCATGGTGGAAGAAGACCGTTACTGCGCCGACATTCTCATGCAGGTCTCTTCCGCGCAAGAGGCGTTGCGGGCCGTCGCCAGGTCCCTGATGCGCAATCATCTGGCGCACTGCGCCGCGCAGACCATCCGCACCGGCTCCGAAGAGGAAAAACAAGCCATGTACGACGAACTGCTCGAAATGATCTACAGGAACGCGCGCTAAGTGGGGGCGTGGCCCGGTTGAGGGATGCGTGGCTGAATAGTCCCCAGTATTCTCCTTTTATTCTCTATTTGACGCCGGAAAATGGGCTGAAAGCGGGGAGACAAACCTGCCGATAGTAATGAGCGTCAAACAAAACAGGTAAGGGGGATCCGAGGGGCAGCGGTTATCATGAATTATCGTTTTCCCCTGGATCGGTACAACTATGAATAATCTAATGCATTGGCTGGGAGTCCACGGGAACGTGCTTGCCGTCCTCATCACGGTGGGCGTGGCCCTGCTTCTTGCCTGCTGTCTGGGGTGCTCGAACTGCGGCTGCCGGGAAAAGGACGACCTGTTCAATCGGCACGAAGTCTGATCTCCCGCGCGCTATGCCGCTTGCGAAAGCTACTTGATCGGCGGCTCTAAATACTGCTCGAACTGTGCGAGGATGCGGTTGTACAAGTGTGGCCGGACGTCCGGTCCATTGATCGAGTGGGTCTTGCGCGGATAGATCTGCAGGTCGTAGGGAATGCCCGCTTCGATCAACTTCTGCACGAATTGAACCGTGTTCTCGATGTGAACGTTATCGTCGCCTGTGCCATGCGCGATGAGGAGCCTTCCCTTTAGACTGGCGGCGGAGTTCACCACCGAGTCATCGCGATAGCCGTCGACATTTTGCCCAGGCAGGCCCATGTAACGCTCGGTATAGATCGAATCATAGTCGCGCCAATCCGTGACCGGGGCTACGGAAACTCCGGCGCGAAATCGATCGGAGTGCGTCATCGCATAGAGCGTGAAGGTCCCACCCCAACTCCATCCCCACCAGCCCAGCCGCTTGGGATCCAACTGCGGATATTTGGCGAGCGCGGCATCGACCACGGTCAATTGATCTTCAAGCTGCACGGGGCCGAAGTCATGGTAAGCGGCCTGGGCAAAGGCGCGTCCGCGCATGCCGGTGCCGCGGTTATCCGCATGCAATACGGCGAAGCCGTGCTCGGCCAGCAACTCATCGAAGAGCAGTGCCTCGCTCCAGCGGTTGGCCACGGTCTGCGGTCCCGGGCCGCCATAAGGATTCACAATCAGCGGCACGCTCGCGGCATCCGCTGCGGCGGCGGGCAACAAGAGCGTTGCATAGAGCGTGGTCCCATTGTTTGCCTTCACCTCAATCTGCTCAGGCGCGCGCAAACCATAGGGCTCGATAGCGCGCGTCTGCCAGAACGTATTGCATTGATCCGCGGAGGGGCAAAGCTGCAGCGTGGGAGGGTCGAGGCGCGTCGAGTGCTTGTCGACAAACGCGTTGCCGGCAGGCGCGAAGTTGCCATCGTGGAATCCCGCACCCTTGCTCAACTGGCGCTTGACCCCGTCAAAGCTTACCTGCCACAACTGCTGTTCCAGCACCCGTCCTTCGTTCGAGGCGTAGTCGACAAACTTCTTTTCGAAGTCGACGCGATAGACGTTGCTCACCTCGAAGTCGCCGCGGGTGAGCTGCTTTTCGAGCTTCGCGGATTGGGCCAGAGGATGGCGCTCGTCATAGCTATAGAGATAAAGATGATTGTGCCCGTCGCTCCAGTTCGTCAGCACGATGGCGCCCTTGCCAACCGAGACATCGTAGTTTTCATCAAGAAACTTGTCGTCTTTGATCTCAAGCGCGAGGCGCGCGTCCCCGCTGCCGGGATCGGCGAAGAACAGATCGCGCCGTTTGTGATCCCGGGACAAGCTCTCGATCCATAGCGTTTTGTCGTCAGCCCAGCCGAAGCGGGGAACGTAATCCTGCCCCGGATCGAGCGGGAGCCTGATCCACGACACGCGGCCGCCCCTGGCGCTGATGACGCCGACCCGCACATCGGGATTGGCGTCGCCCGGCTGCGGATAGCGTTGCGCTTCGACCGTCGCGTGGACCGGAATCCAATCGACCAGCGGATACTGCGGCACCTCGTACTCGTTCATCTGGAGAAAGGCCAGGTTCTTCGAGTCCGGCGACCAGAAGTAGTTGCTGCGCACATCCAGCTCTTCCTGGTAGACCCAGTCCACCTGGCCGCAGAGCGTGACCGGATTGGGCGCGGGCGCAACCATCGTCGTGGGAGTGCCCATCTCCCGCAGGTGAATCACGGCGAGGCCATGATCGCGAATGAAGGAGATCGAAGAGCCATCGGGTGAAAACTTTGGATCGTCGCCGGAGGCTGCACCGGAGGAGCCCATCTGCACGCCCACGCCATTGTGCAGGTCGTAGAGCCACAGGTGCCCATCCGAGTCGAAGAGCATGTGCGCTGAATCCGGCGCCCAGAAGTAGCTCGCCATGCCATAGCGGCTGCGATGATCGCGATCGCGCTCCGATCCGCCCTGCGTCATCAGCAGGGCCATCTTGGCGCGGCTCACCAGCACATGCGGCTTTCCCGAGCCGGGATCGAGATCCACCAACTCGCCGCCGTCGAGGTATGTCAGGTGCTTAGCGTCGGGCGACCACGTCAATTCATCGGGCGGATTGCCCAGCAGGGAGCCGTGTCCGTAGATCGCGTCTACCGTCAGCGGCCGCACGGGAGTCTGCGCGGCGAGCGGCGAGCCTGCAAGCGCCAGGGCCAAGGCGGCGGGAAGCATGAGAGCGGCTGCACGCGTCAAAGAATCTCCTCCTGGAGCGGGGTGCGGCCACGCTGGCAGCCGAGAAAGAAGCGGGGCTTTCAAGAAAAAGTGTAAATCACGCGATTTCCTCCCATGGCGCGGGGCCGGCAAAGAAATGCACAATCTGTCAGCGGGTCTCGGAATACTGTACTCTGAATCCGCCGTCTCCGAGCGAGCCTTTTCTCGAAGAGAGAGTGGGTTCCCGCGGCAGACGCAAGTCATCGAAAGGGAGAACCGCTCGATGCAGTGGACGAGTCCGCAGGAACGGCGCAAGTTCGGGCAGACGCGGCGTAAACAGATCGGCCGCCAAGAGCATCACGAACTGCGCCCGAAGACGCGGCCCGCTGCGGCGCTTGAGCTACTCGACCGCTCCATGCATGGCCGCGTTCCATCGCTGGTCAAGCTCAAGTACGAGCTGATGGCCGAGTCGCCGTTTGCTTACTTTCGCGGCGCGGCGCCGGTGATGGCTGCGGACCTGGCGGTGGTTCCGAATACCGGCATTATGAGCCAGATATGCGGCGACGCGCACGTGCGCAATCTGGGCGCATACGCCGCGCCGGACGGCCGGCTGGTCTTCGACATCAATGATTTCGATGAGACCCTTCGCGGTCCATTCGAGTGGGACCTCAAGCGCATGGCCGCCTCGCTGATGCTGGCCGGTCGCGCTGCCGGTCATAAGGAGGGTTCCGCCCGCCGCGCCGTGGAGGCGTGCATGGAACGCTACGCCGCGCAGATGCGCGACTTTGCGCGCATGCCGCACCTCGAAGTGGGCCGCTTCCAGGTACATCGGCTGGAATCGACTAAACCGGTCCACGCCGCGTTGAGCCAAGCGGAGCGATCCACGCCGCAGCATACGCTCGAGCAGCTTACCGAACCGGTATCGACGAATGCCTCCGCGCCGCGCCATTTCCGGGAATCGCGGCCCTTGCTCACGCGGCTGAGCGCCGCGCAGTCGGCGGCTGTGCAGGCGTCGCTTGCGCCGTATCGCGCCATGCTCGAACCGCAGCGGCAGCATCTGCTCTCCTTTTATCGCGTCCTCGACGTTGCCTTCAAGGTGGTGGGCACCGGCTCGGTGGGACTGCGCGATTATTGCATCTATCTCGAAGGCAACGGAGCGCGCGATCCGCTCTTCCTGCAGATCAAGGAGCAGACGGCCTCGGCCTACGCGCCGTATCTGCCCGATGCGCAGCCCCCGCACCACAACGGCCAGCGTGTCGCCGACGGGCAGCGCGCGATGCAACTGCAGACCGACCCGTTCCTGGGCTGGACGCACATCGGCCCCCGCTCATTCCTGGTGCGCCAGCTCAATGATCACAAGGGTTCCATCGAACTTGAGGATCTCGCCCGCGGCGGGCTTGAGGCGTATGCGGACGTCTGCGGCGAGCTGCTGGCCCGCGGCCACGCGCGCTCCGGCGATCCGCTGGTGATTGCCGGTTATCTGGGCTCGGGCGCCGGGTTCGCGGAAGCTCTGGGAAAGTTTGGGTCTCTCTACGCCGACCAGACGGAGAAGGATTGGGAGCAACTGTGCCGCGCACGCCAGGCGAAGAGCAAATCGCGCACTGGATCGGGCTCTGCATGAGGGGGGGCACGCGATGGAATGCGGTTGGGTTGGTTGCTCTCCTCTTCCTCGCATCGTGCAAGGGGGCCGCGCAACGTTCAGGCGTGGCGGGCGACTGGAGAGATCCGACCGGCTCCATCATTCGCATCGCTTCCTGCGGGCCGCAGGTCTGCCTGTGGATCGTCTTTCTGAGCCCGCATGCGCAGTCCACCACCGATGTGCACAATCCCGAGCCGGGCCAGCGAAATCGCGCGCTGTGCGGCTTGAAGATCGGCGACGGTTTCACGTTGCGCGACGCCGATCACGCGGCGGGGGGAACCTTGTACGACCCGAAATCGGGCAAGACCTATCGCGGCGCCATGACAGCTGAAGGCTCAAAGCTGGAGTTGCGGGGCTACGTCGGTATTCCGCTCTTCGGCGCATCGCAGACCTGGACGCGCGTGACCGAACCCGTAAAGGCTTGCGCGGTTGCGGGCGCGGCGCCAAACTGATTGCCCCTTGCCACATCGGCAACCCGGGTAGACAATCGCTCGCATGCAGGTCTTATGCAAGTTCCGGCTGCGCTGCTGTGCGGTTGCGGGCTTTCTGCTGCTGGCTGGATGGGGCAGCGGGAGAGGTTCCGTGCCGTCTTCGCCGGCCAGCCAGCAGGCGGCTGCGCCCACCCTCTCCACTGTTGCCGCGCTGAACGGCGCCGTTGTGGTGACGCTGGCTTCGTCCACTTCCGGCGCAACGATCTACTACACCGTAGACGGGACAACCCCGACCAGCTCTTCCCCAATCTACGAAGCGCCTTTCCTCGTCGCCTCGAATGGGACCATCCAGGCAATGGCGGCCGCGGCCGGGGACACCAAGAGCAAGGTGACGAGCCAGAGTTTCACTCCCAACATTCCCTCGGGAACACTGGTGTGGAGCGATGAGTTCAACAACTCCAACGCTGCAAATGCGCAGCCCAATCCCGTCGTGTGGACCTACGATACCGGCGCAGGCGGCTGGGGCAACAACGAACTGGAAGATTATTGCGGATGGAATTCTTCCGCATCGCCGTGCAGCTCTGCCCGCCCGAATGTCTACGTGGGCACGGATGGCTATCTGCACATCGTGGCCGGGCAGCCGTCTCCAGGTGTCTATACCTCAGCCCGGCTCAAAACGGAAGGGCTGTTCAGCTTCCAATATGGGCGCATCGAGTTTCGCGCGCAGGTGCCGGAGGCGCAGGGTTTCTGGCCGGCGGCGTGGCTGATGGGCAACAACATCGCCACCGCCAACTGGCCGGCCTGCGGAGAGATGGACGTGCTGGAACGCGTGAACGCCGCGGGGACGCCCGATTGGAACGAAGGATCGGTTCACGGAACCGAATTCACAGGCGGGAACCTTGGGACGCGGTACAACTTTCCCGCAGGCCAGACAGCTGCCGGCTGGCACACCTACGGCATGATCTGGAGCAAGGGGTCCGTAGCCTATTACGTCGACAACCCGGCCCAGCCCTACATCACCTACAGCACATCGAGCCTGAGCGGATTGAGCGGCGCACGGTGGCCCTTCGATGCGGGTGAGTCGAACTTCATCCTCCTCAACCTGGCAGTGGGCGGCTCGTGGCCGGGATCTCCCAACGCCGGCACTCCTTTTCCCGCGCAGATGCTCGTGGATTACGTGCGCGTCTACACCAACTGACTCTGGGGCGCGATTCTGGATCTTCCCTCGCGCGATGAGCCCTGTTTCCTCGCCATGTGCGCGCAAACCGCCCGCTTCAGTCTTTGTTTTCCGCTGTAGACCCTTGATTTCACGGTAATCACATTGATATTGAGCGCGTTCGCCGCGGCGTGGTGCGAGAGTTCCTCGAGCACGCAGAGTTGGATCGCGCGCCGAGAGACCGAGCTCAACTTGTCAATCTCGCTGCGGAGGAGCCATTCCACTTCTTCGCGTGCGCAGCATTCCTCAGGATTCTCGGCCGGGTGAGGGAAATCGAAGAGAAGCGATCCTCCGCCGGCAGGATGTGTCTGCTCCAGGGACAGGTAGACGCGCCCTTTCCGATTGCGCAACCAATCGCGCGCCGTGTTCTGCACGATCGCGCGCAGCCACGTGCTCATCTGCGCCTCGCCGCGGAACTGCTCCAGATTGCGAAAGGCCTTCAGCAGAGCCTCTTGCACAATATCTTCGGCTTCTTCGCGTTGCGGGGTCACACGCTGTGCCAGCCACAGCAGTTGCGCGCGCTGCTGTTGGGCGGCTTCCACAAAAATGCCGAGTTTGTCTCCCGAATCAGGTTCGCGGGAATACATGGTCTGCTCCTCCACATGAAGCGTCTCTTGGGATTCTGCATTTGCGGAACGCGCGGCAAACGCGCCGCCAGGCGCGAGGTTGCAGTGCGGACTATGCGAGAGAGAAGCGCCGTGGAGGAGGTGAACGGAAGGGAATGAGAAATTGGAAGGAGGCGGCCCTGGGCGCGTGGTCCGCAGGTGCGCAGACGAAGGCGCTTGCGCAGCCTGCCGAAGGTGGAAGGAAAACGGAAACCGCTGCCGGCGCGACGGGAAGGGAGAGAGTGCCGGCTCTCAGCCGGAAGGCCGAGGAGAGAGAACTGTGCCGCGGCTCGAGGCACAGCTTGGCGGCCACCGTGGGACTTGTCGAGCTTGGATGAAGTTGATAGGTGCAGAGCCGGTAGCCGTAGCCCCAGATCGCGATCGCGAAGGCTAACCCGATGAGCCCCATGGGGTTGGGGTTCATCCACCGCCGCAACGCGAAACCCCGGCTGCGCGCCCGCGTCTTCGTCCGGATGATGCCGGTCTCAGGTGCGCGGTCTTTCTTCGTCAATGTGCCCCGAGCTGACACTATGGAAACGTTTGCCCCGAACCACCTGCAGAAAGCATATACCGCATTTGACTTTCGACAAAGCATAAAGGCAAGCACACTTGCGGAACCCTGCGGCAGAACGGTCTCGTCCTAGGACGGGACAATTGTGGACCGGGGCAATTGCGCAAGGGCCCGAAGCGCCTCCGTCGCCGCGGCCGCGGGGACCACTCCCCGGCCCGCTGTGCGGCCATTACAATGGAAGAAAGCGAGTCTCTGTTCGGAGGAATCTACGCACGTGCCGCAACGCACCTTCAGCATCATCAAGCCGGACGCGGTCCGCAACGGGCACATTGGCCCCATTCTGGCTGAAATCAATACCGCCGGTTTCCGCATTGTCGCCCTCAAAAAGCAATCGATCTCGAAGCCTGAGGCCGAGGGCTTCTACCATGTCCACAAAGCGAGGCCCTTCTTTGGGGATCTATGCGCGTTCATGTCTTCGGGGCCGCTGGTTCTTCTGGTTTTGGAAAAAGACAACGCGATCGCCGATCTGCGCAAGCTGATGGGCGCCACCAACCCTGCCAATGCCGAAGAGGGCACCATCCGGAAAAAGTTTGCCGGCTCGATTCAGGAGAATGCGATTCACGGTTCCGACGCCGAAGAAACCGCAGCCTTCGAAATCGGCTACTGGTTCGCCGGCTACGAACTGCTCTAGAGCCTGTGAATGGAGCCACCCTGCCATGGCCGAAACCGAAGCGCAGCTCGCCACGCTGTTTCTCAACTTCTCGCGCAACAAGCTGCTGGGCCAGTACTGGCCGCGCCTCAAGGAAACTGTCGCGCCGCTGACGGAAGAACAGGTATGGTGGCGGGCGAACGAGTCCAGCAACAGCATCGGCAACTTGATTCTGCACCTCAATGGCAACATGGGCCAATGGCTGGTCGCATCGTTCAACCGCCGCGAAGAGGCGCGCAACCGGCCGCAGGAATTCAGTGAGCGGGATGGCATGTCGGCCTCCGCGCTGCTCGAGAAGCTTGGAGCCACGATCGAACAGGCTTCCGCGGTGCTGGCGCGGCTCACCGTCGAGGACCTGCTTGCTTCGTATGCGATCCAGGGCTACGAGGCGGTGCGCGGACTCGATGCCGTTTATCAGGTGGTGGAGCACTTCGGCCTGCACTACGGCCAGATTCTTTACATCGCGAAGAGCCTGACGGACAGGGATCTCGGCTTCTACAAACACCTGAACCAGACGGGCCGCGCCTGATAACCGTCTGGTCGTCATGACCTTCTGAATTGTGTTGCCGCGGCGCTGCCGGATTATTTGAGCGAGCTCATATCGATGACGAAGCGATATTTCACATCCTGCCTCAGCAGCCGCTCGAAGGCCTCGTTGACCTTCTGGATGGGAATCACCTCGACATCGGCCGTTATGTTGTGCGGCCCGCAATAATCGAGCATCTCTTGTGTTTCGGGCATGCCGCCTATCATGGAGCCGGACAAGGAGCGTCGGCCGCCAATGAGATGGAAGGGAGCGAAGGAGGGCGGCTCAGGGGGAAGACCGACGAGGCACAGCGTGCCGTCCTGCTTGAGCAGGGGCAGATAGTCATTCAGCGCGTGCGGAGCGGACACCGTGTCGAGAATAAAGTCGAAGGATTTCGTCTGCGCCTTCATTGCGTTCGCATCCGTTGAGAGCACAACGGCATCCGCGCCCAGCCGCATGGCATCCTCTTTTTTCTTGAGCGAAGTGGTGAACTGCACCACCTGTGCGCCGAAGGAGTGCGCAAATTTGAGCGCCATGTGGCCCAGGCCGCCGAGGCCGATGACGCCCACCTTCTTATTCGGCCCTACCTTCCAGTGGCGCAGCGGCGAGTAGGTGGTGATGCCCGCGCACAGCAGCGGCGCTACAGCGGCGAGATCCAGGCCTTCGGGGACGGTGTGCGCAAAACGCTCGTCGACCACATAGTTGTTCGAGTAGCCGCCCATCGTGATGGAACCATCCACGCGGTCCCTGGCCGCATAGGTCAGCGTCGCGCCCTCATCGCAGAAATGCTCCTCGCCGCGCCGGCAGGGCGCGCAATGCCGGCAGGAGTCCACGATCACGCCGATCGCCGCAATCTGGCCCGCCTTGAATTTCTTCACTGCGCCGCCGGCCGCGGTCACGCGGCCCACAATCTCGTGGCCGGGTACCATGGGATAGATCGACGAGCCCCACTCATTGCGCGCCATGTGCAGATCGGAGTGGCACACGCCGCAATACAGCACGTCTACGACGATCTCCGTTGGTCCCGGCTCGCGGCGGCTGAAGGTGAAGGGATCGAGCGGCGATTGCGCATCAGGAGTGGCGTAGCCTTTCGCGGAGGGCATAGAGGAAGATCCCTTTCGATGAGAGTGGAAAGTAGTTCTGTACGGCAAACCGCCGGCAAACGCAGGAGCAATCCGTTCTCCGTTGGATTCACTTATCTCTCTCTGCGATTCAGCCGCGCCCAGGCAATCCGCGGAATGCCTTGAAGATCGGGGGTAAATCCAACCTCTGCGAATCTGGCGTCGGTGAGTAGCGTGCGAAGGCTTGCCTGCTGGCCGAATCCGATCTCCATCACAAGAAAGCCGCCCGGAACCAGGGCGGCGAACGCGGCGGGAACCAGGCGCCGATAAACGGCGAGCCCGTCTTCGCCCGCAAAAAGCGCCTGCGCCGGCTCGTAATCCCGCACCTCGACGGCGAGCGACTCGCGGTCGCGCTCGGGCACATAAGGCGGATTCGAAACAATGAGATCGAACCTCTCTCCCGAGACCGGCGCAAGCAGATCACCCGCGAGAAAGCGAATCTGCCCGGCCACGCGGTTGCGCTCTGCATTCTCCCGCGCCACCAAGAGCGCGGCCTCTGAGAGGTCGGTCCCCGTGACGAAAGCCCCTTGCAGCTTGTGCGCAAGCGCAATAGCAATCGCGCCCGATCCGGTGCCTACATCCACAAGGCGCGGCGCAGCAATTTGCGTCGCCAGTTCCAAACATTTCTCGACCAGGTGCTCAGTCTCCGGCCGCGGAATCAGCACGTCGCGTGTCACATGAAATGGCAATCCGTAGAACTCAGCTTCTCCGGTGAGGTATTGAAGGGGCTCGCCGCAAGAGCGCCGCTCAATCCACCCCGCATAGCGGCTCACCGCCGGCTCCAGGAGTTCGTCGTCGAGATGGGCGAGCAGCCATGCCCTGTTCTTGCCGAGAGCTGTGAAGAGCAGCGTCTCGGCGTCGAGCCGCGCGCGCTCTGGGTGCGGTCCGTGCGACAAGCGGCCCGCCGCCTGCGCAACGAACGCGGAGAGCAGCGGCATGACGCGCTTCACGCCGCCTGGCTGCCGCCCTTCAGCTGCTCCGCCTGGTAGTGTGCAACGAGCGCGTCGACGATGGGCTGCAACCGGCCTTCCATGATCAGGTCAAGCTGGTGCAGCGTGAGCCCGATGCGATGGTCGGTGAGCCGGTTCTGCGGGAAGTTGTAGGTGCGGATCTTCTCGCTGCGATCGCCCGAGCCCACCTGCGACTTGCGCGCCGCCGCCAGCTCCGCGTTCTGCTTCTCCATCTCCATCTCATACAAGCGGGAGCGCAGCACGCGCATGCCCTTCTCGCGGTTTTTGATCTGCGACTTTTCGTCCTGGCAACTCACCACCGTGTTGGTCGGCAGGTGCGTGATGCGCACGGCGGAGTAGGTCGTATTCACCGATTGGCCGCCCGGTCCGGAAGAGCAGAATGTGTCGATGCGGAGATCCTTGGCCTCGATCTTGATATCCACTTCCTCGGCCTCGGGCAGCACCGCCACCGTGACGGCCGAAGTGTGCACGCGCCCTTGCGTCTCTGTGGCCGGCACGCGCTGCACCCGGTGAACGCCGCTCTCCCACTTGAGTTGCGAGTAGACGCGTTTTCCCTCAATGATGGCAATCACTTCCTTGTAGCCGCCCACGCCAGACTCCGACAGCGACATCACTTCGACCTTCCAGCGGTGCTGCTCGGCGAAGCGCGTATACATGCGAAAGATTTCTGCGGCAAAAAGAGAGGCTTCGTCGCCGCCGGTTCCCGCGCGGATCTCGAGAATCACGTTCTTCTCGTCATTCGGATCTCTCGGCAGCAGCAGCAGCTTCAGCTCTTCTGCAAGCCCGCTCTCGCGTGGTTCGAGCGCGGCAATCTCCCCCTGGGCCAACTCGCGCAGCTCCAGATCGCTTTCAGCCAGCATGGCGCGCGCCTCGGCCAAGCCCTGGCTCACCTGCTTCAGCTCGCGATACTTCTCCACCGGCTCTTCGATCTCGCGCAAAGCCTTGGCGGTCTTCTGGTATTTCTCGTGGTCGTTAATGACCTCAGGCAGCGCAAACTGGCCCTGCAGCTCGTTGTAGCGCTGCTCCATCTGTTCGAGACGATCGATCATTTTCCCCTCCAATGCGTGGGGTAAAGTCACTGGGATTGATGAATCATGGAGGAAGTCAACGGAGAACGGGTCTGTGCGGCGAGCGCCGCTAGAGGAGGGCCGGAATGGGCTGATGAAGGATCATTTCGCTTTCCATTCTACCGCATTCCGCCTGAGTCTGTTCGGCGCGCACGCCGTTCGTCACATTCCTGTGGTGTCCCCACAGGGGCTGTGCTATTCTCCTGTGCGAATGCCACAGGAGAGGTGCGGCGCTTGTCAAAACTGGACCTTTTGCAAGGTACGCTGGACCTGATGGTGCTCAAAACGCTGGCCGCCATGGGCTCGCTGCACGGCTATGGCATTGCCCGGCGCATTGAGCAGGTGAGCGGCGATCAGGTGCTGCTGAACCAGGGGACGATCTACGCCTCGCTGGTGCGCCTCGAGCAGCGCGGATGGATCGCGTCGAGCTGGGGCCTCTCCGGCAACAACCGCAAAGCGAAGTTTTACTCGATCACCCGCGGCGGCCGGCGCCAGCTTGCCGAAGATGCGCGCTATTGGGAACGGGTGAGCGGCGTGATGGAACGCGTGCTGCGCATGCAGCCAGGCACCGCCGAGTTGGCTGACGAAGATGGAGAGCCCGCATGAATTGGCGTGCGGCTCGCCGCGTCGCCGCATTCTTTGGCAAGCGCAGGCTCGATCGTGAGCTCGAAGACGA
Organism: Occallatibacter sp.; assembly: GCA_036489815.1. Classification (GTDB taxonomy): domain Bacteria; phylum Acidobacteriota; class Terriglobia; order Terriglobales; family Acidobacteriaceae; genus Telmatobacter. Next base: position 57,718 of record DASXFB010000009.1, on the reverse strand, counting down.
ACTTGCGGCCCACGTCGAATTTGCGATCGAAGAAAACCTTGAACGCGGGCTGCCGTGGCACGAGGCGCGTCGCGTCGCGCTGGCAAGCATGGGCGGCTTAGAGCAGGCCAAAGACAGGCACAGGCAGGCACGGGGACTTATGAGACTCGACATCCTTTTGCAGGACCTCAAGTACACCTTCCGCACGCTGGGCCGCGATCCCGGCTTCACCGCTGTCGCCATTCTTATCCTGGCGCTCGGCGTCGGGGCCAATATCGCGGTCTTCAGTGTCGTCGATACGCTTATGCTGCGCCCCCTCCCATTCCCGAACGCCCAAGAGCTTGTCTGGATCGCGCCGCCGCCGCAGAAATGCGGGCTTTCCTGCGCCACGTATTCCACGGACGCTTATGACGAATTCCGCACCTACTCGCACTCCTATCAGGATGTGACCGGCTACTTCTCTTATTCGAGCCCGGAAAACCTGAACCTCTTTGCCGGCAATGGCGCGCCCATCCCCGCCACCGGCATCGATGTGATCGCCAACTTCTTCAACGTGCTCGGTGTGCAACCGGCGATGGGCCGGCTCTTCAGGCCCGCCGACGCGCTCGACGGCGCAGCTCCCGTGATCGTGCTTAGCAATCCGTGGTGGCGCCGCCAATTCCACGCCGACCCGCAGATTATCGGCAAGGCCTTCGACATCAATGGCCGCCAAACCACCGTGGTCGGCGTTCTGCCTGCCTCCTTCGATTTCGGCGCAGTCTTCTCGCCGGGCTCCAAAGTAGACGCCATTACGCCGCTCGACCTCTACGGCCCTCCCCGCGGCTGGGGCAACATCATCACCTTCATCGGCCGCATGAAGCCCGGTGTCACGCTGGCGCAGGCGCGCGACGACGCCAGGAGCGCGGCGCCGCACCTCTGCTGGAACAACAGGAACCCGCAGACCTGTGGCAGCTATGTAAAAGCCGGCATCGTCCCGGATGCGCTCAAGGAGTATGTCAGCGGCAGGCTGCGCCGCTCGCTGATTGTGCTCTGGTCTGCCGTCGGCCTCATCCTGCTCATCGCCTGCGTCAACCTTTCGAACCTGCTGCTGGCGCGGGCCATGGCGCGCAGCAAAGAGTTCGCGATGCGCGCCACGCTGGGCGCCAGCCGCAGCCGCATCGTGGGCCAGTTGTTGACCGAGAGCCTCATCCTCTCCGCGGCGGGCTCATTGCTTGGCCTCGCCCTTGCCTACTTCCTCATCTTCTGGCTCGCCCACCAGGGAGCGATCGCGCTTCCGCTCCTCGGCGACCTGCGCATCGATCGCGCGGCGCTCGCGTGGACGTTTCTCATTGCCGTCGGCACGGCCTTTCTCTTCGGAATCTTTCCAGGTCTGCGCATGGCCGGGGGCCAACTGGCGGAGGCGCTTAAAGATTCCGGCGCCGGTGCGGGCCAAAGCCGCAGGCACGAGCGGGTTCGCTCGGTGCTGGTGGTTACAGAAGTTGCGCTGGCCTGCGTATTACTGGTGGGCGCCGGCCTTCTGCTGCGCAGTTTCCTCAGGGTGCTTAATATCGATCTCGGCTTCCAGCCCGAGCGCGGGTATGCCATGCGTGTCGACGTGCCGAATTTCCCGGTTGACGGCAATGCCAACACGCCACAGGCGCGGCAGGCCGTCACGCGCGAACGCACAGCGTTCTTCCAGCAAGTCATCGCGCGCGTCACTCAGCTCCCCGGCGTGCAAGCGGCCGGGATCTCGGATTATCTACCGCTCGGGCAGAACCGCGCCTGGGGAACGCCGTGGCCCAAGGGCGTCAAGCAGCCGGATGCGTTGGCTACAGGTCCGCTCGTCTATGTCGTGACCCCCGGCTATCTGCGTGCCATGGGCACGCCGCTCCGCGGCCGCGACTTTTCCTGGGACGATGGCCCCACCGGCCAAAACGTCATCATCATCAGCCAGGCCTACGCGCAATTTCTGGCCGCTTACGCCCACTGGCCCAACGAAGACCCCGTGGGTCACACCCTCTCCAGCGGCGACCAGGATTTGACTATCATTGGCGTCGCCGCCAACGTGCATGAAGAGACCACCGAAGGCGATGCCGGCTGGCAGATCTACTATCCGCAAACCCAGGCCAGCCCCACCGGCGCACAGCTCGTCCTGCGTTCCACCCTGCCCGCCTCGACAGGCGCAAATGCCGTACTGCAAACCCTCCGCACCCTCAATCCCAGCCAGACGGCATCGGAGCTCCGTCCGATTCAGAGCTTCGTGGACCATGCCAATTCGCCGCGCCGCTTTTTCATGTTCCTCGTTGTCGCCTTCGCCGCGCTGGGTCTTCTGCTCGCAGCGCTCGGCATCTACGGCGTGATCTCCTACTCCGTTACGCGGCGGACCCAGGAGATTGGCATTCGCATGGCGCTGGGCGCGACGATCGGGCGCGTGCAGTGGCAGGTGCTGGCGGGCACCGTGCGCCTGGCGTTGATGGGCATCGCTCTGGGAGCGGTAGCTTCCCTCGCCGCGGCCCGGCTCATTGCTTCGCTGCTCTATGCAACCTCGCCCTGGGATCTGCCAACCTATCTCGGCATGGTAGCCGCGTTGCTCGCGGTCGCAGTGGGTTCGGGGTATCTGCCTGCCCGCCGCGCCTCGCGCACCAATCCCATGGTGGCGTTGCGCGCGAACTGATCGGGATGACACATCAATACGGCATGAGCGGCACTTGCAGACGGGATTCGTGATTCGCTTCCGAATAGATCGTGATGGTCTCGGGCTTATAGTCCGCCGGTTTGGCCTTCATGATATTCGGCACAAATGTCTGCGGATTGCGGTCATAGAGCGGGAACCAGGTGCTTTGGATCTCGACCATCACCGTGTGGCCGGCCTTGAAGACATGATCCACGTCGTGCAGGCTGAACTTGTATTCGCGAATGGCGCCGGCCTGGATCGGCTCGGGCGTGGTGAAGCTCGCGAGATAGCGTCCGCGAAAGATTTCGGCGTTGGTGAGCAACTGGTAGCCGCGCATCTTCGCATCCGGATCGTCGTCGGGATACTGATCGATGAGCTTCACCACGAGATCGCCGTCGGCTCCGGTCATAGACGCATAGATGTCAGCAACCACTTCGCCGGTGAGCGTCAAATTGTGGTCGAGAACGGGCAGCTTCCAGACCGCGACATCCGGGCGGCTGGTGACGAACCGCTGATCCTCGGTGAGCCAGTTGTACCACTGGGAGCCGGCGCCATACGTGGGCTGGATGGGCGGGTGACGGTAAGGAACCGGATGGGCCGGATCGCTCACGTAGCCGGTGTGCGCATCGGCTTCCGATGCGCTCCAGCTCAATCTTCCGTTGCCGTCCAGGTAGAGACTTGCGGGTCGAGATGCCGGCGGGGGAAAGTGCGCATAGTACTTCCATGTATTCGAGCCGGTTTGAAAACTGGCCGTGTCTTCGAGATCGAAGCCGGAGGGATCCGTGCCTGGCTCGTCCTTCAGATAGTGCGCGAAAAATCCGGCCTCAATCTGCGACCGGAAATCCGTGCCAATCGGCTGACCATACTCGAGATCGCCAAGCCGCTGCGAGGACGAGCTCCAGTAGCCGTGCCGCCACGGCCCGAGAACGAGAAAGTTTTCGTGATTCACATCGTGCGGCTCAAGCCTGGCGTAGGCTTCCTGAGGCCCCCACATATCTTCCTGGTCGTAGTAGCCGCCCACGGTGAGCGTCGGAACGGTGACCGCGCTCAGCCACTGCTCGACGGCCCGCGAACTCCAGGTAGAGTCATACGCGGGATGGTTCAGGAAGAGCTTCCAGGTGGGGAGCACCGTCGAGCCCGACTGCTTCACATCCTCGCTGAACGAGCCGCGCTCCAGAAAGTAGGTATATCCGTCGACCGGCTGCTTGAACTGATCCGTGCCATAGCTGACTTCGGAGTTCTCCTTGCTCGATTCCATCATCAATGGGTAGTCATAGGCATAGCTCTGCCGGAAGGCTCCGTTGTGAAAGAAGTCGTCGCCCATCCACACGTCGATCATCGGGGCCTGCGGTGAGATGGCCTTGACCGCCGGATGCGGATCGATGCCCGCCATCATCGCCAGAAAGCCGGGATAGCTGGTCCCCACCACGCCCGCCCGGCCATTGTTCCCGTGAACATGCTGGAGCAACCATGCCACCGTGTCATAGGTGTCTGTGCTTTCGTCCACGGCCTTGGGTTTGTGATGGTCGGCGAGCGGCCGCATCATGACGAACTTGCCCTGGCTTTCAAAGCGTCCGCGGATGTCTTCGCACACATAGATGTAACCGGCGCGCGCCAGCTCCGGCCGCTGCGCGAAGAAGGAGGCACGGTTGGTCTCGTCCACGCCATAGGGCGTACGCTGTATCAGAAACGGCAGCGGCGTGGAGATATCCGCCGGTTTCAGAATGACGGCGTGCAGCTTGACGCCGTCGCGCATCCGGATCATCACCTCGGAACGCTGATAGTCGTGAAAGACGCGGCGCACTGCGTCACCGCTGCGGTTGTAGAAGACGGTGGGATCGCTCAGGAAGACCATCCCGGTGGCGCGCCCGGCATCGTCGAGCGCAAACTGGAGCGATATTTGCGTGCCGGCGATCTCAAACACGCTCGAAGCGAGCGGATTCAGCACGGCGGGAACGAAACGGTTCGATTCAAGCATGAGCCGGCCGTCCTGCACGTAAACGTCATAGCCCATGTCCGGCTCGGCTGGATTGGCGTATTCACCCGAGAACGCATTGAGCGGCGATGCCGCGGCCGCAACCTGTCCCCGCGCCAGGCCGAACGCCCCGAGAAACCAGACAAGCAAGATGGCAGTTCGAGCAGCGCGCCGGCGAATCAATCCGTTAACCTCTTTCCATTGAGCCTAATGCATGTGACCGTGGTGGTGCTCGCCGCTATGCGCCATCTCTTCGGGAGGTGCCACGCAACCCTCCAGGGCGCCGCAGCCGATGTGCTCAAACTGGACGGTGGCGTGGCTGATCCGGAAGTGGCTGCGGAGCAGATGGTTCAATTCCGCCAGAATGCACGCGCTCTCCGAAGGCGGAATGTCGGCGATGATCACATGGCAGGCCAGCGCGCGCGAGTGCGAGCCGAGGCTCCAGATGTGCAGGTCGTGCACATTCACCACCCCCTTGACCGCCTCCATCCCGGCGCGAATCTCGGCAACCGAACAGTCGCGCGGCGTGCCTTCCAGCAGAATATTCAGCGTCTCGCGGACAATCCCGATGCTCGACCAGAGAATGAGAGCCGCGATCAGCAGCGAAAGAGCAGGATCAATCCAGTTCTTGCCGGTGAGCAAAATGCCCGCGCCGCCGGCGATCACGGCGGCCGTCGAGAGCGTATCGCCGGCCATGTGCAGGAACGCCGAGCGCAGGTTCACGTCGCGCGCGACGCCCCACAGCAGCGCGGCGATTGCGCCGTTCATCACCACCCCGGCCGCCGCCACTATCATCATCAGCCGCGGCTGCACAGCCACAGGGCTTGAGAGCCGGTGGATGGCCTCCACACCGATCCACAGCGCGATGACGATCAGTGTGGCGGCATTGACAAACGCCGCGAGAACGCCGGCGCGCTGATAGCCGAAGGTCTTCGAATCGTCAGCCGGCCGCGACTGGAAGTACACCGCGACAAAGCTGAGCAGCAGCGCGAGAAAATCGGAGATGTTGTGGCCCGCCTCCGAGAGCAGCGCCAGCGAGTGAGCGCGCAGCCCGGCGATAAACGTGACCACAACGTAGGCGAGGGTGGCGGCCAGCGAGATGCGCAGCACGGTCGTGGTCCGCTTGGCGCCTGGACCCGAGGGCGCGGCATGGACATGCATTCAGTAAGTATACCGGGGATGGGTATACGATGCCAACGGCCAGAGCGGAGCCGGTTTCGGGTCTATGGCTGAATGACCCGCAGGCGAAAGCCCCCGATTGTTTAACCACGGCGGCTGAAAGATTTGCGCCTGAAGGGAAGTTCGGAGCCGAAAGCGGACTTCAACTCTGGCCGGGCCGCAAGTGGCCCAGATCCATGGGGCTGGGATCGTTGTAGGCCGGCAGCCTCGGCAGCCCCTTGCGCAGGCCGCTCCAACCCTCGGCTATCACGATGCTGTTCTGGGGATTGCCCGGCTGGTAGCGCACTGTACAGGGAAAACCGGCTCGTACCTGCTCCGGATCGATCACACCGTTCAACAGCGTGATGTCCTGAGAGCACTCGTAATCCACGCCGCCGATCCGGTAGCTGAACATCAGCATATTCAGCACGCGGCCGTCTTCCGCCTTGACCTCGCAGACATCGAGGAGCATTCCGTCCACGAGCCGTCCTGATTGCACCAGCAACTGGCGCCGTGCCAGCTCGAGTTCTTCGGGAGTGGGGCGCTTGCGCAGCGCCATCCATGCGGCCACGCCCGCCACCGCGGTGACGGCAGTGACTCCAGCGGCAATCTCCCAGGCGGTCTTGTTCAGGAGGGTCATTTGGGGGGAACCCACCCCTCGGCTCTCACTTAGAGGATACAGCAGGTGGAATCCGCTTGCAGTAGCCCGCGTGGTACGGGCCGTTCGAGGGGTTTCAGGCGGAGAGGCTCTCCGCGCCGCGAGCGCTCCGCTGCCACGCTGCCGTGGGCGCATGTCCTATACTCAAGGTTGCGTCGTAAGGGGGTATTTCGCCACCAAGAGATGCATGCACTAGGGAGGTTTTTCTTGGCTTCGGACGAAAGAATTGCGGCGAAAGAACGGCGCCGCATCCGATCCACAACGGTGATTTGCGTGCGGCGCGACGGCGACGTGGTGATGGCTGCGGACGGCCAGGTTACGCTAGGCGACCATGTGCTGAAGCACTCGGCCCGCAAGATCCGCCGCCTTTATCAGGATAAGATTCTGGCTGGGTTCGCCGGCTCTACCGCCGACGCCTTCAATCTTTTTGCACGCTTTGAAACCAAGCTCGAGCAGTACGCCGGCAATCTGAATCGCGCGGCCGTCGAGCTGGCCAAGGATTGGCGCACCGACAAGATGCTGCGCAACCTGGAAGCCCTGCTGCTGGTGGCCGACAAGGGGCAGACATTTCTCATCTCCGGCTCCGGCGATGTGATCGACCCCGATGAGCCGCTGGCGGCCATCGGCTCGGGAGGCAGCTATGCGACCGCTGCCGCCCGCGCCCTGATGGAGAACACCAGCCTGGGCGCCCGCGACATTGCCGAGAAGGCCATGAAGATCGCCGCAGACATTTGCATCTATACCAACGACCGCATCATCCTTGAGGAGTTGAAGAACTAGAGGAGATCGCCGGGCTTTAACCCTGAGGGAAGAAAACAGAAATGGCCATCTATCTCCCCGCATCCGCTGAAGAACAAGACCTCGCGCTCGATGAGCTGACGCCGCGCGAGATCGTCGCCGAGCTCGACAAGCACGTCGTCGGACAGCGCGCCGCCAAGCGCGCCGTGGCCATCGCCCTCAGGAACCGCCAGCGCCGCCAGAAGCTGCCGCCCGACCTCGCCGACGACATCATGCCCAAGAACATCATCATGATCGGCCCCACGGGAGTAGGCAAAACGGAGATCGCGCGGCGGCTGGCCAAGCTCACCAATTCACCGTTCCTCAAAGTAGAGGCGTCGAAGTTTACCGAGGTGGGCTATGTGGGCCGGGATGTGGAGTCGATCGTCCGCGACCTGATCGAGATCGCCATCGACATGGTGCGCGAAGAGCGCCTCGAAGAGGTGGAAGACCGCGCGGAGATGAACGCGGAAGAGCGCCTGCTCGATGTGCTGCTGCCTCCGCCCCCTCCCGCGCCGCACGGGCAGGATGGGCAGTTGTCGCTGCCTGGCGCCGAGAGCCATCAGCGTTCCCGCGAAAAGCTCCGCCAGCAGTTCCGCGAGGGCAAGCTTGACGACCGCATGGTCGAGCTCGACGTGCGCGAGCGCTCCACGCCGCAGTTCGGCATCATCTCCAACCAGAACCTTGAAGACATGGAGATGAACCTCAAGGACATGCTACCGAACATCTTCGGCGGCGGCTCGAAGAAGCGCAAAATGAAGGTCGGAGATGCCTTCGACTATCTCGTGCAGGAAGAAGAAAGCCGCCTCATCGACATGGATTCAGTGAATCGCGCCGCGGTCGAGCGTGTCGAATCGAACGGCATCGTCTTTCTGGACGAGATCGATAAAATCGCCGGGCGCGAAGGCGGTCATGGACCCGATGTCTCACGTGAAGGCGTGCAGCGCGACATTCTGCCCATCGTCGAAGGTACCACCGTAAACACGCGCTACGGCATGGTGCGCACTGACCATATCCTCTTCATCGCCGCCGGCGCCTTCCATGTCTCGAAGCCCAGCGATCTCATCCCCGAGCTGCAGGGCCGCTTTCCCATTCGCGTCGAGCTGCAGTCGCTTACGGTGGAGGACTTCCTGCGGATCCTCACCGAGCCCAAGTCCTCGCTCACCAAGCAGTACGCCGCCCTGCTCGAAACCGAAGGCGTGCGCCTCGAATTTGCGCCCGAGGCCCTGCGCGAGATGGCCGAGTTCGCTTTCAAGGTGAATGAATCTACCGAGAACATCGGCGCGCGCCGCCTGCACACCATTATGGAGCGCGTGCTCGAAGACGTAAGTTTCCTCGCGCCCGATGTGGCCCGCCGCGCGCCGAACGACGAAGCAGCCGCCGCGCTCTCAGAGGCGATCAGGAGCGAGTCCTCTACGCCGCTGCCTTACAAGGAGCGCATGACCGCCTCCGGTCCTGAAAAAGCCTTCCTCATTGACGCCGCCTACGTACAGCAGATGGTCGCGTCGATCGTGAAAGACCAGGATTTGAGCCGCTACATTCTATAGCCCGGTTGGGCCGCGCACCGCTAAACCCATGTCATCCTGAGCAAACCGCGAAGCGGTCGAGTCGAAGGATCTGCGTTTTTTCTGCCGGGTGCCCATCCTTCCAGCCTCTTTTGCTCGAAGGGTGGGGGACCACAGAACTTAGCCTCGGGCCCGCAACTCCAGCTTTGCCAACGCCCTCAGCATCTCCCCCAGCGCTGCCTTCCCGATCTCGCTCTCGAACTCCTTCTGCAACTTGTCGAATGCCGCGATCACGCGGATCGCGCACCGTTTACCTTGCGGCTTGAGCGTGAGCTGATACGCACGCGCGTCTTCGGGATCGATCCTTCTTTGCAAGAGCCCTTTGGCTTCGAGCGATGAAATGCAGTGGCTCACGTTGCCGCGTGTCGTGCCGAAGGTCTCTGCCAGTTGCGAGGGCTTCACGAGCCTCGGCGTCTCGAAGAAGAGCGCCGCGAGCGCGAGTCCCTCCAGAAAGTTGAGATCATCATGGACTAGCGCCCGCGCGGCAAGCGCCTCAAATCGGCGCGCGGCGCGGCTCACGGCAAACATCGGGCTCTCATGGAGAAACGCATCGATCCGCATGGCAATTGGAAATTAGTTTACCATTCAATTATTCGAAACAATACAAAATCACCCTTGAACCGGCCCCTTCCAACAGTCAGAATTGTGTGGAGTCACCTTATGTATTTACGCAAATCCGTCCGGTGCACCCTCATTCTTCTGCTGGTGCTCCCCGCGCGAGGAATCTTCTCCCAGAATGCCGCCGTGCCGTCGGCTCCTCCAGAAACCATGGTCGTGCTCGGTTCAGCTACTCCCGTGCCGCTGGCTGAGTCGCCGCGTTCGGTCGAGATTCTCCCTCTTCAGGGAAAGACGCTCGCCGCTGAGTCGCCGCAGGATTTTCTGCGCCAGGATTCCTCTGTGTTCCTTGAAGAGCGTGGCGCCGGGGGCGGCCAGGCCGATATCGTGTTGCGCGGCGGCAGCTTCGAGCAGACGCTTGTGCTGCTCAACGGCTTACGCATCAACGACGCACAGACCTCGCATCACAATCTCGATCTTCCCGTGCCGCTTGAAGCGATGAGCTCGGTTCAGGTGCTGGAGGGCGCGGGTTCCACGCTGCATGGCGTCGATGCTCTCAGCGGCGTAGTCGACTTCCTCACCGCTGCGCCGGATCACGATTCGCTCTTTCTGCGGGCAGGCGATGGCAGCTTCGAATCGAACGAGGAAACATGGCTCGCCGCCGCCACCCACGGCAAGTGGGGCGGACGCGCCACAGCAGAGCGCAACTTCTCCACCGGCTTCATGGCCGACCGCGATTACCGCAATGAAGATGCCTCCGCCGAGAACTGGAGCGCCTCGCGTCTCGGCGTGACCGATCTGCTCTTTGCCGTGAGCGACCGCGCTTTCGGCGCGAACAATTTTTACGGCGCCTATCCCTCGTGGGAGCGCACCAAAGGTTGGTTTGCCTCGGCACGTCAGGAGCTCGGCAGCCATACAGTGGCAGCCTTCGGCTATCGCCGTCACACCGATGATTTCGTGCTCTTCCGCGCCAATCCCGCACTTTATGAGAACAACCATATCGACGGCTCGTGGCAGGCTTCGTTGCGGCACACACTGAACCTGCCTGCAAGTTCTCTGTTATTGATGGGCCTCGAGGCCGACGGAGACAGTATTCAGAGCTTCAATTTTTCGGGAGGGACTACTTCGCCTGCTCTCGGCGTTCACGCGCGCAATCGCGGCGCGGGCTACATCGACTTCGATTGGAATCCGCCGAAGAAGCGCTGGAATCTCTCTGCCGGCGCACGCGAAGAGATCTTTTCGGGCGGCGCGCAGGCGGTGTTTTCGCCGCAATTAGCCGGAAGTGTCCGCGTCGCGCAAAAATTCAAGCTGCGCGCCAGCGGCGGCTACGGTTTTCGTATTCCCACCTACACCGATCTTTACTATGTCGATCCCACTACGCTCGGCAATCCGAACTTGAAGCCGGAGTCGGCCTGGTCCGGCGATGCGGGCGGGGACTGGGCGGCCTCGGCGCGTGTCACACTCTCCGTCACCGGCTTCTACTCGCAGCAGCACGATACGATTGACTACGTGCGCTCGGCGACGGTGCCCAACCCATACCTCCCTGCATCCTGCGAGATCAATCATGCCCAGGTTGCGAACACCTGGTGCGCTGACAATCTCAATGGCCTTCACTTCCAAGGAGTCGAGTCGACATTTACCTGGATTCCTGTGAGGTCGCAAACTGTGCGCATCGCATGGACCGGTCTGCATGGCGCGCAAAGCGCATTGCACGGGCTCCAGTCCGAATACGTCTTCAATTATCCTGTTCAGAATATCCACGCGATGTGGACCGCCGCGCTGCCGCACAATTTCACCATCACCAATGCAGTCGAGCTCGCGCAGCGCTATCAGCAGACGGTCTATCCGGTGTGGAATGTAACTGCCATGCATGATGCCGGCAAGATTCGTCCTTATCTGCGTCTCACCAACCTTAGCAACACCGGCTATCAGGAGATCAGCGGCGTGAACATGCCGCCGCGCGCCATCATGGGCGGCGTTGCGCTCCAATGGGGCGAGTAACGCTTCCTGCCGGAAACTCTTGCCTCCGGTGTCGTTCCATCCCTGTCTGGCGCGCGTGCTGTTGCTCTCTGGCTTCGGCCGCGTGCCGCCCGGCTCTCCCGGCCGATTTTCGTGCGATAGCATGGAAAGGGCAATGCGCCGGCGCTCTCGACTCCGCGCATCTGCCCGGGGGCAATAGGCCGATGAAGACAGCATGGCATTCCATGATCCCGTTCCTGAATCGCATCGCGAAAGCAGTTGCCGCATCTGCGGCGATCCTGTTGCTCTACGCGGCAACGCCTGTCATGCAAGGCCAGAGCGCCCCGGCCAACCCAGGGGTGGAACCCAGAAACGTGACGGGCTCCAGCGAACAAACCTGGTGGAAGAACGCGGTGATCTACGAGATCTATCCGCGCAGTTTTCAGGATACGAACGGCGATGGCATCGGCGATCTCAATGGAATCACCAAGCGGCTCGACTATCTCCAGGAGCTGGGCGTTGACGCCATCTGGCTCACGCCCGTCTATCCTTCGCCCCAGGTGGACTTCGGCTACGACATCTCCGACTACCGGGCCATCGATCCGCAGTACGGCACGATGGCGGATTTCGACCGCCTGGTGAAAGAGGCGGAGAAGCGCCACATCCGCGTGCTCATGGACATGGTGATGAACCACACCTCGGATCAGCATAAGTGGTTTCTCGAATCGCGTTCATCGAGAGAGAATCCATACCGCGATTGGTACGTTTGGCGCGACGGCAAAGGTGAGACCGCGACCAGCCCCGGCGAGCCGCCCAACAACTGGCAATCGTACTTCGGCCACTCCGCCTGGCAGTGGGACCCGAAGACGCGCCAGTACTACTATCACAAGTTCTACATCCAGCAGCCGGACTTGAACTGGTTCAATCCCAAGCTGCACCAGGCGTTCAAAGACATCATGGCGTTCTGGATTGAGCGCGGCGTAGGCGGCTTCCGCTTTGACGCCATCACCACGCTCTTTGAGGACCCGCAGCTGCGAGACGAAGGCGTGGTGAAGGATAAGAACGGCCAGCCGGTCATTAACGCCTATGGCGACCCGCAACTGGACGACTCGCGAACCAACAACCAGCCCGGCGTGCATGAGGTGATCGAAGAGATGCGCGCCGAAGGGGACAAGTTCGACTCCGACAGGTTTCCGGGAACACGAGTGCTGATCGGTGAGACTTACCTGCCCAATGTCGGCGAGCTGGCCAAGATGTACGGCACGCCGGAAAAGCCTGAATTCCAACTTCCCATGGATACGCAGGTCGGCTTCATCAACAAGCTGGACGTGGCGACGTTCCGCTCCAGACTGATCGACGCCGAGACCAAGATCAACGGCAATATTCCGCTTCTGCTCTTTGACAATCACGACAATCCGCGCATCGACATGCGCTACGGCGATGGCGTGCACGACAAGCAGATCGAGCGGGTCATCGCGACCGTCCTGTTTGCCAGCCGCGGCGCCGCTCTCTTCTATTACGGCGATGAGATCGGCATGGTGACCACGCCGCCCAAGCGTAAGCAAGATGTGAAGGATCCCATCGGCATTATCGGCTGGCCCAAGGAGAAAGGCCGCGATGGCGAGCGCACACCGATGCAGTGGAACGCCGGGCCGAACGCGGGCTTTACCACCGGAACACCATGGCTGCCCGTGCCGCCATCGGCCGCCGCGACCAACGTCGCCGGCCAGAAGAATGATCCAAACTCGCTCTTCAATTGGTATCGCAGCCTGATCCAACTGAAAAAAACAGTGCCGGCGTTCGCGCAAGGCGCGAACATCATGCTCGACACAGAAAACACCAAGGTCTTGAGCTGGCTGCGGCAGTCTCCCGGAATGGCGCAGGTGGTGGTGAGCGTAAACTTTACCGCCGAACCGCAGGCGGTGCATCTGGAGTCGAACGGATCCGGACTCAAAGCCGGGCATCTCAAGACGCTTTTGAAATCGCCCGGCGGCATGGACCCCACCTCTCTTGACCACATTGAACTGGGTCCGTTCGGCGTTTACATCGGAGAAATCCAGTAGTTGAGGGAACGCGGTCGTCGGCTGCCTCAACTTCCCTGCCTCAACCCCCGTCTAACCTCCAGGGATCGTGTGGGCCGGTTCTGTACCGCGTTGCAGACGAGCCCTGGCCGGTTTGCCCCTGCCTGAAGAATTCTGCTCGCACTCCAGCCCCCATGGGACCGAGGGACGCGCCTGACCGTCGACGACAAAATCCTGAGCGGCGCAGCGCGCCGGCGGCAGTGGCAGTGTCCGCAAAAGCGCTGGGGGTGTTTGGTTCTTCTGCTTTTCGTCGCGTCCGGCGCGCTCGCGCAAACAGGCGATGCCGTGCCTCAAGCCTCGGGCGCCGGTGTCCCGTCTACAGGCATTCTTCACGGAGTGGTCACCGGCAAAGATGGCCAAGTATATGAGGGTGTGCGCGTCGCACTGACCCTGACGGGCAACCCCCCGCCTCGCGTGCAGGTGACAAACGGCGAGGGCGAGTTCACGTTCGTCAATGTGCCCGCAGGCTCTTTCACGCTCACCGCCTCCTCCGACGGGTTTGTGACCCAAACGGTTTCCGGTGTGCTCTCACCTGGGGAAACCTACGACGCACCCGCTATCGTTCTTCCCCTGGCGTTGGCGACCACTGAGGTGCGCGTCTCGGCAGAGCGGCAGGAGGAGATCGCTCAAAAGCAGATCCACATCGAAGAAAAGCAACACGTGCTGGGCGTGGTTCCGAACTACTACGTCAGCTACTCCAAAAATTCGATGCCGCTCACCAGGCGGCAGAAATACTCTCTGGCCTGGCGAACGGACATCGATCCGTTCACATGGCTGCTGACCGGAGCAACCGCGGGCGTCGAGCAAGCCGAAAACACCTTTGCCGGTTATGGCCAGGGCATGCAGGGATACGGGAAACGGTTCGGCGCCAACTACGCAGATACTTTCGTGAGCACTGCGATCGGCGATGCCATTCTGCCGTCGCTTTTCAAACAGGATCCGCGCTACTTTTACAAAGGCACAGGAACTGTGCGCGCCCGCGCCGCTTATGCTATTGCCAGCGCCGTCATTTGCAGGGGCGACAACATGCGCTGGCAATTCAACTACTCCGGCGTGCTGGGCGGCCTGGCGGCCGGGGGCATCTCCAACCTCTACTATCCGGCCAGCGATCGGACCGGCGTGACGGTAGCCTTCAGGAACCTCGGCATCGGGGTCGCCGAAACCGCCGTGCAGAACCTGTTTCAGGAGTTCGTGATCAAGAAGCTGACGCCCTCGGCACGCAAGGCCGCCGCGCGGTAAACTACGGCGGCTCCGGCCGCCGGAATCCACTCGCAGGGCAGAAAGACGGAGAGGGCCGTGCCGCTGCGCCCTGCGCGTCCGGGGTCCGGCGGGTTGCATCCGGTTCCATCCCGGAGAGCTTTCGCTTCCCGTGCCGCCGTTCTTGCCCACACGCGGCCCTGCGTGTTTGACTGGTCCCGAGAGACGGAAGGAACGCAATGGCATACATTCTGGCGCTCGATCAGGGCACCACAAGCTCGCGGGCGATTTTGTTTGATGAGGACGGGACCATCGCTGCCGTGGCGCAGCACGAATTCCAGCAGTTCTATCCCGAAGCCGGCTGGGTCGAACACGATCCGATGGAGATTCTCACCAGCCAGATGAGCTGCACCGTCGAAGCTCTCGGCGCCATCGGCGCGCGGCCGCGCGACATAGCCGCCATCGGCATCACCAATCAGCGCGAAACGGCGATCGTGTGGGAGCGCGCTACAGGCAGACCGATTCATCCCGCCATCGTCTGGCAGGACCGCCGCACCGCTCCGCTGTGCAAGGAGCTGGAGGCGCGTGGGAGTGCGGAGCTCGTCTCGTCCAAGACCGGCCTGGTGCTCGATCCGTATTTTTCCGCCACCAAGGTCAAGTGGATCCTCGACAACGTGGAGGGCGCGCGGGCGCAGGCTGAGCGCGGCGAACTGGCCTTCGGCACCGTGGATAGCTGGCTGATCTGGCACCTGACCAGCGGCCAGAAGCACGTGACCGACATGACCAACGCTTCGCGCACGCTGCTCTTCAACATCGTGAAAGGCGAGTGGGACAAGGAACTGCTCGATCTCTTCTGCATTCCCGAAAGCATGCTTCCGCAGGTGGTCTGGTCCAGCGAGCGGGTGGGCGAGGTGACCACCTCGCTTGGTCTCGCCGGCATCCCGATCGCCGGAATCGCCGGCGATCAGCAGGCCGCACTCTTCGGCCAGTTGTGCTGGCAGGCGGGCGAGGCCAAGAACACCTACGGGACCGGCTGTTTTCTCCTGCAAAATATCGGCACCGAATTTGTGCGCTCCAAGCACCGGCTCATCACCACGCTTGCGGCCAGCGCGCACAAGCGCCTGGAGTACGCGCTCGAAGGCAGCATCTTCATCGGCGGCGCGGTGGTGCAATGGCTGCGCGACAACCTCAAGCTGATCGGCGCTTCCGGCGACGTGGAAGCGCTGGCCGCCAGTGTGCCGGATACCGATGGCGTGGTCTTCGTGCCCGCCTTTGTGGGCATGGGCGCGCCGCACTGGGACCCGCATGCGCGCGGAACCATCATTGGCCTGGGCCGCGGAACAAAGCCGGGACATATCGCGCGCGCTGCATTGGAAGCGATCGCCTTTCAGGTGGCCGACGTGCTCGACGCTGTGGAGAGCGAGACCGGAACGCCGCTCGGCGCGCTGCGCGTGGATGGGGGCGCCGCGGTCAACGACCTGCTCATGCAATTCCAGGCCGACGTGCTCGGTGTGCCGGTCGTGCGTCCGCAGGTTACGGAGACAACTGCGCTCGGCGCCGCCTATCTTGCCGGCCTGGCTACCGGTTTCTGGTCCAGTCCGGAGACGTTGCGCGCGAAACGCCATGGCGACGAGCGCTTCGCGCCGCGGATGGAGCAGCACGAGCGCCGGCAGCGGCGCGCGCTGTGGAAGAAAGCTGTGGAGCGCGCCAAAAGCTGGACCGAGTAAGGGATTATCCTGCTAAGGATGAGGAGGTCATGATGGCATCGAAATGCACGCACGTTGCGGAGTTCTCAAAAAAGGTAAAGCCGCGCACCAAGGGCTGCGAAGAGTGCCTCAAGAGCGGCGATTCCTGGGTACATCTGCGCATGTGCCTGGAGTGCGGCCACGTTGGCTGTTGTGACTCTTCGAAAAACCGCCATGCCCGCGCGCACTTCCAGGAGACCGGCCATCCGCTCATCCAATCGGCCGAACGCGGTGAAGACTGGAAATGGTGCTACATCGACGACACGTACCTGTGACCCGGGAGCGTTTTCATTCCGGCAAGAGGCGGCGAAGATCAACGCGCGCCAATCACCGCGGCAGCAGCTGCGAGATCGCAGGCTTCCTTATGCGAGTTCGACTTCGATTGTTTTCGCCGCGGCATCGAGCTTCACAATTTTGAAGCTGCGGATCTGGCCTTCCGCGATCGGGTTTGGCTTGGCGGATGACGCCGGAGTGTTGCCCTTCCAGCGCGCCTTCAGCATGGAAGAGAGCTGCGAAAGATCGGGCGCGCCGCTAGGCGACGGCGCGGACGGGCTCGGCGCCGGGGGCGCATTGGATGCATCTCTCGGCAACCGGCACTGGGCGTGAATGCCCTCGCCGAGTTCGACGGTGACACTCGCGGAAGAGATCGCAAGCACGCGTCCCGAAACCGCATCGCCCACCTTGTGCTCGGCAATATACTCGTCGAGCCCGGTGGGAATGAGCTGCTTCATCGAAAGCTTGATCTGGCGTTTCTCCGCATCGATGGCCAGCACCACGGCCTGCACGCGCTGGCCCGCGCGCAGCACCTCCGACGGGTGATTCAGCCGTCGGCCGGCGACGATCTCGCTGATGTGCACTAGGCCTTCTACGCCCTCGGCGATCTCGATGAATGCGCCGAAGTTCATCATCTTGGTGACAGGTCCTTCCACTTGCGATCCTGCGGGGAACCTGTGTTGCACCTCGAGCCAAGGGTCGGCAAGCGTCTGCTTGAGGCCCAGCGCGATGCGTCCCGGCTCGGCCTGCGCGGGGGGCTTGATGGAAAGAATCACCGCGTCCACGCGATCGCCGGCCTTGAGCAGGTCAGAGGGATGGCGGACCTTCTTAGCCCACGACATCTCGGAGATATGAATCAGCCCTTCGAGGCCAGGCTCGATCTCGACGAATGCGCCAAAGTCCGTGATCCGTGTGACGGAGCCGGTGATGCGCTGACCCGCCGCATAGCGCTCCGTCGCCGTCTCCCAGGGTTCCGGCTGCAGCTGCTTCAAGCCGAGAGAAATCTTGTTCGCCTCTGCATCGACCTTCAGCACGCGGAGCTGCAGCTCCTGGCCGATGCTGAGCACATCTTCCGGCTTGGCGATGCGCGCGCGGGAAATGTCGCTCACATGCAGCAGGCCTTCAAGGCCGCGCATCTCACCGCCGCCAATCTCGACAAACGCGCCGTACGGCATCAAGGTGCGCACCGTGCCGGATACGATCTCGCCTTCCCTGAGAGCGGCGCGGCGCTCAGCCAGCACGCCGCGCGCCTGCTCTTCGAGGACGACACGGCGGTCGACAACGACATTCTCATCGGCGATGTCGAGTTTGGTAATGCGGCAAGTGATCTCGGTCCCCACCAGCGCCTCCAGTTCGGCCGCGTCGCGCGCGCCGCTCCGCGAGGCCGGCATGAAGGCGCGCACACCCAGATCCACTGAAACGCCACCTTTCACTAAGGCAGTCACCGTGCCGGCCACGGCGATCTTCTCTTGAAATGCGCGTTCGAGCGCCGACCAGTCGCGCGGCTGCGCCACCCTGAAGCGCGAGAGCTGATAGTAGCCCTCCTCGTTGCGGCCCTTGATCGAAACGGGAAACTTATCGCCGCGCTTCACGGCGTCGGCATTGTTCTCAAAGGCCGAGCGCGGCAGAACGCCTTCCATCTTGTAGCCGACGTCAAGAAAAACCTGATCGGCGGAGACGGAAACGACCGTGCCTTCCAGTTGCTTGCGGCCGGAGTCATCCTGGCGCGCATGGCTGCGCTCAAAAGCGCGCAGAGCGTCGGCGAAGGACTCCTGCGGCTCAGCTGGAGGCTCTTGCACAGGCGGCGCGGGCGAGTCGGCCGGAGGATCCCCGATGGGCTTGGGAGCAGGCGCAGGCTCGGGTTCCGGGTCAGGTTGCCGCGGCGCTTCGGGCGAGCCTTCGGCGGTGGTTTGGATTTCCGTAATTTCCGGGTTGCTCATGATGGGCCTTGTTTATTGTCCCATGGCGAGGGAGTGTAAGGGGTCCGTGCCGCTGAGTCCGCGTTCGCGCGGTTCTCCCGGATCGCCCCAACGCAGCGGGAACACGAGAACCGTTGACGCCGCTAAGTCCGGCACATTGGACACGTCCGGGCCCTGCAGGCGAAAATGGTGCTCGCTCTAAGGATCTGTCGTGAAGATGTCTCTGGCAACACGGCCGGACTCCATACGACCGAGCGCGGCTATTACCAGCGATCGATTCACCAAAGAAGGGGAATAGACAGATGGGCCTTACTTCACGCAGAAACTTCTTGAAAACTACAGGAGCACTCGCGGCCGCGGCGTGCGCAGACGCCCGGCTGCTGTCAGCCCGCACAGCGCGTCTGCCCGTCGGCCTCGAACTCTACTCCGTGCGCAACCTGCTGCCGAAGGATTTTGACGGCACGCTGCACCAAGTGCGTGCGGCGGGTTACACAGTCGTCGAGGCTGCAGGTTACTTCGGCCGCACGGCGCCGGATTTTCGCAAGGCGATGGACGCGGCTGGCTTGCACTGCGTCAGCGCCCACTACACGCTCGCGCTGCTCGAGTCGCAGTTGGATTCGATCATGGATTACGCCAAAACGCTCGGCCTCGAATACATCGTGTGCTCGTCCTCGGGCGGAATGCATCGCGACCCCGCGGCGAAGGGCGGCCCGACCCTGGACGACTGGCGCTGGATTGCCGGTGAGTTCAACCGCATCGGCGAAAAGATCAAGTCCGGCGGCATGACCTTCGGCGTCCACAACCATACGCCTGAGTTCGCCACCATCGATGGGGTGCTGGTTTATGACGAGCTGCTGAAGCAGACCGATCCCAAATTCGTCGTCTTTGAGATGGATTGCGGCTGGACATGGGCCTCGGGCCATAACCCCGTCGATTATCTGAACAAAATGCCGGAGCGGTTCCCTCTGCTGCACATCAAGGACATGGTCCGCCAGCCCGATGGCAAGATACACATGCCGGTGCTCGGCAAGGGCAATATTGATTACGCGCCCATTCTCCGCGCCGCGACACGCACGAAGTACTACTTCGTTGAACAGGAGCAGTTCGACATCGATCCGATCGAAGAACTCAAGCAGGACGCGGAGTACATGCGCAAGCTGAAGCGGTGAGGCTGCATCAAGCGGTAGTCTGCACGGGATACCAATTCACGCGGTCAGAGGATGATTCCTCGACAAATGTTCTCAGCCTCGCGGCCGCCTGGTCCCTTGCCGCGAGACTTCGTCGCGACAGTCACGCCTCTCTTCCATCGTCCGCGACGCGAGTGGAGAGGGTCCGCCGAAGGGCGGCAACCGCCCTTTCGGATAGGCTGAGAGCATGAATGTCTTTGACGAAAAGCACGCCGAACTGGAGCGGCACGAGTTCATGATGGGCCTGGAGCGCGGCAGGCTCGCCGTTGCGCTCGATCTGCTCACGGACTCATTGATCCTGGTAGGGCAGCATGGGGTTTACTGCGCTTCGAGCCGCAATCCCTCCAAGCCGGCGCTCGATCTGCAAGCCGTGTTGAGCGGGGTGGAAGGCGCAAAAGCCTTGATCCAGTCCGTGATGGAAGAACTGAGAAAAAAGAGGGAATAAGCAGGAAATGGTGCGCCCGGAGAGATTCGAACTCCCGACCTAATGCTCCGGAGGCATTCGCTCTATCCAGCTGAGCTACGGGCGCGCTACTTAAGAATACCGCAATTCCCGCCCTGGGGAGCCGTCAAGGGTTAAACGATTCCAGCCCACCGGTTTGCGCAGGATGGGGAACCCACCGGCAGGTCCGGAATTCTGCCTGGTCAGAGGGTGATGCTGAGGCGCGGCTCGTCGTGTCAAAAATGTGACTTTCGGGTCAGTTTCTGAAGATTTCTCTATCCGCACGGTAATCCGATGTGCAAACATGAGTCACCTCGCGAAGATTCGCCGGACTGCTCGACAGGAGTGCCGGCACCTTGCGCACGAATCGGCAGCTTCCCCCAGCTGGCCGGTCGCGTCTGCGTCGCGGCCGTTTGCCTCCTGGAAGGTGCATCGCCAGAAGATTGCAGGAGTGGCAAATGAAGCCTGGATCCATCCTGATTTTCCCCCACCGGTTGCAGCGGATATAGCTTCAGCATGAATGCGCCGGGAACCTGCGCCATCCGAAGTATCCGGCATGGGCACGAACGCTCGGCTACTCATTACCAGAATGATTCATGGACAGCCACAAACTAGAATGGAAATTCAGAAAACCCGCCGCAGGAGAGAGATGAAGATATTTTTCGGCTTAAGTGAACGGGTACCGGTGGGCCCACGCCTGCGGCCCTGGTTGAAATTCTGGTCCTCACCATTGACCCCAGTTTGGAACCGCCTTGCTCCGGCAGCGGGAATTCTGGCTTTGTCTCTCGCAGCGGCCGCCCCAGCGCGGGCTCAGGTGGTGCCGCAAGCCAGCGCCGGCGGATTCAGGCTTTCCGCGGGAGCCACGGGATCGGGTTATTACCTGCAATACGGCCAGCGGACGTTGGTCGGCGTCTCGGCGTTTGTGGATGCCGAGACCAAGCGCAACCTGGGCATTGAAGCCGAGGGCCGGTGGCTGGAGTTTCATAAGAGCGAGGACGTCCACGTGGAAACCTACTCGGCGGGGCTCCGGTATCACATGAATTTTCAACGGTTCCAGCCGTATGCGAAAGGACTCCTCGGGTTCGGCGACTTCAACTTTCCCTTCAGCTTTGCGCACGGGCGCTACCTGGTGGTCACCGCCGGCGGCGGCCTGGACTATCGGTGGACGCGTCGGATTCACGTCCGGGTGGCCGACGTGGAATACCAGGACTGGCCTCAATTCACCTTTGGCGCCATGTCCTCAGTGGGCGTAAGCACCGGCTTGCGGGTGGGAATCTTCTAGAGATTCTCAGATGCGACAGAGGCCAACGAGTGAATCGGTGCGCCCTAAGGGTTGGGCTTTGCCGCCTCTGCCTTCGAAGGGGCTGAAGCTGTCTGCGCCGCAACCGGTTGCGCCTTGGCGCGGGGTGCCTCACTCGCCGGGACAGGAGACGTGACGGCGTGAGGCGGTTCCGGAGCTTCCGCTGGAGCGGTTGCCGAGGAGGGTGCCGGCTGGGCCTTGGTTGTGTCGTTGGAAGGCGAAGAGGGCACTGGAGTCGATTCCGCGGGCGGCTCGGTCTGCGAGGATTCGAGCGACGCCGGAGCCGGAGTGGTGCCCGGCTGCGATTTGATCGCCGCGGCCTCGGCCGGCAAGGTCACGGGGATTACCGGCAATGTGAGCGTCTGCACCGTCGCCGGATCATCGCGTAGCTTGAGATAGAGCAGGCCGCCGGCCGGGTGCGGCACGATGAGCTCGGTGCCGGTAAACTCCGGCGGCACCGCAGTGGGGTTGCCGAAATCCGGCGTCGACGCAATGGCATCGGCCAGAAAAAGATTGTTCCCGCTGAGAACACAAGGTTTCGCCGTCGCCCGTGGGCAGCGTAACTCTTTGAATTCGGGCACTCTTACCAGGGTTCCCAGGGGCAGCCAATCCCCGGTGGCGCCGTCCGCCGCGATGGCGCGCACGCGAATCGGCCCGAAGGCCGAAGAGCCAAAGCGCGAAAGCGGTTCCACTCGGCCAACGGCCGTTTTTGAGTCTTCCAGCATCAGGCTGCCGTCCGCCAGGTCCAGTGTCGTTTGGAAGCTCGAATCGGAGGCAGCCACTTCAACCTTTTCGCTCCGGGGGAAATAGGCGGGCGAGCTGGACTTCAGGAAGAAGACCAGCCGCTCGTCCACCGGTAGGTCATCCGGGCTGCCGAACTGCACCGGAGGGGCTGCGGCGGCTACCGTGCCCTGAATTCCTTTGCTGAGCAGCGTGATCTCCGGGCGGGGCGGGTTTACGGTGACGGGCGCCTTGAGCTCGCGGCCGTCTTTCAGCTCAACCCGCGCCATATAGTCATTGCCGGGCGTAAGGCCTGCCGTGGAATCCACGGCGGTCATCATCAGCTGATCCAGATCATTGACGTGGGTGAGAACGGAGGGAGTGAGATTCAGGTTTCCGATCCGGGCCTTCGCCACCTGGTCGAGACGGGTGCCTTTGAGCAGCACTTCCTTGTCGCCCGCCGAGAGGCTGAGGCCATTCAAGGAGGCGGCGATGTCATAGGCGATCATCTTCAACCGATCCGGCCGGCTGAGCCCGTACTGATAGATCGCCACGTCCACCGGACCAGGCGAAGCCTCCTTCAGGGGCACCGCGACCTCGAGCGTTTGAGGCTTGGGAGACTTCCAGGTCAGAGTCTCGGAGTGGCCTCCATGGGTCAGCTCTTCCACTTTTCCCACGCATAACGAGCTTTCACCGCGAAAATGCAGGGTGTCGTCACGGCCGACCACCAGCGCGGAGTCATCCGCGGGCGAGAGAGTCCACTTGCCCGCCTCGGCCGCGACCAGGTGGAAGGTCGGGCCCTCCCAGTCGTCGAAACCCCACTTACCGGTGACCGTCGCCGTCAGCTCGCCTCCCGGCAGCGCAGGAACTTCGCCCTCAATCGCCAACCCGCCCAATCCCGGTTCAGCCCTCACCGGCAGATCGACCGCCGCAGCCTTCTGTCCGCTGGCGGGCTCGATGTGCAGGATAAGATCGTGCGCGAGTTGCGTGGCGAAGATCAGGGGCGCACCCTCGACCGGCAGAATCAGGGCCGGCTTGTAGGCGCAGAAGCTGTCTGCGGGATTGACGGGATAGAGCGGCTCCGCCTTGGGCGGTCCCAGCGGAGGCAGCGCCACCACGACCACCGACTTGGGATTGCGGAAGGAGGGCGGAACATTCAGGCGCAGGTTGAGGGTGTCGGCCGTCGGCAGCGCGAGGGCCGGAATGTACTGGAAATGCGCGGTGTGGAGCGAGGCCAGAATCCGTGCGGTGTCCACCACCGCCCCTATGTAGGGGCTGTAAGCGCCCCCGCCGGCCATGCTCGAATAGCTGAGCTGATTCATCAGGTCAGCCGTGGAACCGCTAGCGAGCTGGTCTACCAGCGATTGCGCGTTAGCCCCGTCCAGCACCAGCCCCTCCGAGTTCTGAGACAGGCAGGTGGCCTGTTGATCGAGAGGCCGGTTGAAACAGTCCTGGTTGATCTTGATCCCCAGGCTTCGGGCGGCCAGCTCGGCCCGGTTTTTCAATAACTTGGGGTCGGTTTGGGAGGTGACTTTTACGTCGGAGAGATAGGCCTCCAGCCGCATCCGCTCCCAACTGGCAGCCTGAAGATCCTGCGCTGCGCGGACAAACGCGCCGGGGCGGCTGCGCACCGCGTTGCGCAAAGTATTGAAATCGCCTCCGGTCTCCGGAGCGAGAAAGATCAGCGCCTGCTGAGCACCATCCGGCACCGTGACGAAGGTGCCTTCTTCGTGCGCCTCGCGGCTCCAGGTCTCCACCCGGGTAAACCACTCGGGCGGAGGCGGATTGGTCGACCCGCGCAGGAACGCCACCACCAGAACAAAATGGGCTGACTGGCTTTCGGGCAGGTCAGGATGGATCCAAAGCCGGTCCCCGGTCAGCAGGTTGGGCGCCTCGGAGATGGGTAAGGTGACGGTCCCGCGCTTGACATGAACATCCACCTTGGGCCCCGCAAGATCGAAGGCCGGCCCCTCGGCATGCAATCCGACTGAAGCCAGACACAGAAGCAGGAACAGCAGAAAAAAGTGCAGACAGCGGCGCATGCTTTCTATTGTACGAATTTAACGGGCTGAAGTAAGCAATTTGGGTGCGTAACTTTTTCCGCGAAACCGCTGGTGGATTGGGGCCGACGGGGGTAATATCGGATACATTGAAGCAGTAGAATTTGGATTCGAGTCGAATTTTCCTCGAAATCGCACCCGCAAACCAGAAAGCAGAAAGATGGCTTTTGACAGTTAAAAGCCTTATGGATACCATGGGCCTTCTTACATTGATCCGAAAAATGCCGTCCGACCCTTTTTGCTAATGATCGAGGCGAGGGCCTGCGGAATCAACAAATCAGTTTCTCAACCAGCGCAGGCGAGTCTGCGTGGCGCGAAAGTCGGCTGGAGCGCCGGCACACGCTTTGGATTTCGCCGCGGACGCGGCGCACCGGATCTGGAACGCAGCGGTTTTCGTCCAATGGGCAGTGTGTACAGGGTCCCCCAAGTAGCAAAGCAGTTTTCTTAAAGCAAAGGCAGACGGGCCTTCGCGCGGAACGGTCTTCCCCCAACAGGCCGGAAAAGCTGTTGCCCCCTCCGCGGCGCGGCCCGCTCATAATGGGAGAGAAAGCATGAAGTTGACAAAAGCTGCACAGAACAGCATAGAGATCGGTAATCTGAGTATTCCCGCGGCGGAAGAGATTGTTGAAGATGCATTGAATGAGCTCCAGTATTCGCCCGACCCCGGTCTGGCCCGGGCGCTTCGTTTCCTCGCTCCTCCGGGGTATCAGGCCATTGTGGAGCTGTGCAGCGAAAACGGGCGCAGCAAGCGGAGAAATGCCTCGGCCGAATCCTGGTCGCCGGAAGATGACGAGGTACGCATCTATTTTGAGCGGATCGGCGATGGTGATCCGCTGGCCCGGCCGAGCCGCACCCCGCGCGTCTCGCTGAATCACCCAATCGAAGAAGAGGACACGGATCTCGACTCTCCGCTGCCGGCCGACATGGACGCGCGCGTGAAGGAGCTTTGTGGGGCGTTGGCTGAGGCGGAGCGAGGTGGGCACGCGTTTATCGCGCTCAAGTGGTTTCGTGACTCCTTCCTGCCGCGCAAGGCCTTCCGTTGGAACCAGCACCCGGAGACTCGCCAGGCCGTGCTGGCCGAGGCCATCCAGCGAGGCATGGTGATGACGAGCAAGATCGCCAACCCCAAAACGCCGGCGTATCCCACGACGACAATCCGGCTGAACCGTGCTGAGGCCGGGATTCCCGAAGAGGCGCAGCGCTTCCATCCGGTGGCCGTACACGGCGATGCTGCCACCGAAGCGATTGAGATGGAGCGGGGGGACGAGTGAGCTTCTACTTTCTCGAGGCCACCGCGTTTGTGAAGCTGTTCGTGCAGGAGCCCGGCACGGATGCGCTGATCCGGCGGCTGGAGTCAATCGAGGATAATCGCAAGCTGATTTCCGCCGCGACCCCACTGGAGGTCTACGCGGCCATCCGGCGTCGCGAACGGGTCGGCGACATCGCCCACCCGGATGCAGCCTCGGCGCTCGAGGCTCTGCGCCTGGAGTCCGCGCGCACCGTGCAGCAGCCGCTGAACCCGGCGGTGCTCGAAGCGGCGCGGCAACTGCTCGACCGCACCGCTCTGCGCTGGCCTGAGACTTTGCAGCTCGGGTCAGCGCTCGCGGCACGCGATATGTTTAAAGGCACACCCATCCTGTTCATCTCCTCCTCGGTCGCGCTGCTGGCAGCAGCTTCAGGCGAAGGATTGGAGACTCTCGATCCGGTGAAGGAAGCCATGCTGGTGCAGTGAGCTGGCCGCCCGTGCGCGTTCTTCTTTATTTTTTGAGCCAGGCTTCGAAGCCAACCGGCGCACTCTCCAGACGTAAGTCGGTCCAGCCCGCCTCCGCAATCATGCGGCGCATCTCATCGAGCATATAAGCGCGTCGGATCAGCATCGTGCGGAAGGTGAGGCGGATGAACCAGCGGTTCAGCGGACCGACACCCGAGCTGTCCACATATCGCTTGATCTCAGACATCGGGGCATCGCGGCGCAGGTCGATCACCAGTGCGGTTCCGGAAGGGCGCAACACGCGGCGCATCTCCGCCAGCGCCTTCACCGGCTCACTGAAGTTCTTGAAGGCGGCGCGGCAGACAACGAAATCCACGCTGGCATCTTCAAGGGGAAGCGCCGATGCGTTGCCGAGTTCGAAGCGGGCCGGTACGCCCTCGGCGGCAGCATTGCTGCGTGCGAGCTCGACGAAGGTCTTGCTGATATCCACGGCCCGCACTTCCAGGCCGCGCCGGGCGAGTTCGATCGAGAGAAAACCAGGCCCCGGCGCAATCTCCAGCACCGCGCCCGCGGGCGGAACAAGGGCGGCGATGCGCGCGGCGAGCGCCTTGAACTCCGGCATGTCCTTGCGGGTTGTGCGATCATACCAGCGGGCGATGCCGCCCTCCATGCCCAGGCCCTTGTATGCTTTGATGGCAGACGTCATTCGTTTATCCTCCATGTATCTTATAAACTAAGATACATTGCAAGTAAAGCAAAAAGGAGCCGCGCCGTGAAGAAAAAATCCGGGACAAAATTCGGGATCCCAAAGGAAAACAACCAGCGCGAAGCTCTCGACCTGACGCGGCTTCCAGAGCCCGTCACCACCGCCGATCGCATTGTGCTCGAGATTCGCAAGTTTCTGGCCGCAGGCATCTTTTTCAATGCGCAGGCCGCGGAGCGCGCGGGGATGGGCCTGACCGATATGCAGATGGTCCACACGCTGCAGCTCTATGGCCCAGCCACGCCCAGCAGTCTGGCCGCCTCCACTGGGCTGAGCAGCGGCGGTGTCACGGTGGCGCTCGACCGGCTGGAAAAGGCGGGCTACATCCGCCGGGAGCCCAACCCGGCCGACCGGCGCAGCCTGCTCATCAGAATTGTGCCGGCAAAGCTGCGCAGGCTGGCCGCTATGTATGAAGGTATAGAGAGCGAGACGCGCCGCCTGCTGGCGACATTGCCTGAGCGCGACTTGGAAGCCGTGGTGCGGTTCTTCGAAACGCTGGCCGCCGCACGGACCAGCAGTGGGCCGGTTCCACGATGAGGTGAGTAGCAGGAAGATGCCTCGGTTCAGTCCATCGGATCAATCCATGGGACGTGGTATGAGGAGATGGGCTGTGAGCTGATCTGAGATTGTGCGGCCATGCCTGTGTGAGAACATGCCTTGGGCCGCGAGGAGAAGAGACCCGCAGAATGGAATCCGAAGTTCAGATCGGAACGGTTTTGATGCTGATCGCCGCCGTGGTGGCGATGCTCTGCCGCCGTCTACGGCTTCCCTACAGCGTAGGCCTGTTTCTGGCTGGAATCCTGCTTGCTTTTTTGCCGTTTGTGCCCAGGATCGCGCTCAGCAAGGAACTGATCTTCACAGCGCTGCTGCCGCCGCTCCTCTTTCAGGCCGCGTTCGATCTGCATTGGGGCCAGGTGCGACGGAATTTACCGGTCATCGCGCTGCTCGCAACGGTGGGGGTATTGCTCTCCGCCGGTGTCACGGCAGCAGGCATGCATTTTCTTTTGCGATGGCAGTGGATAGGCGCCCTGGCATTCGGCGTTCTCATTGCCGCCACCGATCCGGTGTCGGTGATCGCGATCTTCAAAGAGGCAAAGGCGCACGGCCGGTTGCTGGTGCTCATCGAATCAGAGAGCCTGTTGAACGACGGCACCGCGGCAGTGGCGTTCAGCCTGGTGCTTGCCTTCGCGCAGGGCGGGCAGCCCACTCCCACCGCGCTGAGCGCGCTGTTTATCCTGCTGAAAACGGTGGGCGGCGGCATGCTCTGCGGGATCGCCGCCGGCTACGGAGCTCTGCTGCTCATGGGCCGCACCGATGACCATCTCGTCGAGGTTACCTTCACAACCATTGCAGCATTCGGCTCGTTTCTGCTGGCCGAAGACCTCGGACTCTCGGGCGTGCTGGCGACCATCATGGCAGGCCTGGTGATGGGCAACTGCCAATCGCCCAGGGTGCTCACACAACGGGGAAAGGATACGATCGAAGCGTTTTGGGAGTACGCGGCTTTCGTCGCGAATTCGCTTGTGTTTCTTTTGATCGGCATGCATGAGGCAAGCCAGAACTTCATGGCGATCTGGCTTCCGGCCCTCGCAGCCATCGCCGTGGTCCTGCTGGGCCGCGCGGTGGCCATCTATCCGCTCTGCGCTCTCTTCTCGCGTTCTCAGCTGCGGGTTCCGCTCAAGCAGCAGCACACATTATTCTGGGGCGGATTGCGCGGCGCTCTTGCGTTGGCGCTTGCCTTGGGCCTCCCTGCGGGCTTTCCGCTCCGCGATGAGATCATCAACGTCAGCTTTGCGGTGGTCGCCTTCTCCATCTTCATACAGGGGCTCACGATGGCGCCGTTTCTGCGCGGGATGGGAGAGATTTCGCGCGCGTCCGACCCTGTGGCGACCGGCGCCTGAAGAAGCGGCGCCGGTGTGTCTCTCCGGCGCCCGCGCCACGCCTTCGGCATTCAAGCCTTATATGATCTCGCTTACAGGTGAACTTTTGCGCCTGGCCGCAAGGTGGAGCTATGACGATCTTCGCGCCCGACGCCGCCGGCGCAAAATCCGGATTGCGCAAGACGATGGGCTTCTGGGATGTGCTGTTGTTCAACGTGGCCACCGTGCTGGGCCCGCGCTGGATTGCCGCGGCCGGCCACAATGGCACTTCCTCGATCAGTCTCTGGGTGCTGGCTGCGGTCTTCTTCTTCGTGCCGGGCGCGCTGGTCATCAACGAGCTTTCCTCCCGCTTTCCTGAAGAAGGCGGGCTCTACGTGTGGGCGCGCGAGGCCTTCGGGCCCTTTCACGGCTTCGTCGCCGGCTGGACCTACTGGATCTACACGGTGTTTTATTTTCCAGGCCTGCTGCTGGCCAGCGCGTCGATGAGCGCCTACATCTTCGGCGGAAATGGCGTAGCGCTCTCTGAGAACCGCACCTTTCTGCTCTCGGTTTCGCTGGTGATGCTGGTGCTCGCGGTGGTGCTCAACATCGTCGGCCTGAACATCGGCAAATGGCTGCAGAACGCCGGCGGCGTGGGCACCTATCTGCCGCTGATGCTTCTCGTCCTGGTGGCCATCGGGTTCACTTTGCATCATGGCTCGGCGACGCACTTCACGCTGAAGAACATGATGCCCACATGGAACTGGGACACGGTGAACTTCTGGTCGCAGATTGCCTTTGCCTTTACGGGGCTCGAACTGGTCTCGGCGATGAGCGAAGAGGTGCGCGACCCGCGCCGGACGCTGCCGCGCGCCGTCTTCGGCGCCGGTGCGCTGATCGCGTTCATGTACATCGCAGGAACCTTCGCGGTTCTGGCGCTGATGCCGGCGCGCGCTATCGATCCGCAGAGCGGCGTCTTTGGCGCCATCTCCATTGGCTCGATTGCGCTGGGGGTTGGATTTCTCGGCATCGTCGCCGCCGTGTTGGCCGGCGCCGGCAATGTGGGCGGCGTGGGCTCTACGGTGGCCGGCATCGCGCGGGTACCGTTTGTCGTCGGCATCGACCGCTATCTGCCGCAGGCCTTTGGCAGAATTCATCCGCGCTGGAAGACGCCGTATATCTCGATCCTGGTGCAGGCGGTTCTCTCCGGCGGCATTCTGCTGGTGAGCCAGATCAACGACACCACCCGCGATGCTTACCAGTTTCTGATCGATGTGGCTATCATTCTTTACTTCATCCCGTTTCTCTATATGTTTGCGGCCGTCATCAAGCTGGCGCGGCGCAAAGATCGCAAAGAGAATCCTCACACCGTGCTGGTGCCGGGAGGTATGGCGGGAATCTGGTCTGCGGGCGGCATCGGATTCGCCGTTGTGCTGCTGGGCATTGCGGTCTCGCTCATTCCGCCGGGCGAAACGGTCAGCAAGCTCGGCTTCGAGCTGAGGCTATTGGGAGGAACGGGCGTCTCGATTCTGCTCGGGCTGATTCTCTACTGGCGCGGAGCCCGGTCGAAGCAGGAGACCATGTGACGAGAGCTCGCGGACTGGTTCGCGATGAGCTGTCTCCATCTTCCGCCATCCTCTACTCGCGGCGGAAACGGTTCGCTTCATCGAACTCATTGCGCAGAGCCGGCGTGCGCAGATTTTCGCGTACGTGCGCCAGGCGCAGCTCCAGCGCATGGATGGCCTGCTCCACGGCGTCGGTATTGGTGTGCGCGATGTCGCGCCACATCGAATAGGG
Organism: Occallatibacter sp.; assembly: GCA_036489815.1. Taxonomy (GTDB): domain Bacteria; phylum Acidobacteriota; class Terriglobia; order Terriglobales; family Acidobacteriaceae; genus Telmatobacter. The sequence continues at coordinate 27,385 of DASXFB010000009.1, read as the reverse complement.
GCTGGCGCCCAACCGGGTCATCTCGCGCAGAGCGCGTCCGCCCAAATCTTTCAGCTCGGGTGCGGCGCCCACTTCTTCTTCGAGCAGCGCGCTCAGAGCCGTGGCTACGAACTGCGGCAGGTGACTCACCCAGGCAACCAGCTCGTCGTGGCGGACCGAATCGAGATCGAGAATCCGCGAACCCATCGCCGCAACCATCTGGCGCCAACACTGCACCAGAGCCGCGGCCCGCTCAGACCGCCGCGCCGCGGGGTCGTCGGTGAAGAGCCAGACGGCGCCGCGAAACAGGTTGGCATCCCCCAGCGCCGCGCCGCCGCGCTCCTTGCCCGCCATGGGATGGCCAGGGAGAAATGCGGGACGATTAGGCTTGTTATAGAGGCGCGCTGCGGATTCAGCGATCATCCGCTTGGTGCTGCCGACATCGGTGACCAGCTGATCCGGGCCCAACGGGCCGGAGAGCTGCGCCATAAAATCCAGCGTGGCGTAGATGGGCATCGAGAGCAGGACGATTTCGCTCTCACGCGCAGCCTGAATCGCATCTTCAGCAACCGAGGTGAGCGCGCCCATCGAGAGCGCGTGATAGGCCTGGGCGGGCGTGCGGTTCCAGCCGGTGATCTGTCCTTCAAATCCGGCTGCCCGCAGAGCCAGGCCCGCCGATGTGCCCAGCAGGCCCGTGCCTAGAATGGCGATGCGTTCGATCATACTCACTTTTCAGACTACCGTACCCAGCCTCAACCCCATCGCGTGAGAATAGGAGTCAACCGCGGTGCGCACTCCCCTGACTCCGCGAGCACCGCTAACTCCGCCATCTTACAGCGTCCGCTCCACCGCCTGGGCAATCGCGCGCAGTTCCGAGGTGAGCTTGACGAAATCTTCAAGGTACATGGTTTGTGCGGCGTCAGAGACGGCTTTGTCGGCGTTGGGATGAATCTCGATCAGCAACGCGTCCGCGCCTGCCGCGACCGAGGCCTTGGCCATCGGCGCTACCATGTCGCGCCGGCCGGTGCCGTGCGAGGGATCCGCGACAACCGGCAGATGCGAGAGCTTTTTGAGCACCGGAATCGCTGAGATGTCCATCGTGTTGCGCGTCGCGGTCTCATAGGTGCGGATGCCTCGCTCGCACAGGATCACGTCGTAGTTGCCGCCGGAGAGAATGTACTCGCTCGAAAGCAGCAGCTCCTCGACCGTGGCCGCGATGCCGCGCTTGAGCAGCACCGGCTTGCGCACCTGGCCCAGCTCGCGCAATAGGTTGAAGTTCTGCATGTTGCGCGCGCCCACCTGGAAACAGTCGACGTACGGCAGCATCGCTTCGATCTGCGCAATCTCCATCACCTCGCTGACGGTGGCGAGCCCGTGCGCGTCTGCGGCTTCGCGCATCAACGTGAGGCCGGGAATGCCGAGGCCCTGGAAGGAGTAGGGCGAGCTGCGGGGCTTGAAGGCGCCGCCACGCAGAAATCTTCCTCCTGCGGCTTTCACGGATGCGGCGATCGCAAAGATCTGCTCGCGAGTTTCGATCGCGCAGGGTCCGGCGATCATGCCCACCTGTTCGCCGCCGATTTTGGCGCCGTTCGGAAATTCGACGACTGTGCCTTGGGGGCGAAACGCCCGTCCGGCAAGCTTGTAGGGCGAGCTGATGCGATGGACGTTGAGCACGCCCGGCAGCACTTCAAACTTGCTCAGGTCGAGACCAGCCGTAGGGCCTACGGCCGCGAGGATCGTTTGCATTGCACCGGTGGTGCGATGGACATTCACTCCGGATTCGAGCATCACGTCGATAACGGCATCGATCTGCTCTTCGGTGGCATTCTCCTGCATGGCGACAATCATGGCTTCTTCCCTGTCTCAGACGCGCTCGCGTCGGCGGCATGGCCCGGTCCACCCGCGGCTTGGGCGGACTGGGCGTTCCTCTCGGATGCCAACTCGTTCTTCTGCAGGGCCCGCATCACGTCGATAATGCGCTCGTAGATATGCGTCAGCTCGATGTCCGGGAGCGGCCCTTTGTTGGCCGCGCGCACATTCGCGTAGATGATCTTTTCGCGGTTCGGCTCGTAGACCGGGAGCGAAGTGGCGGCCTTCAGGTGGCCAATCGTCTGCGCGGCGCGGGCCCGCTCGCTGAGCAACTCAACGAGCTGGCGGTCCAGTTCATCGATGCGGATTCGCAGTTCTTCGATCGTCATTCAAATCCTCGTGTAGCAGAAAACGAGCTGCCTGCTATCAGCAGTGAGCTTTCAGCTCGTTGACTGCCGAAGGTCGGCACAGCACGCTCGGTAGCAGGTTTGTGCTGGAAGCTGATTGCTGACGGCTGATAGCTGCTTTTTCACCGGGCCAGCGCCGTTTCCGGCAAGCGCAGGCCCTTGATAAATCGGGCCACCGCTCCGGGCGCGGACTCGGCTGTCGAGCGTTCGATGAGCTCGACAATCGCGCTGCCGACAACCGCGGCATCCGCGAACTCCGCCACTTGCGCGACGTGATCCGCGTTAGAGATGCCGAAACCCACGGCCACCGGCAGCGTGGTCCATCGCCGGATGCGGCCCACCAGTGCAGCGGCATCGGCGGCCAGGCTTTGCTGCTTGCCCGTGATGCCGGTGCGCGAAATGGCGTAGACAAAACCCTTCGAGTGCGTGGCAATGGCCGCGATCCGCTCATCGGGACTAGTGGGCGCGGCCAGAAAAACCGGCGCAAGCTTCGCCCGCTCCAATTCCGCCAGATAATCGGCCGCTTCTTCGACAACCAAGTCGGTAGCCAGCACACCGTCGGCGCCGGCGCTCGCCGCATCCTCGGCAAATCGGCTGAGGCCGTACCGCCAGATCGGGTTGAGATAGCTGAAGAGGACGATGCCGGCAGCCGAACGCGCCGCGCGAATCTCGCGTGCCAGCCGCAGAACGTCTTTCAGGCCGGTTCCGCGGGCGAGTGCGCGTTCGCTGGCGCGCTGGATGATAGGGCCGTCGGCCAGCGGATCGCTGAAGGGTACACCGAGTTCGATCACATCCGCGCCGGCATCGATTGCCGCGAGCGCGATCTCGCGCGTGGCATCGAGCGAGGGATCACCGGCAGTGAGGTAAACAATCAGGCCGGGTTTGTGATCGAAACGAATGGACATGACTCTAAGCCGGGTGCCCCAGCCCCCGATTGAGAGGCCTGGGAAAGCAATACTCTTCGTCCTCTATAGCTTCAACTCACGGGTCAAAATGCCCATGTCCTTGTCGCCGCGTCCGGAGAGGTTCACCACCAGTATGTCATGCGGCGGCATTGCGGGAGCAATCCGGATCGCCTCGGCCACGGCATGCGCACTTTCAAGTGCGGGCAGAATGCCTTCGGTGCGAGCAAGCTGTTGCACGGCACTCAACGCGGCCGCATCATCCTGCGAGACGTACTCCGCGCGGCCGGTGTCGTGCAGCATCGCGTGCTCGGGACCGATCGAAGCATAGTCGAGTCCAGCGGAGACCGAATGCGTCAGCGCGATCTGGCCGTCTTCATCCTGCAGGACGTAGGAAAAAGTGCCCTGCAGCACGCCCGGCGCACCGCCCTGAAAGCGCGCCGCATGCTCGCCCAGCGCCGATCCGCGGCCGCCGGCCTCGACGCCGATCAGCCGCACGCGCCGGTCGGGAATAAATTCATAAAACGCGCCGATCGCGTTCGACCCGCCGCCCACGCAGGCAATCACAATGTTCGGCAGGCGGCCTTCCTTTTGAAGGATCTGCTCTTTCATCTCGCGGCTAATGCAGCGGTGAAAATCCCGCACCATGGTCGGGTAAGGATGCGCCCCGAGCGCGCTGCCCAGCAGATAGTAGGTGGTCCGTACGTTCGTCACCCAGTCCCGCATGGCCTCGCTGATGGCATCCTTGAGGGTCTTCGATCCCGATGAGACGCCGCGCACCTCGGCGCCGAGCAGCCGCATGCGCTTAACGTTCAGCTCCTGGCGCTCCATGTCCACGTCGCCCATGTAGATGACGCAATCCAGGCCGAGCAGCGCGCAGACGGTTGCCGTGGCCACGCCATGCTGGCCCGCGCCGGTCTCGGCAATAATCCGCTGCTTGCCCATGCGTCTGGCCAGCAGCCCCTGGCCCAGAGCGTTATTGATCTTGTGCGCTCCGGTGTGCAGCAGGTCTTCGCGTTTGAGATAGATCTTGGCCCCGCCCAGCGATTCAGTCAGCCGCTTGGCGAAATAGAGTGGTGTGGGCCGGCCTGCGTAGTCCGTAAGCAACGAATTAAGCTCGGCCTGGAAGGCAGCGTCTGTCTTGGCGATCTCGTACTCGCGCTCGAGCTCCAGCAAAGCCGCCATCAGCGTCTCCGGAACGTAGCGGCCGCCATAGACGCCGAAGCGTCCCGGCCGCGACTCGGAAGGACTTGCGGGATGGATGATGGATGCCATCGGAAGCTCCTGGGCCTGCCCCGGAAAGGGGACTTCTTCCAGTGTACTAGGGAACCAAGCGCGCCCGGATCCGCCGCGGCGCAGCCTTCCATGCGGCCTGCATCGGGCAATGTCCAGACTTTGTTTCAGCCTACTTTTTTACTTTGCTCCGCGCCGCCGCGCTGTCGCACAGCATGTCGGAATGAATATTCAGCCCGATATTCGTCATGTTATACATGTGCTCGCTCGCCACCAGCCACACCATCTCGCAGATGGCCCGTTCGGAGAAATGACTGGCCAGCCGCTCGAAGGTTGCCGGGTCCACCTTCTTGTCGCGGGTCAGCTCGGTCACGTAGTCGAGCGCCGCGCGCTCCGCCTCGCTGAACAGCGGGCTGGCCGCGTAATCGTCCATCGCTTCGAACTTGGCTTCGTTCATCCCCGCCCGAATCGCGAACAACCTGCCGATATCGATGCAAAACAGGCACACGTTCAGCCGCGCCACGCGCTCGCGTACCAGCATCTGCATTTCCGAAGGCAACTCAAGCTTTTTATCCAGCTTGGCGATCTTCGAAACAAACATTCCAAAGGCCGCCGGCATGCGCGCATACACAACCTTCACCGGCGTCAACACCTTGCCGAATTGCCTTCGCGTTCCGGCATAAACCAGCTTGTTGATGAGCCCTTTCGGGCGTTCAATGGGAGCAAGAAAAGTGCCCATGCCAAAACCTCCCGGAATCGGTCTGCGTGTTCGATGTGCGAGCGGCGCGATTCGACGCAGCCCTGCCATCCACTTTTTGCTGAGGTTTCGGCCTGAAGGTTAGCTCTGCGTGGCGCGCGCTTTGGCCACAAAGGCCCGCACTTTGGCCGCATCCTTGCGTCCCGGCGCCGCTTCCACGCCGCTCACCACGTCCACGCCCCACGGCCGCATCAGGGCGATGGCCTCGGCCACGTTTTCCGGCGTCAGTCCGCCGGCTGCGACGAGCTTCCGTGCGTTTGCATCGTGAAAGAGAGTTTTGCCTGCAGCGGCCCAGTCAAAAACCTTGCCCGTGCCGCCAACCGCCGAGGCAGTACGAGAGTCGACCAGGACGGCATCGGCGTCGAACTTGCCCAGATACGCCTCAGGGGCTAAAGCCCCGGCAGCTTCGCCCGCGCTTTTGGCACGACTAAAGTCATGCCCTGACAAAAGGCTCGGCTCTCGCGTGTGTGCGGCATCGAAGTGCACCACGCGCAGAATCCGCAATTGCGGCCCAAAGCGCGCATGCAGTTGCGTGGTCAACTCCGGCGCCGCATCAAAGTGTAGTTGGACGCCGGTCAGCCCCGAAACTGCCACGGTCGAAGCAATCTCTTCGAAGGCGGCATCGACGAAGACGCCGATCTTTTCAAGGCCGGCAGGCAGATGCGGCACAATGGCTGCCGCCTGCTGCGGCGTTACGCGGCGAGGGCTGGGCGCAAACACAAAGCCCGCCGCATCGGCTCCGGCATCGGCGGCCAACTGCGCGTCTTCAAGCGAAGTGTTCGCGCAGATTTTGATCCAGAGGCTCACGACGCCACCGCAGGCGTTAACAGCGCTTCGAGCGCCGTGCCGGGATCTGCCTGGCGCATCAAGCTCTCGCCGATCAGGAAGGCGTCGAATCCAGCCTGGCGCAGGCGCGCGATGTCCCGCGCGGTAAAGATGCCGCTCTCCGTCACGCGCACCACACTCGCCGGAATGCGCTCGATCAGCGCCAGCGAGGTATCGAGCGTGACTTCAAAGGTGGAGAGATCGCGATTGTTTACGCCAACCGCACAGGCCCCGCTCTCATCCAGCGCATCCAGCACGCGGTCGAGCTCATCGGCCGTGTGCACTTCCACAAGCACATCGAGCGAAAAACCGTTGGCCACGGCGGCCAGGTGCTTCAGCTCAGAGTTGGTGAGCGCAGCGGCGATCAGCAGGATCGCATCGGCGCGGTGGGCGCGGGCTTCGATAATTTGATACTCGTCGATCATGAAGTCCTTGCGCAGGCAGGGCAGAGGCGTGGCCGCCGAGGCGAGCTCCAGGTTGCGCAGGCTGCCTTGGAAGTACGGCTCATCGGTCAGCACCGAGAGCGCCGCGGCTCCGCCCGCGCGATAACGCCGCGCGATCCAGGAGGGGTCGAAGTCGGAGCGGATCAGGCCCTTCGAAGGCGAGGCCTTCTTGATTTCCGCAATCACGGCCGGCCCTGCGGCAGCTTGGCGGCGCAGCGCAGCCGCCCATCCGCGGGGATGGTGCTCTAGCCCGCGCCGCTCCAGCTCGGCCAGTGGCACGCGGCTCTTGCTTGCCGCCACGGTCGCGCGCGTCGAGGCCAAAATGGTGCCGAGAAAGGTGTTTGACCTAATGGTCATGCCTGCCTTAAGTATACGAGGACACGCGCGCATTCAGCGCGAGGAAGCAGGCATGTCGGCGCCCACGGCTATGAGCTCCCGAGCGGCCTGGCGCCCCAGCCGGATGCAATCGGGAATCCCGATCCCGTCATAGGCGTTGCCCGCCAGGCGTAGGCCCGGCAGCGCGGCCACGCGCGCGGAGATGCGCGCCATACGTTCCTTGTGTCCCACGGCATACTGCGCCATGGCGCGGCGCCAGCGTGAGACCTGAACGTACTCCGGCTCGACTTGCGGGCCCACGCTCTTCGTTCCCAGGATGGCGCTCAGCTCGCGGCGCACTGTCGCAACCAATATGGCGTCGGATTCGGCGAGCAAAGCTTCGTTCTTCGTGCCGCCCAGAAAAGCGCGCAAGACAGCTTTGCCGGGCGGCGTCCGGCCAAGAAACTTGCGGTGCACAAACGTGCAGGCGAGCATCGCCCGTCCCTCGCTGGCTGGAACAAGAAAGCCGAAGCCCTCAGGCACCGGCGCGATCTGCTTCTCGTCATAGACCAGGTTGACGGTAATGGACGACGAGTACGGAATGCCGCCGAGCTCCTCGCCAAGTTCCGAATCCACAGGCCCGAGCAACACCCCGGCAGCCCACGCCGGGGAGGCGAAGATCACGCCATCATAGGAGCGCGCGGCCCCGCCCGCCTTCACGCGCCAGCCGTCGCCGCATCTCTCCACTCCTTCCACCGCCGTGGCCACCCGCACGGACGCGGGATCGAGCCGGGCCGCCAGAGCGTCCACCAGCTGCTGCATTCCTCCGCGCAACGAGGTGAAGATAGCCGTTCCGCCGCTTTTCGTGTCCGGGGCTGTTGGGCGCATCCGCACCTGCCGGTGGGCGGCGAGCATGCCGCGGGTGAGCGAGCCGTACTTGCGTTCCATTTCGACCAGGCGGGGCAGCACCGCTTGCGCGCTGAGCCGGGCGGCGTCGCCGCCGTAGATGCCGCTGAGCAGTGGGTCGGCGAGGCGGTCTACGGCCTGGGCGCCGAAGTGGCGCTCGACCAGAGCGGCCACCGATTCATCGCCCTGCGCGGCGCGCGGCGGGTGCAGCAGCTCAAGCGCCATGCGCAGCTTGGTGGCAAAGCTGAAGAGCGGCGTCAGCGCGGTAGGAACCAGCTTGGTCGGAACCAGGAACATGAGGCCGTCCGGCAGCGGCACCAGCCGATTGTGGACGACGATCCAGGTCTTGCGCGCCGCGTCATTGGAGGCAATCAACTCGCCGCCGAGACCTAATTCGCGGCACAATTCGGCGGCTGCGGGCTTCTCGGTAAGGAAAGAATCAGGGCCGCGCTCGAGCACCGCTCCGCCGACGATCTCGGAGGCCAGCGTGCCGCCCAGCCGCGGCTGCGCTTCAAACAGCGTGTAACTGACCGGCTGGCCAAGGGCGCGCGCTTCTTCGAGCTCGTACCCGGCCGCCAAGCCTGCAATGCCGCCGCCGATGATCGCGATGCGCATTCTCAGAACCCTCTCGCTTCTACAGCAATTTAAGCACTCCGGCCGCGCTGCGGTCGGAGTTTTCCCCCATCGGGAAGGCACGCCTCACCTCTCAGCATCGGGTCTGGGGAGAGGTTCGCAAGTGATGGGTATCACACTGAGCGGCGCGGATGTTCGCATAGGCTTAAGGGCGGTGAGAGCCGTATCTCTGGGGATAGCGTGTGTTGGGCCGGTATCTTGGGCCGGTATCGATCCTGCGTCTCGTCCATCGCCAGACCGCCCGCCAGGAGAGTCCGCATGAATGCCGAATTGATTCACCGGCTGCACTTCGCCTTTACTGTCACGTTTCATTACCTCTTTCCGCAGCTCACCATGGGACTCGGGTTGCTGATTGTTGTGCTCAAGACCGTGGCGCTGCGCTCCGGGGACGACCGGTGGGAAAGGGCGGCGCGCTTCTGGGGACGTATCTTCGCCATCAATTTTGTCTTCGGCGTTGTCACCGGCATCCCGATGGAGTTCCAGTTCGGAACCAACTGGGCGCGCTTCTCGGAGCTTTCAGGCGGGGTGATCGGCCAGCCTCTGGCGATGGAAGGCGTATTCAGCTTCTTTCTCGAGTCGGCGTTTCTGGGCCTCTTTCTCTATGGGGAAAAACGGCTCTCCAAGCGGATGCATTGGTTTTCCGCCGTCATGGTCTGGCTGGGGTCGTGGATCTCGGGATTCTTCATTATCGTGACGGACGCGTGGATGCAGCATCCGGTGGCATACGACCGGCTCCCGGATGGGCGCTTTGAAGTGCTCAGCTTCTGGCGGCTTCTGCTGAACCCGTGGGGGCTGCTCCAGTACATGCACAATATGACTGGGGCGGTGATTACCGGGTCGTTCGTCATGGCCGCCGTGGGCGCTTTCTATCTGCTGGAACGGCGCGGCGAAGAGTATGGACGGATCTTCCTGAAAGTCGGCGTCATTGCGGGTGTTATCGCTTCGATCGTCATCATCTTTCCTACCGGCGACCTGCACGGCAAATACGTGGCCCGCAATCAGCCGGCCGCCATTGCGGCCATGGAGGGCCAGTTCCAAACCCAGACCGGCGCGGGCATTGTGCTGGTGGGGCAGCCCAATGAGGAGACCGGCCAGATCGATAACCCGATCGTCGTCAACAATGTGCTCAGCTTCCTGATCTACGGCACCACCAAGGCCGAAGTGAAGGGGCTGGATCAGATTCCGCGCGACCAGTGGCCCACCGCGCTGCCGCTGCTCTATTACGCCTATCACATCATGGCAGGGCTGGGAACCTGGTTTGTGCTGCTTATGATCGTGGCCGCATTTCTGCTCTGGCGCGGCCGGCTTTACACCGCGCGCTGGGCCTTGTGGGCGCTGTTGCTGAGCTTTCCGCTGCCGTATGTCGCCAATACGGCCGGCTGGATGACTGCCGAGTTGGGCCGTCAGCCCTGGTTGATCTACGGCCTCATGCGAACCAGCGAAGGCTACTCGAAGACCGTCTCCGCGGCCAACGGGCTCTTTACATTGCTCGGTTTCATGGGCTTGTACATGGTGATGGGTCTGCTGTTCACGGTACTTGTCTATCGCGAGATCAGCGTGGGTCCGGCGCCCAGCCCGGCCGCCGAACTGATAACCGCGGATTAAAGGAAAGAGGTTTTGCCATGGGATTTGTCTGGTTCTGGCTGGTTGCGGTGATGATCGTCGGCTACGTGGTGCTGGACGGCTTCGACCTGGGCGCGGGCGTGTTGCACCTGCTGCTCCCGCGAACCGAGGCTGAACGCAAGGCGTTGGTCGCCTCCATCGGCCCGGTGTGGGACGGCAACGAGGTATGGCTGCTGGCTGGCGGCGGCACCCTTTACTTCGCCTTTCCTCTGCTCTACGCCTCGGCGTTCAGCGGCTTCTATCTGCCCCTGATGATCGTGTTGTGGCTGCTGATTCTGCGCGGCATAAGCCTGGAGCTGCGCAACCATATCGACATGGGTGTGTGGCAAACGCTCCTGGATGCGGTCTTCGGTCTGGCGAGTACGCTGCTGACCATTTTCTATGGGGCGGCACTGGCCAATGTGATCCGTGGAGTTCCCCTCGGCGCGGATGGCTACTTCTTTCTGCCCCTCTGGACCAACTGGCGGCCGGGTGCGGCGCCGGGGATTCTGGATTGGTACACGGTGATCGGGGGCTTGGTGGCTCTGGTCGCGCTCACGCTGCATGGGGCGCTATGGTTGAGCCTCAAGACCGGCGGCGAGTTGGAGCAACGCGCGCAGCAGATGGTGAAACCGCTGTGGGGCGGCCTCGTGGTGCTGACCGTCGTGAGCCTTTTTGCCACCATGGCGGTGAGGCCTTCAACCCTGGACAACTACTTCCGCTATCCAATTACATTCATTGTGCCGTTAGGCGTGGCGGGGTCACTCGCGGCCCTCCTGTTCTGGAATGAAAAACGACAGGCTCTCAAGGCATTTCTCGCCTCGAGCTTCTACCTGTTCTTCATGCTCGCCGGGGCCTGCTGGGCGCTCTATCCTACGCTGCTGCCCGCGACCACGGGCGCTGAGCGCGCTATCACCCTGGACCGGGCGCTCTCCGGCCCGCACACCCTGGCTGTCGGACTCGTCTGGTGGATCTTCGGCATGGCGCTGGCGATCACCTATGTGATCTTTGTCTATAGCCGGTTCAAAGGCAAAGTGGAGCCGCAGGCCGGCGGCCATTGAGATCCCGCTGCCGGATCCGCCACTCAAGCCATGGAATCCCAGGTAGACCGCCGGGGCGCCGCGTCGTGTTTATTGCCCTGACACCTCAAGCGTGACCAGGGCGCCGTAAGTTTCCGTTGGGCAAACCGCTGGGGATGTCGTCTCCACCCCAGGCTTCCAATTCCGCGGCTGGTAGATGCAGCAAGGCTCCGGCGCCAGCGGATTGCCGGTGAGCGCGTAGGCGCGGGCGCGTGAGCCGCCGCAGATCTCCTTGTACTCGCAGACGCCGCACTTGCCCTCAAGCCGGGCAGTGTCGCGCAGCGCCTTGAAGACCGGCGCGTTACGATAGATCTCCCGCAAAGGCGTATCGCGGATGTTGCCGGCATGGATGGGCAGGAATCCGCTGGGGTATACATTGCCGACGTGCGACACGAATAGGAAGCCCTTGCCGTCGTTCACGCGGCGGGTGGCCCAGCCCATGCTGCGCGTCCGGGCGTCGGCCGTCGGCGTGCCTGGCTCGTAACGGGCTGAGGCGGCATGCGGATGCCCGTGTCCGATGCGGCGCTCCTCCAGATTGTGCTGCAGCAGATAGCGCCGGTAGTGCATGGCCTCGGTCGTCTTGATCTGGAAGTTGACCCGGCGGGAGAGCTCGTAAATCTTTCCAAAGACCTGCTCGAACTCATTTCCCGATAGCAGATCGTCGAGCTGGCCCCTGCCCACCGGGATCAGGAAAAAGACATTCCACATTACAATCGCCAGCTTCTCAAAGAGAGCGCACAGGTTATCCAGGTCGTCCGCGTTATGACGGCTGATGGTTGTATGCACCTGGATCGGAATACCCGCCTCATTGGCCCATTCGATCGCCTGCATGGTGCGAGCCCAGGCTCCGGGCAAGCCACGGAACGTGTCATGAGTCTGCGGCGTCGAGCCATCCAGAGAAATGCCAAGTCGCACCAGGCCAGCCTCTTTCAGCTGTTGGATAGCCTCCCGGGTCAGGAGCGGCGTAGCGCTTGGCGTGAGCGCTACCTGCACGCCTTTTCCTGAGGCATAGCGGATCAGTTCAAAGACATCGCCGCGCTTAAGGGGGTCGCCGCCTGTGAAGACAAAGATCGGAATCCTCATCTCCGCAATCTGGTCGATGAGCGCCTTCCCTTCAGCGTTTGTGAGCTGGTCTGGGTGCGGGACCGGTTGCGCGGCTGCGCGGCAATGTTTACAGGCCAGGTCGCAAGATTGCGTGACCTCCCAGATGGCGAGGAACGGCGACTCGTCATAGTTGATCCCTGCACGTTCGGGAATGCTGTGCATCGGCGGCATCGGGTCTCCTCACCGGAGTGGCGGCATCGTTGCGGCCATTCCAGTTCAGGAGAGCAGTTTGGCAGCCACACCGGCTGTGATTCGGATCACCAGACGTTACGCTGGTATGAAACACCGCGGCTGATCGCTGGACTTTTTTCTAAAATCGGGACACAATGAGTCACTTGTGAACCTTTTCGCGAAAGTGCGCGTCTCTAACATAGGCGGCGGTTGACTAAGAGAGCCGGGGCGAACGCAGAGGAGCCGTTAAGTTCGGCGTAAGTGGGATAGATCACAAGATCATGTGCGGCCGGACACAGCGAACCGGCTTTCAGCATGCGATAGTTTGAACGCACCTAGAAGGAGGTTCCCATGGCAGTCGTATTCAAGCCGGGCTGGAGCAAACCCTCCACGATTCTCTTTGCTTCCGAGATACCCGCGAACGAAAAAGCCTTCTCCTACGCGTTGGCGCAAGCCAAGGAATTTGGCGCTGACCTCATTCTCTTCCACGTCTATGACACGCTGTTCGTCACCACCTCGGAGCCTTCCGGCATCCGTTACTACGATTATTCCGCTGCGGCGCAGATGGAGAAGCACCAGTTGCATCCGCTGGCGGAGCGCGTGCGCGCGGCCGGAGTGAGCTGCGAGGTGGTGGTTCGTCCGGGGCTGGCGGCGGACCAGATCCTTACATTCGTGCGCGAGCGCGCGATCGATCGCATCATCATGGGCACCCATTCTCCGGGACCGATTGGCAAGCTGCTGGTGGGTTCCGTCGCGGAAGCCGTGCTGCGCGGCGCCACGGTGCCCGTCTGCATCGTCGGTCCTGAGGTGGTAGACGGGGCCTATCGCAGCTTCGCCACCCGCACCATCCTTTGTGCGGCCAGTCTGCAGGAATCGAGTCCCATCGTGGCGAGCTTCGCCGCCGATCTGGCTGCCCAGCACCACGCGCGGCTGATTCTGCAGCACGTCATCTGCCCGCAAGAGCGGGTGGAGTACCTGGCCGGCCGGTCGCTCGACCAGGTGGAAGCCGATATGCTCGCGCTGGTTCCTGCCAGGCTGCAGGGCAAGATCGCGGTGCAAACGATCGTAGTTCCGGGCGACCCGACCGAGGAGCTTCTCTATCAGAGCCGCGCGCAGGAGGCAGACCTGATTGTGTTGGGCGCGCAAGGCGCTTCCGCCTTCGCGGCCATCACCCGCCACGGTGTGGTGTATAAGGTGCTCGCACACGCCTCCTGCCCGGTTCTCACCCTCTCGCCCACCGTGCTTGCGGAGTGTGGATCGAAGGCGGAGAAGGCGCGCCCTGCCGAGGCCTATATGGCGGGCGTGTTCTAGTTTGCAGTTAGGGCAATGCAAAGAGGCGCCGCTTCGGGCTCAATCGCTGCGGCGCCTTTTTCATTGCCCTTTTTGTAGTTGATGGACGTGGATGATCGGAGGCGACCCTCCGGATCAGATCGCCCAGTGCAGGTCAGATGACTTTGAGCAGCAACAGGATCACAACGATAGTCAGAATCAAGCTCAAGCCGCCGCCGCCGTAATAGCCCACGCCTGGCCCCATCCTGTAACCGCCGTATCCAAACCCAAAGATCAAGATAATGAGAATGATCAGCAGAAGCATGTTGACTCCTTTCGAGATTACGGCCGCTCGCGAGGTTTGGCCTCAAACTCCGTCGAACCGGTCCGAAATTACTTCCAGTAAGTTACAGGTCCCGCAAAGTTAAAGGTAAGAGACTTAAATCCCGCAGGCGATAAAGAGAGGGTTGTAACTCGACGAGCCTTCAATCATCAAATCATCCGGCGCGCGACTTACTTCCTTTCGGCTTGACGAACTTTCGACTTATCCCGTACTTGCAACTCAGACTTGCATCTGAAGGTACTTCCATTCCGCAACCGGGCGAAACCTGCTCCTGTGATGCGGATGGGGCGACGCGGGGCTGCCTTCCTGGCACACGAATTCAATGATTTGCACTCTTTCGCCGCCAATTGTAGCGTCGCACACAACCTTCAGGTATGGGCCAGCGTCCAAGCTGTCTGTTGTGGAAGAACGGCACGCAGCGAGGTACGGAAAAAGATGCTCTGGACAATTTTTGTAATCCTGCTGGTCCTATGGCTGTTAGGAATGATCACTTCCTACACCCTAGGGGGATTCATTCACATTCTGCTCGTGATTGCGCTGGTGGTTCTGGTGATCCAGTTGATCTCGGGACGAAGGCCCGTGGTTTAGCCATGAGCTTGTTCGATCGCCCTGCGAGGGGCGGATGCACGGGCTGAGCGCGAGTCTGACTCGGCCGCTGAGAAAGTCAACCCAATCCACGGAGGTGGAATTATGGACAAGGATACAGTGAAAGGCACCCTGAACGACGCCGCTGGGCGAGCCAAGAGACAGGTTGGTGAGTGGACCGGCGATACGAATGCCCAGGTAGAAGGAGCCGCGCAACAGGCCAAGGGCAAGGTGCAAAAGGCATGGGGCAACGTGAAGGACGCCGCCCGCGACTCGCAAAGCGAGGCCGAACGGCAGCGCGAAGCTGACGTGGCCGCGGAGCAAGATCGCGAACACGCCACGCACGCACCTCGTCACTAAGTTAGAAAGTGGAAAGGCGCGATTGTCCGCCGCGCGTACAGCACGTAGCACGGCGGACTTATTTAGACAGGAGCCGGCAGATGTCGCACGGAAAATGCGGCCTGCCGGCTTTCCTCTTGGCCGTTAAGCTGGCGTCCGAACCCCGTCGTCGGCGTCTGGTCGGAGCAGGAGCCGCACTCCAAACCGGAAAATTGAATGCGCCTGTCGTGTCCGTTGTGCTCTTGTGCCCGTTGTGTCGGTCTGGCGGCGCGGACAGCCAGTTTCTTCGGCGAAACGTGTATCTTCGTTCAGAATTCAGAACAGGTGCCGCTTGAGAAATGCGAGAGTGGCCGTTCGCGCTTCCTGCGCGGCCGCGGCGTTGTAGCTCGGCCGGGCATCGCAGTTGAAGGCATGGCCGGCGTCGTACCAGCAAATCTCCACCTCGGGATGCGCGGCATGCACCTTCTCTACTTCCTCAGGCGGAATGTGCGTGTCCTGCTTGCCGAAGTGCAGCATGACGGGGCAGGAAGGTTTTTCCGCAGCGTAATTGCCGATTCGTCCTGCATAGTAACCAACGGCCGCCGAGGGGCGAAGGCGCGTCGCCGCCAGCCAGGCGAGCGTTCCGCCCAAGCAATAGCCAACTACGCCGGCACGCTTGCCCGTCGCCGTCGCGGCGTAGTCAAGGGCGGCCTGCACATCGGCGACAGCTTTCTCCATGTCGAACCGGGGCAGAAGGTTCATGGCTCTCTCGCGATCTGCGCCTTCGTAGCCGAGCTCGATTCCGGGCTGAATGCGGTCAAACAGCGCCGGAGCCACGGCTAGAAATCCGTCCCTCGCGAACCCGTCGGCGACGGAGCGGATATGCGCATTGACGCCGAAGATCTCCTGAACGATGACAAGCGCGGCCAGGGGCTCGGCTGGCGGCAAGGCCACATATCCGCTCAAATCATGTCCATCGGCCGCACGCAGTTTCACGTATTCGCTCACCTGCACCTCGCTCCTGTCTCAGTATCCACGCCATGAGCGAGGTTGAGCAAGATGCACGGAGGCCGCAGCGTAGCGATGCGGGAGGCTGCTGCCGACCGATGCCTCAGTTCACGCGCGGAGGCAGCATGAGCGGCTTGCGCGCGCCAATCTCTTCGCGCACCAGCGTGAGGCCCAGAATGCAGCGCTCGAAACGGTCGGAGAGCCGCGCAAACAGCGGCGCTTCCTGTTCGTACTCGAAGAGATTGAATTGGCTCACGATGAAGTAGCTCTCCTTGCCTGCATGGATCAACTCATCCAGGCTTGGATAATGACGGCGCATCCGGCGACTCGATCCCGTCGCTTCTGGATACATGCCCGCGACAAACAACGCATAGTCGCCGATGTGTTTGCGCAGAGCGCGCTCGGCATCGAACGAGGGCGCCGTGCCGTGCACCGGATCGGAGGCGCTCAGCATATCTTCCAATTCGGCGATCGGCCGGCCCATCTCATCCCGGACTTTATATAAGTTATCCAACTCGGAGAATTCGCAGAGCAGTCGCGCCACATAGCCGGTCACGTCGGGATCGTGCAACCCGAGCTTACCTTCATAGCTGTTGCGGACTGCCTGTTGAAAGAACGGTTCGAGCGGGTGACTCTGTTCCTGCATGCAAACCCTCCTGGCTGCGCCCAAGCGCCGACCGCGTACTAGCCGCGGCTGCGGATCCCGTGCGCGTTGCCCCGAGAAGCAGCCGCTGCATATTTATGATGCTGTAACACGTAATGTATCGGAAATATTCTGTTTGTGGAGAGGGAACTGCCACTTTTGTTAGCAAAGCGGTCTATGGATTGCAAACCCATCACGCAAAAGAGGCAGCCGTATGGGCTGCCTCTCCGCTGTGGCTCAAATTCACCTGTGTGGCTGCTTACTTTAGACCGCCGCCGGGGCGCGCGATTCCAGAGCCGCCAGCCGCGTGGCTAGAAGACCTTCCAGCTTTTCGAGCGCCGAGGAGAATCCCTCGATGCCTTCCTTCAGCTTATCCGTAGCCATGCGATCCTCTTTGTGCATGCGTTCGAAGGTCGCCTTGTCGATGGTGATCTTCTCGATCGGCATGCCTTTGGCGGCCTGCGGATCGAGCTTGCGCGGCAGCGCGCCCTCGGTCTTTTCGAGCTCCGCCAGCAACTGCGGCGAGATGGTGAGCAAGTCGCAGCCCGCCAGCTCTTTGATTTCGCCAATGTTCCGGAAACTTGCGCCCATCACCACGGTCTTGTAGCCAAACTTCTTGAAGTAGTTGTAAATCTTGGTAACCGACTCGACGCCCGGATCGTCGGAGCCCTGATAATCCTTGCCCGTGTCTTTCTTGTACCAATCCAGAATGCGGCCGACAAAGGGCGAAATGAGCGTGACCCCGGCATCGGCAGCGGCAATGGCCTGGTGTATGCCGAAGAGCAGCGTCAGGTTGCAGTGGATCCCCTCTTTTTCGAGGACCTCGGCGGCCCGGATTCCTTCCCACGTGGAAGCAATTTTGATCAGCACACGTTCGCGGCCGATTCCCGCCTGATGATAAAGATCGATGATGTAACGCGCCTGCTCAATCGTGGCGTTTGTATCGTGGGAGAGGCGCGCGTCCACTTCCGTGGAGACGCGACCGGGAATGATCGCCAGTATCTTTTTGCCGAACGCAATAGCCAGGCGCTTGAATGCCAGGTTCGCCACGTCTTTGTCGGTAGCGCCGTCGCCCAGCTCTTTGTGTGCCTCCATCAGCACATCGTCGACTATCGACTGATACTGCGGCATTTGTGCAGCGGTTGTGATCAGAGAGGGGTTGGTGGTTGCGTCCTGCGGGTGAAATTCCTCAATCGCCTGAATATCGCCGGTGTCGGCCACGACCACCGTATACTTGCGCAACTGTTCCAGAAGATTCTGCGGCATGATTCCTCCTTGGGAAAAACTCGCGGAGTCGGGCCCTACTGCACCAGTTTACCCCTTCTTGAGATGCCCCGGCTAACGCCGAGGTGCATAACAAGTGGGTGAGATCAATCCGCCTCCACCCGATTCGCCAGCACACCCAATCCAGCCATGCTCACTTCCACGCGATCCCCGGCTGCGAGCGGACCCACTCCGGAGGGGGTTCCGGTAAGCACAAGGTCGCCGGCTTCGAGAGTAATGGCCGCGGTAATGGCGCTGAGCAGCACTTGAACCGAGAAGATGAAATCGGCCGTTGTCGCGTGCTGGCGCACCTCACCGTTCAGGCGCGTCTCGATGGTCAGGCCGGAGTCGAGATCAATCTCATCGCTCACCACAGGACCGACGGGACAAAATGTGTCGAAACCCTTGGCACGGGTCCACTGCACATCCTTCTTCTGCAGGTCGCGTGCGGAAATGTCGTTGGCCAGCGTGAAGCCTCGCACCACGTCGCGCCAGTTGTGCTCCGGCGCGAGCTTGCGTACCCGGCGCGCAATCACCAGCGCCAGCTCGCCCTCAAAGTCCACGCGCGTCGAGAGCACCGGCAGCCGCACCGTTCCGCCGCAGGCCAGCAAGGACGAAGGCGGTTTGAAGAAGAGCAAAGGTTCTGCGGGCAGTTCGTTGCCCAGCTCACGCACGTGCTCGCGATAGTTGCGGCCGACGCACATAATTTTCGACGGCGTTACGGGCGGCAGCAGGTCGGCGGCGCTCAGCAGCATCGGCGGAAAGTCAAAGTTCTTGATCTCACCTTGTTCGAGTGCCAGCCGATACGCCAGATCCTCGGGGGGCGCGGGCGCGGGTCCGGCGATCCAAAGTTCGCCGCCAATATCCTCCACCGAGCCATAGTGGACCTGGCTGTTGAGCAAGAACCGGCAATAGTTCATAGAGTGTCTCTCCTGAATTCGAACTGGGTTAAACCGGCTCGAACCAAATCACGGGCCGGGCACTGTCTCCTGCGCTTCGGCTGAGCGGGCGCTCTCATGCCCCTCCTCGTCGATGGCGCTGACGGCATAGCCATAGGTGTGACCCGGCTGAACGTTAGCATCATGGTATCCCGGTCCAACCACCGGCTGAGCGGGTGAAATGCGCTGCCATGCGCCGCCCGTGTCACGTCGGTAAACGATGTACCCTGCAAGATCCGCGTCGGTATCGGGTTGCCAGCTCAGGTCGATTGCGGACGCAATGCCCTTCTCTCCCGCGTTGGCAACCGCGGCCAGGCCGCCGGGCACGTCCGGCGGAAAGGCTTTCATCGCATCGATCCGCACCGGCGCAGAGAGCGGCCCGGCCAGCTCGAGCGTCTGGCCGGCTGGCACGCCGGCCACGCGCTGGGCGCGGTACTCATAGCTCTCGCCAAAACGGATATCCTTGTCGAGCGCGTGCCCGCGCGCGCCGACGGGAACCAGCAAGGTGCGTTCCTGGGCCTCGCCGGGCGGAGCCAGGAGACTCTCTTCCGGCTTCGCCTGTGGTCTCGGCGGCGAGAGCAGTTTCCGCACCAGCCGAATCATAGGCCGCATCGCTGGGGGCTCCGTCCCGGCCGATCCGGTCGCGGACGGGCTGGGCGTCCACTGGAGCAGTACGCCATCCTTCACCACCGTGGCCGTTAGATCCGTCACCGCCGCGGGCGCTTCGCCAGCCAGCACCTCCGCGCCGTTCGAGAGCCCCGCCGACCGCCCCTTGCGGTTCACCAGCTCGACAAAATACGTGAGCGCGCGCGGCGCACCTGTGGTCAACGAGGGCGGCAAGGTCTCAGTGAATGAGGCGCCGGCGCCGGGGGCAAAAGCCAGGTTCGCGGCTGTCTTGCAGGTGTCCGCGCCATTCTCCTCGCGGCACACACGCGCCTGCACATCGCTTTTCAGCAGCAGCTTGTCGGTGTTGCGCTTTGGCATCGTCCAGGTGAGCGATACCTGGTTGCCCGCGCGCCCGGCCGAAAGGTCCGTGATCCGGTCAGGCAAATTGAGCGAAGGCGGTTGCGGCGCGCCCGGCATTCCGCATCCGCTGAGAGTGAGCGCGCCCGCGAGACCCGCCGCGAAGAAAACCGTGCCTGCAAACCGTTCCCCAAGCCAGTCGCCGGGCCGGTTCGCAACCCATTGCGCAGGCCCACTCACGATGCGGAGCCATCTCATTGCTTACCAGTCTACTGGAGTGCCGCCTGCGGCCCGTTGCGGCAAAATCGCACCCTCGGCGCTACTCCTCGCGCAAGGCCCGCATCGGATCCAGCCGCGAAGCGCGCATCGCCGGCAGCCACACCGCGCACAGCGCCACACCGCACAGGATCAGGGGCACAGCGACAAATACCGTGGGGTCCCAGGTTTTTACGCCGAACAGAAAGCTCGCGATGAGCCGGGTGAGCCCGAAGGCCGCGCCTATGCCCAGAATCACGCCCGCGATGGCCAGCTTCATTCCCCGCCAGGCCACCAGTTTGCGAATGACGCGGCGGTCGGCCCCGAGGGCCATGCGGATTCCAATCTCCTGCGTGCGCTGCTGCACTGAGAAAGCCATCAGCGCGTAGATGCCGATGGCGGCCAGCACCAGCGCGATGCCCCCGAAGATCGTCAGCAGCAGCATGTTGAAGCTTTCCCGCGAAGTGGAGCGCGCCACGATCTCTTCCATGGTGCGAACCCGCGCCACTGGAAACCCTCCGCTGGCCTGGCGCAACTGTTCAGTGACGGCGCCAACCATCTGGTGCGGATCGATCCGCGTGCGGACGGTCCAGATCAACGGGAGGATCCTCGCGTTAAGGGCCGTGAGCCCGTCGGTCACCTGCGCGTCGGGGACGATCATCATGGAGCCGGGGTCATGGCCCAGGCCGCCTTCGTGCGTGTCGCCCGCAACGCCTACGATCAGGCGCGGCGGCTCTTCAAACGCCGCCCCGATGCCATGCCCGATCAGGATTTGCCGGCCGATGGGATCCTCTTTGGGAAAATTATGCTTCGCCAGCGCCTGGTTGATGATGACCACCGGCGTCGCGCTGGCTACATCGTGGTCGTTGAAGTCGCGCCCGCGCAGAATGGGAATCTTGAACACGCGAAAGTAGCCCGGCGAAATGCTCATCCACCCCGCGCCGGGAGTATCGCGCTGATTGGTCGCCGGCCTGCCCACGATCGCGAACGGCAGGCCGAATTCGCCCTGGATGGGCAGGCAGCAGGTCAACGCCGAGACCTCGACCCCGGGAAGCGCGTTCAACCGGTCGCGTCCATCGCGCTCAAGCTGCGCCACGCCCGCCGTCTTCTGGAAGCGATCGCCGGTGAGCGACATCTCCAGAGTAAGCACGTTGTGCGCGTCAAAGCCCGGATCGACGCCGCGCAGTGCGATAAAAGTGCGGATCAGCAGCGCCGCGC
The DNA here is from genome assembly GCA_036489815.1 of Occallatibacter sp. Lineage (GTDB taxonomy): Bacteria > Acidobacteriota > Terriglobia > Terriglobales > Acidobacteriaceae > Telmatobacter. The sequence goes on along the minus strand of DASXFB010000009.1, from coordinate 6,417 downwards.
CGATCAGCAGCACCAGCGCCAGTGAAACCTCGCTGATAACCAGCACCGACCGCGCCTTGCCCTGGCGGAATCCCGTGCCTGCGCGGCTGCTGCTCTCTTTGAGCGAGGAATTCAAATCGGTGCGCGAGGCGGCCAGCGCGGGGTACAGGCCAAACAGGATTCCCGTCAGCATGGAGACGCCGAGCGTGAAGGCAAGCACGCGCCAGTCCACGCCCACCGCGGCGCCGTTCTCTCCCACGCGCGGCAGGCCGGCAGGGCTCACGGCGAGCAGCGCGCGCACCCCCGCAAAACCGAGCGCCAGGCCGAGCACGCCGCCCGTTACCGCGAGCAAAACGCTCTCCGTGAGCAACTGGCGCACAATCCGCGCGCGGCTCGCCCCCAGCGCGGTGCGGATGGCGAACTCGCGCCTGCGCCCGGTGGCCCGCGCCAGCAGCAGGTTGGCAACGTTCGCACAGGCGATCAGCAGCACCAGGCCCACCGCGCCCAGCAGCACCAGCAGTGACGAGCGCACATCGCGTACGATCGAGTCGCGCAAGGGGTCCACGGCAAATCCCTGGCGGCGATTTGCCTCCGGAAACATGCGCAAAAATTCGGCCGCGGCCAGTTTCATTTGCGCATTGGCCTGCGCCAGCGTTATGCCCGGTCTGAGCATGGCCGCGGCCTGGAAGAAGTGGCCCTGGTTGGTGCTGTTCGGCTCAAACTGGAATGGCACCCACAGATCGGCCTCGGGATCGGAGCGGAAATCCCTCCCGATCACGCCGACGATCGTGTAGGGCTCGTTGCCAAGCGAAAGCGCTTTGCCGATCACGCTTTTGTCGCCGCCGAATTTGCGCTGCCACAGGCCGTAACTCAGCACCACCACTTTGCCGCCGTTCGGCTGGTCTTCCTCCCTGGTGAAGGTGCGGCCCAGAATCACGGGCGCGCCGAAGAGGCGAAAGTATCCGTCGGTCACGTGCAATCCATGCACTTGTTCGGCGCGCTGGCCGGTTATGTTGAAGCCTGGCCCCCCAAAGTCGTAGGCGGCCACTTCCTCGAAGACGTTCGTTTGCTGCTGCCAGACCTGGAATTTGGGAATGGAGGCGCCTGGACTTTCGCCGTTCGGCCCGGTCAGCATGAGCTGCACGATGCGATCGGCATTGGGATAGGTGAGCGGCTTGAGCAGCACCGTATCGACCACGCTGAAGATGGCCGTGTTAGCCCCGATGCCGAGCGCCAGCGCCGAGACCGCGGCGATGGTGAAGCCGGGGCTCTTCAGAAACAGGTGCAGCGCGTGCCGTATGTCGCTCCATAGGTCGGCCATCGATTGCTCCGCGTATCAGGAGTGGGACGCGCCGGGCAAGAAAAGGCATTCCCAACCCCCGCAATCATACTGTACAAAGAACCGTGCCCCTGGTCCTGAAAGGAATCCCGCCCAAGTGCTGATTTTTGCCGCCATCCTCGCCATCTTTGTGTACGGAATGACTGCCGCGATGCTCGGAACCATCTTGCCTGATCTATCGAATCGCTTCCGTCTTACCCCCGCGCAGAATGGCGTCATCGCTTTCGCCCAGGCTCTTGGCCTCATGGTCGCGTCACTCGCGGTGGGCCCGCTGCTCGATACGGAGGGTGACAAGATCGGGCTCATCCTCGGCCTGGCCTTGATCGCCTTGGCCCTCTTTTTGTTGCCGCGCTCGAAAGGCTACGGCGGCATCCTGATTCTACTGTTCCTGCTCGGCGCGGGCGGGGGGATCGTCGTGACCGGAGCCAACGCCCTGGTCAGCGGCGTCAGTCCCTTGCATCGCGCCACGGCTCTCAATCTCGTCAATCTTTTCTTCGGCCTGGGCGGCCTGGCCACGCCGTTCATCGCGGCGAACCTTTTCAAACGCAATTGGGTTCGCCTCTGCTACACAATCGCGATCCTCACCGCGGTCACGCTTGTCCTTCATGTCTTTACCGCGATGCCTGCGCCGGCGGGCGCATCGGGATTCGTTCTCTCGCAGGCCGGGCCCGTTCTGGGCCGCCCGCTGCTGTTCCTGCTTGGACTGTTCCTGTTCCTCTATGTCTCCTGCGAGGTGGGCGTGTGGAACTGGCTGCCGCGTCATCTCATCGCGCAGGGCATTCCGGAATCACGTGCGCTCAATATCCTCTCGCTCGGCTTCGCGCTCGGCCTGCTCGTCGGCCGCGTAGTCGTCTCGCCCATCCTTATCAGCGTGCCGGCCATCGAGGTAACGCTCGCCGCCTCCATCGCCATGGCGATTACCACATTTCTCATGCTTCGCACCAATCGTCCCAGCGTGGCCGCGGGGCTTGTCTTCCTCGCCGGTCTTTCCATGGCTCCGGTCTTTCCCACCGCCTTAGCCATCACCGGCGCCGCATTTCCACGCATGACCGGCACGGCCATTGGCTTCGTCATCACCTGCGGCTGGGCCGGCCTGGCGGTCAGCTCGCGGATCATCGGCGCCATCGCCGGCGGCGACCCGCTGCGCCTCAAGAAAGCACTCCGCCTGATTCCGGCATGCGCGGTACTGATGGTGGGTTTGAATCTGGCGATCTGGTCGGCAGTGAAATGAATGTGAACTTCAAGGGAGCGTCTGGATGGCTGCGCCCTTGGGGTACGACCCGCGGGCACAGCCAATAGACTTGTATTTCCTATAAGTTTTCTTGCTATATCTAGTTTTTATTCGAATCATTCAGTTTCGTTTGGAGCTACGGAACTGAAGCTTTTTCGAGCTTTGAGGCGCGCCGTTCGGCCAGCGGACGGATCGCCGCGAAAAGATCGGCCTCCGTATAAGACCGCTCGGCTTGCAGCCCGGCGGGCGCCGGCGCGAGAGGATAGAGAATATCCGCGCCGCCTGCTTCGGGTTTGAGCCATAAGGCCATCAACCCGATGGCCGCGAACCGCAACAGCCGCAGTTCGTAGGATCCCGCCGCCGCGGCCGGCAGCGAGGCAGCCTGCGCCAACCCCTTCGCGGTCGCCTCGACGAACGGACCGTAGTTGATGTTCGCCACCAGCTTGGCGGTTCCGGTGTCGTCCGCCAGAACTTCGGCGGCCGCGACCGGCGTATTGCCCGCGCTGACGAGATAGCGAAAGCCCGTCCGGCGCGCGGAGGACAATCCCCGGCCGGCGGCAACCTCGTCCGCGCGCAGATCGTAGACTGCGTGCGGAGCCGCGAGCTGAATGGTCTTGAAATCGAGCCCCCGCCCCGAGAGCGGACTGGGACGCGACATAACCCTCTCCAGGCTGGTCCTGACCAGGGTGCTTCCATTTGCGGGTTCGGCTTGAGAGTGAATCGCCATGATCTTTCTCCTGATGATCTTCTTCTGGAATCAATTGGGTTCGGTCGATGGGTCCCGGCCTACTTCGTGAAATACGACTCGTACCACGAGGCCCCGCCATGATAGCTGCCGGGGAACGAATTGAAGTCCTGGGTTGACGGTCCGTAGATCGGATCCTGAATGTCGATAGTCGGAGCTGCGGTATCGCGGTTGTCGTACCCATCGGTCGCAGGATTGTGGCCGCCGCCTCCCGTCCATTGGATATTGATGGAGACCGGGTGGCCGGCATCAAGCTGGTTGATGACCGTTTGCAGCGTCGGCTTGCTCATCGCCGTCGACGAGAGATGGCCCGTGGTGGTGAGCGCCTGGTCTGGATAGCCGGGCTGGTTGCAGGCGTTGCTGCTTCCGTTCACGCAGCAAGTCGTCTGGTTGCGGTCTGTATTCACCAGCGTGCATTGGGTCCAAGTCGAGCCCGGGTTGTAATAGGCTGTGATGCTGCACGTGGTGGCAGACCAGCACCACTCCGATTGCCACTGTTGCTGCTCGTTGAGCCCGAGATAGACGACCGGAGAGATGATGATTCCCCCGAGCGAAGCCCACCCCGACCATGGAGCGGCATGAGGAGCCGTCTGCCAGATGTGCCAAAGCGCGTTGTCGGTGCCGCGCGCGAAGACCTCGATGCGGCCGTCGGAGTTCACCGGTCCCACAGGATCGCTGGTGATGGTTCCCGCCAGTGAGGCCCACGCAGACCACGGCCCGGCATGCGGATTGTCCTGCCAGATGTGCCACAGGGCATCGTCCGAGCCACGGGCGAAGACTTCAATGCGGCCATCGGAGTTTACCGAGGCGTACGGCTCACTGGTGATGGTGCCGCCGAGCGAAGCCCATGCGGACCACGGCCCGGCGTGTGGATTGTCCTGCCAGATATGCCACAAGGCATAATCGGTGCCGCGTGCAAAAACTTCGAGCCGTCCGTCCGTATTCTCGGCCACCGAGGGCGTCGAAGTGATCACGCCGCCGAGCGAAGCCCATGCGGACCACGGCCCGGCATGCGGGTTGTCCTGCCAGATGTGCCAGAGCGCGTTGTTGGTGCCGCGCGCGAAGACCTCGATGCGTCCGTCGGAGTTCACATTCACCGCCGGATCGCTGCTGATTCCGCCTCCCAGCGAAGCCCATGCGGACCACGGCCCGGCGTGTGGATTGTCCTGCCAGATGTGCCAGAGCGCGTTGTCCGTACCTCGCGCGAAGACCTCCAGCCGGCCATCGGAGTTCAGCGCGACCGCGGGGTCGCTGGTGATCGATCCACCGAGCGAACTCCAGGTCGACCAGGGTCCCGCATGGGGAGCCGTCTGCCATATATGCCATAGCGCGCCGTCAGTGCCGCGGGCGAAGACCTCGATGCGGCCATCTGAGTTGACGGCGATTGCCGGCTCGCTGGTGATTCCACCGCCGAGCGAACTCCAGGCGGACCAGGGTCCGGCGTGCGGCGCCGTCTGCCAGATGTGCCAGAGCGCGTTGTCTGTACCGATTCCAAAGATCTCAAGGCGCCCATCGGTATTGAGCGCGGCCGCGACTGCGCCGCTGAGGGCAATTTGGGGTGTCGACGCCATCTTTATCTCCTTACTTGAAATGCCTGTCCGAATACTGAATAGTTGGAATTCGCCTTCCATCGTTTCAAGCAACGGGCAATTCCGATGAAGTCTCCGCCGGCAATCACACGCGATCTCTGCCGAGGCTGAGGACTGAGAAATGCAACCGCGGCTCTCGTGAACGCGGACCGTTATCCGGTGGACGGAAGAACCCGGAGTCTCTGGAAGGCGACGCTCATCTTCCTCGCCGGAAGAGAAGCCGGTCAAATGAATTCTTCTGCATTTTCCTGAAGGGGCGAAATTTCTCGAAGCGCCACGGATGCGTGGGAGCGCCGGGCAGAAAATGACCGTTCGTGTCGGTGTGTTCTCGGTCTTTCGTCAGGCTTTAAAGTGCGCGCAGCCGCTCGCACGCCTTTTCCAGTTCTGCATCCTGCTTGGCGAAGCAGAAGCGCAGCAGGTCTTCGCCGCGGCCAGGTCGGAAGAAGGCTGAACCGGCCACTGCGGCTACGCCGGTTTGCGCTAGCAGGTGACGGGCCTTCTGCGCAGCGGTTTTGCCGGGCAGGTTGTTGGCGCGGGCCAAAACGTAATACGCGCCCGGCGGCACGGAGGCCTCCATGCCGGCGGCTTCGAGTGCGGCCAGCAGCCGGCCGCGCTTGGCCTGGTGATCGGCGGCGATCTGCGAATAAAAGCTGGGCGGAAGCTGCTCCAACCCCACCGCCGCAGCCACTTGGAAGGGCGCAGGCGAGCAGACGTAGGTGAGGTCATGGAAGTGCGCCATCGCCGGCATCCACCGCGCATCGGCTACCGCATAGCCGACCCGCCATCCGGTAATGGAGAACGTCTTGCTGAAACCGGAGATGACAATGGTCCGCTCGCGCATGCCGGCCAGCGTCGCGGGGCAGATGTGTTGTGCGCCGTCATAAACGAAGTATTCGTAGATTTCGTCTGTGATCAGGAACAGATCGTGTTCGAGAACCAGTTGGGCGACAGCTTGAAGCTCAGACAGGTCAAAAATTTTGCCGCTGGGATTGGCGGGCGTGTTCAACAAAACAGCTCGCGTGCGCGGCGTCACGGCGGCGCGCATCGCCTCGACATCCAACTGCCAATCCGGCTCAGCCAGCGGGACGATGACCGGATTCACGCGCATCGACTTGAGCATGTTCACGTGATAGCCGTAGAACGGCTCGAAGAGCAGCACCTCGTCGTCTGGATTCAGGAGCGCCATCGCCGCGGCATGATAGCCGGCCGTCGCGCCCGAGGCGACCATCACCTCGCGCTCCGGGTCGTAGCGCAGCCCATAATCGCGGAGTTGTTTGGCTGCAATGGCCTCGCGCAGCCGGCCAATGCCGTCGCAGCGCGTGTAGATATTCTGCCCCGCGCGGATGGCCTGAATGGCCGCGGACTCAATGACCGCGGGAACCGGCGTATCGCAGACGCCCTGCGCCAGGTTGATACCGCCCATCCGGTCGCACTCCGTGGTCATGGCGCGAATTTCAGACTGGAGGGTATCGGGGGCAAGACTGCTGAGGCTGAGACGGGAGGCGGCTGCGGTGGTTGAGCTGTCAGGCACGGC
>DASXFB010000115.1:0-34692 GCA_036489815.1 Occallatibacter sp. | reverse complement strand
TGTCCTACCGAAGAAAGGTTTCAACTCCTTTTTGAGGGTCCTCACGGACCTCTTCCCACACACCCCCCTGGATTCCCTCCCTTAACTGCCTCTCGAATGGGCCTACCGGAAGGTAGGCCCAAAAAGTTTGCCGCTCCTTTTTCATCCCTGCGCGCTGGACGCATCGCGTCAGCGGCGTCTCCCTTAAAATCGATTCTCGTATGCGGCTCCCACACAGCTCGAACTCCAGCCCCGCTTCACACAGCCAAGATTTGAAGGAATTGGACGGCCTATTGGCCGAAGCCGGCCTGGCGCGCAACCCGCGGCGGGGAAAGCCCGCTGGCCGAGCCCCGGCTGACCGTCTGGACCGTGCCCAGCCCGAGGAACTGACGCGCATCGCGCCGAAGCCCGCCACGGCCGCCAACGGAGTGCAATGGCTGCCGGTTCCGGCTTGGCGGAAGTATCCGTGGCTCTGGAGCGGCTTCAGCACCCGGTTAGGCGGCCGGAGCCGCACCTACGCCGCCGACGGCGCGCCGGGTGAACTGAACCTTGGTTTCACAGTCGAGGACAGCCGGGAAGCTGTCGCCGCTAACCGCCGCCTGCTTGCGAAAGCCATCACGGCCAGCGCGTCCACACCGTTGCTCCCCCTGCGTCAATTTCATTCCAACCGAGTGGTTCGTGTCACTGCTGCAGATGCAGGCAGCCCCGTATCGCATAAAGCGGATGGCGTGATCACCGGCGAGCCCGGTCTTCTGCTGGCGGTGCAAACAGCCGATTGCATTCCCGTCCTCGTAGCTGACCGCAAACGCCGCGTTGTGGGGGCGTTCCACGCCGGCTGGCGCGGCACGGTGAAGCGGATCGTGGAGATTGGCGTGGGGCGCATGAGGCTGGAATTCGGCTCCCGCCCGGAAGACCTCACGGCGGCGATTGGCCCCGGCATCGGCCAGTGCTGCTACGCCGTCGGAGAAGAGGTGCTGTCGGAGTTTGAATCGCAGTTTCTCTATGCGCGGGATCTCTTCCGGGAGGTCTACAGCGCCGATACGGTGCGGATGAAATATCCGATGCTCTTCCTTACCCAGCGCGCGCCGGGACACTCGCCCATCGGCCCCAGCCTGCACGTCGATCTGATCGAAGCAAACCGCCGCCAGTTGCTGGCCTGCGGTCTTACGGCGCGGGCGATTCAGGTAGTCGGGGGCTGCACCCAATGCCAGCCGGAGCTGTTTTACTCTCATCGCGGCTCGCGCGGCCGCGCCGGCCGGATGATGGCCGTTATCGGTATCCAGAAGATGCGATAACCTCGCTCCCGCCGCCTGAGGCCAGCCTGCAATCGGATGTAAGCCCGGGAAAATTGATGGTTCGTGCCGAGAGGCTTTAAGTAGTGGGGGAAGCCTCGCCTGGATTCACCAGGTCGCGCAGCTCCTTGGATGGCTTGAAGTAGGGTACCTTTTTGGCGGGAACCTCCACCCGTTCACCCGTCTTCGGATTGCGTCCGATGCGAGGGTTGCGCTGGCGAATCCGGAACGAGCCGAATCCCCGAATTTCGATTTTGTCGCCGCTCCGCAAAGCGCCGATGACGGAGCCGAAGATGGTTTCGACAATCACTTCGCCGTCGCGGCGGGTAAGGTCGCCCAAGCCGGTTACCTTCTCCACCAGGTCTGCCTTTGTCATGATCGAAGAACCTCCGCAGTCAGCATAAACGGATTCTGCCCATGAACGGCGGAAAAAGCAAGTCCCCTCTCTCAATTTAGCCTTTGAGGATCAGCAATTTGCCTACTTCTTTTTAAAAGCGACCCCGGGGCGCGGCAAGTTATTTTGAGGTGCGGTATCATGTGATGAGACGGCTCGCGCAAAATGGCTCTTACTGAAGTGGTATGGCTGGGGCCAGGGCAGGGTGCGATTGTTTCCTCATGAATTATCCGCGTTACAGTATCGTGATTCCGGCCTATAACGAGAGCAAGCGCATCCCAGCTACTCTTGCGTCGGTGACGGAGTGCGTCCGCGCGCGTGGTTGGTCGGCGGAGATTATTGTCGTCGATGACGGCTCCCGCGATTCGACCGCCGAGGTTGTCCGCGCCTTTGCAGCACAGGCTCCTGAAGTCCGCCTTCTCCAGAATCCCGGCAATCGAGGCAAGGGCTGTAGCGTCCGCAATGGGCTGCTGCGGGCCTTCGGCGAGATTGTGATGTTCACCGATGCCGATCTTTCCGCGCCGATTGAGGAGGCCGAAGGCCTCTTCGCCGCGATCGACGCCGGCGCCGATATCGCCATTGGTTCGCGCTGGCTTGAGCGCAACCGCCAGACAATTCGCCAGCCCCTCTATCGCCAGTTCTTCGGCCGCTGCTTCAACGCTGTCACGCGCATGGTGATGGGCCTGCCCTTTGCCGATACGCAATGCGGTTTCAAGGCCTTTACTCGAGCCGCCGCGCAGACTGTCTTTCAGCTCCAGACGATCGACCGCTGGGGTTTCGATCCTGAAATTCTCTTCATCGCGCTCAAGCGCGGGTTCCGGGTCGACGAGGTTCCGGTGAGCTGGGCTCACGACGAGCGTTCCCGGATCAGCTATCTCAAAGACGGTGTGCGGATGCTCCAAGATATTGCCCAGGTGCGGTGGAATGCCCTGCTTGGCCGCTACGGCCGGGATATCGAACCCATCCATCGCGCGACCCTCGCCAAGTAAAGCCCGCCTCCGAACCAATCTTCAATTCTTCCCACTTCTTGAGACTTTTCGCTTTGCGTTGCCGTCCCTCTTCACAGGTTCCGGTATCGGGCTGTTTTCCGGGTCGGGGCCGCTTTGCATTTGAAAGGATGTTTGCATGATGCGCAAACTCGGATTGGCAGTCTTGTTTCTCGCGCTCGGCTCCGTAGCCGCACTGGCCGCGGATCTCAATGGAAAATGGACCGCCGAGGTTCAGGGCCGGATGGGCGCCCAAACCATTACCTTCGATTTTCACGTCGATGGATCGACTCTCACCGGGAAGGTCACCACGCCTCGTGGCGATACCGATATCACCGACGGCAAGGTGGATGGAGACAACATCTCCTTTACCCAGAAGCTGAGCTTCAACGGCAACGACGTCACCATCAACTACGCCGGCAAGGCTGACGGCGATACGATCAAGTTCACCCGGACGGTCGGCGATCGTCCTCCCACGGATTTCGTCGCCAAGAGAGGGGATGCCGCTCCGGCTGCTGCGCCGGCCGCTGCTGAGCCGCAGCCATGATTTTCCGTTAGGTTACCGGGCAGACGCGGTGATAGGGTGGACTGAAATCGGCTGAGCGACACTTGGCTGAGTGACAATCGGCTGGAGGTTCAGTCCATCCCATGGCTTGCCGCTCCATCCGGCGCCTGCTCCGCGTGTATGCCGTTGCCGTTCTCGCGATCTTGACCGTGGGGCTGGCTCCTCGATCTCTCGTCTCCCAGTCTTTCGATGCCACAAACCTACGCTCGCCCATCGACCCGCAGGTTCCCTGGCTCTTGCATGCCGGCGACAATCCCGATTATGCCCGCCCCGATTTCGATGACTCCGGCTGGACGCTCTTCGATCCGACCACTTCGCTGAAGACGTTTTTGCCGAATGATCGTCCGGAGATCGTCTGGTACCGGCTGCACGTAAAGGTCGCGCCGGACCAGGCTGGCCTGGCGCTGTCGGAATGGAACCTCGCCAGCGCCTTCGAGATCTATGTCAATGGAAAAAAGATTATTCAAAATGGGCGCATTGTGCCGTTTGTGCCGTATACGTTCGACGGCAGGCTGCTCAAGCGTATTCCCGACGCGGAGATCGCCACGGGGGCACTGGTCTTAGCCATCCGCGTGCACATCGCGCCCCTGGACTGGACGGGCCCCTTTCCGGGCTACTACTACACGAATTTCACCCTCGGCCAGCAGGAGGCGCTCAGCGACCACCTTTGGATGCACGTGATCGGCGAGAACGCGCTGGCGTGGTCTTACGCGCTGGGCGGGCTCGGCCTGGGCATTGTCGCTCTCGCCCTGTTTGCAGCCCAGCCGCAGCAACGCGAGTATTTGTGGATATTCCTGATGGCGGCCGCCTTGGCGCTGCAAATGCCCTTGAGTTTTTATCGGCTCTTCCACAATCTTCCGGCGGCATGGGAGTATCTCAGCCTGCCTCTCGAAATTGCGCTGGTTGTCTTTGAGACGCTGATGTACTTTGCACTTCTGCGCATCCGCTTTGGGCGTTGGATTCAGATACTCGTTGCCGTGTCGGCGACAGGCATCCTGCTTTCGATGGTTGCGCGGGTCAAGGACGTCGGCACCGGCTGGGATACGCTTTGGATGCGGATGCCGGAGGTTGTACTTGTCGCCGGCGTGCTTCCGATTCTGCTCATAGTGCACCTGCGGCGCGGCAACCGCGAGGCCGGTATTCTGCTGGTTCCCGCGGCCCTCTCGAGCGTCAGCATCTCCGTGGGATTGCTGGCTTTTTTGCTGGAACAAATCCCGGCCTTCGCGAGTGCCGGGTATCATCTGGCGGTTGTCGCGTTTTTCCTCAAGTGGGGACCGTTCACGATGAACCTGGGCGATCTGAGCAGTTGCCTGTTCGTGCTCTCGCTCGGCGTGATCCTGGTTCTGCGCTCCACGCGCATCAGCCGCCAGCAGGCTCTGCTCGAGGGTGAGCTGGCTGCCGCGCGCGAGGTCCAGCAGGTGATCTTGCCGGAGCAGATCGGAACCATTCCCGGCTTCCAAATCGAGAGCGTCTACCAGCCGGCACAGCAGGTGGGCGGCGACTTCTTCCAGATTCTGCCGGGGCCGGAAGGCTCGCTGCTGGTGGTTATCGGCGATGTGGCCGGCAAGGGATTGCCCGCCGCCATGCTCGTCTCGGTGCTTGTAGGAGCGGTTCGCGGCGCGGCGGAGTACACCTCCGACCCGGCCGAGCTGCTGGAGAATTTGAATGAGCGCCTCATCGGCCGAACCAGCGGCGGCTTTTCCACTGCGCTTGTCGCCCGCATCGGCGCCAATGGCCAGGTGGCCGCAGCCAATGCCGGCCACCTGCCGCCGTATCTCGACGGCGGTGAGGTAGAGATGCCTGGGGCGCTTCCGCTGGGAATTAGATCAGACGTTGCTTATGAAACCGTCCGTTTCTCGCTGCCCGCCGGCAGCCGCCTTACCTTTTACTCCGATGGAATTGTCGAGGCGCAAAACGAGCGCGGTGAGCTCTTTGGCTTCGAGCGCGGGCGCGAAATCTCCACCCAGCCGGTGACCGTCATCCTGGAAGCTGCGAAAGAATTCGGCCAGCAGGACGACATGACGATCATCGCCGTCACCCGCGATGCCGCCATCGCGACCGCGGCCTGAGGAAGCCGGCGCGCGACGGCTGTGGCACGATAACCGGACTTCGCCGGCGGGGAGCGGGATTGGGCTGGCGGTCATTAGGCAAACCGCGCGATCTTTGATAAACTTGAGGTTCTGAGTTCAAGAGCAGGAAGTCACCATGTCCATTCATCCCGTTATGCAGCGCCTGGCTGAGAAGCTCAAGCGCACCGATTTGCCGGCCTTTGTCCCCGGCGACCAGATTCGCGTCCAGGTGAAGATCAAGGAAGGCGATAAAGAGCGTTTGCAGGCCTTTGAAGGCTTGGTTATCGCCATCAACAACGGCCCGCAAGGCACCTTCACCGTGCGCAAGATGAGCTTCGGCCAGGGCGTTGAGCGCATCTTCCCCTTCAACTCCAAAGTCATCGACAAAATTGAGAAGATCCGCAGCTACAAGGTGCGGCGCGCGAAGCTGTTCTACATCCGCGGACTGCGCGGCAAGGCCGCCCGCCTCAAAGAAATCGACCGCGCAACCGGCAAGATTCGCGCGTAGCCAGCTTAAGCGCTTCCTGGTTCAGACCGCTTTTTCAACAGAACCCTCAGCTTCGACGGCTGGGGGTTTTTTGCGCGATGGCTTTCCATTCTTATACTGGACTCATGGTCAGATCCGCGGCAGCCGAACCGGTGTGCAGTTGGAAGCTGGAGCGGGCGGCGCGCCGCCGCGGCGCCCTGCTCATCGCAGGGTTGGATGAAGTGGGCCGCGGGCCGATGTTCGGACCTGTGGTTGCTGCGGCGGTTATTTTGCCCAAAGGCTGTCCTCTGCAAGGCCTGACCGATTCCAAGAAGCTCTCTGAAAAGGCGCGCAACGAGTTCGACCGCGAGATTCGCTCCAATGCTGTCGCGTGGGCCATTGCCGCGGTGGATGTGGAGACGATCGACAGGATCAATATCCGCAGGGCATCGCTGCTCGCCATGCGCATGGCCGTGGAGCAGCTCGCCCTTACGCCCGATTACCTGCTGATCGACGGCGTCGACACCATCGACTGGCCCTGTCCGCAACAGTCCGTCATCCAGGGCGACGCAACCAGTCTCTCGATCGCGGCGGCCAGCGTGTTGGCGAAGGTTCACCGCGACCGTCTGCTGGTCGAGCTTGATCGCGAGTACCCCGGCTATGGCCTCGCGCGCCACAAGGGCTACTGCTCGGCCGAGCATCTGGAAGCCCTGGGGCGCCTGGGACCCACGCCGCTGCATAGAAAGAGCTTTTCTCCTGTGGCGCAGACGGTGCTTCGGTTCGACGATGAGGCCGCCCTAGAAGCCGCCATCGAGACGCTGGCGATCGAGACACTCGACCTGGAACCACTGAGCGAAGGGTCCGGTCCTATGGATGGGGAAGAGGCTGCTCTGCGCGAGCCTCGCTTCGCCTGCCCCTGCTGCGGCTATTGGACACTTCTCGAACAGCCGCCGGGAACCTTTGCCCATTGCGAGGTCTGCTGGTGGGAGGACGATCCCGTGCAGTTCGCCGATCCCGATTACGAAGGCTGCGCCAATGCGCCCAGCCTGAATCAGGCGCGCGCGTTCTTTGCCAGCCTCGGCGTAAGCGACCCCAATCTCAAAGGCCACGAACGCACCCCGCGCCCCGAAGAGATGCCTCTCCAGAAGGCTTGAGTTCTATCGACCGTGTCGGGTGCCCCATCCTTGCGACGTCTTTGCTTTTATCGCAAGGGTGGGACAGCAAGCACTTGACTGGCCCCCCAGAATCACACTGCAACCGCGCGTGTTTTTCGCCGCTGCATCCACGCCATCACCGGCCGGGCCAGCAACAGCCCGAGCAGCACAAGCGTAAAAGGCACAGGGGTAAGCACGCCGGTCTTCACCTTCCACCAATAATGAATTGTGGCGCACGCGGCCGCGAGATAGACGAGCTTGTGCAGCCGGTTCCAGCTCTTTCCGCCCAGTTTGCGAATGGCCCAATTCGTCGACGTGAGCGCCAGCGGCAGCAACAGCAGCCACGTCGCCGCGCCCATCATGATGAAGCGGCGCTTGGTTACATCGTCGAGCATCGCGTTCAGGTTGAAGTTGCTGTAGAGCGCGACCCATGTGAGCATGTGAAGCGTTGCGTAGAAGAACACGAACAACCCCAGCAGGCGTCGGAGCTTGATGAGCCATGCGAGCCGCGGCGAAAGCCTGCGGACAGGTGAAATCGCCAGCGTAATCGCCAGCATCCACAAGGCGGTTAGGCCGGTAGTGTTGGCGATCTCTGCCGTCGGATCGGGACCGAGCCGGTTGGTCGCTCCGCCCCAAAGCAGATCGGCCAGCGGACAAAGGCAGGCGATCCAAACCAGCGTCTTGAAGAAGATGAGTGTCGAACGTTTCATAATTTGGCAGGTTCGCGGGTTGGCAATTCAGCGGGTCGGCAGGCCAGCGCTATCGAGTACGCCATTCCGGCGCGCTCCTGCCGATCCCTGATCTCTGTCTCAGTAGTACTTTTTCAGATTCATACCGGCATAGAGAGACGCTACCTGGTCCCCGTAGCCATTGAACATCAGCGTGGCGCGGCGCTGCGCGTAGAACGGCAGGCCAATGCGCCGCTCCGTCTTCTGGCTCCAGCGGGGATGATCTACGTTGGGATTCACATTCGAGTAAAACCCGTACTCATCGGACGCCATTTCATTCCACGTGGTCGACGGCATTTTTTCGACGAAACGCACCGTCACAATGGATTTCGCGGACTTGAACCCATACTTCCAGGGAATGATGACGCGGACCGGCGCGCCATCCTGGTTGGGCAGCACATCGCCATAGAGACCGAAAGTAAGCAGGGTGAGCGGATTCATCGCTTCGTCCATGCGCAGGCCCTCGGAATAGGGCCAAGAGATCGTCGACTCGCTCGCCCACTTCTCCACATGGTGGTCGTAGTAAGAGAGGAACTGCACGTACTTTGCCGTCGAGAGAGGATTGCATTGCTTGATGAACTCTGAAAGCGAGTAGCCGACCCAAGGAATCACCATGCTCCACGCCTCGACGCAGCGAAAACGGTAGACGCGGTCTTCGAGCGGTTTGAGCTTGAGCAGCGCATCGATGTCGAAGGTCAGCGGCTTGGCCACCTTGCCTTCCACCTTGACCGTCCATGGACGCGTCGGCAATCCGCCGGCATTTTTCGCCGGATCTCCCTTGTCCACGCCGAACTCATAGAAATTGTTGTAGTGCGTAATGTCTGCGAAGCTGGTCAGCTGCTCGCCCGTGGTTGTCAGCGGGCTTTGCACCGTCTGCAGCTTGGTATCGGCGTACGCGTGGGCGCGAGGATCGAAGAGTTCTGCCATACGGTCGGCTCCCAGAGCAGCCGCGCCTACGGCCGCTGCGCCGCGCAGAAAGCGCCGCCGGTCGAGAAACTGCCGGTGGACCTCGCGGGAGGTGATCTCTGAGGACGGAATATCGGAAACTTTGCCAATCAGCATAAACGGCCCTTCTTGAAGAATGCCATCAGTTGCACCCATTAGACACCCGCCGGGGCCATGAAGTTACAGCGCCGTTGTCTTTGTTCTGTCATTGTTTTGCCGGGGTAATTTTGCCGGGGTAAATGAAAGCGGATGCGTCATTGGCGTGACGCCTATGCGGGAAGCCTGGTTGTGGGGCATGACTCCCGATCCCCTCAAAGCCTTTGCTCGCCCGAGGCGCCGGCTGCAAACGGCCACTGACCCAGCCGCTGGGCGCGGACGAGGTAGATGAGCGAGCCGGAGATGGCGATCGCCGCCGCAACCGCGAGGCCGTCGAGCGCGTGCGGGCGATAGACCAGCAAGAGAACAAAGCCGGCCATGGCCGCCAGCGGCGGCAGCGGGTAAAGTGGAATGCGGAAGGGCCGCTTCAGCTCCGGCCTTTGCACGCGCAACAGCATCACACCGATCTGCTGCAGCAAGAATTGCAACAGGATGCGCGTGATTACCAGCATCGTGATCACTTGCGTGAGCGAGAAAAAACAGAAGCAGCAGGCGACCAGTCCCAGCGCCGCCAGGGAGCGGTGGGGAATGCCGTGTTTTGGGTGGACCGCACCGAGAAACCGAAAGTAATTGCCGTCGCGCGCCGCGGCGTACGGTACCCGCGAATAGCCAAGCAGCAGCGAAAAGACCGAAGCGAACGCCGTCCACACGATCAGCGCCGCCATCAGGTATCCGGCCCAGCGCCCGAACGCGGATCGCGCGATGTCGGCGACCAGTTGGACGCGCAACGCAGCGTTCTCGGCTGCATGGGTCACCGCACCGCGCAAAGACGGCAGCGCGGCCAGGTTCATCGTGACATAGAACGCCGAAACAAAGAGCACCGAGAGCAGAATGGCGCGCGGAATCGTGCGCTCCGGCCGGCGCACCTCGCTGCCGAGAAAGCAGATGTTGTAATAGCCCCAGTAGTCGTAGGTAGTGATCAAAGTCGCCTGGGCGAGCCCGCTGAGCGCCAGGGCGGCGGGCAGCGCGGGTGCGCTGGGCATGTGCCATCCCCCGGTCGCCGCGGCGTGCGCGAACCCCGAGACGATTACGCCGGCAATCGCGGCCATCACTCCGCCAAACAGCACCCACGCCATTCCGGTAATCACGCTCAGCCGGCGGTAGAGCAGCCAAGTCACCAGCAGACAAACCGTGGCGGCGGCGAAGTTGGCATAGTGCAGCGCGGGCCACGAGGCGAACGGCGCTGCATCAAATCCGGGCCAGAAAACTCCCAGGAATCCCGACAAGCCAATGCATCCCGACGCAATCGAAAGCGGAGCCGTGAATCCCACCTGCCAAACATAGAGAAAGCTCAACCAGTTTCCCGCGCCTTCAGGCCCGTAGATCTCGCGCAAAAATGCGTACGAGCCTCCAGCCATAGGAAACGCGGCGCCCAGCTCCGCCCATACCAGGCCATCGGCGACAGCAATGACCGCGCCGATGACCCAGGCCCATATCGAAAGCCGGTATCCCGCCGCGGCAATCACCAACGGCAGCGTGATGAACGGCCCCACGCCGATCATCTCGAGCATGTTGAACAGCACCGCCGAGCGCAGGCCGATGCGGCGTTCGAGCTTTTCACTGTCCACGGAGATGGGCCGATCAAGAGGCATGCGGCGTTTGTGCTCACCGGATTGTACACTGGCGGAGACCATGTTAATTCTCCGGAAGCCCCATTCCTTTGCAGTCGGCGCTGCTCTCGCGAGTCTCTTTTGGCTGCAGGCGAACCCGCTGTTGCGCGCAGCCCAGGCGCCGCCGTCTTCCGCGGAGAGCGAGCTTGCGGCCGTTCCGCTCCCTGATCCCCCGGCGAACGCGCTGCCCTTGCCCGAGGACCGCGGCCAGGCCGATCTTGAGCAGACGCTCAAGCGTCTCGGCACCACAGCCAGCGTGCTTTACATCGTGGCGCATCCTGACGATGAGGATGGATCGCTGCTGACCTACCTGAGCCGCGGCCTGGGGGCGCGCGTCACGCTGCTTACGCTCAACCGTGGCGAGGGAGGACAGAATGCGATGTCAGCCGAGGAAGATGACGCTCTCGGATTGATCCGCACCAACGAGTTGCTCAAAGCCGACGAATACTACGGCGTGAAGCAGCTTTGGGGCACCGAATACGACTTCGGCTTCTCGAAGACCCAGGAGGAATCCTTTGCTCGCTGGGGTCACGACCGCGTTCTTTATGACGCGGTGCTGGCGGTGCGCAAAGTGCGTCCGCAGGTCATCGTAGCCACCTTTGTGGGCGCTGTGAGCGACGGGCACGGCCAGCACCAGGTCTCCGGAGAGATTGCGCAAGAGGCGTTCAAAGCTGCCGCTGACCCGCATGTCTTTCCCGACCAGTTCAAGGACGGCGTGGCGCCTTGGCAGCCGCTTGCCGTCTACTCGCGGGCTCCGTTTGCGGCGGTCACCGACAAAGGCATCTTTGACTACGCAACCGGAAAGTGGGCGCCCGCCCGATTCCGCAACTACGTAACCGGTGAGTGGATCCAAGGCCGGCTCTCCACGGATGTTTCCATTCCCGTGGGCACATGGGATCCGACGCTCGGCCGCACCTATGTGCAGATCGCCCGCGAAGGCTGGGGTGAGCAGAAATCGCAATATGGCGGCGCAAGCCCTGCGCTGAGCGGACCTGATCTTTCCGCTTACCATTTGTGGGCGGTGGCGCCTGCGGCCGGCGCAGATCGCGGCGCGTCCGGCGGCAGAGAAGATACGAGCCTCTTTCAGAACGACAAAGTCCACATTGACACCAGCCTCGAAGGCCTAGCCCGGTTCGTCAGCGGCGCTCCGCCGGCATGGTTGACCGGCAGCCTCAACCAGATCGAGACTAGTCTCTCGGCCTTCGAGAGCGATTGCCACAACGAGGCCGGCATCAATGCGGCGCACCAGCTCGCGCCCATCTACCGCCAGACTCTCGATCTCTATACGCGCGTGAAGGCCAGCGATCTCGATGCGGAGGCAAAGACCGGCCTCGAGCTCGAGCTCAGCGCCAAAATCAGCCAATTTCAGCGGGCGTTCGACGATCTGCTCGGCCTGGATCTGATCGCGTTCAGCACCCGCGCCGGGGGCGGCCAAGGGGGCGGCTCTGCGCGCGGAGGCACGGCGGACGAGACTCCGCGCAGCGTCGCGCCGGGGGAAGATTTCGAAGTGCGGGTTCATACCGCGCAGGCCGATGGCACCGCCGGGCTCAGCCGCGTCTGGCTGGCGAGCGACGATGGCCCGCCATGGAAGATAGACGATCTCAATCGCTCCGGTGCGCAACCTGCGTCCGCGCGCGTTGCTGACCGCCGTTTCCGCATACAGGTACCGGAAGACGCCAGGCCCACCGAGGCCTATTTCACGCGTCCCTCTGCCGAACAGCCCTACTACAACATCTCCAACCCTGCATGGCGCTTGCGCTCGTTCGAGCCCTGGCCGCTGGCCGCCTGGGCGGAGTTCACCTTTGACGGCGTACCTATTCGCATAGGCAAAGTGGTGCAGACCCTTCAGCGTGTCACCGGTCCGGGCGGCGTCTATGAACCGCTTGTGGTCACTCCCGAGATCGGCGTCCAGGTCGAGCCGGCAGCGCGCATCTTGCCGCTCGACGGGAGCGCTCTCCCGGTCAAGGTTATCGTGCATGCGCAATCCGCTGCCGAGGGGACCATCGAATTGAAGCTGCCCGAGGGCTGGCATGCCGATCCCGCCCGGCAGGAGTTTCATCTCAAGAGCGCAGGCGACTCGGCGCCGCTTGCGTTTTCCGTGACCACGCCGACGGTGGGCGTCGGCTCCTATTCGATTCAGGTCGTGGCGCAATCCGGCGGCCGAAGCTACACTGCCGGTTGGCAAAGCATCGGCTATCCCGGACTGCGGCCTTATAACCTCTACAAGCCTGCCACTCTCGAGACCCGCAAAGTCGATGTGAAGCTTGCCCCAGGGCTGCGCGTGGGCTACATCATGGGCACCGGCGACCTGGTGCCGGAAGCCATCGCGGAGCTTGGAGCGCAGCCCCATCTGCTTTCGGATCAGGAACTGGCTTCAGCCGACTTGTCGCAATGGAATTTACTGATGGTCGGCATTCGCGCCTATTCCACCCGGCCGGCGCTTGGCGCGGCGCAGCAGCGGCTCGAGGATTATGTCGAGCGTGGGGGAACGCTGGTGGTGCAATACCAGAGCGACACATTCCCCGCTCCGCTGCCGCTAGCCATCGGACGTACGCCGGAACGCGTGGTGGACGAACAAGCGCCTGTGAAGCTGCTCGATCCTTCCAACCCATTGCTCTCCTGGCCCAACAGGATTACGCCGGGTGATTTCGATGGTTGGGTGGAAGAGCGCGGCCACTCGTTTCTCGATAGCTGGGACCCCGGTTATACGCCGCTCACCGAGACCGCCGATCCCGGGCAGGATCCGCAGCGCGGTGGCTTGCTAGTCGCGCATCCCGGCAAGGGAACTTATATCTACATTGCTTACGCGCTCTACCGGCAATTACCTGAGCTGGTACCGGGGTCGTATAGGCTGCTGGCTAACTTATTAAGTGCAGGCAAGCAGGGGAGCGAAGCCCGGAGCGCACACTTCTGAAGTTACGTTGAATTCCGGCGCGAAGTTATTCCTGATTCGGAGTAACGAAGGCTGTGCAGGCAGTTATCGCCGCGACTTATCGTTAAAGTAAGATAAATTTCTACCGGAATCTGGTCATTTAAAGCAAGATAGATAGCTTCGTTAAAAGTATGTGAATTCGTCAAATATTCATCTGAATCTGCGAGTCTTGGATTCGGAACGCGGCCCGTAATTCTCATTCAATCGAGGCTTTCTCAAAGTTTCAAGGGTTGGCTCCGCGTGTCGGCAGGGATCGTGTATCGCCGGCACTTGGGAATGCCGCGGCTTCCGTTTGCAATGAGCTGTGACGATCCAAATTCAGCCACGAACAGAGAAGAGAGGCTCAATGAAATTCAGATTCAGCGCTGCGGTTTCAGCAATGCTCGCGATCAGTCTTGTCGCTTCCCACGCCCAAACCAGCGATGCCGCACGCCCGGCGGCAAGGCATGCCGCCAGGAGACCCAAGACTCCGCCGGGGCCATCCGTGGAAGAGCAGATCGAGACATTGCGTCTGCAACTGCAGACGCAGATCGATACGCTCAAGAGCGATCTGGCCGGCAAGGACGCGCAGTTGAAGCAGGCGCAGCAGCAGGCGGCCGATGCGCAGGCAGCCGCGGCAAGGGCCCAGGCGGCAGCCGATTCCCAGCAGCAGACGTTCACTGAGAATGCGGCAGCCGTCTCCACGTTGCAGAGCACCGTAACCGATATGAAGTCGGCGAATGCGGCCGTCGTCTCCTCGTTGACGGACGAGACTTCGGCGATCAAGAAGGCCATCGCCAATCCGGATGCGATCAATTACAAGGGCATCACGATCTCACCTGCCGGCAGCTTCCTGGCAGCTGAAACTGTGTGGCGCCAGGGCGGCACCGGCGGCGGTCTGAATACTCAATTCACGGGTGTCCCGCTGAATCATTCCGAGGCGGCGCAGCTGACTGAGTTCCAGGGTTCCGGACGTCAGTCCCGCGTGGCCATCAAGGCCGTGGGCAAGCTTGCCAACTTCACCATGACGGGCTACTACGAGGCTGACTGGCTGAGCTCGGGCGTTACCTCGAATAACAACCAATCGAATAGCTACACCATGCGGCAACGTCAGTTGTGGGCGGATGCCAAGACGGCAACCGGCTGGGACTTCTCCGGTGGCCAGGGATGGTCGATGGCAACTGAAACCACCCAGGGTCTGACCCGCGGCACCGAGATTCTGCCGGCATCCATCGACCCCCAGTACATGGCCGGCTTTGTGTGGACCCGGCAGTACAGCTTCCGTGTTAGCAAGGATTTCGACAAGAAGTTCTTCATGGGTATCTCGGCTGAGAACGCGGAAACGCTCAACCCGGCCGGACAGAACCTGCCCACCAACCTGCTCATCACCACGGTCGGCAATACGGGCGGCCTTTACGATAACCAGAGCAACTACTCCTATAACCTGACGCCGGACTTCATCGCCAAGATCGCGATCGAGCCGGGCTGGGGTCATTGGGAGCTCTTCGGCATCGGCCGCTCCTTCCGCGACCGCATTTATCCGACCACCGGAGCTGCGTTCAATAACACGGTCTGGGGCGGCGGCATCGGCGGCGGCTTCCGCGCTCCCGTCGCGAGCAAGAAGGTCACCATCGGTCTGAAAGGACTGTGGGGCGAAGGCGTCGGCCGCTACGGCTCCTCGACGATTGCCGACGTGACGATCCGTCCCAACGGAACGCTTTCTCCGCTGCACGGCTTCTCAGCAATCAGCACCCTGGAGATGAATCCCACCTCCCGCCTGAACCTCTACTTCAACTACGGCGGCGACTACATCGGTCGCGATATTGCCCTCAGCGGAACCACCCAGGTCGGCTACGGCACTTATTCCGCCAACATGTCCGGCTGCAGGGTTGAAAACGCGTCCACCGCGGCCAACGCTGCCGCCAACCCGGGCACTCCGACTAATTGCACAGCCAATACCAAGGACGTGCAGGAGTTCTCGGCGGGTTACTGGTACAACATCTACGCAGGGCCAAAGGGACGTTTGCGGCAGGGCATCCAGTACAGCCTCTTTGAGCGCAACCTCTGGTCCGGCGCGGGTGGCACGGCAAACCCCGGCGGCGGCGCCACCGGAACCGACAATATGTGGTGGACCTCTTTCCGCTACTACCTGCCATAAACCTCGATAATCAACAAATAAAACGGGCAGCCCGCAATGGGCTGCCCGTTTTATTTGGATCAGCAGAGAATTTACTCCGCAGCGCCTTCCAGAGCCTTGGTCTGCGCTACTGTCCAGTCCGGCGCGCCCACCTTGAAGCGCGCGAAGCGGCGCACGGTGATGTTTTCACCCAGCTTGCCCACTTTTTGAGCGATCAGCTCCTTGATGCTGACGGCCTGGTCCTTGATGAAGGGCTGCTCAAGCAGGCAGACCTCTTCGTAGAACTTCGCCATCTTGCCATCCACGATTTTCTCGATCACCGGAGCCGGCTTGCCCGTGGCAGCCGCCTGCGCGCGATAGATCTCCTTCTCGCGCTCGAGATCGGCGGGGGTCACGTCCTCGGGCTTCACATAGCGCGGATCGCTCGCGGCGATGTGCATCGCGATGTCCTTGAGCAACTCCTGGAAGTCTTCCGTCCGCGCCACAAAGTCGCTCTCGCAGTTCAGCTCGATCAGCACGCCAATCTTTCCGCCGGCGTGAATATACGTGCCCACCGCGCCCTCATTCGTGCTGCGGGCGGCCTTCTTCTGGGCGGATGCCATGCCACGCTTCCTCAAAATGACGAACGCGTTTTCCATATCTGCCTTCGCTTCCTGCAAAGCCTTCAGGCAATCGCCCATCGGCGCGCCGGACTTCTCGCGAAGTTCTTTCACCAGTTTGGCATCAATCTTGTCGCTCACTGTTGTCATCTCTCGTTTCCCGGCTGACGCTCAGCCTCATCGAATGAATTCTTGAAACAAGGTTATCGCCGCCATGTTTCCGGCAAAAGAAAAGCGTGGCAAACGCCCTGGCGGCCACGCTTGTCAATGGGCGCGCCTGCGCGCGCAAAAGAAATTAGAACGCGCCTTCGACTGCCTCGTCCTCGTCGAGCGCGGCAACCGCTGCGGGCGCCTTGCGAATGCCGCCGCCCAGGGCCGCCTCGAATCCCACGTCCTCAGAAGGCGATGCAGCTTCTGCGGCCTGAGGCTCGATCACAGGCTCGGCAGGCTCCGGCACCTCTTCGACAAAGGCTTTGTCGCCCACCAGGTTCACGCCTTCGGCGGCCGAGTCGGCAATCTTCGAGGTAAACAGGCGAATCGCGCGCAGCGCGTCGTCGTTGCCGGGGATGACGTAATCGACCACCGTCGGATCGCAGTTCGTGTCGACAACCGCAACCACAGGAATGCCCAGTTTGCGCGCTTCCTTCACGGCAATCGCCTCGTTGTTCGAGTCGACGATGAAGAGCGCGTCCGGCAGACGCTTCATATTCTTGATGCCGGCCAGATTCGCCTGCAGGTGCTTGCGCTCCCGCTCCAGGCGGATTACTTCCTTCTTGGTCAGCAGCTCATAGCGGCCATCGACAGCCATCTCATCCAGTTCCTGAAGGCGCTTCACCGACTTCTGCACCGTTACCCAGTTCGTCAGCAGCCCGCCCAGCCAGCGCTGGTTGATGTAGGGCATGCCCGCGCGTCCCGCCTCTTCGGCGACCGCATCCTGGGCCTGGCGCTTGGTGCCGACGAAGAGAATCGTCTTGCCTCCGGCGCACAGATCGGTGACGAACTTCGACGCATCCTTAAACAGCTTCAGCGTCTTCTGCAGGTCGATGATGTAGATACCGTTGCGCTCTCCGAAGATGTATTCCTTCATCTTGGGATTCCAGCGCTTCGTCTGATGCCCGAAGTGAACACCCGCTTCGAGCAGCTCCTTCATTGTGATCGTGGCCAATGGCCCTCCTTCGTGGATTGCATCCGGGCTGACCTTCGTCTTGCCCGGATTGAACCCGCTACCGCGGGGAATTTAAGAACCAGCTGTCGGCTCTCAGCCTTCAGCTCTTAGCCTTTCCATGCTCAGGTTTACCGCCTCGGCAAAACCGCGGAAGCTGCCTCCACAAGGAAAAAGCTGATAGCCGACAGCCAATAGCTGACAGCTTGCAAGCGGGTTAGCGCTTGCTGAACTGGAACCGCTTGCGCGCGCCCTTCTGTCCGTACTTTTTGCGCTCCTTCACGCGTGCGTCGCGGGTCAGGAGGCCTTCAGCCTTCAGCGTCTTGCGCAGCTCCGGATTGAACTCGATCAAAGCACGGGCCACGCCCATCTTCACGGCATCGGCCTGCGCGGCCACGCCGCCGCCGCTCACCGTGGTTAGCACATCGAAGCTCGAGGCCAGATCGGCCACAATCAGTGTCCGCTTGGCCGAGACGCGCTGCTGCTCGGTGACGAAGTGCTCGTCGAACTTCTTGCCGTTGACCTTCCACTCGCCCGTGCCGGGACGCAGAAAGACGCGGGCAATGGCTGACTTGCGCCGCCCCGTCCCGTAGTACTGAACCAGATCTGCCATGCTGTCTCCTGGCTTTCAGCTCTCAGCCGTCAGCCCTCAATTCGTCAATCTGCTACCGAAATTTTGCTTGCCCCGCAGTTCGTTCAGGCAGGATGAGCTGAAAGCCGATAGCTCACAGCGGATCGCTGCCCTTATGCAATCTCCAACGCCACCGGCTGTTGCGCCTGGTGGGGGTGCTGGTCGCTGCGATAGACCTTCAACTTGGTGGCCATCTGCCGGCCGAGCTTTGTCTTGGGAAGCATTCCCTTGATCGCCTCTTCCAGAATCTTCTCCGGCTTGCGGTTCAATAGCCGTGTGAACGACTCTTCGCGCAGACCGCCCGGGAAGCCGGTATAGCGCCGGTAGACCTTCTTCTGGCTCTTCAACCCGGTCAGCCGCACCTTCTCGGCGTTGATCACGATTACGTGATCACCCATGTCGATGTAGGGCACGTACTGCGGATTCAGTTTGCCGCTCAGCACGCTGGCAGCCTTGGTGGCCAGGCGCCCCAGCGTTTGCCCGCTCGCATCTACCACATACCATTTGCGGTCAATATCCTTGCCGCTTGGAACAAAGGTCGACATCTCTCTCCTGCTCTTTCGTAACCCCGGCCCACGCTTCGAAAGCATTGACCGGTCTCAGCAAACAAAACACGCGCAACAAACAAACACTCGCGCAACATGCGCTTCGTCCGCACAGGCGCTACTTGCACGCACAGAGCGCGGACCTCAAAGTCTTACCCACTGCCAAACAAAACTGTTCGGGTGAGGATTGCGAGGGCTAGCCCGATCCCGGGCTCTGGCTCAACCGTACCAACTTCCAGGTCCAGCCGGTGGCCTGCTGCGAGCCGACCCTCTAGGGGAATCTGCCAGCCGAATCCGGTCTCTACACAGACCCCAGGCGCAACACCGCGCAAGGTCTTCAGAATACTTCAAATCCGTGGCCGAGTCAACGTTCCGGCGCACGGTCAAATTGGCTCCTGCCGGCCCCGCTCGGGGCGCCCATAGGGCATCCGGTCTGCTAAAAGATGCCGAGGGTCGCAGCGGCCGCTGCGAGATACTGCCAAGTCCATTCATCCCCGCGTGCTGCTTGACGTTCCGGAGAAGTACGCCTCGCATCATTTCTTCAGGTGCAGCAGCGCATCGCGATCCACGATGTTGCCGTCGAGGATAAGCGTGGAGATGCGGCGGGCATTCCAGATGCTGATGGTCGGATCCCCGTCCAGAACCAGGATGTCGGCCCGACGGCCGGGAGCGATCTGGCCGATTTCACTCCAGCCGAGCTGGAGCTCGTAATTATTCGTAGCGGCAGCCAAGGCCTCGCGCGGTGAAAGGCCTAAACGGACGAGCAGCTCGAGCTCAGTATGCATGGAGACGCCGGGCATGGTGCCGAGCGCGTCCGCGCCTGTGCCCGCCAGATAGTGCGGGAAGGCGGAAAAGATCGTTTCGTTGATGCGCCACAGGCGCAGGGCGGCCTGATCGGCCTTCTTCTGTTCGTTCGCTTCCATCCAGCGCTGGCCTGCGGCGGGCAGGTGGCGGGTCCAGGCCGGAAGCGGGTAGAGCATCTCCCCGGACGCGGGATCGGTGGGATGATCCATTCCGCTGGGATTGAGCAGCGCGGCCGCCGGCTCTTTCCAAAGATTGCGATGGTCGGGCAATTCGACATAGAACAGGCTGAATGCGGGCATCAGCGCGGCGTGATGCGAGGCGAGAAATTGGGCGTAGCCGTGCAAGCGCGGATCCGTTGGCGGAACGCGCTCGGAGTAGTCGTAGGCGGTAACGGAAGAGGAACCGTCGGGGTCCTCGACCAGAGGCGACTGAAGCTCATCGGGAATGACGCCCAGATCGTAGTCCCGGGCCTGGAGCAGCGCGTCCACACCCGCCTCGACCGCGACGCGGTAGGGTGTGGAGACGAATTCGCCGTAGGTGACCAGATGTAGCTCATGCGCGCGGGCGACAATCCACTGCGTGTTGGCGGCGGTGAGATGAGGGCCCAGTAACAGCACCCGCGTGCCCAGCCGCGCGGTGTCGGCGATCTGGCGCGCGGTGTCGTCAGGGCTGAGCTCGACAGGATGTGTGCCCTCCCGCAGTTTGGCGACCCAGTCCGGCTGATGGGCGAGCAAGCTCCAGTTGTCGGTGACGCCGACCGAATCAATGAGGTAGAGGTGCGGACTGGGATTCGCGCCAAGATCCACGAAGCCGCGCTCCTTGTCGGCGCGCGCCACCACCGCGGTCACTCCCATATAGAGATTCGCATTGGCTTCGGCTTGCGAACTCATGCCCGCGAAGCCGTCGATCAGGCCGGGGATGAGGAACTTTCCGGTGCAATCGAGGATCCGTGCGCCTTTCGGGACCGGCACGTCGGCCGCGGAACCGACATCTGTAACTTGTCCATCACGAATGATGACAACGGCGTTGGGAAGATCGCGGGCCGAATCGCCCCATTTGGTTACGTCGATGACCGTGCCGCCGGTGAGAACCAGCTGCGGAGGCGCCGGATTGGCGGGGGCAGGCGTCGACGCGGGGGGGGAGGGGGGTGGGGGGGGTGTTTGCGAGGCGGCGGGAATCGAGAGGAAGGCGGCGAGCAGACAGCGAATGGATAAAAATAGAGGGCGATGTCTCATAGGCAGGCCAGCCTGTTGTGGATTGTCGCACAGCGCGGCCGGAGATCGGGTTCAGGCGGGTGGACCTCTAGCGAGGTGAAGGAATCTCGAGTGTCCAACCGAAATTCCTTAACTGGCCACCAGCGTGGGCCGGCGGCGGCGCGCCAGCAGCGGTAGCACCTGGGCGAGCGCGGCTTCCGCGGTGAGGCCGTGGCGGATGCGGAGCTGGTCAACTTTGCCGTGCTCGATGAACTGGTCGGGCCAGCCGATGCGAACCACCGGAACCGGACTGCCGATCTCTTCCAGGGCCTCGGTCACCGCCGAGCCGAAGCCGCCCATCTTGGCGTGATCCTCGAGGGTGACGAAGGCGGCGACGCGCGCCGCGTAGCGCTCGAGCATCTCCTTGTCGATCGGCTTGATGAAGCGGGGATTGATGACAGCCGCGGAGTAGGCATCTCGCTCAAGCAGCGAGGCCAGCTCCTGCGCCAGTGGCATCATCGGGCCGAGGCCAAGAATCGCAACATCCGAGCCATCGGCGAGTACTTCCGCTTTGCCGATGGGCAGCGCTTGCGGTTCGGGCTTGCGCGCGACGCCGGCGACCACGCCGCGTGGATAACGGATGGCGCTGGGGCCGGGAAGCTCGAGAGCGGTCTTCATCATGTCGGCCAGCTCGTCTTCGTCTTTGGGCGACATGAGGACGATGTCAGGGATCGATCGCAGGTAGCCGATGTCGAAGAGGCCGTGATGGGTAGGTCCGTCATCGCCGGAGAGGCCGGCGCGGTCCATGCAGAAAACTACGGGAAGCTTTTGCAGGCAGACGTCGTGAACAATCGGATCGAAGGCGCGCTGCAAAAACGTGGAATAGATGGCGCAGACGGGACGGAAGCCCCGCGTGGCCATGCCGGCGGCAAAGATAACCGCATGTTCCTCGGCGATGCCCACGTCGAAATAGCGCTTGGGATGGCGCGGCCGGAAGAGATCGAGACCGGTGCCGTTGGGCATGGCCGCCGTGATGGCGACGATGCGTTCATCGTTGTCGGCCAGGTCCGCAAGCGTGTTGGCGAAGACTTCGGCGTAGGTGGGCAGTCCCGATGCGGCCGTCTTGCCGGTCTCCGGATCGTAGGGGCCCAGGCCATGGAATTTTTTCTGGCCGTTGAGAGCCGGCTCAAATCCGCGGCCCTTTTGCGTGAGCACATGCAGCAGAACCGGGTGGTCCACAGATTTGAGAAATTTGAAGGTCTCTACCAGCAGGGGCAGATTGTGCCCGTCGATGGGACCGAAGTACTCAAGGCCGAACTCTTCGAAGAGAATGGAGGGCCACAGGATGCTTTTGGCCGCTTCCTCGGCGCGGCGCGCCACCTTGATCGCCTTCTTGCCGCCGAAGCGCTCGATGAGCCGGGCGGCGGAGGCATGGAGGTGCTGGTAGTGCTCGTTGGTCACGATGCGATGGAGGTAACGCGCAACGGCGCCCACATTCCTGTCGATGGACCATTCATTGTCGTTGAGCACCACGATCATCCGCTTGGTCTGCTCGGCGATGTTGTTCAGGGCTTCGAACGAAATTCCATTGGTGAAAGCGGCGTCGCCCGCAACGGCAACCACATGCTCGCTGCCGCCCGCCAGGTCGCGCGCCACGGCCATGCCCAGGGCAGCAGAAAGCGCGGTTCCCGCGTGGCCGGCGCCATAGCAGTCATGCTCGCTCTCGGTGCGAAGCATGAAGCCGTTCAGCCCGCCGGGCTGGCGGATGGTGGCAAAGCGGTCGCAGCGGCCCGTGAGCAGCTTGTGGATATATGCCTGATGGCTGACATCGAAGAGGATCCGGTCTTCCGGCGTCGTGAAGACGGCGTGCAGCGCAATCGTGAGCTCTACCACCCCGAGATTGGGGCCCAGATGGCCGCCGGTCTTCGAGAGGGTCTGGATCAGATACGCGCGGATCTCCTCCGCGAGCGTGCCCATTTGCCCGTAATTCAAGCCCTTTACGTCAGCGGGAGAATCAATCGACTCCAGCAGTGTACCCATTTACTTCCTTCTCCCGGAAAGTTGCCGGGCAGGCCGGAAAGACTCGATCCCGGGAACTGCTGCCCGCTGCCCGGCAGCCCCTGAACGAGCCACGAACTCGCAAACCAACCTTTAGTATACCCGTGCAGCGACTATGAAGTTGCGAGGATTAAACTGCCGGCCGGTGGATCGGCGGCGAAGAAGCCTGCCCGACACCGGAACCCTCGGCTAATCCCGGAGTGGAGACCATTGAGGGAGCGGAGCGGAGACCATTGAGGGAGCGGAGCCGAGGCCATTGAGAATGGCCCGAGCAGCGACGCGTGTGAAGGCAAGGATTCCCTGCCGGTCGAGCGGCAGGTTGCCGCCGGTGGCGAGCTTGGCGACGCCATGTACCAGCGACCAGGCCGTCCAGGCGAGTGGAAGCGGATCTCCGGCGGGCAGGTCGCCGTCCTGTTGCGAGGCCACGATGCAATCGAGCAGAACCCGGAAGGCGTCTTCCCCGATGCGTAGACCGGCATGGATCTCCGTCCCGTGACCGGTATCGAGCCGCATCTCCTCTTGCTGCCGCTCTGCGTGGGGCCGATCAAACATTACCAGGAGATGGTTCGGCCAACGCAGGGCGAACTCGACGTAGCCGCAGCCGCAAAGCTCGAGCCGCTCCCGCGCCGATTGGCCGGGTTCCATCGCCTCCCGCATTACGGCGCCAAGCCGCTCGAAGCCTTCGGCCGCAACCGCCAGAAGCAGCTCATCTTTGCTGGCAAAGTGACGATAGGGCGCGTTGTGGGAGACGCCGGCCCGGCGGGCTACCTCCCGCAGCGTGAAGGCTCGCGGGCCCACCTCGCCAATGAGCGCGACAGCGGCCTCGAGCAGCGCCTTGCGCAGATTTCCATGATGGTAGGGAGTGGAGCGCCTCACAGGAAAATCATAGCCGCTCATGTTGACAAGAGCAACTTTGAGCCATACATTCGACTCAGACAAATGTTGCTTGCGTCAACATCCTGGGATCGAGATGCGCAGGCGAAGGGCGGATTCCATGGGGACGGGTACTGCTTACAAACAGGCAAAGCTCGACGAACGGTGGGATGCGATCGTGATCGGCTCGGGAATGGGCGGGCTGACGGCGGCGATGCTGCTTGCCCGGCATGGCGGCAAGCGTGTGCTCGTGCTCGAGCGGCATTACGAGGCCGGCGGGTTTACCCACACCTTCCGGCGGCCGGGGTTTGAGTGGGATGTGGGACTGCACTATATCGGCCAGGTGCGGAACGCCGGCGATCCCGTCCGCAGGGCTTTTGACTATGTGACCGGAGGCGAAGTCCGCTGGCAGCCCATGCCGGATGTCTACGACAGGATCGAAATTGCCGGTCAGAGGTTCGACTTCACCGCCGGCCTGGAGCGGTTCCGCAACGATCTCAAGGGGTGGTTCCCGGGCGAGGCGCGGGCGATTGACGCCTATCTCGGCGCGGTGCGGGCGTGCAATCGCAGGAGCAGTTTTTACTACGCCGAGAAGGCCGTGCCCGCGCCGATCAGCGCCGTGGCCGGAGGGCTGATGCGTGCGCCTTTCCTGAAGTGGGCGAGGCGCACGACCCGGGAAGTCCTGGAGAGCTTAACGCGCAATCAGGAGTTGATCGGCGTGCTGACGGCGCAGTGGGGCGATTACGGACTGCCCCCTGCGGAGAGCAGTTTTGCCGCGCATGCGACCATCGCCGCGCACTATTTTGAAGGCGCCAGTTATCCGGTCGGCGGAGCCGGCGTGATTGCCGCCGCCATTGCCAAGCGCATCGAGGCATGCGGCGGAACGCTGGTGACGAGCGCGGAAGTCTCGGAGATTCTAATCGAGAGGGGCAAGGTCTCCGGGGTGCGCATGGCGGACGGGCGGGAGTTTCAGGCGCCGCTGGTGATGAGCGACGCGGGCGCGGCGAACACCTTCGAACGGCTGGTGCCACGCCAGGTAACAAGTCTGGACGGATTGCGGGCGCAGCTCAAAAGTCTCGCGGCATCCACTGCCCACCTGAGTCTCTACGTCGGGCTCTCCAAGAGTGCCGAGGAGCTGGGACTGACGGGAACGAATCTGTGGATCTACCCTTCGTTCGATCACGATGCCAATGTGAGACGTTTGGCATGCGATCTCACGGCGGACCTCGACGCGCCGTTTCCCTTCGTCTATTTCTCATTTCCTTCGGCCAAGGATCCGAGCTTCGCGCTGCGGCATCCGGGCAAGAGCACCGTCGAGGCCATCGTGATGGCGCCCTTTGCAAGCTTTGCGCCCTGGGCCGACACGCGCTGGAAACGGCGCGATGCGGAGTACGAAGCTCTCAAGCAGGCGATGGCGGCGCGGCTGCGGGAGGAACTGGCGCGGCGGGTTCCTGCCGCGGCCGGGCACATCGAGCACGCGGAACTGTCCACGCCGCTCTCGACCCGCCACTTCATGAACTATACCCAGGGCGAGATTTATGGCGTGGCTTCGACGCCGGCGCGCTACGCGCTGCGCGGCCTGGGCGCGCGGACGCCGGTACCGGGGCTCTATCTTGCGGGGCAAGACGCGGCCAGCCTGGGTGTGGCGGGTGCGCTATTCGGCGGGGTCGTCGCCGCCTCTGCAGCGCTCAACAGAAATCTGTTTTCGACCGTACGCAGGGGAAAGGCCTGAAATGCCGAGGGTGCTCCACACGGCGAATACTCTTCTCCCGAGAGCGTTTGAAAGAAATCCGAAAGTGGCTATACTTGTGCGGAAGTTCACCGGAGAGTCCACGGGGCGGATGAATGAAGCGCGTATGGGCCATCCTCTTTTTCGCGGCTGGAACGGTCTGCCCGATCTTTGCAGCGGGCGGGGTCACGGTTGCGCAGCTGCAGCAGGTGCTGGAGGCGGCTCAAGGCAAGTCCGACGGCAAGGTGGCCAAGGAGATTGGCGGACTTGAGTTGACCGAGCGGGTGAGCTCGATCCGGCTGGCGCAGTGGAAGGCGGAGTTTCCCGGTGCGCATACCCGCGAGGTTCTGACCCAGCTGGCCGATGCGTCGGCGTTCCTCGATCCGCCCGCGGCGGAGAGCGTTTCCGCTCCGGCTCCTGCCTTTGAGGAACAGAAGCAACTGCTCGACAAGGCCATCGACTACGCGGGCCAGGCTCTCTCCAAGCTTCCGAATTTTTATGCGACGCGCGAGACTACGTCTTTCGAAGACACGCCGCCGCTGCAGAGTTTGGTGCCGGTCGGCGGGGGCGGTGCGAGATTTGGTTCGCGCATGGCGAGCATGGGGTACTCCGCTCTGAGCCCATCCAGGTATGAACCGCTGCACAAGACGGGTGTCCACAGCGAACAGGTCAGCTATCGGGATGGCCATGAAGTCGGCGGTGCAGGGGACCGCAAAAGCCGCGGCCCGCGAGTGACAGGGCTCACCACGAAAGGCGAGTTTGGGCCCCTTCTCTTTTTCGTTCTGAGAGACAGTGTGAAAGGCAAGCTCACCTGGGGTCATTGGGAGCAGGGCGGCCAGGGACTGGTCGCCGTCTTCGCGTACTCCGTACCGCAGGCCGACTCGCATTACACGGTGGAGGTGCCGATGGCGGAAGGATGGAAACAAGTGACTCCGGCCTATCACGGTGAGATCTCTATCGATCGGGTGACGGGAATCATCCTGCGCGTGACGATGATTGCGGATATGGCGCCGGCCTATCAGTCTGTGCACGCGTCCATGCTGGTGGATTATGCACCGATCGCGATTGGCGAACGCATCTACACCTGTCCGGTCGACGGAGTGGCGCTCTCCAAAATGCCGGTTGACGTCTCTGATCTTGGTTTGCGGAATGGGCCGGTGCAGACGCGGCTGAATGAGATTGTTTTCAAGGACTACCATCTGTTTCGCGGCGATGCGCGGATTCTCCTGGATGCCGGTTCCGAAACGAACCCGGCTCCTGCGGCGTCTTCATCCGGTTCGGGCGCTCTTGCCGGGTCTTCCAATTAGAGCCGTCTGGAATTCACCCGCTCTGTGTAGACCGGCAGGAAGGCGTCTTCTTGAGGGGCACGCGACTCCGGGTCCCTGTTGCTGTGTACAGCACTCCGGAACCGCTATGGTCTGCCGCATTGTTGTCCCAAGCCGTGCCCTGACGGGCATACGAAAAGCGAATCAAAGTTGTACGATGAGCGCAGAGGCTCTTGTTGCGGGAGGGGCTTGTGGTGGGAGTGCGGCAGTGGAACTGCTGGCTTGTTGTGCTTACTTGGATTTCAGCGGCCGGCATGGCTTGCGGGCAGTTAGGTTTTCCGGGGAGCGGCGGAGCTCCGCCGAACCCTCCGTCGACTCTGAATCCTTTCGCCGACACCACGGTGAATCCCGGAAAGATGCTGCTCTTTGATCTCGAAGCGCGCTTTCAGAAGGACGTGGCCACGCGCGGCGGCCCGGGTTTTGCCGAGTGGTTCGCTCCGGATGGTGTGTTGCTGGGCAATGGCGCCGCGCCCTTGATGGGCAAAGTTGCCATCGCGCAGTCTACGACGTGGTCGCCGAAGGATTATCAGCTCGTCTGGACGCCGACGGATGCCATCATGGGTCCCTCCGGCGATATCGGTTACACCTGGAGCCACTACGAGGGGCACAGCAAGGACGCGAATGGAAATCCGGTCGTCACGAGCGGCCGCTTCATCACCATCTGGCGCAAGGAGCCGGATGGGAGCTGGAAGGTTGCGCTCGACGCCGGGGCGAACGAGCCTGCCGGGGCAGGTGATTGCTGCCGGCTGCCATCGCCGGGGCACTGAAATGTGCGGCGATGAGACAACTTGGCATCTTTGGTAATCGCTTAGTAACTGGTTTCTTTTTCAAGGCCATTACCGGAGTTGTAAGTTTCTTGATCGCGGCTGACCGGTTTGTGCGAGTGCAAAGTCGACGCAATTAGAGGACACTGACTTTGGGCACAATGCTGAGGTGCTCGAGGCCAGTTCTCAGCTCAATGAGAACCACAACATTGGTGTTGCGGCCGGATATGAACCCGACGGGAACATGTTCGACCGCGACCTGATTCCCACCTCAGTTCTCGCTTCTTCCGCATCGTTTCCTCGCGCGATCGATTTGCATCCAGTGCGCAGGTTTCTATCCTCTGCTAAAGTGGCTTCCATGGAAATTTTGGGAAACGGGTTCTCGCTGTGGCGAAGTCTCGCGCTTGCTCTGGCATTCAGCGCTGCGCCGCTTTGGGCAGGCGCGCAAGCCTCGGTGGCTCCCGCCGCCCCGGACTGGGCGCAGCCGGGATCGACGACGCACACGCAGGTTGCGCCTCCGCCCGATTTTCATCGCGCGAGCACAAACTTCAATACACCAATCGGCATCTTCGACGGCCAGTCGGATATCGGCAGCGCTCTGGTGCCCGGCAGCGCCAGTTATGATCCTGCGACGAAGCAGTACACGATCAACTCGGCGGGCTACAACATCTGGTACACGCGCGACGAGTTTCGTTTTTTGTGGAAGAAGATGAAAGGGGATATTTCGCTTGCCGGCGATATCGCGTATCCCAATCCAAAAGGCTATGGCGATCGCAAAGCGGTGCTGGTGATTCGCCAGAGCCTCGACGATGATGCGAAAGAGGCGGTAGTCGCGCTGCACGGCGCGGGCATGATTCACCTCGCGTACCGGCCGGAAAAAGATCTCCGCATGAGGGACATGGAGTATCGCATCGGCGGGCGCGGTCTTCCCGGTGGAGCAACGCCAGACAGTCTGGTTCCCGTCTACGCGCAGCGCATCGGCATTGAAAAGCGCGGGGACGCCTTCGCGCTTTTTGTGAGCCTGGCCGGCGAGCCGATGCACCAGTTCGGCCCGCCCATCACGTTGCATTTTGACGAACCTTTTTATGTCGGCATCGGCTTCTGCCCGCATCTGCCGGCCACGGTGGACACGGCGATCGTTTCGAACGTTGTGCTGGAGAATGCGGCGGGCAAGGTGCGGTGATCCGGATCCGCGGGTCTGATCCCGATGCTGGGCCGGTTTGCGGCCCTGTTCCAGACAAAATCCCCGACACGCTACCCAGGCGTGATCCCTCGACATGCCATGAGACAATGCCTTCGACGGCGTTCCCTCTTTGACCCTGAGCCGCAGAGCAATCCTTCATGGAGTTACCCACAAAAATTTTGAACTTTCTTTTTGGGCGGCCGCTGGCCACGAGCGAGGAGCGCGCCGAGCACATCGGCCCCATTGCCGGCATTCCCATCTTCGGCCTTGATGCGTTGAGCTCGGCGGCGTACGGACCGGAGGCGGCGCTCACATTGCTGATCCCGGTGGGGATCATGGGCGTGAAGTACATCGTGCCGGTGAGCGCGGCGATTATTCTGCTGCTGGCGATCGTCTATCTCAGCTACCGTCAGACGATCGAGGCGTATCCGCAGGGCGGCGGCTCGTATACAGTGGCCAGCCAGAACCTCGGCGCTGGAGCGGGGCTGCTGGCCGCCGCGGCCTTAATGATCGATTATGTGCTCACGGCTTCGGTAGGCATCTCGGCGGGCGTGGGCGCGCTCATCTCCGCCGCGCCGGGCCTGCAGCCGTATACGCTCGAACTCTGCCTGGGCGTGCTGGTGATTCTGACCATTGTGAACATGCGTGGCGTGCACGACACGGGTGTGGTGTTCATGATCCCCACCTATCTATTTGCGGGTACTCTGCTGACGGTGATTGCCGTGGGCGCCTGGCACGCGGTTGCCGCTGGAGGCCATCCGCAGCCGCTCACGGCGCTGCCGCCCGTATCGCCCGCGACAGCGGCCGTGAGTGCATGGCTGCTGCTGAAGGTCTTTTCGTCCGGTTGCACGGCAATGGCCGGCGTTGAAGCGGTGAGCAACGGCGTGATGGCCTTCCGCGACCCCACCCGTAAGAACGCCAAGATCACGCTGACCATCATCATTGCGCTCTTGGGCGTGTTGCTGGCGGGCATCGCGCTGCTGTGCCGGACTTACCGGATTACCGCGACCAAGCCCGACGGGCCGGGATACGAGAGCGTGCTCTCCATGCTGACCCGCGCCGTAATGGGCCACGGGTGGTTTTACTACGTGACGATCGGTTCGGTGCTGCTGGTGCTGGCGCTCTCAGCGAATACGGCGTTCGCCGATTTTCCGCGCCTCACGCGGGCTATCGCCGGCGATGATTACATGCCGCACGTCTTCCTGCTGCGCGGCCGGAGGCTGCTCTACTCCTGGGGCATCTATGTGTTGGTGGCGCTCACGGCGCTGCTGCTGATTCTCTTTCGCGGCGTGACCGACCGGCTGATTCCGCTCTACGCCGTCGGAGCCTTCATGGCTTTTACCCTCTCGCAGGCAGGAATGGTGAAGCACTGGAAGCGCCGAGGCAACATGCCGCTGCGCATGTACCTCAACGGCCTGGGCGCGCTGGCCACGGGCCTTACCACGTTGGTGGTGCTGGTGGCCAAGTTCGTGGAGGGCGCCTGGATCACGACCCTGCTGATTGCGCTGATGATTTTTTTCATGCGCTCGGTGAAGCGCCATTATCTGCGCGTAAACCGCGCCATCGATCTCGACAGACCCCTGATTCCAGCGGAGGTGAAAGAGCCGATCGTCATTCTGCCCGTGGATCGCTGGAGCCGGGTTACGGAAAAGGCCCTCTCTTTCGCGCTTTCGATGTCTACCGACATCCAGTGCGTGCATGTCCAGGTGGGCGATGAGCCCGACCCCATCAGCCGCGACTGGGACAAGGACGTCGTCCAGCCGCTCTGCGACGCCGGCCGCTGCATACCCAAGCTCGTGATTCTCAAGTCGCCCTATCGCTACGTATTGCAACCCATGATCGATTACATCCTGGATGTCGAAAAGCAGTCTGAATTTCAGAAGATTTGCGTGCTGGTGCCGGAACTGGTTGTGCGGCACTGGTGGGAGAATCTGCTGCACAACCGCCGGGCCGATCTTTTGAAAGTGCTGCTGCTGGTGCGCGGCAACCAGCGCATTATCGTAATCAATATTCCCTGGTATCTCGACAAACAACAACCGTCGTGAGCAGGAGAAGCGTCGCGAAGGGGGCTTGGCCCTCCGCGGATCCCGCCGGAACTTTGTTGGCTTAATTTCATCGGCGATTTTCATCGGCGCCCTGCTTTCCTATCTGCCGCATGAGCCGTCACAATGGAAGAGAGCCGCGACCATGAACCCCACAAGTGGGTCCTTCTCCCGAACCTGGTGATAATTCAGGTCCGATGAAGGGATGCGATCTGCTTTTGATGCCGCTGGGGCAGCTTCCTTGCGCTCGTCCGCGCGATGGCGGGGACGAGGCGGAAGGCCGGACTCTGGGTTCTGGATGGGTTTCGTGGATGCGGTGGGAAAGGGTAGTCTATTGAAGTACCGGAATTTGAATGGAAGCGCCCGCGCCGGAATAACCCCGGAAGACCGCTGGCATGCCACAGCAAGTTACGGCGTTTTCGGAAATACTGTGAACTTTGGAGAACCGTGCCGGTGGATTTTTCTTAAGGAAAAATCCGCTGCGCCGCTGTGGCTTCGGTCTACACGATTTCCGAAAACGCTATAGAGGAGAGTTTCGAGTTGAAGAGGATGTTTCTGCGTGCGTTTCTGACTGTGGTGCCGGCCGTGCTTTTACCCCTGTCCGCGGTAAGCCAGGCTTCTCCGGAGGGTCCGTCCACTCAGGCCGCGCCTTCATACAAGTACGAAGCCTATGTTGGGTTGGGCTACTCGAGCTTAAACCAGGTGAACCAGTCGCGCTATGGCCTCCTGGGCGTGGATCTGGACGTGACCCGCGATTGGGGCCGGTATTTCGGCATGAGCGCGATGGGCAATTACTACAAGCCGCCTACGGCCAGTGGCAGTGCGACGAGCGCCGGGAACCCGGGCGATCCCTCGATCTACGAGGTTCTGGTTGGACCGGAGATCCACGCCAACCTCTATGGGAACTTCAGCGGCTTCTTTCATGGTGGAATGGGCAT
Source organism: Occallatibacter sp. (assembly GCA_036489815.1). Classification (GTDB taxonomy): domain Bacteria; phylum Acidobacteriota; class Terriglobia; order Terriglobales; family Acidobacteriaceae; genus Telmatobacter. The sequence goes on along the minus strand of DASXFB010000115.1, from coordinate 3,454 downwards.
CGAGCATACGGGCGGCGAACACATGAGCCCGAATCTCTCATTCGCCGGCGGTTTTGGCGGCGGCATGTCCTATAACATCAGCCCGCGCTTCGCCATTCGCGCCTCCGGCGACAGGATCGGCGCCGCGTTTACCTTGAGGAACAATACCCCTCAGCTCGCCTACTCGCCGCATCGCACCTGGAATTCGAGCGGCACGATCGGCGTTGTCTTCCGGTTCTAAGGACCGGCGTGATTCGAGTGCCATGCGAGGCGGAGGCTGCGGCTTCCGCCTCTTCGTTTTTCTGCTTCAAGCGGAGCGGGTCTGGCTGGCGTGGTATCTCTCGGCAATCCGGAAAGATCAGTCAGCGCGCGCCGAGTCGGGCGCGGCCGCAACAGCATAGCTGAGCATGAGCACGCCGCTGGGCAACGCGGCGCTGCTTTCGAGATGCAGCGCGATGCGGCGGCCCTGGGGAAGAAGCGGTGTACCCGCGCCGAGCAGCACCGGGAAGACGGAGACTTCAACGGCGTCCACGAGCCCGGAGTCGAGCAGTGAGCGAAAGAGGACGCCGCCACCCATGAGCCAGATATCTTTGCCGGGCCGGGTTTTGAACGCGGCAATGGCCTCGGGCACGCGGCTTGCGAGGATGGTCAGATTCGGATGAGCAGCGGGAGCGAGGGTGGTGGAGACCACGACGATCTCCATGCCTGTATCGTGGAGCAGCCCCGGGCGCGTCTTCGCAACGTCGTACGTGCGCCGACCCATGAGCAGCGTGTCGTACTTGGCGTAGATTCTTCCGAATTCGATACCGGAGTCGGGCGTAATCCAGTCGTACTCGCCGTTGGGGCCGGCGATGAAGCCGTCGAGGCTGGTGGCTACACCGTAGGCGAGCTTGCGCATGCCCGGCCTAGCCCTCTTCCGCCTCGCGCAGCTTGGCGATCACCGTAAAATCTTCAAGCGTGGTCGTGTCACCTTTGATCTCGCCGTGCGTCGCGAGATCGCGCAGCAGACGGCGCATGATCTTGCCGCTGCGGGTTTTGGGCAGCGCATCCGTGAAGCGGATATCGTCGGGCCGGGCCAGCGAGCCGATCTCTTTCGCGACCCATTTCCGCAGTTCGTCCTTCAACTCATCGGTCGGCTCATTGCCGGATTCGAGCGTGACGAACGCGGCGATCGCCTGTCCCTTGAGCTCGTCCGGCCGCCCGACCACGGCCGCTTCCGCCACCTTGACATGGGCCACGAGCGCGGATTCCACCTCCATGGTGCCGAGGCGATGGCCGCTGACGTTGATCACGTCGTCGACGCGGCCCATGAGCCAGAAGTAGCCATCGGCGTCCTGGCGCGCGCCGTCGCCCGTGAAGTAGCAGCCCGGCACATCGCTCCAGTAAGTCTTCTGGTAGCGCTCGGGATCGCCATAGACGGTGCGAGCCATCGAGGGCCAAGGCTCGCGTATCACCAGTAGTCCGCCTGAACCGGCGGGCACGGAGCGCCCTTCGTGCGTGACGACATCCGGCTGGATCCCGAAGAACGGCCGCGTCGCCGAGCCGGGCTTGGTGGGCACGGCTCCGGGGATGGGCGCGATGAGGATTGCGCCGGTCTCGGTCTGCCACCAGGTGTCGACAATGGGGCAGCGGTTGTGGCCGATCTTCTCGCGGTACCACATCCAGGCTTCGGGGTTGATGGGCTCACCCACCGTTCCCAGCAGCCGAAGTGAATCGAGCTTGTACTTTTCCACGTATTCATTGCCCCACTTGATGAAGGCGCGGATGGCTGTGGGCGCGGTGTAGAAGACGGTGACGCGATGATCGTCGACGATCTTCCAGAAGCGCGAAAAATCAGGGAAGTTGGGCGCGCCTTCATACATGAGCACGGTCGCGCCGTTCTGCAGCGGGCCATAAACCACATACGAGTGCCCCGTGACCCAGCCGATGTCGGCCGTGCACCAGTAGACGTCTTCATCGCGCAGGTCGAAGACGTACTTGGTCGTGAGATAGGTCTGCACCGCGTAGCCGCCGGTGGTATGCACCAGGCCCTTTGGCTTGCCGGTGGTGCCGGAGGTGTAGAGGATGTAGAGCGGGTCTTCGGAATCGAGTGGTTCCGCGGGGCACTCCGGCGCAGCCTTCGCCATCAGATCATGCCACCAGTGATCGCGGTTCGGCACCATGGTGACCGTGCATCCCGTGCGTTTGAACACGACGACGTGCTTTACCGTGGGGCAGGCGGCGAGCGCTTCATCCACGGTGCGCTTGAGCTGAATCTCATTGCCGCGCCGGTAGCTTGCATCCTGCGTGAGGATCGCAACGCAGCTCGCGTCGTTGACGCGGTCGGAGATGGCATGGGCGGCGAATCCGCCAAAGATCACCGAGTGCACCGCCCCGATGCGCGCGCAGGCCAGCAGCGCGATGGCCAGCTCCGGCGTCATGCCCATGTAGATGGCCACGCGGTCGCCCTTTTGAATGCCGAGCGCTTTGAGAGCGCTCGAGAACTTCTGCACTTCGGCATGCAGCTCCGCGTAGGTCAGGCGGCGAACCTCGCCCGGTTCGCCCTCCCAGATCAGCGCGGTCTTCTGCGCGCGCTCGCTCAAGGCGTGGCGGTCGACGCAGTTGTAACAGAGATTGATCTTGCCGCCCACGAACCACTTCGCCCACGGCAGGTTCCACTCGAGCACCTTGTCCCACGGCTTGAACCAGTGCAGTTCGCGGGCTGCTTCGGCCCAGAATTTCTCGGGGTCCTCGATCGATTGCTTGTAGAGCCGCTCGTACTCCTCCAGGCTCTTGATGTGGGCCTTGGCGCTGAACTCGGCCGGGGGCGGAAAGACGCGGTTTTCGCGGAGCGTAGAGTCGATATCCTGATTGGCGGTGGCGGAAGAGGGCGAAACGGACATACGAGAAATCCTTTATCCCAATAAACTATGCGGGGCTTTGTTACCTCTGAAGGCGCCCAGCGCGGCGCCTTAGACATTCGTTGCATCCGCGGCAAAGAGCAACCGCAGATCTTTCGACTCCATGTGGCCAGAAGCGGCCAAACTCCGCTCAAGATGACAGCGGAATAGCGATGCGCAGTTCAGAGACACGACATCAGGTACACGCTGTCACTTTATCGGGCCGGATGCCCGCTGGGCAAGTGACACGGCGGACCGGTACTGGTAAACTTTGAAATCCACAGAGGCTTGCAGTCGGACCCATGTTAAGGGCATCATTGATACATGGATGTTAATACGCTGGCGTACAAGATCGTGCAGCAGTCGATAGGCGAAGCGCCCATCAAAAAGAAACAGCCCGCCACATCCCAAAGGGGATTAAAGCGGGCTGCTGCGTTGACGCCTGAGCGGCGCAAGGCTATTGCAAAGGCGGCGGCGGCGGCGCGATGGCCAGACTCCCGAAAGCCTTCTCAGGGGTAAGCTCCTCATCTGCTTCTTCATCCGATCCCCCCTGCGCTGATCCTCCGCCCTTCTTCGGCGCAGTAGCCTTTCGGCCT
>DASXFB010000096.1:0-2197 GCA_036489815.1 Occallatibacter sp. | reverse complement strand
CTGGTCATAGGGCTTGACCGCGGCGGTGATGTTCTGGTCGCCGAAGTGGAGCACGGCGAAGACGAAGGTATCCTGCTCCTCGGTAAGGTTGGAACAGATGTGAGCCTGACCGATAACGATGCGGCCGCGGCCGGAGCTGACGACTTCGTAGGCCTGGCGGCGGATGGTATAGCAGAACAGGTCGGTCTGGTCGGCGTAGGTCTTGAAGATGGAGCTGATGGCGTAGTGAGCGCCCACCTGTTCGAGATCGACCGCCATATTCTTGACGGAATCGTCGTAGATGGCCGCTCCATCCTTCTTTGCCGGCAGGTTGCTCCTGGCTTCGCCAAGCTGGCGGATGAACTCCGCTTCGAGAGCCGTTCCGGCTTCGCCGAAGAGCGACGCTGCGAGCTGGAGGACGCGACTGGCGTAGGCGATGATCTGCACGGTCTCGATGCCGGAGATCTCTTCGAAGAACCATCCGCAGCTGGTGTACATGAGCATGGCGTGGCGCTCGAGTTCCATGATTTCCAGCGCCTCGACATGCTGTTCTTCGGTCAGAGTCGGGCTGCCTTGGAGGCTCAAGAAAGCGGATTTCTTCTCTCGGTCGAGGACGACTTGAATGTAGGCGTTGCGCGCACGGTCGAGATCGGCGAAGAGTGTTTTGGCCTTGGCCCGGACCAGGGGCGCGACGGCATCGCGCAACCAGTCGAGGGCTTCGCGCAGGGGCTTGCGCCAGTGCTGGTTCCAGCCCTGCTGATTGCCTCCGCAGCCGCAGTTGGAGCGCCAACGCTCGATGCCGTGGGCGCAGCTCCACGAGGTGTCTTCGACGATCTGCGCTTCGTAGCTTGGTGGGAATTTTTCCAGAAACTCGCCGTAGTTGGTTAATTTGGCCTGGCTGCCAGCGGCAACCGATCGAAGCGCGAAGGCCAGCGCCATTTCGCCGTAGCGGTGATGATGGCCGTAGCTCTCGCCGTCGGTGGCGACGTGAACCAGCTGGGGACGGTTAGCGTCTGAGAATCCGCCGAGAAGGCGGCGCGCAAAATTCGCGCCGTCGTTGAGCAGGCCTTCGAAGGCGATGGCGCGGGAGCGGGGTCCGTCATAGAAGAAGACGGCGATGGAGCGATCGTCTTTGAGCCGGACCAGGTATGGCTGGGTGGTGTCGACAGAGGCGTTCGGTGTTTCTGTCCACGGATTGGCGGCGGTTTCGGATTTCGCGCCTGCACCGGTTGCAGCGCCATTTTGTTTTGCTGCTTCCGCAGCGGCCTGAGTATTTGCCGGGGTGAGTGGACGCATCCTGGCGCACTGGTGCGGCGCGAGGACGACGAAGCGGATTCCGTCGGCGGCGAGCAACTCCAGGGTCTCGGTATCGACAGCGGTTTCAGAAAGCCACATGCCTTCGGGCTTGCGGCCGTAGCGGCTTTCGAAATCGGCGATGCCCCAGCGTATCTGCGTAATGCGGTCGCGCGTGGAGGCCAGGGGCATGATGATGTGGTTGTAGACCTGAGCCATGGCCGATCCATGCCCGGAGAAGCGCTGGCGGCTGTTGACGTCGGCATCGAGGATCATGCGGTAGACGCGCGGCGCGTTCTCCTTCAGCCAGGAGAGCAGCGTGGGGCCGAAGTTGAAGCTCATCCACCCATAGTTGTTGAGGATGCGGACGATGCGGTTCTCCGCATTCACGATGCGGGCGGCGCCATTGGGGGCATAGCACTCGGCGGTGACGCGCTCGTTCCAGTCGTGATAGGGCGCAGCCGATTCCTGGGTCTCTACTGTTTCCAGCCAGGGATTCTCACGCGGAGGCTGATAGAAATGGCCGTGAATGCACAGATAGCGCTCGGGTGCGGGCATTTTGGGGAGGGTCCTCAGTGACCATTATCCCTGTTCGCTATCTCTATCGGCGGATTTTGTGGCGGGGTCTTATTGCAAAGAAATTAACCGCAAAGGACGCAAAGCGGGCTCCGGACTTTTAGTCCGGCGGTGGAGAGGCTTTGCCGGCGAGATCGCAGGCTCTCCATAGATACCAGCTGGCGATGGAGCGCCAGGGACGCCAGCGTTCGCCGCGGCGGAGCATTTCTGCCGGCTTGGCGAGCATGGTCGCGTCGAAGGGCTTGCGCTTGGGCAGGCGCTTGAAGGTGAGCGCGAAGCCTTTGCGGACTCCGTAGTCGCTGACGGGCAATACATCCGGACGGCCGAGGCGGAAGATGAGCAGCATTTC
>DASXFB010000046.1:0-2105 GCA_036489815.1 Occallatibacter sp. | reverse complement strand
GCTGCGGTGTGGTTGGCGGAAGGCGCTCCCTGTGCGGCGGCGGCTGTCGCAGATTCGGTGCTCATCGGCAACTCAATGGGGCTCATAGCTATACCGTTTTCACAATGACTGTGTCCTGGCTCGCAGCCGCTATGCGCAGTCTTTCTTGACGGAAAAGCTGCGTCCAGAGTGTTTCCATCGGATATACCGATAGTGAAACGGTCCGGCCCTTTGATTCTCGCCGACCGCGCGTTCGATGTCCACGGGGCGGGGCAAAGTGAGAGTGTTCACTGAGGGGATTCTTCGGAAGCTGTTCACGAGTCGAAAGCTTCAGTGCACCGGGTGGCCTACTGCGCCCGGAGTGACCCGTTACCGTTGCTTCCTTCCGGACCTGGCGGGGTTGGCGGGATTCCGTCGCGTAGGACCCGGCACTAGGAAAGAATATCACCCTAAGGCGGGCGACGGCCCCATCCGCTGCTCTGAAGCGGCGAAGTCGCGCTGCGTGGCTTAGTTATCTGTGAGCCGGCGAGCGGGCATGATCCGCGAAACACGATCCGCTAAAATAGATAGGTGAATCCCACCTACATTCTGGAAGCACCTCCTGCCGCGCCAGTGGTGACTTCCGCACGGCCGCGTGTCGGTTTTGTCAGCCTGGGCTGCCCGAAAAACCTCGTCGACAGCGAGGTGATGATGGGGCTGCTGGATCGGGCTGGCGCGGAGCTGACCTCCGATCCTGAATCGGCAGAAATTCTCGTCGTCAATACCTGCTCTTTTATCGACTCGGCGAAGCAGGAGTCGGTCGACACCATTCTCGAGATGGCGCAGCACAAGACCACCGGCCGCGCGCGCAAGCTGATCGTGGCGGGCTGCCTGGTGGAACGCTATCGAGATGAGATCCGCAAGAACATCCCGGAGGTCGATGCAGTGGTCGGCACGGGCGAGTTGGAAGAAATACTCAACGCTGCGGGTCTCGCGCCATCGCAGGCTGCACCTTTCACTTCGCAGCTTGTCAATATCAAGCCTGCGATCAAGCCTGCGGCGGCTGGGATCCTGACCGCGCCGCCGATCCAGCGCTACGCACCAGCAGACGCCGCGGCCTCGCGGGCCGAGGGCGATTTGCGCGAGCAGCAGGGCCGCTTCGCACGCGATGCGTGGGATGGCGCTGCGGCCGCGCTGCCAACCTATCTCTATGACGAGACGACGCCGCGCCTGCTGGCGACGGGCAAGACCTCGGCCTATCTCAAAATCGCGGAAGGCTGCGACCATCCCTGCTCGTTCTGCGTGATCCCGAACTTGCGCGGCAAGTTCCGCTCGCGCCGTTTCGAGTCCGTGATTGCGGAAGCCGAGCAGCTCGTTGCGCGTGGCGTGCGTGAGATCACGCTGATCGGGCAGGACACCACCTGCTACGGCGAGGACTTCGGCTTGAAGGACGGTCTGGCCGCGCTGCTCGATCGGCTCGCTCAGATTGACGGGCTCACCTGGCTGCGCTTCCTCTACGCCTACCCCAACAAGATCACGGGTCGGCTGCTGGACACCATCGCGAAGCACGAACGCATCGTGAAGTATCTGGACGTACCGCTGCAGCATGCCGCCGGGCCAGTCCTGAAGCGCATGCGCCGCGGCGCAAATGCCGACATCTTCCTCAAGACACTCGAAAAAGTTCGCGCCGCGGTGCCCGGCGTCGCGCTGCGGACGAGCTTTATCGTCGGCTTCCCCGGCGAGACGGCCGCAGACCACGCTGAGCTGATGGATTTCGTGCGCGCTGCGAAGTTCGACTGGATGGGCGCCTTTGCCTATTCCGACGAAGAGGGCTCGCAGTCGATTGCGCTGGACAGCTCGCTCAAAGTTCCGAAGCGCACCATCGAGGCACGGCGCCGCTCGCTGATGAAGCTGCAGCAGTCCATCAGCCGCGACCGTAAGGAGCAGTGGGTTGGCCAGACGATGAATATCCTGGTCGAAGGCGAGAGCGACGAGACGCCGCTACTGTGGGAGGGCCGCTCGCAGTTTCATGCGCCGGAGATCGACGGCAAGGTGTACATCAACGATTTTGGCCCGCACGAGACACTGGTGCCCGGCACCTTCTATCGTGCAGAGATCACCGAGGCGCACGACTACGATGTGGTCGC
>DASXFB010000013.1:0-21296 GCA_036489815.1 Occallatibacter sp. | reverse complement strand
CAATGTGGCTCTGCAGATCGAGCTGATCACGCCGGTGGCGCTGGAGAAGGGCTTGCGCTTCGCGATCCGCGAAGGCGGCCGCACGGTGGGCGCAGGCACGATCTCGGAGATTGTGAAGTAAAGACAGCTGACAGCAGGCAGTACCGGAATGCCATTCGAAACTGACAACTGTGAGCTGTCAGCAGGTAGCTGAGAGGAATTGAAATGCGGGAAATCATCAATTTGCAGTGCACCGAGTGCAAGGAGCGGAATTACTCGACGACAAAGAACAAGAAGACGACCACCGGCCGTCTCGAGTTCAAGAAGTTCTGTAACCGCTGCCGCAAGCACACGCCGCACAAAGAGTCTAAGTAAGCTGCCGGCAGACGGCTGACAGTTAGAAGCGGCATTGCGGCCTTCAACTGCCAGCCGGGAACTGCCGGGTGCTTCTAGCTGCTTTCAGGGGCGTAAGCTCAACGGTTAAACTGTCGGTCTCCAAAACCGAACTTGGGGGTTCGAATCCCTCCGCCCCTGCCAAATGGAAAAACGTCTTGCTGAGTGCTGGACGTAAAGGAATGGAAGTTATGGCAACAAAGACGGCAATCGAACGAGGCGACGAGCGTTCCGCAAAGCGGCAGCAGCCAGGCGCCCTGTCAGAATTCCGGGGCGGTGCCATGGGCAAGTGGACCGAGTTTACCCGCTTTCTGAGCGATGTACGCGCAGAGATGCGCAAGGTGGTTGCGCCCTCGCGCAAAGAAGTGGAGGTGACGACATCGGTGGTCATTGTCACCGTCTTCATCTTCGGTCTGTTCTTCTTTCTGGTGGACTGGATCTTCCGGGTTGGCGTGAACGGTTTGCTGAATAAGCTGGGCGGGATGCAATAGGAGCAGTTCGGAAAGAGTTGAGAATGGCAGAAGAATTGGAACAAGTCGCGGGGCAACAGCCGGAACCGCAGCCGGAGCGCAACCCGAATTTCAAGTGGTACATCCTGCATGCCTACTCGGGCTTCGAGCGCAAGGTGCGCGAGTCCATCGAGAGCCGCGTGCAGGCCTTCGGCCTCAAGGACCGCGTCGGCCGCGTGATGATTCCCACCGAGCCGGTGACCGAGATCATCAACGGCAAAAAGCGGACGGTGGAGCGCGTCTTTCTCCCCGGCTATGTGCTGGTTGAGATGGATCTCGACAACAATCTCTGGCACGTCCTCAAAGACACGCCCAAGGTGACGGGTTTTCTTGGCACGGGCGATAAGCCGGTCGCGCTGAGCGAAGAAGAGGTGAGCTCGATCATCTTCCGCTCCGAGATCTCGACGGACAAGCCGCGGCTCAAGATCAAGTTCGAAAAGGGCGAGCAGGTGCGCATCACCGACGGGCCGTTCGCCAACTTCAACGGCGTGGTAGACGAGATCAACGAAGATCGCGAGACGCTCAAGGTCATGGTGACCATCTTCGGGCGCTCGACGCCGGTCGAACTGGAGTTCGGCAAAGTGGAAAAGATTGAGTAGTTGCAGCTTCCAGCTACTAGCTTTCAGCTTCTAGCCGGAGGGCGATCTAGCAGCCTCCGGTTGCGAGTGAATGCTCGAACTGCGACACCAAAATTTGAATCAGGAAGAACAGAGCTGGAAGCTAGCGGCTAGAAGCTAGAGGCCGGTTCCGAAGGAATGAGACATGGCGCCTCCAAAGAAAATTAACGGCTACGTTAAACTGCAGATCGAAGCGGGCAAGGCTACGCCCGCGCCTCCCGTGGGTCCCGCGCTCGGTCAGGCGCAGGTCAACATCATGGAGTTCTGCAAGCAGTTCAACGCGCGCACGCAGAACAAGGAGATGGCGGGGCTGACCATTCCGGTGGTCATTACCGTTTACGGCGACCGCAGCTTCAGCTTTGTCACCAAGACGCCTCCGGCTGCCGTTCTGCTCAAGAAGGCAGCGGGTATCGCTAAAGGCAGCGGCACGCCGAACAAGGAAAAGCTCGGCAAGGTGACAGAGAAACAGGTGCGGGAGATTGCCACGCAAAAGATGCCGGACTTGAATGCGGCATCGGTTGAGTCGGCCATCAAGAGCATCAAGGGCACGGCCCGTTCCATGGGCATCGAAGTCGTCGCGTAAGCGATCCATTTTTGCGCGTCAAACGAAAGGCCCTCCCTGGACAGGGAGGGCCTTTCTGCGTCTGGGACGCACTGGAATCGGGCAAAAAACGGAGCGTTTTTACTTTGGCGGAGGCACCGGCGTAAACACTTCGCGCTTGCGGCCGGGCTCTGGTTTCGGTTTGGGTTTAGGCGCCTTTTTTACTTCCTTCTTGCCTCTGTCTTTGTTTCCCATGCGTGCAAGCATGACACAAAAGCCCGCAGGTGAAAAGCCTCAAATCGCGCGCAGAGACGCGCAGGTTCCCTCTCAGCAAACCGCGCTGGCTGGGCCGTTGCGAGCAGGAACCTCCACGCATTCCACTCACTGCGGAGCGGGACCGCGCACCACCTGCACGAGATTGTCGGTGCGGAGATGGCGGGCGAAGGCCTGCTTCACGTCGTCGGCGGTGAGCTGCAGATACTTCTTCGCCGCTTCCTGCGGCTCATCGAGCGGCAGACCAATGCCGGCGCGCGCCAGCAGGGCTCTGGCGACAGATTCCTCGCTTGCGGTGCTCAACGGAATCTGGCGCAGAAGCAGCGCCTTGGCTAAATGCAGCTCGCTATCGGAGACATCCTCCGTGCGCATCTGGTCCAGATCGCGCACAATCAGCGCGCGCGCCTTCGACACATTCTGCGGGTCGCAGCCGTATTCCACCGAATAGCTGGCGCGCGTCTTGGCAGCATTCAGGCCGACGTCCACGTTGTAGACGTATCCGTTCACCTGGCGCAGATCGTGGTAGAGGCGCGTCGCGTAAAAACCTCCGCCAAGCACGTGATTGCCGAGTTGCAGCGGATAATAGTCCGGATCAAAGCGGTTGAGGTTGACCTGCTCGGCCAGGGTCACCTGGTCCTGCACTGCTTCGGGGTCAGGCACGTTGGAGGCGGAGGCCTGGTTCACCGGGACTGCCTGCAAGGTGGTCTCCGGTTTGGGTCCCGTCGCTTTCCAGTCGCCGAACCATTTCTCGATCACGCTCTTGGCTTCATCCGCAGTCACGTCGCCGATGACGACGATGGTGGTCAGGTCCGGCCGCACGGTTGCGTCGTGATATTGCTTTACCTGATCGAGCGTGAGCTTGGTCACAGTCGCCGGCGTGGTTTCGCGGAGCACCGGGTCGCCTGCGGGAAGAAGCGCCAGGTCGAGTGCGCGCGTGGTCTGATAGCCGGGGCTGCGCAGCCGGCCGGCGACGAACTGGGCCGTCTGCTGCCGCGTCACGAGGAAGGCATTCTCCGGCAGCGCCGGATGCAATTCGTTGTCGGCCAGCAACTGCACGCCGCGCGAGAAGTACTCCTTGAGCACCGAGAGCGAAAAGTTGAAGCCCGCGTTCTCGTTCGCTGCGATATCATCGAGCGCCTTCTGGAAGGCGAGCCGGTCCAGCGTCTGGGTTCCGTAGGAGTAGAGCCCGTCCAGCAAGCCGCCTACGCCGTCTTCGTTGGGCGGGGTTTCGAGGTCCGCGTTATTCTTCACCGAGCCAAGCAGGGTGATGGTCGGACTTGTCTTGTCAGTGCGGACAATCAGGCGAATGCCGTTGCTCAGCGTTGTGTCGGAGATGGCAAGCGTGTTGTCCGGCGCCTGAAGCTGATTGAGCGGCCCCGCCGCCCAAGCCGGAAGCTCGACAGGCTTATTGGGCGACGAGGTGACCGATTCGCTGCCCCCAAAGCCCTTTTCAGACACCGGGCCGCCGCCGTTCACCGGCTTCAGCGTCGCCGTGATGGTGCTCGCGTTCAGCAGATACTGCTTGGCCACGCGATTCACATCCGCCAGCGTCACTTTGCGAATTGCGTCCACGTCTTCTTCGGGAGAGTTGCGTCCTTCGGCCGCCAGTGCGGCTGACCAGACCTCGGCGAGCCCGGGTATCGAATTGCGCTGAAACTCCGCCTGCGCAATCTCGCTGCGCTTGGCCGCATCCACAAGATCCGCGGGCACGCCGCCGGTTGCATACTTGTTGAGGATCTGCCGCAACTCGTTGATGGCGTCGGTCGCGTCGGCGTTCGCCGGCAGCGCCACGGCCCCATAGCCGACGCTTGCCTTGCGATAGTTCTCCGCTACGCCGAACTCCGCATCCAGAGCCTTTCCAGCAGGCACCATTCCGTACACATCGGCCCGTTGGCTGGCCAGCACATCGGCCAGGATATCCGCCGCGGCGTAATCCGGTGAGTCAGTCCCGGGGAACCGGTAGGCGATAAAAGCGAGCACGTAAGGAAGATTGCTGTCGATCGAAAAGGTCTGCGATTGGAACGGCTGCAACTGAATCTCAGGCCGCTGGGGCAGCGGATGATCGGCCACATTGCCGTAAAGGGCCTTGATCTTCGCAAGCGTCGCAGCCGGATCGACGTCGCCCACCACCATGAGAATCATGTTCGAGGGCGAGTACCACTTGCTATAAAAATCTTTGAGCATCGCGCCGGTTGTCGCATCGAAGGAGGCTTTGGTGCCCAGCGGATCATGCGCATAGGGCGTGCCCGCGAACATCGCGCTGTTCAAGCGGTCAATGAATTTGTAAGTTGGGTTGGAGAGATCGCGCTGCACTTCCTGTTCGATGGCTCCGCGCTCCTGATCCCATTCCGCCTGCGAGTCGTCCACGCCCTTGAGGCACGCGGCCTGGGCCTCCAGCGCCACATCGACATCCGCGGCCGGAACCGTTGCGAAATACTGCGTGATGTTCTGCTGCGTGTCCGCATTGTTCTCGCCGCCGAGCAGAGCGTAGATGGCCGCGGTCTGGTCGGCCGTCATGCCCGCGCAGCCGCGGAAGGCCATATGCTCCTGCGCGTGGGCCATTCCGGGAAAGCCGGAGGGCGTCTCGTTTCCGCCCACCATGAAGTTCGCTTCCACGGTGGTCACCGGCGCAAGCGCGTTGCGGATAATCACCACCCTCGCGCCATTGGGCAGCGTGGCGCGGGTCACATTCTGCGCCTGATTTGCGGCCGCGGGTTCAGTAGCAGACGACGGAGCCTGCGCAGCCTGCGCGTGTGAGGAAAGCATCGCCACTCCCGCCAGGAGCGGCCACAACAGCGACCATGGAGGCAATATCCGTTCGCTCTTCAACGTGAAATCTCCAGTTTTCTTTATTTTTCTCCGGTATTCCGGCCCATCCGAAAAAGCGCTACTTCGCTATGCTAGAGCATTTCGCATAGACCTGGATTTTGCGAGCCGTGGAGGGATGGTTTTTTCGTGATAAAAGAGCCACTCAATGGCGCGGTTTGGCTTTACATCCATTCCGAAGATGCCACAGCCGATTTCGATGGGAGGGATGGAATCAGCGCGGAACGCGGCTTACGGGGCTTTCTGGGCCATCGTGCCGGCGCCCCAGGGCAGAAGAGCCGACGGGAGGCAATCAGAGGCTTCCGCGGTTGCCTTCAGAGTTCCCTGCGCCTTGCCCAGCACCCCGGGAAAATCTGCCACTTCAGCCTGGCCGCCGCCATCCGTGGTCATCGTGAGCGTGGCGGTGGCGCCCTCCGATTCCAGCACCACTGGAATCCTGGCGCCAGCGGGAAATCCCCCGGCTACGATCAGCACCGCCGCCGCATCGGGCTCCGCGATTCTTACCTCAAGCGTGCAGGCCTGATCCCGCGCGACCACGGGGTGGGGAACCACAGTGCCGAGTATCGACAACTGTCCGTCTTTACTGGCAAGAATGTAGCGTACCGGCTCCGCCGCGCCCGCTTGAGGCATCAGCTCGAGCTCATCGCCCGGCGCTTTGAAGCGGGTGTCCTGTTCGGGAGTCGGCCGGTGGATCATCAAGAGCCCCTGCGAGTTCGCATAGACCTCCTGGGCGCCATAGGAGACGGCCTTTCCCACCGACCAGACGCCCAAGGCGTACACCTTGTTTTCAGGAGCGCCGTCGGCGAAGACCCGGTACCGCACAAGAGCATCCGCCGAGGCCGAGTCGCCGACCTTTTCGAATCGCAGACGCAGTCCCTGCGGATTCTCATCGGCGGGCCGCGTATCCCATCTCACCTCGCGGACCAGCTCGGCGAGCAATTTCTTTGAGGGCGCCGGCTGGCCCTGAAAGCTCGCGTAGGTCAGCTCCGCGGCGTTTTTGGAAGCTTGCCCCCAGGAAAAATGCATCCCCTGCAAAGAGACAACGAGGGCGATGAGTGCGGAAGAGCGAAGGATGGGAGTCATAACCACAGTTTCGGCCATACAGATTTCAAACGCAACCCCAACTCAAGCGCTCGGCGGTGACTTAAGGCTGCATCGCGCCGTTGCGATCGAATCGCCGCGCATTGCGCCGGCCCGGAAGATGCGGGCAAGCGCAAGGCCGGCTCCGCCGTCTCCGATGCCTGCGAAAGCCTCTGGGCTCGTTTGGGATCTCGATGAAGCGGTCAGATGAGGGTGAGACGCAGACCGGACGCGCGCGGAACGGCCACGGTGTACTTGCCCTGCTTGAGGAGACCGCGCTTCGCCGCGGGCGTGAGGTGGGTTTCCCGGCTGTCGAGGGCGGGGGCATGCAAGGTCTCGATCTCCACGCTTCCGGCGCTTCCGCTCCCGAAATCCAGAACTAGGTCGAGGTCCTTTTCCGCATCTTTATTCAGGACTATGACGGACGTCTTGCCGCCGGGAAGTTTGGCCGCGTAGGCTGTCGCATCCACTCCCGCCGCCTGCAGTCTTGATGAGAAATCCGCCTTGAAGAAGGAACCGCCGCTCAACGAACCCGCAAACTTGAGACCGTGGCCCACCGGTTCCAGCTCGTACTTCGAGCCGAATGTGGCAATGGGCGTATAGAACGGGTGCGGATGCGCGGCGATCTGTTCCGGCGTTTCACCTTTTTCCTTGAGCAGCGCGTCGCCGGGCAGAGATCCTCCCACGGAGTTGGCAACGGACTTGCCGGTCCCGCCATGCAGATTGACGCCCGAGTAATTGTTGCTCGCCAGGAGCAGCGAGTAGTCAGCGGCCCAGAGCGCTGCGGCAAAGACATCGGAGACGCCGGGCTTGCCGCCGCGGAAGCACGTGTTCCCCTCGGTCATGCGTACGCGGGCGCCCATCTTGTCCGCCGCCGCTGTTGCGGCATCCGCCGTTCGCTGAACCTTGGTCATGGTCGCCGGTTTAAGCAGATTGGGCACGTTGACCTCAGGATTAGTCGCCGGGCCGCCGAAGTAGTAGTGATGCGTCAGCGTCGTCACATGCGGAGGGTTTTCGATGGAGGGCCACATGCCGGCGATCTCGGTGAGCCACTCGACTTTGAAGGCGACGTCCGGCATGCCGAACTTCGCCTCCGGAACGCGCGCCACGATGGCACGAGCCAGGGTGAGCCACTCATCGAGATAAGTCTTGGGGGACCACGTCTTGGGGTCGCGCAAATGCCGGTCGAAGAGATCCGCCTCATTGCCGATCTGAAAGTACTGCAGGCTGGCGCCGAGCGTCCGGTGGACGAAGACGGCTTCTTCCGCGGCGCGTTGCGGCGTATTCGTGCCCATGCCGATGCCGTAAAGGCAGGTCCAGCCGGTGGCCTTCAAAAAGCCGGCAAGTTTGCGCACCGCCTCGCCCGTCACGGCGTAATACTCAGGCTTCGGCTCGCCCACCACCTCGCGGGTCTTGGGATGCTCGGGTTCCGGCGATTCAGGCGTCGCCCGCCAATAAGCAAACTCGCTGGTATTGCCGCCCAGGCGCAGGACACCATTGGGCGAGAGCGCCTTGAACTGCGCGATCAGGCCGGTGTTGGCCGCCGAAAAGAAACTAGGATCGGCGAGCTGCTGCACTTCATAGGAGAGCCCCACGAAATCGGCGGGCATGTGAGCGCCGGCGGCTTCGGCCGGAATGGCGAGCGTGATTTGGGTTCCGGGCTGGGTTTGGGCACGCAGACGAGCTGCAGCCAGGGAAAGGGCGGCGGTTGAAAGAAAGCGGCGTCGGCTGATTCGGGTAGTCATGGCAGTCGAGAGTGCCCGGTGCGCACTTGGTCCCGGACGGCGTTCCCAGTATAGGCGCTCCGTGCTGAAGCGCGGGCCGCTCCATCACTCATCGGGATAACGAAAGAGCAGCGTCCCTTTGCTTGAGAAGATGAAGATCGCGTTGGAACTGTGATCGGCTACCGCGACCCGGCCTTCGGAGAGCAGGGTCATGCCATACGGCGCCTTGAGCGGGGCGGATGCGAAGAGGACCGGAACCGGCGCGCTCGCGCGGGTGTCCGCGGCGAAGATCGCCCGCTGCCCCGGATCGGCGATGAAGAGCCGATGGGTTTCCGCGTCGAAGGCCAGCGCCGTGGGCGCGCTGAGATGCGTTAAGAAGACCTTAGAACTCTTCATGCCTATCGAATATTGATAGACTCTGCCGCTGGCTACATCCGCCACGTAGATCTGCTGCCCCGCCTCGTCGAACGCCACCGGGCCAAGCTTCGATGCATCGGGGATCCGCGCGACTAGGTTCAGGCGCTGGTTCCGCGTGTCCACCCGGTAGATCTCGTTCGAATCGGAGGTTGCCACATACGCTGAGTTGCCGGAGCCGCCGGAATCCACTCCCGAGCACACGTTTTCAAATCTCCAGGTTTCGAGCACGCCGTCCTTCAGAGAAAGCCGCATCACTAGCCCACGATTCGACTCGGTTCCGGCGATGAGCACGGAGGCAGGCGTCTTCGATTGCAGGAACGAGATGTCTGCCGCTATGAAATCCGAAGGAACCGCGATGCGGGCGTATTCCGCAAGGCCGCTCCCGCTCACTCGGAGTTCATGCAGAACTCCCGACTCATCCAGCACGTACAGCTCCGAGCCCGGCCCGTTGCTGTCCATCATCACGGGCCGGTCCATCACAGATCGCCCAGTGGCAGGTGGTTGGGCCGCCGCGCGATCCGCTGCCGCGCCGCCGGACGCAGCAAGCGGCAGAGCGAACAACATGGCGTAGAGCCGCCCGAGCTTTGAAAGTCGGATGCCGGGGCGAAGATCGTGAACTCTCATGCTTTCTTTCCGAACAAATCCTTTACCCAGGCGGTTACCGCCGCGCCGCCGCTCACCAGAATCGCAAGAATGAAAGCAGGGAAGAGCTGCCGCGGATCGATATCCAGCCCGAAGAGGATCAATCTCGAATTCCCATAGGCAGTGAGCAGGATGCCGACGAACTCGGCAATCGTTCCCAGCACCAGCGCCAAAAGAATCGCGTGGACGGCGCGTTCTTTCTCATTGCCGAGCTTGCCCGTGAGCAGATAGCGCGCCGCCAGGCCGAGCGCGATGCCGCCGCAGACAGCGAGCCCGAGACCGAGCAGGCCGGGACCAAAGCGAACCTTGGCCAGGATCGTCTGCCGCCGGTCTGCCCCGCCGGGAATGGTGTGATACGTGACGGTGAGCGCCAGCGTGTCATGCGGTACATCCGTTCGCACAGCGAGCGCGCCCTGCAGCAACGCGGGTATCGTGTTGGGCGAAAGGCTCAAGGGCAGCGTCGCGCTGGTTCCGGGGTCGACCGCAAGCGGGCTTTTATCGCTGACCTTGGAATCAACGCGCGTCCAGCAGTTCGGGCAGTCTTCGCTCACGGCCACGTCGGTTATCGAGATGGGCAGCGCGTCTGCGACGTTAGCCAGCCCAATCTGCAGAGGAGTGTTGCCGGAGACGCTCACATACGCGAGATCGGACTGTTTTGTCACTTCCAGCAGATCGCCGGAGGTCGCGTTGTACACCGGCATCAGGATTGAGCCTGGAACGGCGCTTGTGCCGTTCTTGACGTGGAACGACACCCGGACGGGCGAATCATGGATTGCCGGTCACCTGAAACTTGGAGGCCTGCGGCGTCCCTTTGGCGCTCACCATGTAGGCGGTAAACGTGAAGGCGTTGAAGCGGACCTGCTGGATGCTGGCCAGGTCGATGCACAGTCGGTAGGCCTGATCGTCTGTTTGGCCCACCAGAAACTGCGAGGCGGAAAAGTCCGAGCGGCTCTCCGGCCCCAGGAACAGAGTCGAGAAGCTGACCACGCCTTCCTGGCGGACATTTACGGAGTCCAGTGTGAGATCGGGCTGGGCCGCTTGTCCCAAGCTGCTGCAGGCCCAAGGGATGAACAGCAGCGCGCTCAGCGCGAGGTTCCGTACTCGAACTTTGTGGGTCAATCCCGGCTTGGTGCTCGTGCGATTTGGCATGGGTCGAACCGCCAAATTGGAGTTGTGGCTTCCCTATAGTGTCTGGAAATGCCGGAAGAGTATCAACTCAGCCAAAAGTTCTGCGCTTGCTTCTCTCAAATCCCGGGAGGGCTCATTCTTAGCACTCGCGCGCCACGACAGGCAAGAGGCTTTTGGTGACGGGCCCTGGCCTTCCGCACTGACCCAGGTGCGGAGAACGGGGTTTACGCGATGACAGCGATTCTGGAACCATCTGCGGTGGTTCGCGCCTCCGGCGCGGGGTGGTAGAGTCGCGGAGGATTCGCACGGCAGGTTGCGACGTGGTTTTCCGGCCCCCTCAGATGCGAGGGAACGGGGCATCCGCCCTTATCAAATTCAACGCATGGACATCTCATGGTTTCCTGGCGCGGATTGACACGACCGTTGCAATTACTCAACCACTCGGCTATGATCTATGAATGTGTCCGGAGGCAAACTCTGGACCGTCAATAGCACCACGGCTTTCGGGTCCTGACCGGACGGGCAATGTTTTGGACGATTGCCTTACGAGGTCGACGAACTCCCGCCAAAGGCGGGCTGGCGAAAGCGGTGGGAGACGAGGAATGAATGGCTAAAGTCAGCAAGAATATTGCAAAGGCGCGCGCCGCCGTTACCAAGCCCGTCTATCCGCTGCCCGAAGCGGTGACCCTGCTCAAGCAGGTCAAGTACGCGAAATTTGATGAGACGGTCGATCTGACCATGCGTCTGGGTGTCGACACGCGCCACGCCGATCAGATGGTCCGCGGGACGGTTGTTTTGCCGCACGGCCTGGGCAAGACGAAGACCGTGGCCGTGATCGCTACCGGCGACCGCCAGAAGGAAGCGCAGGATGCCGGCGCCGATTTTGTGGGCGGCGAGGAGATGGTCGAGAAGATCCAGAAAGAGAATTGGACCGCTTTCGACGCGCTGATCGCCACGCCGGACATGATGAAGGTGGTGGGCCGGCTGGGCAAGGTGCTGGGCCCCAAGGGCCTGATGCCGAACCCGAAGACCGGCACCGTGACCCAGGATGTGGCCGCGGCGGTGAAAGAAATCAAGGCCGGCAAGGTGGAGTTTCGCGCCGACAAGACCAGCCTGGTGCACGTTCCCGTGGGCAAGCTCAGCTTCGACCCGCAGAAACTGGTCGACAACGCGACCACGGTGATTACGTCGATTGTGCGCGCCAAGCCTTCGGCAGCGAAGGGCAAGTACATCAAGAGCGTTACGCTGAGCTCGACGATGGGCCCGGGCGTGCCGCTGGATTCGCAGGTTGCGGACGCGGCCGGCAAGCACTAATCGGCAGATTTCAGAGATCAGGGGTCAGGATCAGTTGCGCGGCGCTGAGATTGGCGCCCTGCTGAAACTGAATTGGGATTCGGAATACGGCGCCGCTTCAGGCGGCAGAGAGGCGGAATCAGCGGAAGACCGGCAGATACTCGGATTGGTTTTACTGATCCCTGACCCCGGTTCCCTGATCCCCGCGCGGAGCGCACAATGGCGATTTCGAAAGCGAAGAAGATTGAGAAGACCGAGCTGCTGGCCAAGGAGCTGGAGTCCTCGACGACGGCAATTGTTGGCACCTTCAGCAAGCTCACCGTGGCCAAGGATTTTGAACTGCGCAAGGTCATCCGTGAGGCGGGCGGCAAGTACCGCGTGGTGAAGAACAAGCTGGCCGCGATCTCGGGCTCGGGCACGCAGGTAGAAGCGGCGCTCAAGGGACTGAAAGGCGTGAACTCGGTTGCCTTCACCTCGGGCGATCCCGTGGCCTTGGCCAAGGTCTTTGCCAAGTGGGCGGGCGAGAATGCGGCGGAGTTCCATTTCAAGCTGGGCATCGTGGACGGCAAGCTTCTGGACGTGGAAGAAGTGAAGTCGCTGGCCACCATGCCGGGCAAGGAAGAGATCTTCTCGAAGCTGCTCTTCTTGATCAACGCGCCGGCGCAGCGCCTGGCGACGGTGCTCAATGCTACCGGACGCGATCTGGCGGTGGTGCTGGGGCAGGGCGTCGAGAAGGAAAAGTTTGCGGGCGCAGCGTGAAAGCTGACAGCTGGCAGCTAACGGCTGTCAGCTCAGAAAAATTTGGCCGGGAAATGGATTGACGGGGCGCTGGTCTGGCGCAACGGAAACCGTCAATCGCACGAACGGCACGGAAACACAAATTCAAAACGGTTCGGATGGGAGAACAAAATGGCGGATATCGCGCAGTTGGAAGAGCAGATTGTTTCGTTGAGCCTGCTGGAAGCGGCGGCTCTGGTGAAGAAGCTGGAAGAGCGCCTTGGCGTTTCGGCCGCGGCGGCGGCTCCAGTGATGGTGGCCGGCGGCGCAGGTGCCGGCGCGGCAGCTCCGGCGGCTGAAGAAAAGACCGAGTTCCAGGTCATCCTCAAGGATGCCGGCGCCAACAAGATCAACACCATCAAGGCAGTGCGGGAAGTTACCTCGCTCGGCCTGAAGGAAGCCAAGGACCTGGTCGATGGCGCGCCGAAGCCGCTTAAGGAAAACGCGACCAAGGAAGAGGCTGAGGCAATCAAGAAGAAGTTCGAGGGTGTTGCGACCGTCGAGGTCAAGTAAACATCCAGCACTTGCCAGGATGCCCGGGACGCGCTACGATAAAGGTTGCGCGTCTGCCGGGTCTTTTCCGCTTTTTTGAGGAAAGGCTTGGATGTAACCGGTGCGTACTCTTCAGAACGGGTGGATTTAGTATCGTCCGCGGGTCAGGATAGGGTCAGGGCAGAGCCAGACCTTGATGTCTCCGGATGCCTCAAGGCAAAGGTTAAGTTCTTTCTGTGTTAACAACTTGCTTGAAGGTCAGGCGGGCGGTTGTTGACGAGCGTAATATGGCTGGCGAGCAAGCGGCTGAAGCGAATTGGGATCGGCGAGAACAAGGCAAACGAATTCGGATGGGGGCATCGGCAATAAGCCGCGCTCGTGAGGTATCGCGTCCTCGCGGGCTTTCGTGTCTACCCCATCAAGCATATGAGAGATTTTGTGTTCTCCTGCCTTGTGCGCATAACCTCCTGTAGCGGTCTTTCCCATTCTTTGGGTCTAAACCGCGTTCTTCGCTTCCCTCAATTGTGCGCAGTCTAGCCCAAAGGGCAGACCTGCGGCAATGCCCGCCATGGGTTATTCAGAAGTTCTCACGTACCCCTGACCCGGTTACCTCCGGCGCATCTAGGCGCACTGGCCTGGCCTGCCGGAATCGCATCGGGACTGGAAGTCTAGCTTCGCCAGTCTGGTTTTTCGAATACCTACCGTAATCCGCCGGCGCCGAGGAGTCTCGGGTACCGGCCGGCGCCCAACGCGGCGCCGAGCGACGAGACTCAGGAGTGATCATGTCCAACGAGAAGCGCGCGATTCGCAGCAGGCTCGATTTTTCCAAAATTCCCACCGCAACCCAGATTCCCAACCTGATTGAAGTCCAGCGGCGCTCCTATGAGCGGTTCCTGCAGATGGACAAGCTGCCCAACGAGCGCGACGACTCGGGGTTGCAGTCAGTATTTGTATCGGTATTTCCGATCACGGACTTCAGGGGTATCTCGCAGCTCGACTTCGTCGATTTCTCGATCGGCAACTGGGAGTGCAAGTGCGGGCACCTCAAAGGGCTGCATCATTTGCGCACGGCCTGCGTACACTGCGGCGCGATGGTGATCACCGATCCCTTCCTGCCCGGCGATGTGCTCTGCCAGAAGTGCGGCACCTACAACCGCAACATGCCCGACTTTTGCAACAAGTGCGGCGACCCGGTGAGTCTGCAGCTGAAGTACGACCAGCAGGAGTGCGAAGAGCGCGGCATGACGTTCTCCGCGCCGCTCAAGGTCACGGTGCGCCTTACGATTTACGACAAGGACCCCGAGACCGGCAACAAGACCATTCGCGACATTAAAGAGCAGGAGGTGTTCTTCGGCGATATTCCGCTGATGACGCCGAACGGCACCTTCATCGTCAACGGCACGGAACGAGTGATTGTGTCGCAGTTGCACCGCTCGCCGGGCGTCTTCTTCGAGACCGCGAACAACCGCACTTACTTCCTGGGCAAGATCATTCCCTATCGCGGTTCCTGGGTGGAGTTCGAGTACGACCAGAAGAACACGCTTTACGTGCGCATCGACCGCAAGCGCAAGTTCCTGGGCACCATCTTCCTGCGTGCGCTCGGATTGCGCTCAGACGAGGAGATCCTCAAGACCTTCTACACTGTCGATCGCATTCAAATCGCGGACGGCAAGCTGTTCTGGAGCGTGCCGCAGGAAGCCGGAACCAGCACCCATCTGCTCGGCGCCAAGCCGGCGCACGCGGTTGTGCATGGCGGCGAAGAGATCGCCCACTCCGGCCGCAAGATTACCGCGCACTCTTTGAAGGCTATCCGCGCCGCGGGCATCAACAAGATTGAAGTGGAATCGGCGGAGCTTGACGGCACGATTACCGCTGCCGACGTGGTCGATACGTCCAGCGGCGAAGTGATCGTCGAAGCCAATGTCGAACTGACCGCCGACCGGCTGCATAAGGTGATGGCCTCCGGCGCGCAGAATATCGAACTCTTCTTCCCCGACCGCGACGACGTGGGCAACATCATCACCAACACGCTGAAGCGCGACTCGGTGCGCAAGCCGGAAGAGGCTTTGATCGAGATCTACCGCAAGCTGCGTCCGGGCGATCCGCCGACGCTCGATACGGCCACGGCGTTGTTCGAAGGCATGTTCTTTGATTCCCGCAAGTACGATTTCTCGCGCGTCGGGCGCCTGAAGTTCAACATCAAGCTCTACGAGAACCAGGACGCTACGCCGCTTGATCACCGCACGCTGACGCCTGAGGATTTCTACGCGACCATCCGCTACCTGCTCAAGCTGCGCAAGAACGTGGGCGTGGTGGACGATATCGATCACCTCGGCAACCGCCGCGTGCGCGCCGTGGGTGAGCTGATGGAGAACCAGTTCCGCATCGGCCTCGTCCGCATGGAGCGCGCCATCAAGGAAAAGATGAGCGTGTATCAGGAGCTCTCGACGGCCATGCCGCACGACCTGATCAACGCCAAGCCGGTCATGGCGGCGATCCGCGAGTTTTTCGGATCCTCGCAGCTCTCGCAGTTCATGGACCAGACCAACCCGCTCTCCGAGATTACGCACAAGCGGCGTCTCTCGGCGCTTGGGCCGGGCGGCCTGTCGCGGGAGCGCGCCGGGTTCGAAGTGCGCGACGTGCACCCGACGCACTACGGCCGCATCTGCCCGATCGAAACGCCGGAAGGTCCGAACATCGGCCTCATCAGCTCGCTGAGCTGCTTTGCGCGCATCAACGAGTACGGCTTCATCGAGTCGCCTTACCGCAAGGTCAAGGACTCGCGCATTCTCGACTACGTGGAAATTGTGAACGCGGGCGAAAGCGGCCTGCGCGTGGGCGACCGCATCGAGAAGGAAGAAGCCGGGCGCCTCAATGCGCAACTGAAGAAGGCCGGCAAGCGCTCGATCGATCACATCCCGTACAGCTTCTATCTGTCGGCGTGGGAAGAGGACAAGCACACCATCGCGCAGGCCAACATCGATTTCAACGACAAGGGCGAGATCACAGAAGATCTGGTGAATGCCCGCCGTCAAGGAAACTTTGTGCTGGTGAATCGCGCCGAGGTGGACTACATCGACGTCAGCCCGAAGCAGCTCGTGTCGGTTGCCGCTTCGCTGGTGCCGTTCCTCGAACACGACGACGCGAACCGCGCGTTGATGGGCGCGAACATGCAGCGCCAGTCCGTTCCGCTGCTGGTTGCCGAGGCTCCGCTGGTCGGCACCGGCATGGAGGGCGTGACGGCGCGCGACTCAGGCGCCGTGATTCTGGCCAAGCGCAACGGCATCGTGGATTCGGTCGACTCGGAGCGCATTATCGTGCGCGTCGAGGGCGAGCATCACCCCACGCAGTTGTCGCGCGAGGTGGGTTCTGACATCTATACGCTGATCAAGTTCAAGCGGTCGAACCAGAACACGTGCATCAACCAGAAGCCGGTTGTGCGCGAGGGCGATCGCGTGCTCAAGGGCCAAGTCATCGCCGACGGCCCGTGCACTGAGCAGGGCGAGCTCGCGCTCGGCCGCAATGTGCTGGTCGCCTTCATGCCGTGGCGCGGCTACAACTTCGAGGACGCGATCCTCATCAGCGAAAAGCTGGTGCGCGAGGACTACTACACCTCGGTGCACATCGAAGAGTTCGAGATCGAGGCGCGCGACACCAAGCTAGGCCCCGAGGAGATCACGCGCGACATTCCGAACGTCAGCGAGCACGCGCTGCGCGATTTGGACGAGAGCGGAGTCATCCGCATCGGCGCGCAGATCGGCCATGGCGACATTCTCGTTGGTAAAGTCACGCCGAAGGGCGAGACGCAGTTGACGCCGGAAGAGAAGCTGCTGCGTGCCATCTTCGGTGAAAAGGCCGGCGATGTGCGCGACGCTTCGCTCACCTGCCCTCCGGGCATTGAGGGTACGGTGGTGGACGTGCGCATCTTCAGCCGCAAGGGTCAGGAGAAGGATGAGCGCGCCAAGCAGATCGAGGCCGAGTATGTGGCCAAGCTCGAGAAGAACCTGGGCGATGAGATCCGCATTCTGACGGACGAACGTCTGAAGCGCCTCGAAGCCATCCTCGGCGGCAAGGAAGTGCTGGCCGACCTGCACGACGAGCGGACGAACAAGAGGCTGTTGACCAAGGGAGCCATCCTCGATCGCGACACCATCGAGCGCATCTCCACCAAGAACCTCAAGCGCATCCGCTACAACGACAAGGACCCCCGGGTCAACGAGCAGATCGACGAGATCGAGGAGATGACCTCGCGGCAGATCGAAGTGCTGCGCAAGATCACCAACGAAAAGGTGGCCAAGCTGCAGAAGGGCGACGAGCTGCCTCCGGGGGTGATCAAGCTGGTGAAGGTCTACGTTGCCATGAAGCGCAAGCTTTCGGTGGGTGACAAGATGGCCGGCCGCCACGGCAACAAGGGCGTGATCGCGCGCATTCTTCCCGAGGAAGACATGCCGTATCTGCCCGACGGCACGCCGGTTGAGATCGTTCTCAACCCGCTCGGCGTTCCTTCGCGTATGAACGTGGGCCAGATTCTGGAAACGCATTTGGGCTGGGCTGCTCATGCGCTGGGCGCGAAGATCGCCGCACTGATCAAGGCTAATGGCGATGTGGAGGCTACGCGCGAACTCATGAAGAAGGAGTTCGCCGGAACCGCCACGCTGCGCCAGCTCCTCGAGCTCGATGACGAGATGCTCTTGCGCGTCGGCGCCGGAATGCAGCGCGGCATCTGGTTCGGCACGGCGGTCTTCGATGGCGCACAGGAGCGTGAGATCAAGGCGCTGCTGGCTGCGGCCGGCTTGCCTTCTTCCGGCAAGACCCCGCTCTACGACGGAATGACGGGCGAGCAGTTCGAGCAGCCTGTCACCGTGGGCTACATCTACATGCTCAAGCTGTCTCATCTGGTCGATGACAAGATTCACGCGCGTTCCATCGGACCGTACTCGCTTATCACCCAGCAGCCGCTGGGCGGCAAGGCGCAGTTCGGTGGCCAGCGCTTTGGCGAGATGGAAGTGTGGGCCCTTGAAGCGTACGGTGCGGCTTACATCCTGCAGGAGCTTTTGACCGCCAAGTCCGACGACGTCTACGGCCGCACCAAGATCTACGAGGCCATCGTCAAGGGTGAAGCGGCCATCGAGCCGGGCGTGCCGGAGTCGTTCAACGTGCTCATCCGCGAGTTGCAGTCGCTGTGCCTGGATGTGGAACTTATCAAGCGCGCAGATCTGATCAAGAAGCTGCCTGCGCCGGAAGTGGCGGCCGTGGCCGACTGAGGCTTGAGGTATCCCAGGTCTCAAAGTCGAGATCTGGGGCACCCGAAATCCAGCCGGCGTAGTGATTTTTCGGGATTCTTCTTTGAAAGCGGTCAACCCCGCTTCCCGGGAAGGAAGAATCCTTCAACAGTCCCGGGAACAGACCGCGGCGCGTGCCGAAAAGCCCGCCAAGGAGGGTCGCCTTGTTCCGTTCGAACCCGTTTGAGCTTACCAGCCCCATTACCGACTTTGACGCCATTCGCATCATGCTGGCTTCGCCGGAGAAGATCCGCAGCTGGTCGCATGGCGAGGTGACGAAGCCGGAGACCATCAACTACCGCACGTTCAAACCCGAGCGTGACGGCCTGTTCTGCGCGCGCATCTTCGGACCGGTTACCGACTGGGAGTGCCTCTGCGGCAAGTACAAGCGCATGAAGCACCGCGGCGTGATCTGCGACAAGTGCGGCGTTGAAGTGACGGTGAGCAAGGTGCGCCGCGAGCGCATGGGCCACATTGAGCTGGCGTCTCCGTGTTCCCATGTCTGGTTCTTCAAGGGCCTGCCTTCGCGCATCGGCCATCTGCTCGACATCTCGCTGCGCGACCTCGAAAGCATTCTCTATTTCGAATCCTATGTGGTTGTCGATCCGGGCGATGCGCCGGTGCGCGAGCGCGAGATCATCAAGGACGAAACCAAGTTCCGCGAGCTTGACCAGCAGTTCCGCCCCTCGGGCTTCAAGGCCATGATGGGCGCTGAGGCCATCAAGGAGCTCCTCAAGCGCGTGCAGATCGACGAGCTGGGCATCGAGTTGCGCGAGCGCATGAAGACCGAGACCTCTGCGCAGAAGAAGCTCAAGTATGCCAAGCGGCTCAAGGTCGTCGAGGCCTTCCGCAAGAGTTCCAACAAGCCGCATTGGATGATTCTCGATGTGCTGCCGGTCATTCCTCCGGAGCTGCGCCCGCTCGTTCCCCTGGACGGCGGCCGTTTTGCCACCTCCGATCTCAACGACCTCTATCGCCGCGTCATCAACCGCAACAACCGGTTGAAGAAGCTGATGGACCTGCACGCGCCCGAAGTGATCGTGCGCAATGAGAAGCGCATGTTGCAGGAGGCCGTCGACGCGCTGTTCGACAACGGCCGCCGCGGCCGTGTGCTGAGGGGCGCGAACAACCGTCCGCTCAAGTCGCTCTCCGACACGCTCAAGGGCAAGCAGGGCCGCTTCCGCCAAAATCTGCTCGGCAAGCGCGTGGACTACTCCGGCCGGTCGGTCATCGTCGTGGGTCCCGAGCTGAAGCTGCATCAGTGCGGCTTGCCCAAGAAGATGGCGCTCGAGCTGTTCAAGCCCTTCATCTATCACCGCCTCGAGCAGACCGGCCAGTGCACCACCATCAAGCAGGCCAAAGAGATGGTCGAGATGCAGGAGCCGGTGGTGTGGGACATCCTTGAAGAAGTCATCAAGGATCATCCGGTGCTCTTGAACCGTGCGCCAACGCTGCACCGTCTGGGCATTCAGGCCTTCGAGCCGGTGCTGGTGGAAGGCAAGGCCATCAAGATTCACCCGCTGGTCTGCACCGCCTTCAATGCCGATTTTGACGGGGACCAGATGGCCGTGCACATTCCGCTGTCGCCTGAGGCGCAGATTGAAGCCAGCGTGCTCATGCTGGCCTCGCACAATATTCTGTCGCCGGCTTCAGGCCACCCGATCACCGTGCCCACGCAGGATATGGTGCTTGGCCTCTATTACCTGACCAAGGCGAAGAAGGGCGGCAAGGGTGAAGGCCGCGTGTT
The DNA here is from genome assembly GCA_036489815.1 of Occallatibacter sp. Taxonomy (GTDB): domain Bacteria; phylum Acidobacteriota; class Terriglobia; order Terriglobales; family Acidobacteriaceae; genus Telmatobacter. The sequence continues at coordinate 1,576 of DASXFB010000013.1, read as the reverse complement.
TGCCAACACTGAAGAGATCCTGATGGCGCTCGAAGCGAAGGAAGTGGAGACGCTCTCGCCCGTCCGTCTGCGCTATTCGGGCAAGGTGCTCGATATGACCACGGCCTACGACGATCAGGACCTGCTCCACACCGATCCGGTGGACTTCGATAAGGACTACATCAACACCACCGTCGGCCGCGTGATCCTGAACGATGCGCTTCCATCGGGCATGCCGTTCATCAACGGCCTGCTCAAGAAGAAGGGCATCGGCCAATTGGTGAATTACTGCAACCAGAATCTCGGTCTCGAAGTCACGGTGGGCATGCTGGATCGCATCAAGTCGCTCGGCTTCCAGTACGCCACGCGTTCCGGTCTGTCTGTCGGCCTGGATGACATGGTGATTCCGGAGAGCAAGTACACCGTGGTGGAAGAAGCCGACAAGAAGGTGATCGAAGTCCAGAAGCAGTACATGGACGGCGCGATCACCAACGGCGAGCGGTCGAATAAGGTGATCCAGATGTGGTCGGCGGTCACGGATAAGGTGGCGGACGAGATGTTCGGGAACATGAAACGCGCCGATGAAGAGGGCGCCATGAACCCGATCTACATCATGGCCGACTCCGGCGCCCGCGGTTCGAAGCAGCAGATCCGCCAGCTCAGCGGCATGCGCGGACTGATGGCTAAGCCGTCGGGCGAAGTCATCGAGACGCCGATCACGGCGAACTTCCGTGAAGGCCTCACCGTGCTCGAATACTTCATTTCGACGCACGGCGCGCGCAAGGGCCTGGCCGATACGGCGCTCAAGACCGCCGACTCCGGTTACCTCACCCGCCGCCTGGTCGACGTGGCGCAGGACGTCATCGTCACCGAGAACGACTGCGGAACGGTCGAGGGCATCTACGTCGGCTCGATCGTCGAATCCGGCGAGATCATCGAGCCGCTGCGCGACCGCATCATTGGCCGCGTGTCGCTCGAACGCATCAAGGACTACGACGGCAACGTGGTGGTCGAGGTGAATCAGCCGATCGACGAAGACATCGCTTCGGCGATTCAGGGCGCGGGCGTGGAGAGAGTGAAGATCCGCTCCGTGCTCACCTGTGAATCCCGGCGCGGCGTCTGCGCGCTTTGCTATGGGCGCAACCTCGGCTCGGGCCGCATGGTCGAACTCGGCGAAACCTGCGGCGTCATCGCGGCGCAGTCCATCGGCGAGCCGGGCACGCAGCTCACCATGCGTACCTTCCACGTGGGCGGCACAGCCAGCCGCGTGCAGGACAAATCGCGCCTGGATGCCAAGAACCACGGCATCGTGCGCTTCATCAACCTCAACACCGTCGAGAGCAAGGACGGCTCGCTGGTGGCCATGAACCGTTCCGGCTCCGTGGCCATCGTGGATGAGCGCGGCCGTGAAAAGGAGCGCTACGTGGTTGTCTACGGCGCGCGCCTGCGCGTGAAGGACGGCGATCAGGTGAAGCTCGGCGAGCTGTTGGCCGAGTGGGATCCCTACACCTACGCCATCCTCACCGAGATCGGCGGCACGGTCCAGTTCAAGGATCTGCAGGAAGGCATCACGCTCAACGAAGAAGTCGATGAAGTC
>DASXFB010000138.1:0-2173 GCA_036489815.1 Occallatibacter sp. | reverse complement strand
TCTACGTAGCGACCGGGGCGACCGACATGAGGAAATCCTTCAACGGTCTCTACGGTCTGGTGCGCGACACTCTGGGGTGCGATCCTACGAGCGGCCATGTTTTCCTGTTTACGAATGCGCGGCGCAATCGCTTAAAACTTTTGGTTTATGACGGCAGCGGGCTTTGGGTGGCGGCGAAGAAATTGGATGGTGGGAGATTTCGCTGGCCGGAGAGCGACACCACGGCGACCAAGATTGTGCTGAGCCAGGAGGAGCTGGCGCTGTTGTTGGGCGGCATCGATCTCAAGCAGACCGAGCGGCGGAAGTGGTATCGCAAGCCGTTCGCCGAAGAACCAGATAAGTTACGGATACCCGCATAAACACTGCACATTTCGCCAACTTATCCACAGGAACTCATGTTATTCAAGAGGCATCGTGAGTGCGCCTCTCCAGCCGACACTTCCCCCGCACTCAGAGGCCTTTCTCGCCGAGATCAACGCACAACTGAAACAGCAACTGGATGCGGCCACGAAGGAGCTGGCCTACGCACGGCTGAAGATTCAGATACTCGAAGAGCACCTGCGCCTGCGGCGAATTGCCAGGTACGGGCCGGGCAGCGAAAAGCTGAGCAATCTGCAGTTGCATTTGCTGGAAGAAGAGCCCGGCGTCTCCAGTGAGGAAGTTCAGGCCGAGAGCCAGCGCGAGGCGTTGCCGGCGGCGGACGGCGAGAAGAAGCGGCAGAGGCGCGCGCATCCCGGCCGACAGGCACTTCCAGCCGACCTGCCCCGCGTGGAAAAGATCATCGCTTGTACGGCCGAGCAGTGCGTGTGCGGCCAGTGCGGCGCGGAAACGAAAGTGATCGGCTACGACGAGAGCGAAGTGCTGAACGTCAAGCCGGCCGAGTACTACGTCGAAGTTACCAAGCGCGAGAAGCGGGCCTGCAAGCAGTGCGAGGAACAAGGCGTGGCCATGGCGCCGCTACCCATGCGCATCATCGACAAAAGCCTTGTCTCGGACCGGATCATCATCGACACGATTGTGAACAAATACACGGCGCATCTGCCCCTGTACCGGCAGAGCGCATTGCTGGAGCGCGACTGCGGCATCGAGATCACGCGGGCCACGATGTGCGGCTGGGTGATGACGGTGGGCGAGATGCTCTTGCCTGTGGTCGGCGCCATGCGCAAGGAACTGCTGGCCAGCGGCTACATCCAGGCCGACGAAACCCCGGTCGATGTTCAGACACACGATAAGCGCGGCAAAAATCATCAAGGCTATCTCTGGCAATACGGCACGCCGGGCGGCGGCGTGGTCTTCGATTTCCGCATGAGCCGCGGACGCGAAGGGCCGAAGCAGTTTCTCGGCGCCTTCGCGGGGATTCTCCAGACGGACGACTACGTCGCCTACGAGCGCGGCCTCGGCGGGCCGGGGATGGTGCATGCCTGCTGCTGGAGCCACGCGAGAAGGAACTTTGTGGATGCGGTCAAGCTCAACAAGCAGGACGCCGGCTCGATTCGCGCGGTCGAGCTGATGGACAAGTTGTTTTCGATCGACGCCCAGGCGCGTGAGGAAAAGATGGATCAGGCCGCACGTCATCTCTTGCGCCAGGAAAAAGCGCCGCCCGTACTCGACGAAATCCGCGCGCACATCGTGGCCACGCGTCAAACCGTGCTGCCCGGCAGCAAGGCCGGCCAGGCATGCAAATACACGCTGACGCTCTGGGAGAAGCTGACCCGCTTCCTCGATCATCCGCAACTGGAACTCAGCAATAACCTTGCCGAGAACTCAATGAGGCCAGTGGCCCTTGGCAGATCCAACTGGATCCATATCGGCAGCTCACAAGCCGGACCGCGTATCGCCGCGATCCTGTCCGTGATCGAAAGCTGCCGCCGGCTCCGGGTTGCAGTGCGCGAATACCTCGCCGCCATCTTGCCCGGACTCGCTGATATGCCCATCCACAACGTCGTCGGACTCACGCCCGTTGCCTGGGCGGCAAAAACCAAAGCTTAGAAAACTTCTCTCACCCATCGCGCCACAGTCAACCGTGTACTTGGCCGGACGGATACGGTGGGCTGGCACACCCTGCGACATAGCTTTGGAACTCTGATGAAGGCGAACGGTGAAGACGTAAAGACAATTCAGGAACTTCTCCGCCATGCCAACTTCAAGGTGACCATGGACGTGTATACGCAGG
>DASXFB010000109.1:0-12291 GCA_036489815.1 Occallatibacter sp. | reverse complement strand
CGAACGGAACTGGATCTTCGGGTTATGCTTCGACAGCACCTTCGTGATGGCCGCCGTCAACGTCGTCTTGCCGTGATCGATGTGGCCGATCGTCCCCACGTTCACGTGCGGCTTCGTACGATCAAATTTTTCCTTCGCCATAAAAGTCCTGAATCCCTTTCGTAGCTTGTACTGCCCGTTTCAACCCGGGGCGCCGGCAATCCGGCTCCAGCCCCAAAACCAAGCTGACAGCTATTCAGCCGTCAGCTTACTTTCCCTGCGTCCGGCCGATGATCTCATCGGCGATCATGCGCGGCGCCTCTTCGTAGCGCGCGAACTGCATCGAATACGACGCACGGCCCTGCGTGGACGAGCGAATCTCGTTCACGTAGCCGAACATTTCCTTGAGCGGCACAATTGCCTTGATCACCTGCGAACCGGCCGCGTGCTCCATGCCCTCGATGCGGCCGCGGCGCGAATTGATGTCGCCGATGATGACGCCCATGAACTCCTCGGGCACGGTGACTTCAACCGCCATCACCGGTTCGAGCAGCACCGGCGAGGCTTTTCTCGCCGCTTCCTTGAACGCGATCGAGCCTGCGAACTTGAAGGCCATCTCGTTTGAGTCGACTTCGTGGTAGCTGCCGTCGTAGAGCGTCACCTTCACGTCGACAATCGGGAAGCCGGCCAGGATGCCCAGCTCGAGCGCGCCCTGTACGCCCTGGTCGATGGGCTTGATGTACTCCTTGGGCACCACGCCGCCCTTGATTCCGTTGATGAATTCGTAGCCCGCGCCGGGCTCGTTCGGCTCCACGCGCAGCTTGCAATGCCCGTAGTTGCCCGAGCCGCCGGTCTGCCGGATGTACTTACCCTCCGCCTCGGCCACCTTGCGGATGGTCTCGCGGAAAGCCACCTTGGGCTCGCCCACATTGGCCTCGACCTTGTGCTCGCGCTTCATGCGGTCGACCAGAATTTCAAGATGCAGCTCGCCCATGCCGCTGATGATGGTCTGGCCCGAATCTTCGTCGGTCCGCACCTTGAAGGTGGGGTCCTCATCGGCCAGCCGCGACAAGGCAATACCCATCTTCTCTTGATCGGCCTTGGTCTTCGGCTCGATGGCCACCGAGATGACCGTGTCCGGGAAGGTGATGGCGCCGAGCGCAATCGGATGCTGCGGCGAGCAGAGCGTGTCGCCCGTCTTCAGGTCTTTCAAGCCCACGCAGGCGCAGATGTCGCCGGCCAGAATCTCGGTCACGTCCTCACGCTTGTTGGCGTGCATCTTGACCAGGCGGCCGATCCGATCCGTCTTGCGGGTGCGCGGATTGAGCACTGTGTCACCGGTCTTGAGAGAGCCCGAGTAGACGCGCACAAAGCAGAGCTTGCCGAAGGGATCATTGATGATCTTGAAGGCCAGCGCCGAAAGCGGCTCATTGTCGTCCGGCTTACGGATTTCTATTTTTTCGAGATGCTCCGGGTCAGGACCTTCAACTGCAGGCTTGTCGAGCGGGCTGGGCAGATAGTCGACGACGGCATCGAGCAGCGTCTGCACACCCTTGTTCTTGAACGCGCTTCCGCAGATGACCGGGAAGACCTTCAGATCGATCGTCGCCTGGCGGATGCCGGCTTTGAGCTCGGCGATCGAGGGCGTTTCGCCTTCGAGAAATTTTTCGAGCAGCACATCGTCGGTCTCGGCGATGACTTCAATCAGCTGCATCCGGAAGGCCTCAGCTTTCTTCATGAGCTCGGCCGGAACCGGCTCGATCGAAAACTCGGCGCCCATGGTCTCGTCGTGCCACAGGATGGCCTTCATCTCGATCAGGTCGACAACGCCCTTGAAGTTGGCCTCGGCGCCGATCGGAATCTGCAAAGCCACCGGCCGCGCGCCCAGCCGCTTGCGGATGGTCTCGAGAACGTGCTCGAAATCCGCGCCATTCTTGTCCATTTTATTGACGAAACAGATGCGCGGCACCTTGTACTTGTCGCCCTGCCGCCACACCGTCTCGGTCTGCGGCTGCACGCCGCTAACGGAGTCAAAGAGTGCGACCGCGCCGTCGAGAACGCGCAGCGAGCGCTCGACCTCGGCAGTGAAGTCCACGTGGCCGGGGGTGTCGATGATATTGATGCGGACATCGCGCCAGCTGCAGGTGGTTGCGGCCGACGTGATCGTAATGCCGCGCTCCTGCTCCTGCTCCATGTAGTCCATGGTCGCCGTGCCTTCATGCACTTCGCCGATGCGGTGCGTGATGCCGGTGTAAAACAGGATGCGCTCTGTCGCTGTCGTTTTTCCGGCGTCGATGTGCGCCATGATCCCGATGTTCCGGCAACGATGCAGAGGTACGGTGCGAGCCACGGTCATTTTCCTTGCGGGCGCTTCCTGTCCCGCGGTTGCTTCCACAATCCAAAAAACTCTGGGTGCCCAGGCCTCAAATTTGAGACCCGGAAAACCTCAACTCAGTCAGCGCAATCTACCACCGATAGTGCGCGAACGCCTTGTTGGCTTCGGCCATGCGGTGCACGTCTTCCTTCTTCTTCATGGCCGCGCCGCGCCCGTTGGCCGCGTCCAACAACTCATTGGACAGCTTGTCGGTCATGCCCTTTTCGCCGCGATTGCGGCCATAGGTGATCAGCCAGCGGATCGCGAGCGAGGTGCGCCGGTCGGGATTGACCTCGATCGGCACCTGATAGTTGGCGCCGCCCACGCGCCGCGTCTTTACCTCAAGCAGCGGCTTGCAGTTCTCGACAGCCTTCTTGAAGAGCTTGAGCGCGTCGTCGCCGCCGCCCTTTTCCTCAAGGTTCTTCATGGCCGTGTAGAAGATGCCCTGGGCAGTCGACTTCTTGCCGCCCCACATCATCGAGTTCACAAACTTGGTCACCAGGGTCGATCCGTAGACCGGGTCCGGCGCCACTTCCCGCTTCGCAATGTGCCCTTTTCTCGGCATACAATCCTCGAAAAATCAGTTCTCAGTTCTTAGTTCTCAGATCCAAGCTCTTGCGCGTCCCGGATGATCCGGCAACTGAGAACTAAGAACTGCGAACTCGCAACTTCCTACTTCTTGCCCTTGGCCGCCGCCGCGCCGCCCTTGGCGCGCTTGGCCCCGTATTTCGACCGGCTCTGCGCCCGGTTGGCCACGCCCACCGAATCCAGAGTTCCGCGCACCACGTGATAGCGGACACCCGGCAAATCCTTCACGCGGCCGCCGCGGATGAGCACAATCGAGTGCTCCTGCAGGTTGTGGCCAATGCCGGGAATATAGGTGGTGACCTCGATCCCGTTGGTCAGCCGCACGCGGGCCACTTTGCGCAATGCCGAGTTCGGCTTCTTGGGCGTCTGGGTGTACACGCGGGTACAGACACCGCGCCGCTGCGGCGAGGCCTGCAGGGCAGGCGACGCCGTCTTGTAACGGGGGGCCGTGCGGCCCTTGCGGACAAGCTGATTAAACGTAGGCAAACCGAAACTCCTTACCTGCTCAAAACCCTTCAACACTCAATTACGCAGCCGCGAGCGCTCTTCAGGCATTCTGGCCTTGAACGGCACCGTGGCCATTCCAAGCGCACAGAAGCCCGATTGCTGCTTCGCGTCTGCCTTCGTTCCAATCTCAGACGAGAACCAGGACGGTGGCCGCGCGCCTTCCGCAGTTTCTGAGGAAAAGCCGACTCCGTTTCGCTGATTCCGGCCCGCATAGCCCTCCAAGGTGGAGAAACGCGCGGGCGCCGATGCGAACTATGTTGCTCCACCCCTGCGACGAATACCTGTCGCCTGAGCCCCGGCAGCCCTCCGCAAGACGAGAGCAATCTCCGGGATTGCCTGGCCGGCTGACTTCACCTGGGCCAGTGGGACCACCCCGCCTATCGTGCCAAGCCGGGTTTCCCGATCGCTTCCACGCTTAGGAGACACACGGGGAGGCGTTCTTGCGGAACCCTCTTAACATAACAAGAAAAAAGGGCTAGGTCAAACCGATTCGTCTGCAACCTGACGCGTTTCTGGCTCACCCCGGCATTCGGGGGATTTTGCGCATCGTTAGTTGATCGAATCCAGCTTCCAGACCCCATTGGCCAGGACGAAATTGGCGTGGCGGGGCGTGCTCAGCTGGTTGCCGGGATTGTGGGCGATCCCTTGCAGGGGATCGGGTAAGCCATTCAGATTCACATCTTCGTTGAACGCGATGCTCTTCCCGGTCCCGTCGTCCTGAACATCCCCTATATTGACGGGCTTCAAACGATTAACCGCCGTGGTTGTGAGCGTTATGGCGTAGTGGGGATCGTTCGGGCCATCGGGGCGCCACTGAATCACGTCGGTCCCATCGGACAACTTGACTAGCTTCTTGCCCTCCGGGGTCAGCTTGAAATCGGCCCAGTAGCCGTTTGGATACTTCTTGAGCCCCTGCCAGTACTTCGCCGCCAGGCCCTCCTGCATCCCACTGTCGTCTACGACGATGTTCAGGGGCGCGGGTGCCGACTGGTCGTAATTCGCCTGAATCATGGACGTTGCGTTGGCTTGAGTCAATTCCGGCGCCGACTTGCACCCGGCCCCGAGCAACAGCGCACCCGAAAGCGCCAAAATTCCCCAGTTCTTCAGCTTCCCCGCGTTTCCCACACTTTCCTCCGTAGACGACTTCTGATGGTTCGAATTGGTGTGACTGGCCATTTTTCACCTACTTCGCTCTGATGTCAATGGAGTTGCGAAGGAGGAGCCTTGGTTCCGTCCGGGATTTCCCGTAGAGGCGAAGGCTGTAGTTACTCCAAAATCCGCGTCATCAGCAGCGCAAGAAAGCCATTTTCATCGGAGCGCAGGCAGACATTGGCATTGGGAGCGCCCGGAACGGGCCGAGTCAATCCCCGTTCGTCGACTGCAAGCCGCATGGGCCTGGCCGGGCAGAGATCGGGATGAAAAGCGTACGTCACGGCGACGGGATCGAAGAGCGTCGGCACAGGCGACTCTCGATTTGCGGCCCACTCGTGATGGAGCTCGGTCAACTGTTGGGTCAGAGGCGAGTTGTGGCGGACGATCGCCAGCAGCTTGGCAGGGTCAAGATGAACCTGTGTCGAGTCGAGCGGCATCATGAAAACCGGAACGCCCGATGCCAGCAGCGCCTGGGCTCCGGCCGGATCGCAGACGATATTCCATTCGGGATCGGGCGGTCGGTGCGCGCCGGTTTTGGCATCGTCGTAGCCGCGATAGACGCTGCCGCCCATCATCACTACGCGTTTGAGCTTTTTGAATGTGGCCGGATCGCGGGCGATCGCCGCCTGCACGTTCACAAGCGGTCCGATAGCGATCAGGGTAATCGCGCCCGGATGCGCGCGGATCTGGCCGAGAAGGAAATCGACCGCCTGCCGGTGGGGATGATCGGGCTCCTGCTGCGCGTAGGCTGCCTGCGTGAAGTGGTTGGAAGCCGGTGTCCCGACTCCCGCGGCAACGGGAATGTCTGTGCGGCCCACGGCGCGCAAATAGCGGTCGAGCAGCCGCGCGCGCAGCTCGGTGTCGCCGAACTCGGTGGTGATTCCCAGAAGATGGAGTTCCGGACTGTGCAGCGCCAACGCCAGGGCGAAGGCGTCATCGATGTCGTCGCCGATATCGGTATCGAGGATAACGAGCTGAGGCTTGGCTGAGGCCGGTTGCGCGGGGATCTGGCTCGGCAGCCGCGATCCGAGCATCAACGCCAGCGCGGCAAGCCCGGCAAAAAAACCCTTGGTCTTCATTCCGCCCATTGTAAAGCGGTTTCCGGCTCCATGCCCTCTCGAGGGACGGGCGAATGGGGCTCGTTGTTGAGAGAAGCGCCGCCCCTGTCTCGGGTCCTGTTTCCCGGCCTGTCTCGCGTCCTGTCTCAGGTCCTGATTCCGGCAGCTCCCAAAACCGCCGTAGCCGCTCTTTACGGGGCCGGCGTCTGGAGAGCATAGAAACTCAACGCCGCATCGCCCTGCTCAAGCAAACGCGTGCGTTTGAGTTCACCGTACGCATCTGGGAGCTTTTGTTTGCGCCGGTGCTCGGCAATCACCACTGCGTGCGGAGCCAGGATTCCCGCCGGCGCGCTGAGCAGGTCCAGAGCGGTTTCGTACTCCTGCGCCGCGTCATACGGCGGGTCGAGAAAAACGAGATCAAACGCCTCCGGCTGCGCGCTGCGCAGAAATGCACGCACGCTCTCCGCGTGCACACGGAAGTTCCCCTCGGTCCCCAGGCGAGCGAGGTTTCCGCGAAGCGCTTTGAGCGCCACCGGCGACCTCTCAACCCAGGTGACCGAGCCGGCGCCGCGGCTGAGCGCTTCAAGGCCCACGGCGCCCGACCCGGCATATAGATCGAGAAAAGCTGCCCCTTCGATCCGGGGCGCGAGCACATTGAAGAGCGTCTCCCGCAGCCGGTCGCTGGTGGGCCGCGTGGCCAGCCCCGGCGGGGCCTCGAGACTTCTCGACTTGTACTTTCCCGAGATGATCCGCATCGCCCACCAGCATACCAATCCGCAAAAAGCGGGATGCGCACAATTGGGGCGTCCCCTGCGCCCGCCGACCTCGTACAATCGGGATATGCGAGGATGGTCGATTCCGCTGGGGCGATGGATGGGCGTGGAGATGCGCGTCCATGTCTTCTTCCCGCTGCTGGCCATCGTCTTCTTCGGCATCAGCGCGAGCGACGGCTGGCCGCGTGGCCTGGCGCTGTTTTTGCTGCTGGTGGCCGCCGTGATCATGCGCGAGACAGCGCGCCTGCTTGTGGCTGCATGGCTCGGGCTGCGGCTGCGGGCCATCCTGCTGCTGCCCATCGGCGGACTGTTCGCTTATGCGAATCCTGAGAGCCAGGAAAAGGCAAACCAGGGAGCGGGCCAGATTGCGCTGGCGCTTGCCGGGCCTCTCGCCAACTGGGCCACAGCCTTGGTGCTGGCGGCGGCGATTCTGGGCGCCAGCGGCGATGTGCGGCTGCTCGATCTCCCACTCATCACTTCGGCGCATCTGCTGCGGGGCATGGTCTGGATGCAGGCGGGGCTCGGGCTGCTGCACCTATTGCCGGCCTATCCACTTGATTGCGGGCGGCTCATTCGCAACATCTTTGCGCGCAAGCACGGCTATGCACCGGCCGGACGAGCCGCCGCGGGCTTGGGCCAGGCGCTGGCTCTCGCCGCCATGCTGGGCGGCATGTTGCTGCACAATCCCTGGCTGATTCTGGCCGGCTTCTTCATCATGATCGGCGCGCAGATCGAGGACCAGGGGGTTTTCTTCCAATCCGTCGTCGACACGGTGCGGATGCGCGAAGTGATGCTCACCGACTTCGCTACACTCTCGCCCTCGGACACACTGGCCGACGCGCTCTTCCGCTGCGTGCATTCGCTGCAGGAGGATTTTCCCGTCGTCCGCGGACCGATCCTGGTGGGGATCGTTTCGCGGCAGCGCATCGTGGATGCGTTGCGCAATGACGGCAACGGTTATATCCAGTCCGTTATGTCGCGCGCCTTCCAGGTGGCGCGGCCCGAGGACACGCTGGGCACCACGATCCGCCGGCTGACGGCAGGCCACGGGCTGGCGCTGATTCCGGTTACGGAGAGCGGCCGCGTGCTGGGCATCGTCAGCGTGCAAAATCTTATGAGCTCGATGTCCCTGCTGGCGGAGCAGCGTCGACTGGAGCGCCAGGAATCCGCGGACTGAGCCGGATGAAGGACGGCCCCAAACCGCCGGGTGCCCCAGGTCCGGATTTTGGGACCCGGGAAAGCAAGAGCCCCGACACTCAAGCCCTCGCTCAAGTCCTCGTTCCAGCGCTCTATCTGGTCGCAACGCCCATCGGCAATCTCGGCGACATCACTCTCCGCGCGCTCGATGTGCTGCGCGGCGTGGACCGCATCGCGTGCGAAGATACTCGCCACACGCAGAAGCTGCTGAATCACTTTCAAATCGCGACGCCGACCGTGAGCTGCCACGAGCACAACGAACGCCAGCGCGCACAGGAGCTCGTCGAGGCTCTCCGCAGCGGCGCGCGCATTGCGCTCGTCTCCGACGCCGGGCTCCCGGGCATCAGCGATCCGGGGAGTTGGCTGGTCGCCGAAGCAATCGCCGCCGGAGTGCCGGTGATCCCGATCCCCGGCGCCAATGCCGCGCTAAGCGCGCTGATCGCCTCCGGGCTGGGCACGGCGGAGTTTCACTACCTGGGCTTTCTTCCTGAAAAAGCGGGCGCGCGCCGCACCCGGCTCGAAGCGCTCGCCAAGGAATCGCGTGAGAACTCACGCACTCTCGTCCTTTATGAGGCGCCGCATCGGATCGAGGAGACGCTGGCCGACCTCGAAGCTGTCTGGGGATCGGCGCTGCGCATCGTAGTGGCGCGCGAGCTGACCAAACTGCATGAAGAGTTCTTGCGCGGAACTGTCGCCGAGGTACTCCGCGAACTGGCCGGCCGCGACCGCATCCGTGGTGAAATCACGCTGCTGATCGAGGCGCCGCAGACCAGCGGTATAGCGGGCGAGGCCATCGCGCGCGGGTCGGCCGAAAAGCTGTCAGAGCGAGTCGCGCGCCTTCAATCCGAATCCGGCGTGGACGAGAAAGAGGCTCTCAAGCGGCTGGCGCGGGAGCTGGGAAGATCGAAGAGCGAGCTCTATCGCGACCTTCAACGCGAGCGTGCCCGCCGCCGCTGACTTTCGCGGTTCAGTGGGCCGCCCCCGATTCCTCGTCAGCGTCTGCGGCTTCCCGCGCCTTCATGATCTCTTCGATCAGCTCCGTTACCTGCTCCCGCTTGCGCTGGCTGACGTCGAGAAAGCGGACTCCCACCAGATCGCGGTCGTGAATCGCCTGGACCACGCCTGCCAGCCGCAACGGCACTCCCTGCAGGCGGAACTCGGTCTCAACCCGGGTGTAAATCCCCGCCGGGAACCTCGCCGCGGTGCGGATGCGGCATCCGCCCAGGCTCAGGTCGAGAACTTGACCGCTCAGCTTCGAGCCGACCTTCACCAGATAGATCACCGCTGAGGTATCCAGGTCGCACCGGGGCGCGGTGCGGCGGTCGCTCTTTGCGGGCGCAGATGCAACATTGCCTGGCTGCCCCGGGGAGGTTGGGCCCGACTGCGGCTCCCGCACCAAAACAGGCCCGCCACTAGATCCAGCGACAGGGCCAGCTACCGGGCCAATGAGAGAGCCGGCCGTAGATCCGGCCATAGGGCTGGCGGCAGAGAGGGCGCCGTTTTTCTGCGCTTTGCCCCTCTCGGAAGAAGATGGATTCTTGGGGGCCGATTCAAGCAGAGTCAGCTTGTGGTCTTCTGCGGAGACCGTGCCCGGTCTTTGGCTCTGCCCGTCCTGGGCGGGCGCTCCCGCTGAGAGAGTCTCTTTCTCGGCCTTGGCCGCATGGGCGCTTTCAACTTCGCAGAGCACCTCCACCAGGTCGTCCCGGCGCCGCGAGCTCATGGGCCCAAAGCTCACGCCGGCCGTCTTGCCGGCTATCCAACCGGTCGAGCCACCCAGGCGGAAGGCGATGCCATTGATTTTGAAGCTTGCTTCGACGGGCGTGTGCTGGCTCACAGGAATCCGCCGCGCCATTTCCATCCGGCAGCCTCCCAGGCTCAGCTCGACCAGCTGACAGGGAATCAGGGAGCCGGTGGTCAGCAGCAGAAGCGTGGCTTCTTCGTTCACCGTGCAGCGCGGCATTCCCCGGCGTTCCAGCTCCCGCGCCACCGGGTCTTCTGCGTTCTCTGTCTCTTCCATGCCCCGGAACCTCACCTACGCGTGTGATGACCAGTGACGACCCGCGTCAATCCGTGTCGCTCAATCTTGGTCAGGGTCGATCCGTCTGGCTCAGTGGCCGCCGGCGGTCTCCCAGGGCTGCACGGCCTCGGGCTGAGACTCGTCGTCCCGGCCCTGCAATCGATCGTACTGATAGACATCGCTGGTGGTTCCCAGCGCCTCATTGTACAGGCTGATTGCGCCCGTCACCTGTTTCAACTCCTCGCCGAACGCATGGATCGCCTGCAATTGGGCTGCCGTCGCGGGGATCTCATATTGGGAGGTTTTGATGAACTTCTGATAGCCGCGGTCCAGCAGGCGGCCCACTTCCCCTTTGACCAGCAGGCCGGGGCTGACCGCAAACGCAGCGGGCGCGTCTTCAGCCGGCACCAGCACGGCTCCGGTCCCATGCTTGCTCACCAGGTAGCCGCCGGCTATTCCCCCCGCCGATGTCACATCGAAGGAGTGGGTACGGAGCTGTTCGAGCGTCTGTTCGAAGCCGGGATGGCGGAGTTTGTTTTTCATAATGGCATTTTACGGCGTCCCCGGCTCTCGGATGTACTCCAGCCCGTCCTGAAGATCCGGCGGGCGCGCAGAATATGAATGGGAGAACGCGCTCGTCTGCGAAGATGGAAAGAGGGACACCGTTCAAAACCGGCGTGCTGTCCGTTCCCGATCGCGACCTGTTGGCTCATGATATCGCCTCTCGTGCAACCCGGCTCCGCATTGACCGAGCGGATTGGCAACACCCCGCTGGTGCGGTTAGACCGGCTGGTGAAGGACCTGGTCGGGATCACGCTTCTGGGCAAAGCCGAGTGGGCGAATCCTGGAGGCAGCGTGAAAGATCGCGCCGCCGCTTCAATGGTCCGCGAGGCCCGGGAGCGCGGCCTGCTCACGCCCGGCAAGACGATTCTGGATGCGACCAGCGGCAACACCGGCATTGCCCTGGCGATGCTGGGGGCGGCGCTGGAAATATCAGTGCATCTGGCCGTGCCCTCCAACGTCTCTCCGGAACGCAAGCGCATCCTGCAGGCGTATGGCGCCATAATCGATTGGACCGATCCGGATAAAGGCTCGGACGGCGCCATTCTTCGCGCCCGCGAGCTTGCGGGCAACGAGCCCGAACGCTTTTGCTACCTCGACCAGTACTCGAATGAGGCCAACTGGCGGGCGCATTACCAGGAGACCGGCCCGGAGATCTGGCAGCAGACTGGCGGCCGGATCACTCATTTCGTCGCCGGTCTCGGCACCAGCGGGACATTCATGGGCGTGAGCCGCAGGCTCAAGGAGCTGAATCCGGCGGTGCGGGTGATCTCCATGCAGCCCGATTCGCCCTTCCATGGCCTGGAGGGGCTCAAGCACATGAGCACCTCGATTGTGCCGCCCATCTACAACCCGCGGATGGCGGACCGCAGCCTCTCCGTTGAAACCGAGGCTGCTTATGCGATGGCCAAGCGGCTTGCCCGCGAAGCGGGGTTGCTGGTGGGTGTCTCCGCTGCGGCCGCCGTCGAGGCGAGCTTGCACATCGCCCGGGAGGAGTTCGCCGCGGGCCGGCAGGCGGTGATCGCCACCGTTCTTCCCGATTCAGCCGACAAATATCTCAGCGAGCGGTTCTGGGAGGAATTGTGAGCGTTCTCATCATTTCCCGCGCCGTGTACGAGACGCTCCGAGCTCACGGGGAAGAGACCTATCCGCATGAGTGCTGTGGGGTTTTGCTCGGCCGTTCCCAGGCGAACGGCTGGAGGATTGAATCGGCCGTGCGCGCCGGCAACACACGTACCGACTCGGCCCACAACCGTTACCACATCGATCCCATCGAGCTGGTCCGCACCGAGCGCGAGGCGCGCCGACAGGGTCTGGAGATCGCCGGCTTCTACCACTCCCACCCCGACCACCCCGCTCAATGGTCGACGACCGACTTCGACGAAGCGCATTGGCTCGGCTGCTGCTACATGATTACCGAAGTGGTCCGGGGCAATGCCTGCCGGACAAACTCCTTCCTCCTTGCCGGATCGAGAGAGGAAGAGAAGCGGTTTGAAACCCAGATCATCGAAATCTTCGATCCGGCAGGCGCTCCACAATAGATTTTTTATGGGCTGTCAATTCTTTGCGGCGCAGTCGAAGGAAGATGCGAATCTTGGGAATCTTATGATTCTTGATGACTTTTGCGCCGACAGAACTCCCCGCCTCTGCATCGTAACTAGTGTGGTGCCCCCGACCTCCCCCAGTGTCGCCGATGTGGTGCGCTCAACGCTGGAAAGCCTTGAGAGTACCGAGGAGCTTGCGTCCGATGATCCCGCTCTCACGGAGCTTAAGGAATCGATCGTGAGCAATATTACCGAATTAGAAGTTGGCAAAATACCCAAGGCGCCGGTCCCGGAGAAAAGCCTCCCACAGAGAATTCTCTGGATCCGGCCGAGGGGCGGCAAGGACACGGCGAAAGCCTCGCCGTTGCCTGACACCCCCCGTGCGGGGGCCGACGATCCGCCGGTGCTTGAGGTTACTGATTCCAGCTCCAGAAACGGATCTTCGTAGTCTCGCAACCCAAAGTAAATCAGTAACTTGTTGAATCTCTCGCCGGTACCCAGGGGTCTGATCCGACTGGGCTCCTCCTCATGACTTACTTTC
>DASXFB010000067.1:0-23128 GCA_036489815.1 Occallatibacter sp. | reverse complement strand
GGATGAGTTGAGCTGCTTGTAGCCTTCGAAGACCGTCTTCGGCAGATCGCGAAAGGCCGGGCTGGCGGTCTTCTGGCTGCCGCCCTTCCAGGAAGCGCGGGCGCGGGTCTGTTCTTCGGCGCGGGCATTCTCAAAGCCCTCTTCGTCGAACTTCACACCGGCGTCGCGCGCCGCATCGACCATGAAGTCCAGGGGTAGGCCGAACGTCTCGTACAGGTGGAAGGCTTCTGCGCCTGGAAAAACGGGCTTTTCTGCATTAACGACTTCAGCATAACCACCTTCAAGAATCGCATTTGGGTTCCCGGGAAACTTATTCCGTGCTTCCTCCATACGCTCTTCTTGTCTCAAAATCCTCTTTTCAACATCCTTATTGGTGAGCTTATAGATGCGGTCATCGAGCTCGGACATGCCAAGTTTTAGCACACGGTCGAATTGCTTTTCTTCGGCTTCGACGACTTTTGCGACACGGCTGGCCGAATCCACGAGATCGGGATAGGCACCTTTCATCTCGTCGCGTACTGCGTAAACCATCTCGAACAGAAACGGCTTCTCCTGACCCAGCAATCGCCCATGCCGGATGCCACGGCGGAGAATCTTGCGCAGCACATAGCCGCGTCCTTCGTTCGACGGCAGCACGCCATCATTGATCAAAAATGTCGCCGCGCGTGCGTGATCGGCAATAATGCGCAGGCTGGCATTGCCGGTCAGTGCTTCGATGCCCGCGGGGGCTGAAGCCCCTCTTTTTTGAGCGGCTTCTATGTCCGGGCTAAAGCCCGGACCTCCCTCCAGGCCTGTAAGTTGGGCGGCGCGCGCGATCAGGGGCGTGAACAAATCCGTTTCGAAGTTGCTGATCTTGTTTTGCAACACAGCCGCTACGCGCTCCAGTCCCATGCCCGTATCGATGGAAGGCTTGGGCAGCGGCGTCAGTTGGTAGCTAACATTTCCTCCAGAACCTGGAAGCGTGGAACGCTCGAACTGCATGAAGACCAGGTTCCATATCTCCACGTAGCGCGCGTCGTCCTGCCCGAAAGGCTTGTCGACGCCGGGCGTCTCGGCCGCTTCGATGCCCATGTCATAAAAAATTTCGGAACACGGTCCGCACGGACCCGTCTCGCCCATCTGCCAGAAGTTGTCTTTCAAGCCGTATTGAAAGATGCGCTCCCTGGGCACACCGGTCTCGATCCAGAACTTTTCGGCTTCGTCGTCGCGCGGCACATCCCACCCGGCGGAGCTCGCCCCCTCGAAGATGGTTACATAGAGCCGGTCCTTGGGCAGGCTGAACCACTTCTCATCCGTCACCAGCTCCCAGGCGAAGGCGATGGCGTCGCGCTTGAAGTAGTCGCCGAAGCTGAAGTTGCCCAGCATCTCAAAGAAGGTGTGATGGCGGCGCGTGAAGCCTACATTCTCGAGATCGTTGTGCTTGCCGCCCGCGCGCACGCACTTCTGCGAAGTGGTCGCGCGGGAGTAGTCGCGTTTCTCCGCGCCCAGGAAAAGATCTTTGAACTGGTTCATCCCCGCGTTGGTGAAAAGCAGCGTCGGGTCGTTGGCAGGCACCAGCGAGGAAGAGTGCACGCGGCGGTGCCCCTTCGACTCAAAAAAGCGCAGAAACAGCTCGCGTATCTCGTTTCCCGTGCGGAATTGCATGGCTCTTTCAGTGTAACGGGCCGCAGAGACCGGCGTAAGCTCGCTCCGGCGGCGTATCGTAGAAAACGAGGCCACGGATTCGCGGCCACGGAGAAAAAATGGACAAGTTTGCGATATTGGCCCTGCTTGAAGCCAAACCCGGCAAAGAACAGGAACTGGAAGCCTTTCTCAAATCGGCGCAGCCCCTTGCGGTGGCCGAGCCCGGCACCACGACCTGGTACGCCGTCAAGCTGGGGCCGGCCCGGTTCGGCATCTTTGACACATTCAAAGACGAGGCCGGCAGAAAGGCCCATCTTTCCGGCGAGATTGCCAAGGCCCTGTTCGCCAAGGCCGACGAACTGCTGGCCAGCCCGCCGCAGGTTGAAATGCTCGAGATCCTGGCCTCGAAGGCATGATTCGCCGTCCAACCTGATCGAGGGTTGAATGACAGGTAAGTTTTCGAGGGCGCTGCTACTTCCGCTTTTGCTCGTCGCGTATACGCAGGCCTCTCCACTCCGCGCGCGGGCCGGCGTGGCGCCGCGTTGGGAAAAGCTCGCGCCCGCGGAAGGAATGGCTGACTCGTATCGTCTCGATCTGCGCGGCGGCGCTCTTCAGGTTGACTTCGCGCCCGGCCCGCTCGACCTGGGCGAAGACCCTATCCTCAGTCACATCCACGCGGCCGTCTCGGCCATCGTCGCCTACTTCGGCCGCTTCCCCGTCAGCCGCGCGCGCATTCTTGTTGTCCCGGCGGCCGGCCGCGGCGGCGATCCGCATGGCACCACCTGGGGCGATATGGATGGCTTTCAGGGGTTCACACGCTTGCGCGTCGGCGAGCACACTACCCAGGCCGAACTGACCGACGACTGGGTCACCACGCACGAACTCGTGCACTATGCCTTCCCCTCGCAGGACCGCGACCATCACTGGATCGAAGAAGGCCTGGCAACCTATGTCGAACCGATTGCCCGCGTAAAAACTGGCGAGCTCACCGCCCGCAAGGTTTGGGGGGACATGTTCCGCGACATGCACCAGGGCGAGCCGGCGCCCGGCGACCAGGGCCTGGACCACACGCACACGTGGGCGCGCACCTACTGGGGCGGCGCGCTCTTTTGCCTCGTTGCGGATGTAGAAATTCGCCGCCAGACACATAATCGCAAAGGTCTCGAAGACGCTCTGCGCGCTATTGTCGACGCGGGCGGCACCATCGACCAGGAGTGGCCGCTCGAGAAGGCCTTCGAAATGGGCGACCGCGCCACCGGCACGCATGTGCTCACCACGATGTACGCGCAGTGGAAAGACGCGCCGGTGACCGTCGATCTCGACAAGCTGTGGAGCGAGCTGGGCATTCGCCCCGCTCCGGACGGCATCGAATTCGTGCCCGATGCGCCGCTTGCGAAGATTCGCGAAGCGATTGCGGGCGGTGCAGGTACGGCAGCGCATTGACAGCCTCCCGCGGATCGGGAAGTCATTCCGCGCCCGGCTCATCGCCTAAATTGTCGAGGGCGGCCAGCGACTCCTCCGGCACATCCCACTGGCGCAGGATTTTGTAGATCGTCCCGGTCGAGAAACCCGCCGCGACCAGCCGCCGCATCACGCGCGCGGTTTCTTTCTCGTTCTCCGGCTTGCGGATGCGCTTGCGTTCCAGGTGCTGCCGCGCCAGCGCTTCTTCGTTCGTCTGGCCATAGCGCGCTTCGACGGACTGCTCGGTGAGCGCCGCGGAGACGCCTTTCTGGCGCAGGTCCTGGCGCACCCGGCGCGCTCCGAATTTTTCGTTTTCCTGGCGCAGCCGCGCGTAAGTCTCCGCATAAGCCTGGTCGTCGAGATACTTTTGTTCTCTGAGCCGCTCGAGCACGGATGCAGTTACCGCCTCGCCACGCTCGCCCGGCTCCACGCGCGCGAGCATCAGGCGGAGCAGCTCGGCTTCGGTCCGCATGCGCCGGCCGAGCGCCCTCACGGCGTATTCATAGAGGCCGGCTTCGTTCAGAAACTCGCGCGGCTTGGCGGGTTTGCGGGAGAAAGGCATACGGCTCGTTGCGTTTTGTGCATTCCCATACCGCCAAAGCAAAACCGCGGCAAAGACGGGGCGCCAGGCCCTGGATGCATGAATCCCTCTTACCGGGAAGTGAAGAGAAAAGTGTACATCGGACGAAAGAGATCAGAGGACAGGTTACAGGATCGGTTTTCCCACCTCAGCCGATTCGCAGAGAACGCGAATCGCCGAAGGGTGGGGCATCCGTGGTCACTTGCTGTCGTTGCCGGTCAGCCGGAAGGTGATGGTGCCCCAGAAGAGCCGCGCCCGCATCTGCACCGGCAGGTGGCGCTCGTCGTCTGTATACCAGATCCAGATGTTGCCGCGATTCTTCACCACGCCCGCGTCGGCGGTGGGCTGCACGCGGATGGTCTTGAAGGTCCCGAGAGTAGTCTTGATATCTTCCCGCGCTTCCACCTTCATCGTCACCGGCACGGTGCGCTGGGCGTCGACAACGGGAACCACAAAGCTGTGGCCCACCTCCATTGGCTGCGAGGCGGTATAGAAGATGCCGGTGAGCAGGTCGGTCAGGCAGCCTTGCACCGGTGTCTCCACATGTTTGGTCTGGCCGGTGACCAGGTTCTTTTCATCCAGAATGGACTTGCCCTGGCCGTAGTCGATCTTCAGCGTGGAGTTGATCTGCCGGCGTCCCTCCACGGTCTGCTTGTCGAATTCGGAGGTGCAGCCCTTGTCCCGGGCAAAGGTGGATTGGAAGCGGTCCCCCACGTGGAAGATCATGTTGATGGCGCCGATGGTGTCGGCGGTGGCCGAGATGCGCTCCCGGTCCCCATCCGCCTCAAAGTGGAGAACCGCCTCGCCGGCGGGAAACACTCGCCAGTCCACCGAGTAGGTCAGGGTCTGCTTTTGGGGGAAGCTGAAACCCGGGCGCGGCGGCGCCAGGGTGGCAGCCACCTGCTGGCCAGGAGCCACTGCCGCGAGCGCCAAGGCGCAAAATAAGGCTACTGCGTGTGCGCGCATCTTCAACGTCGGGAATGGCTCCTTAGAGATTTGGACGGCGCGGATCGAGCACCGCTTACCGCACCCTCGAAACGATTGCTGCCAGCGCCGGGCGCAGAAAGAGCAGGCTGAGATAAAGCAGCAGGGTCCCTACGACAGCATTGTACTCGCGGTGTTGGAGATAGAGCGCCAGGGAAAAACCGGATTTCCCCGCCGGGCGCTCTTCGCCCGTACTCGCCGCGGCGGATGCTTCCCCACTGAAGCGAGCGGGGCTCAACCGGGGAATCAGCCGGGGGACCTTGCGGCGATAGACAGCAAACTCAGTGAAACTGGCGTTCAAAAAGCTCTCCTCCGACGCGATCACCGGAATGTAAATCACGGCAAACCCAAAGGCCAGCACCACCGCCACCGGCCAGCTGAGCAGCGCGACCGCGAAGCCCGCAGCAATCAATATCGACCCCAAATACAATGGGTTACGGGTATAGGCGTAAGGGCCGGTCATGGTCAGCTCGCGATTTTTCTTCACATAGCCTGAGGCGTATCCGCGCAGCCATAGCCCGGGCAGCACAAGCGCCAGGCTCCAGGCAATGGCCGCCGGCTGCGGGGCACGCTGCCATAGCTCGAAGAGGTAAAGCGCGGCCGCCAGAAATCCCAGCGGCACCCGGGTGCGCCGGGCCAGCTGCTGCCATCGCTGCATCGAGCCGCTTTTTGCGGGAGCGAGGCGGTTGGTCATTGCACCGTTTCCTGGGGCGACGTTCCCCGGTGTGTCGTTCCACCGCCCAGCAGCTCGTCGGCAGCCTGCAACACCTCTTCGGGCGTGATGGTCAGCAGGCCGGCCTCCGGCTCCGGACGTCGTGTATGGTCGCGGCGGCTCTCCGGACTGCGCAGCACGCAGAACCGCGTGCCGAAGGGTCCGTTACGACTGGGGTCGGTGGGCCCGTAGATGCCCACCACCGGCCGGCCGAGCGCGCAGGCCAGGTGCAGCGGGCCTGTATCGCCGGCGATGCACAGGGACACGCGCCGCGTAAGTGCGATCAGTTGTTCCATCGTCGTGGCCAGCGGAATCGCCGCTCCCGTGGCTTCCTTGACGATCACGTCGGCCATCGGCTCTTCCCCAGGACCGGCGTTCACCAGTACCCGAAAGCCCTTGCCGATCAGGCCGCGCGCGACCGCTGCGAACCGTTCGACGGGCCAGCGCTTGGCGCCCCAGCCGGCTCCCGGACTGATCAGCGCAACCGGACGGGTGCCGCTCGAAGCCAGCAGTTCGTCGCACCATGCGTCGGCAACCGGATCGGCCGGCAACAGGGGAGGCAGGGGCTGAAGCTCGTCGCCTGCAATCTGCCGGGCGAGCTCCACATCCTGTTCGATTACATGGGCGCCGTGGGTCGGGACGCGCTCCGTGAAGAGCCAGCGCGCCGGACGTTCCCGCGGCTGCGCCTCGCCGATGAGCCGGCGCGATCCGGCCATTCGGCCCAGAATCGCCGAGCGGATCGCCCCCTGCAGGTCGAGCACCGCGTCGTAGCGTCCCTCCCGCAGTTCGCGGCGCAGCGCCTGCACCCCGCGCGTGGTGTGCAGGCCGAGGGCGTTCTGCCGCCAGTCCCGGGTGGACGCATAATGCAGCTGATCCACCACCGGCATCGCCGGTCCGCGCGTGGCAGCGTTCGGCGCCGCCAGCAGCGCCCGCCAGCGCGGCTCCACGACCCAGCCGATCACCCAACTCGGATGCATCTGGCGCAGCGCCGTCACCGCCGGAAGCGCATGCAGGATGTCTCCCATGGCGCCCAACCGGACAATGAGCAATCGAAACTGGGACTGGGTGTGCAAACTCCGATTTTCGCACAGGGCGAACCGGGGGAACCTAGCGCGCAGGCTGATGCCCCAAAACCAAAAGATAGAAGCGGGCAGGCGGTAGCCCGCCCGAAAGAAAATAGCTCATTTCCTGCGAATGCCAGGGCCGGCTGAACGAATCAGGACGCCCGCGCGCGCAGTTCCTGCTCGGCCCGGAACCAGTCTTCTTCATGATGTCCGTGCTTGCCGCCGCGCTCCGCCCAATAACGGTGCGCGAGCTGGGCTACCTGTTCATGCGAATACTTCATCTGGGTCACAATGGCCGGCGTGCCATTGCTGCCCGTATGGGTTCCGTTCTCAGATGCCGGCTCTTTCGCGGCTGCATTCTTGCGGGGTTTTGCTGGAGCCTTGGGTTTAGCGCTTGTTTTCTTGACGGTCTCCGCCATGAACATATCCTCCTGATGGGTTGGGGGGCCAACAAACGGCCGTCTACCCTAGGATAGCGGAAATTGGCATTTTACTGGAGCCCGGTGCCGGCGCACCGCACCTCGCGCGTCAACGGTATGGGCGCCTCTGCGCAAATGAGAGCTGATTCCACAAGACTTCCTCGCACTGCATGCCGGTACAGCGCCGCATCGCACCATACCGGAACAGGAAAAGGAGCGGGTGCGGCATGCCAGATCAGCGCTGCAGCATATCGATCGGCTTGGTGAAATCGGTCACGCGGACGTGCCGGGCGAGCAGCGGGTGCTGGCGTTCGAGCGCCAGATACATCTCCCACGCCACGCGGCGATAGCTGAAGTGGCCCGCCGGCGCGGAACGCAGCTCCGCGATATACTGCGCCTCGGCGAAATCCATCTTGAAGAGGCTCCGGATCCGCGTGGCCAGGGGTAACAGATACAGCGCGGACTGCGCCGCTTCGGCTGCGCTTCCAGCAGCGATTTGCGTGCTCACCCGGTGCGCCGCCTCAATCGTGGATTGATAGTCCGCGAGCATGCCGGCTTCCGCAAGTATCTCGACGCCGGGGTCCAAATCGCCGCAGGTCGGCGTCTCGTAGCCGTGCCGGCTCGTGAAGTCCTGGATGATCTGGGTGCAGCGGCGATGGCGATGTATGTCGCGGAAGCCGCCGATGTCCATCAAGATATCGAACCGCAGCGCGGCGCCCGCATGATAGGCACGCAGCGCCTCGTCGTGCCGGCCGCGGTGCTTCAATCCCAGCTCGACAATCTCCGAAACCTGAGAGCCGGGAAGGCCGGAAACAAGGTCGCGGATCTGGCGGTAGGGATGGTGGCTGGCGGAATAAATCAGCGTGGCGGCCAGTTCCACCTCGAGCGTCTCCGTGCGTTCCACCAGGTCGACCAGCGGCGCCGCAGCGGGAGGCAGCTCTTTGAGAAGCTCTGTCGCCGCCTGGGTAAGCTCCGCGCGCGCCTGCATCTCGTAAGGGTTGGGCTGCGCGTATTTCACCAGCGTCGGCGCGGTCCGGATCTCACGCGTAAGGAGTTGCGCGGCCTCCGCCGCCAGCGGAGCTCCCGCGTCCCCGTCCAGCGCTGCCAGCTTCTCCACCAACGCCGCTGCGGCCTGCGCGTTCACATTCCAGGCGGCTCCCGTCGCGGCGTCGCGCAGCTTCATTCCGAGATCGCGGACCTCCGCCGCAGGATGGGAAAGAAGGCGCGAAACCTGCGTCTCCAGCGTACGGGCGCTCACGATCTGGCCGAGTGAGGTGTTGGTGGCCAAGGGAAGCAGGTAGCGGGCAACATCGAAGGCTCGCGCCTTGAGCGTGCGCTCGTAGGCATCGGGTTTCAGCGTCTCCGGGCGGCTCACGCGGCCGCGCAGCACATCCTGCACGGCCGCAGTGGTCCGCTGGTAGGTATCGAAGAGCCTCTCGATGGTTTGGCGGTAGAGCTGAACGGATGAGGAATCTTCACCAAAATCAGGCAGATACCAGCCGGATTTGAGAAAGTTCTGGTAACGCGTCGAGCGCTCTTGGCCGTCCCACCGTTGCTCGTCGACCAGCACAATGGCCGCCAGCAGGCTCAATCGCTCGACGGCGAAGGCGACATGCGCCAGATCGGCGATCGATCGGTGGCCATATTGGAAATAGAATGTATTGAGGAACTGCTCGGCGCGCTGCGCGCTGATCTCCGCGAGCGACTCGCGCATCGACAGCGAGGAGCGGGAGTACTTGGCCATTGCGAATGCCAGCACTTCCGGGTCGGCGCCGTGGACGGCAAAGATTTCAGTCTGGTTCCGGGCAGCCGGCGGGGAAAAAGTTTCACTGGACATGGCGGTGGTCTCGCGAACAGAATACGTCATTGAGGTTAGTGTGCAAGACTGCGGCGTTTCGGCAATCCCAAGGGCGGCATCTATCCAGATAGAGTAAGAGCCGCGCCGGCCACGAGGAGTGGGCCATGCAAGAATTTTTGGTACGCACGTCACATAAACCTCGCCCCCTGCCCTCAACCCGCTGGGTAATGACCCAGCGCTGGAATGACCTGCTTTTTGCGCACTGGCCGGTTCCAGCCGCTTCGATGACCGCGCTCCTGCCCGATTGGCTGGAAGTGGACACCTTCCAGGGGTCCGCATGGCTGGGCGTGGTGCCCTTCTGGCTCGATCGCATCAAGATCCGCGGAGTGCCTTCGATTCCGGGTGTGCGCAGCTTTCCTGACCTCAACCTGCGCACCTATGTTCGTGACCGATACACCGGCACACCCGGCATCTATTGCTTCTCCCTCGACGCCAGCAATGTGGTCGCGATTGCCGTGGCGCGCCTCTTCTATCACCTGCCTTACTACTGGGCCGAGATGCGGCTCGAACAGCGCTCCGACCGCGAGTTCGCGTTCTACAGCCGGCGGCTGCTCGCCGGCCGGCAGGTGATCTTCAAAGCCCGCTACCGGGGCCTGGGGCCGACGCGCAAAACGGCGGAACAGCGCCCGGGCACCTTCGAGTACTTCATGACGGAGCGGGTCTGCCTCTTCAGCTCGAACCGCGCCGGCCAGCCGGTCCGCGCCAATCTCCACTACGTTCCCTGGCCGCTCGAAGAGGCCGAGGCGGCGATTGAGTGCAACGACTTGCCTTCGACCGTCGGAGTGCAGCTCCAGGATCTCGAACCGGTCCTGCATTATTCGCGCCGTTTGGCGGTCTACATCTGGCCCACTGAACTGGCGCGGCCGGCGCTCGCCGGAAGGCCGGTGACCGTGGCCGCCACGCCGTCAGGATAGGTCCCCCGCCCCCCCCGTTCAGCCTCAAGGATCCCCCCACCGCGCCGGGCGAGGTATCCCTATAATCGGGTGTGAGGAGCGCGCGCGGGTAAAGCCGAGCCGCGCCGGAGGAAAGCACACAAAATGGCAGGTTTAGAGGGGCGGATCGCGCTCATTACCGGGGCATCGCAAGGGATTGGCCGAGCCTGCGCTCTGGAACTCGCGGCGGCTGGCGCAAAGGTGGCCCTGGCCGCGCGCAATCAGGATAAGTTGGCTCATGCAGTCGAGGAGATTCAGGCGGCCGGCGGCGAAGCGGCGGCGTTTACGCTCGACGTCTCCAGTGAGGACTCCGTCAAGGCCGCGGCCAGGTCTGTGATGGAGCGGTTCGGCAAGGTGGAGATCCTGGTGAACAACGCCGGCATCACTCGCGACGGGCTGATGCTGCGCATGAAGCGGCCTGACTGGGATGAGGTTTTGAGCACCAATTTGACGGGAACCTTTCTGCTGACCCAGGCTCTGCTGAGCCCGATGCTCAAGAACCGCTGGGGGCGGATCATCAATATTTCCAGCGTCGTAGGGCGCACCGGCCAAGCCGGGCAGGTGAATTACGCCGCCTCCAAGGCCGGCCTCATCGGCTTCACCCGCTCCATGGCCCGGGAGGTGGCTTCGCGCGGCATCACGGTAAACGCCGTGGCTCCGGGCTACATCGAGACCCCCATGACAGCCATTCTGAATGAGAACCAGCGCGCCGCCATGGTGGCCCAGATCCCTCTCGGGCGCCCGGGAACCGATGCCGAGATCGCGCAATGCGTGGCTTTCCTCGCCTCCAATGCCGCCAGCTACATCACCGGCCACGTTTTAGACGTGAACGGCGGCATGTTCATGGGGTAACGTGACCCCCATGCGTAACTCAATGCCCGCCTGTTTCCCTGTTCGTGGGATTCGCGAAATCAAGTTTTACGAGCACACTGTCGATAGAACCTAAAAGGTTGTGTCGATGGCAACGCAGATCGAATCAGTAGATATTTCCCCGCCCATTCCAGAAAAGCCGGCCGGTGTCCGCTACATAGCTCGCCAGCCGATCCTCGATCTGCATGGCAACGTTCACGGTTATGAGCTGCTCTTCCGGGCGGGGACCGAAAACGCCTTCCGCGGCGATTGCGATCTGGCGACACGCACCATGCTCGACAATGCCGTGATCTTCGGCCTGGAACGGCTCACCGGCGGATTGACCGCCTTTGTGAACTGCACCCGGGAAGCCCTCACCGAAAATCTCGTCGACATTCTGCCGCCTACGCTCTGCGTCCTGGAGATTCTTGAAACCGTGGAGCCCACGCCGGAGCTGGTAGAGGCCTGCCGGAAGTTGAAGATGGCCGGGTTCCGGCTGGCGCTGGATGACTTTATCTGGTCGCCGAAGTATGAGCCGCTGATCGAGCTGGCCGACTACATCAAGGTGGACTTCACCCTTTCGAGCGCGAGCGAGCGCCAGGAGCTTATGAAGCGCGTCGGCGGCTTGCCCATCATCATGCTTGCCGAGAAAGTGGAAACCCAGGAAGAATACCGGCAGGCCTGCGCCGAAGGGTTCACGCTCATCCAGGGCTATTATTTCTGCCGTCCGCAACTGATCGAGAACCGCAAGGTGCCGGCCAACCGGCTCTCGCAGATCGAGATTCTGCGGCTTCTGCGGCAGGACTCGCTCGATCTGCCTGAGCTGGCGCGCCTGGTGAAGCGCGATACTTCGCTCACCTATCGGCTGCTGCGTCTCATCAACTCGCCGGTCTTTGCCATCCGCCAGCAGGTCCGGTCCATTGAGTCCGCGTTGCTGGCCATCGGCGAAGACGTCTTCCGCCACATTGCCACGCTGGCCATCACGAGTGAGCTGAACGGCGACCAGCCAGTTGAACTGCTGCGCATGGCGTTTATCCGCGGCCGCTTCTGTGAGCTCGCCGCAGATCTGTATGCGCTCGATCCGACGGAACAGTATCTTCTTGGACTGCTTAGCCTGCTTCCCGCCATGCTCCAGGTGCCCATGCAGCAACTCACGCCATTCCTGCCGCTGCGCGATGAGATCTGCTTTGCGCTGCGGGGCGACTCCATTCCAGAGCGCAGGCTGCTCGAATGGCTAAGCGCGCATGAACAGGGCGACTGGATTGCCTGCGATGGGATCGCCGACCGCTACGAGATGGATCCCCTGATCCTGCTGCGCACCTACGAAGAAGCGGTACTCTGGGGCGAGTCCGCGCTGAGCTTCGCGTAATCGTGCTCCGTTCGACGTGAAAGCCTTATTCCTGCCGTCTTCTTTCTGTACTCGATAGAGGCCTCCAACTGCGCGCCTGCTTTCAAGCCCGCGCGCCGGCGCTGCAACCTCCCGAAGCCTCTCGCCGCTCCAGCTTCTCCCGGTTCATACACGCCGGGTATACTGTGGCGTCCCGAAACTGGACGTGCGCTGGGCGGCCAATGCGCGGCGTCGGAGGAGTCATGCTAATCTCACGCATGGGCACGCTGTGCCTACTGGGACTGCTGGCGGTGGCAACGGCCGCCGCGCAGAGCGGCACATCCCAAGTCACCTCGCCCAACGGCCAGATCACGATTACGCTTCTTTCCGCCGGCGATTCCAGCCCCGATCTGCGCTATGACGTCGATTTCCACGGCAAGCGCTTGATCGATGCCTCGAAGCTGGGGCTGGAGCTTGAGGGGCAGCCCGCCCTGGGTCCGGACATGCGGCAGACAAGCTCAAAGACTGAGACTCTCGACGAGAGCTATACGATTCCGGTGGGGAAGACCCGCACCGTGCGCGACCATTACAACGGCCTGCGCGCGGAATTCACCGATGCGAATGGCCGCAAGCTTGAGGTTGAAGCCAGGGCCTTCGACGACGGCGTCGCCTTCCGTTACAGCGTACCGGCGCAACCGGGCCTTGCGCAGGTGAAGATTCAGCGCGAGAACACCGAATTCAAATTCGTGAAGGACGCGGAGACTTACCCGCTGGTTGTCGATGGATTTCAATCTTCCTATGAAGACGAGTACCAGCTGCGCAATGTGAGCGGCCTGCATCCGGACTGGCTCATCGCGCTTCCCTATCTGGCGCATGAGCCGGGCATCGGCTGGCTGGCCATCACCGAGGCGGACATCGAGAACTACGCGGGCATGTACCTCCAGAGGAATGCGCACTTCAACGCCATGGTGCTGCACGCGCAGCTGGCGCCGCGCCGCGACGAGGCGGGGAATGCCGAGCCCGACGGCGCGGCTGTGGCGACCGAGACGCCTTTCAGCAGCCCCTGGCGGGTGCTGATGATCGCCGATGAGCCGGGGAAGCTGATCGAGTCGAACATCGTGCTCAATCTGAATCCGCCATCGAAGATCGCCGATACCTCGTGGATTCAGGCAGGCAAATCCGCGTGGGACTGGTGGTCCGGCGATGCCGCGCCCAGCGTCACCTTCAAGACCGGCGTGAACACCGCGACCATCAAGCACTACATCGACTTTGCCTCCGCGGCGGGCCTGCCTTACATGCTCATCGACGCCGGATGGGCAGCACCCGCCGCAGACCCGCTCAAGGACCTGCCCCGCCTGGCCGACATCACCCGGCCTACACCGCAGGTCGACATGCCGGAGCTGCTGCGCTACGCCAAGGAAAAGAACGTGAAGCTGTGGCTCTGGGCGCACTGGACCTCGATCGACAAATACATGGACCAGGCCTTCCCGCTCTTCGAGAAGTGGGGCGTCGCGGGAGTCAAAATCGACTTCATGAACCGCGACGATCAGTGGATGGTCGGCTGGTACCGGCGCGTGGTAACGAACGCGGCGGAGCATCACCTGATGATCGACTTTCACGGCGCCTTCAAGCCCGACGGCCTGCGCCGCACCTATCCCAACCTGGTGACCCGCGAAGGCGTAATGGGCAAGGAGTATCTGAGAATGAGCGCGCGGGTCACGCCGGCGCACAATGCCACGCTGCCCTTCACCCGGATGCTGGCCGGGCCCATGGACTACACCCCCGGCGCCTTCGGCGACACCGATCTTGCCGATTTCCAGGCGCGGCCTTTCATGCCCATGGGCTTAAACACGCGCGCGCACGAGCTGGCACTCTATGTCGTCTTTGAAAGCCCGCTGCAGATGGTGTCGGATTACCCCGAGCGCTACGCAGGGCAAAAAGAGTTCGATTTCATCAGGCGCGTGCCGTGCACCTGGGACGAGGTGCGCTCCCTCGGCGGCGTACCCATGGAGTGGATCAGCCTGGCGCGCCGCAGCGGTGCAGACTGGTATATCGGCTCGCTCACCAACTGGGATGAACGCGATGTGAAACTCCCATTGAGCTTCCTCGCGCCCGGTGAGTACGTGGCTGAGATCTATGCGGACGCGCCCGATGCGGCCCGCGAAGCCACGCACACCCCGCTCACCCGGCAAAAGGTAGACCGCAACACCGTGCTCGCCGTGCACATGGTCTCGGGCGGCGGAAATGCCATCTGGATTCATCCCGCCGGAACCCCCTGATTCCGGAGCCGCAAAATGAGCCGTTTTCAAGGGTTTTGGTGAATCTCCGCGGGCCTTCGGCTCATCTGAGAAGATGGTGAACGTGAGTCAAGGGAGCCATTTAACTTTGCGAGCCGGGATGCTCTTTCTTGCGTCTCTTGTCGCGCTGGCAGGGGCGGGAACCGCGCTGCGCGCCCAGACGCAGAATCCGAGCTCGGCTGCGGATCCATTCTGGGGCAGCATCACGCTGAAGCCCGCGACGGATGTGCCGGTCCGGCTATCGCTCGACGGGGCTGTGCGCCTGGGATTCCAGAACAATCTTGGGCTCAAAGAGGCCGAGAACAACCAGTTGACTCTTACGGGTGAAAAGAACCAGGCACTGCAGCAATTTCTGCCGGCCGTCACATTAACCGGCGACACCGGCTACTATCAGCACAATCTGGTCGCCCAGGGATTCAAACCGTCCCTGCTCTCGAAGTTCACTTTGTTCTTCCCCGGCGGCATGGTCCCCCCGGGGTTTTCGACGCTCACGCGCGACGATCTCACCGAGGCGCAGATCCACTTTAACCAGACCATCTTCTCCGGGCCGGTGATTGCCGGCTGGAAGGCCGCGGGCGCGGCGGAACGCTCGGCGTATTTCGCCATGATGACGGCGCGGGGCCAGGTGGTGCAGGATGTGGCCACGACGTATCTGCGCTGCATCGCCGATGCCAGCCAGGTGGAGAACGCGAAGGCGCAGGTCAGCGAAGCCCAGGTCCTCTACGATCATCAGCACCAGGCGCACCTGGCCGGAACGGCTGCCAATCTCGACGAGCTGCGCGCGCGGGTCGAACTGCAGACGCAGGAACAGGCCGTGATCGCCGCGCAAAACCAGCTCGATAAGGAGATGATCCTGCTCAAGCGGGAGATCGGCCTCGATCCGGGACAGACGATGGTGCTCACCGATCCGGCGCCCTATGCCGAGCTCGCCATGCAAACGCCCGAAGAGGCGATGGCCGTCGCTTACAAAGACCGGCAGGATTACCAGAATCTTCAGAACCAGGCCGTCGAGTTCAAGGCGTTTCATGCGGCCTACCGCAGCCAGCGGCTGCCTACGCTCAAGTTCTCAGGCTTCTACGGCACCAGCACCGTGAATGGAGACGGAACGCGCGGCAATTTCGCTGCCTTTGGCACGCTCAGCGTGCCCATCTTTCGCGAGGCCCGGCTGCGCGGCGATGAGGATGCCTCGTTGGCGCAGATGCAGTCCGTCAATGACCAGCTTGCCGACCTGCGCACGCACATCGATCAGCAGGTGCGCACGGCGCTGCTGGATGTGGGGGCCAATGCCCAGCTGGTGGACGTGGCGCGCTCCAACGTCGACCTGGCCACGCGCGCTTTGAGCGACGAAACCGATCGCGTGAATGCCGGCGTGGACGACAATCTGCCCCTGGTCACCGCCCAGGCCGCGCTTGCCGCCGCGCAGAGCAACCTGGTGGAGGGTCTCTATCAATACAACATATCGAAAGTCCTGCTGGCCCGCGCCTGCGGCGTGCTGGAACAGCAGTACCGGAATTATCTCGGCAGGTAAACCGGCCAAGCCAAGACCCTCACTCAAACCTGAACGTGTCGTCGATCACGGCTTCACCACGTGTCTCAAGCGTTCCGGGTTTATCTCCAACATGGTTAGCCTCAGGGCCTCTTTCATCGCGCAGGATCATGGAGGAGAGCGCTTCCGGAAGCTTGCCCCCGCAGCACCTGATCGACCAGCTTCTCGCCATATTCGCCGGTGAGCGGAGCGAAGCGCAGCAGCAGGCGATAGTAGACCGGGCCGAAGATCGCCTCAGCCAGAAGTACGGCATCGGTGCCGGCCGGAAACTCACCCCTCTCCTTGCCCCACTGCACATCGGCCAGCACCGCCGCCTTCTCCGGGCCGAGATAGCGCTGATGGAGCTCGTCCAGAAGGGCTGGGTCGCTCTGGCCCTCGGCGATAAGGTCAGCCAGCACCCCGCCGAAGAGGCCGTTGCAATCGGCGATCAGCCGCTGCATCCTTGCGCGGATCGCTTGCTCCGCGGTTGCGGCGCCAGGCACGGACAGGGCATCCGCGTTCCCGGCCACGCCGTCTCCAGCGAGCCGCTCATGGAACATGGCCAGGATGAGCGCTGCCTTCGACGGCCACCACTTGTATAGCGTGGGCTTGCCCACCTTCGCGCGCCGGGCGACGGCTTCCATCGTCAGCTCCCGCGCGGATTGCTCGAGGAGCAGCTCGTAGACAGCGTCCAGGATCGCCGCGTGAGACGCAGCCGTTTGGCTCCGGGGACGGCCAAGCCGCCTCGCGGCCGGCCGCGATTCTTGCAGCGGTTCGTGCATGGTGGGGTACGCTGCTAGAAGATTAGCTCAAATTAATTAAATTTACGCAACGTTTTGAAAGAATATGATCTAATTTCGGACATTTTATTGGCATGCCGTTCCGTAATCTTAATGATATTCTCCCCTCGCTGGGCGCTCGTCGGGCCCAGCGGGCACGGCGCCCGCCGGCAGCGTCGTCCTGAGCAGCCGCTTCCCGGCTAGATCGGCGGAGCGCCGGTTACCGTGAGCTGGCGTAGTTCTGCGCATAGGTGTCGCGGGGCAGGCCGGAGCCGCGGGATCTGCGGGCCAGCGCGTAGGCCGCATCCCGGTTCATGATGCCGCCAATCGTCACCAGATACGGCGCACGCCCGCTGGGCGTGAAGATAGCCGGGTGCAGCTCAGGATGCTTCTGGGCGATGCTCGCGGACTTCTTCTGCGCATCCTCAGCATGGTTGTAGGTGAAGACAATCACCCGCCACTGCGAACGGGTTCCGGGGCTCTGGGCTGAGGCCGCCCTTGCATTCATTCTTGCCGGCAGATTCGCGACAGCCGGCACGGGCGCCCCGCGCCGGTTAAGCCGGTTCGATGGATGGGGGTGCGCGGAGGCGTTCGCAGAGTAGGGAGCCGGAGAGGGCGCAGACGCGGTCGACAAGGAAGTCTGCGCGCCGTGGCTCGCGTTGCGGGCATGACTGTGAGCAAGGTGAGCCACGAACCACCAGCCCGCGAGGACGAGCACACCCACGAAGACAGCGGCGCCGAGCCAGAGCGTTCTCACGTTTTCCACGCCGGGCAAGAGCGGGATCTCGCGTCTGCCGCCCTCAGGCTGGAAATGCCGCCGGTCCGGACGATGGATGGGGTATCGGGCAGGTGTGCTTCGGGGATGCGCGTCCTGAACAGGCGCGTTCTGGGGAGGCGTGTCCACGGCTCCCGTCTGGCCTGACGAGAGACGCCGGACCCCGGCGCCGCCGGCAACCGGATCCATCGCGGAATCTGCCGGCCGACCGCCGCCGCGCACCGGAGGCGCGGACGCCGCGGCTGCCGGAGGAACGGCCGCGCGCGAAGACGGCGAGGCGCTGGCCGAGGAGGAGCGCGATGGGCGCTGGCTGGCCTGCAGCGCGGTCTGCAGCACGGCATGGATCTCCGCCAGGCACCACGCTCCGCTGATGCCGTTCCGCACGATCGGATCAAACGGCGCAGGCAGCTCATACCCCGCCGCCAGCGCGTCCAGCGTCCGTCTTTGGGTAAGGGCCTCGAGCAGCACGACTGCGAGGTCGTGGACGTCGCGCCGCTTGGCCTCCGCTCCCGCCTCGCCCTCCGGAGCCTCGCGCACGCAGTCGCTGCGCAGCTTCACCACGTCTCCCACGGCAAAGATATTGCGCGGTTCCACATGCTGGTGGACGAAACCATTGATATGCAGCATCTCCAGAGCAGAGATCAGGCTGGCCGCGAGCTGGACGGCGTCGGCCAGGCTCAACCGGCCTTGCGCCAGCACCTCGGCGAGGCTGGCGTCTACTTTCTCGAACGCGGTGTAGACCACAGTGCCGCCGTCGATGACGAGCTGGCCGAACCGCTCGAGCTTGAGGAAGTTCGGATGCCCCAGCGCTTCCACGCTGCGCCACCGGGCAAGAATCTCCTCCTCGTCAAAGTGGCACTCGATGAGGCGGAGAAACAGCGGGTCGCCTTTGCTGTTGGTGGTGGAGAAGAAGGCGCTGCGTCCTTCGGGGACTAAAAGCTTCTTCAAGGGAAAGGCGCCGTCGATGGTTACGCCTTCGTACTCTGTCCATAGCTGCATAGGTCGTGTCCTGCGGAGGAATAGTTAGTCAAGGCAGATTGCCAATAGGGGGCGAGCCGAACAGGACGGGCGTGGAGAGATGCGCACAGAAGACCGTCTCTCGCACTCACTGAACCCTATCGTAAATGCAGATGCAGGGTCCCGGCGCCGAGGGGGTTACTACCTGAATAACTGTAATGCGATCGCGTCGCGGATGGCGGGAACGAGGAGGCTTTCTTATAAGTTGAACAGTTCGCGGAGCCGCTTGGTCTGCGCGCGGCTCACGGGGATCTCGGTCTGCTGCTTATCGTTCATGCGCAGCTGGTAGCTGGATTTGAACCAAGGCACCACTTCACGGATGTGGTTGATGTTGACGACAAAGCCGCGGTGAGCGCGCCAGAAGTGCGCCGAATCGAGAAGCTCCTGCAGTTCTTCGAGAGTGCGGCATTTGGAATGGCCCTCGAAGGTGCGGGTCACGATGCGGATCACGCCTTCATCGATGGCGGCGAAGCAGATATCCGTCTGATCGACGAGCAGCAGACGGCTCTGCGCTTGCACAATCAGCTTGGCCGGCTGTACGGCGCGGTCCACTCCGGGCGTGCGGTGAAGCAGCCGAAGCAGGGCCTCAATTTGCGAAGTGATGGGTTGCGAGCTGATGGGCTGCGAGCCGCCGGGCAGCGAACCGGCGGAGGGTGCGCCGCCCAGCGCGTCCTCCGGGCTGCCGGCCGTTGCCGCGCCGCCGAGGGCGATGCGCGCGCGGGCGCGCTCCACCGCTGCCGAGACGCGGCTGCGGTCAAAAGGCTTGAGCAGATAATCGACGGCGTTTACGTCAAAGGCGCGAACGGCGTATTGGTCGTAAGCCGTGGCGAAGACGATCTGCGGCAGCGGTTCCGGGTCGCCGCCGTTGCGCAGGCGGTTGCGCTCCACCAGCCGCTGGATCACCGCAAATCCGTCCAGGCCCGGCATCTGCACGTCGAGAAAGACCAGGTCGGGACGGTGCTCTTCGATGAGGTTCACGGCCTCGATGCCGTTGGCGCCTTGCGCGATCACATCGACATCACCCACCGAATCGAGCAGATACTTCAGCTCTTCGCGGGCCAGTTGCTCATCGTCGATAATCAGCGCGGAGATAGGCATGCAGGCCGGAAATCTCGATTGTAAGTAGCCCGCCCGGTGAGGTCAATGAGATGAGACCAGTTGAGGAGATCGGATCAGGCTGGTGGAGATCGGATCAGGCTGGTGGAGATCGAACCAAGGCGAGGCCAGACGCGGCGCCATGCACCCACTCTCTCGTCGCGCTTGGATGCGGCGGCCCTACTCGCTGAGCACGCGCAGCCGGGCCGGCGCCTGGTCGGTAGCCAACTCGTGGCCGCAGCGGGTGCAGAACTGGTCGGTGGTGCGCACCGTGCGGAAGCAGTTGCCGCAGTTGGCGGTGAGCTGGTAGTTGCACTGCGGGCAGAAATGGAAGTCGCTCTGCACCTGCGTTCCGCAGGCGGGGCAGCGTGAAACCTCCGGCTGGCGCAGCAGGAAATAGAGCACCACGCCGATACCGCCGGGCACCAGGCAGACCAGCATCCAGAAGCGCGTGCTCATGGCGCGGCGGGGCGCATCCTTGCTGACGTAGCCCACCATCAGGAAATAGAGCGCGGCCAGCAACCCCCAGGACAGATTGAAGTAAATACGTAGACCGAGTGCCGGCGGCTCATGATGACGCTGCGTGGGCGCAATCACCCACCAGTAATATTCCACGATCAGAAATGCTACGCTGGCAAGTACGATGGACCAGACCGGAATCAACCGCTGCTCGTCGTTCATCGTGATGGACTGTGGGTCACGCATACACTTACCCTCTCCGGAGGGTCGTTGCTCTGGTATACAACAGCTTATCCATTTCTTAAATGGACGGATGAAGGAAAGCGGAAGTTGCTTTTAAAGATGCGCCCAATAGCGTTTTTGCGCCGTTAAGGCTTGGTGCTTCAGGGCCGGCTGCGCATCCATCCGGCGACCAGCGCGGCCGCCAGCAGGGCGGGGAAAAAGACGCAGAGCCAGAGACTTGCCTGGGTGGCAAGATCGGCCAAGTGCTCGCCGCCGATGATGTCGTCGGAGACGCGCCACACGAAAGGACCCATGACCAGAACGAGGAGAAGCACCGAGGCCAGCGCGAGCGACCGCGTCCGCTTGCGGCCCGCCTTCTGCTCCTGCATCACGCCGAGCGACGTTATCACCACACGGCGCGTGCGATAAGCCACCGCACGGTCGCGGGCAGCCTGTTTACCGGTCAAGGCCGAGAGCAGGTCGCCGTCGACCTCCGCGCCCGGGTTCCCAGGATCGGCCAACCCCACGGTCTTCAAACCGCCTCCTTCAAATCCGCGGCCGCCGGCGCCAGCCGGGGCTTCATCATCGCCATGCCACGGTAAAGCCTGGATTTCACGGTGGAAAGAGGGGCGCGCGTAACCTTGGCGATCTCTTCGAGCGAAAGCTCTTCATGAAAACGCAACACCAGAACCTCGCGATGCAGGGTATCGAGCTGGAGCAGGGCCGTGGCAATGCGCTCCCGGTCCTCGAGGTTCGAAACACGATCGAAGGGAGTCGGTTCGCCATCGGCGACCTCGAAACTCATCGGACGGTCATCGTCCCCGTTTCCTTCGAAGAGCTCATCCAGGCTGCAGGCCGTCCGCTTGCGCCGCTGGTCGATCACCAGGTTACGCGCGATGGTGAATAGCCAGGTTTCAAAGCGTGCCTGCCCGTTGAACTGCCCGCCCCGGACCAGCACCCGCATCCAGACCTCCTGAAACAGGTCCTCGGCCATTTCGCGGTTTCCGGTGAGATAAAGCAGGTAGCGCAACAGCCGGTGCTGGTACCGGACGATGAGCTGATCCAGAAGGCCGGCTTCCTGGCGCTTCAGTCCGTGGGCGACAGCGAGGTTCTCCTGCCGCACCTGTTCGTCCTGGGCGACGGATAACAACGGCTTGGCCGATGCGAAGACCATTCGTTTAATTAGACGACAGCCAGGCTCTCCAGGACGAGGGAAAAACCGCGTCAGGAATGAAAATGCACCTATTTTGAGGCAGAGGCGGCCTTTTTCCGGGCTTTTTGGGCTGACCTGCCGGCGGCTTGGAGAGCCGCTTCCACCGCCTTCGCGGCCCGGCGCGCCCGCGCCTCCACCCCTTCATAGTAGAAGATGCCCAGCAGATGGCCGCGCCGCTGCGCCTGGGTCATGGCCTTCCAGCCGGCCTCGGCCATCGGCTGGCGCGCAAAGGCCGCTCTTAAAATCGGCGGCGTCTCGCGTTCGCCTTCCATGGTCAGAAGTAGCCGCTCGGCGATCCGTTCCGCCTGTCTTTGGCGGGATTCCGGGTCTTGGACCTCGTCGACCAGAGCGCAAAAGCTCCGGCGGGTGTAGTCGCTCAGCGCGTCAAACCATGGGCGCAGCAGGTGGCCGCCTTTGAGGGCCTGGGCCAATTCCTTCGGCATCAGCGCCTTGCGCTCCTCCAAGTCGGGCTCCAGGCTGATGCGCACCTTGTCGCCCACGCGCGCCCCGGCGCCCTTCTGCATTTTCTTGTTCACCAGCACCATGTGTCCGCTTCCACCGCGGACCGGGAACAACGAAGTGCGGAAGGGAAACCCGTTCACCTCTCCGCGCACGCGCAGCCGCCTGCGCTCAGGCCACGCCTTGGCGATGTTGAAGGGCACCCGCGCAATGACCCAGTGGAGCGGGGTGCCATCCGGCTCGAGCCGCGCGGTGAATGATCTTTTGACGGAAGGACTCATCGGTTCTCAGGCAAGGTCAGTATGCAATCACGCGCGCCCGGTATCAAGAGCCACAGCCCGCGGACGGAATTGGGTCCGTGAGCGCATAGGCCTGAATGCATCTATTGAATACTTGGTCCTTATGAAGAGTATGGGTGAATGAATCGGC
Organism: Occallatibacter sp.; assembly: GCA_036489815.1. GTDB lineage: Bacteria > Acidobacteriota > Terriglobia > Terriglobales > Acidobacteriaceae > Telmatobacter. The sequence goes on along the minus strand of DASXFB010000067.1, from coordinate 1,049 downwards.
AACATTCAATGAGTAGGATCGGGACTATTAAATGTGTGGATCATTCGCTGCGCAGCGCCTGCATCGGATCAATGCTGGCAGCTCTCCGCGCGGGAATCATTGCAGCAAACAGCGCCGCCAATCCGAGAAGTACCGTCGCCCCCGCCAACAACAATGGATTCCACGGCGTGACTCCAAAAAGGTGGCTCGCCATTAGATATCCCGCTCCAATAGCCGCCGGAATCCCGATCCCCAATCCGATGCAGACCTGCCAGAACGCTCCGCGCAACACCATCGCAACGACCGAGCCGCGATCCGCCCCAAGCGCCATGCGCACGCCAATCTCGCTCCTGCGTTGCTCCACGCCATATGCGGTCACGCCATAAAGGCCAATCGCAGCCAGCACTAGGCCAACCGCGCCAAACAGCCAAGTAAGGCTGGAGATCATGTTCTGCTGGTCGAAAGTTCCCTGAATCACTCTCGTATACGGCTGAATGTCACGGATCATGAGGTTCGGATCGACCGCAGCCAGGGCCTTCTTCACCTGCATGAAAATGTTCGCGGGATGCCTGGGCGCCCAGATCACAATGTTGGAGAGGTTCTGCGACCAAAGCTCATCGGTGTAGAGATCCAGCTGATCGAAATGGACGGTCTGGGCCTCAGGGATGTAGTACATGACGCGGGCCGGATCGTTCTCATAATTAATGTTTCGAACGACACCCACAATCTCATAGGCCCCCGCATTCTTCACTGGAGCTGGACCGAAGTGCCGGCCGATGGGATTCTGACTCCCAAAAAATTTCTTAGCAAAGGCTTCGTTGATCACGGCCACCTGCTGCGTATTCCCGTTGTCATCTTCAGTGATCGTGCGGCCCGCCAGCATTCGGGCGCCGATCGTATCAAAGAACCTCGGCATGATGCGGGTCCAGTCGGCGGACATATCGTCCTTTGGGCCGGGCTCTGGTTTGCCCTGAATCCGAATGTCTTTGCTCCACTGACCGTCCGTCATCGGTGCATAGGTCGTGGCGCTGACGTCGCGCACTCCGGGAATGGCGCTGAGCCGGTCCTGA
>DASXFB010000087.1:0-112626 GCA_036489815.1 Occallatibacter sp. | reverse complement strand
ATTCTACGGGTGCCGGAAGGGCTCGAGCAAGGCTCCGTGCGTAGATGGTGTCTCTTCGACGGGCCACAACCGCGAAGGTAACCGGCAAAGCGGCGGGACAAACGGTAAAATCGGAATGGGGCAGGCAGAGGGCGTTCGATCGCTGTGTCGCGCTGGACGGGCGAGGCCAACCGGCCATTTGGGGATTTCACGCGAGATCGCGGAACCGTCGTGACTGAAATTGCGTACACTTGGATGGAAGAAACCAGGTACAAAGCACAGACACTATGAAAAAGATATTGCTGACAGTTTTAGCCGTGCTGGTGGCAGGGGGGCTGGTCACCTTCATGGTCATCAAGCAACAGTCCGGCTACACCAAAGTGATGACCGGGCATGTGGTGCGGGAAGACCTGGCCACGATTGTGAGCGGCACAGGGCAGATCAAGCCCAAGACTTATGTGAACGTCGGCGCCACGGCGATGGGACGTGTAACCCATCTCTACGTGAAAGAGGGCGACCGCGTGAAGCGGGGCGAGACGGTGGCGACCATCGAGAACGTGCAACAGGAAGCGACGGTGAACGGCCAGGAAGCCGTGATCGCCGCCGCCAAGACCGATATCTCCTCCTATATCGCCGCGGAGAAGACGGCGGAGGCCAACCTGGAGCACGCGCAGGCCGATCTGGAACAGAAGAAACTCGACTGGGACCGTGCACAGGCGCTTTACAAAGACGGCATCATGGCCAAGCAGGACTATGACGCCAAGAAGGCCGCCTATGATCTGGACGTGGCCTCCGTAGCGCAGGCATTGGCCGGGGTGAACCAGGCAAAGGCCCAGACCGATTCCGCGCGCGGTCACATGCAAACCGATGTGGCGACGCTGCGCGCGAACCAGGACATGCTGAACCGGACCATCGCTGCCGCTCCATTCGACGGCATCGTGACCAATGAGCCGGTGCGCGAAGGCGAGACTGTGGTCGAGGGCATTCAGAACACCGAGGGCTCCACGCTGATGACGCTGGCCGATATGAGCGTGGTGACTGCGGAAGTGAAGGTGGATGAGACGGACATTGTCAACATTCAGATGGGCGAGCCCGCGGATGTGACGGTGGATGCGCTGCCGGGAAAGATCTTCAAAGGAACCGTGACGCTGGTGGGCGACCAGGCGCTGCTGCGGTCCACGGGCATCGCCACGTCGCAATCTACCACCGGCACCGAAGAAGCGAAGGATTTCAAGGTTGTGGTTACGCTCGCGGATCCGTCCAATGAGCTGCGGCCGGGGCTCTCATGCACGGCAAAGATCACAACCGCGCGCAAGTCCAATGTGGTCTCACTGCCGATTCAGGCGTTGACGATGCACGATCCGGCGAGCGACAAGGCGAAGAGCAGCGGCGGCGTGCAGGCTGCGTCTATGAGTTCAGATGCCTCGACCGACGGCGATGGGGCTAAGACCCACGAAGTGCAGGGCGTCTTCGTCGTGAAGAAAGATGCGAAGGGCAGGCTGCGCGCGACGTTTGTTCCGGTCACGACGGGGATCACGGGGGCGACGGATATTGAAGTGCTCTCGGGCCTCAGCCCCGGCGATGAGATCGTAACCGGGCCCTACAAGACGCTGCGCGTGCTGAAAGGCGGATCGTTGGTGAAACGGGACAAGACGCTCGCGCTGACGACGACTTCTACGAACGGCAGTTCCTAGAACCGGGCCACAGACAGTCTTGTGCAGGGCACGACTTCAGGCGTGCCGGAAGAGTATCCCAAGCGGGGCCGGGCATTTTCAGCGGTTCCGATTCTTAACCCCCGGGGATACAGGCTCCGTTGACGGATTGAGTTGACGGATTGATTGGTTAAAGGATGAGATTCGGATGGCTCTGAACAGCATCATCACCGAGAACTCTGCACAAGTCGCGGCGTTGCCCACGAGCGATGTGATTGTGGTCAACGATCTTTGGCGCACATACGATATGGGTTCCGAGCAGCAGGTACAGGCGCTGAGCGGTGTCTCGCTGCGTATCCGCCGCAACGAGTATGTTGCCATCATGGGCCCCTCGGGCTCAGGCAAATCCACGCTGATGAACCTGATCGGATGCCTCGACACGCCCTCGAAAGGCCAGTACTGGCTGAATGGCCAGTTAGTGAGCGACCTCGATGACGACCAGTTGGCGCGCATCCGCAACAAGGAGATTGGATTCGTTTTTCAAACCTTCAATCTGCTCGCCCGGGCTAGTTCCCTGCATAACGTGGAGCTGCCGCTGATCTATAACGGCACACCCGCGGCGCTGCGCATCGAGCGCGCGAAGGAAGCGCTGCGCAGCGTGGGTCTCGACTCGCGCATGATGCATAAGCCGAATGAGCTCTCCGGCGGTCAGCGGCAACGCGTAGCGATTGCGCGCGCACTGGTGAACAATCCATCCATCATTCTGGCGGACGAGCCTACGGGAAACCTCGATTCGAAGACGGGCATCGAGATCATGGCGCTCTTCGATCAGCTCCACGCGAAAGGCAACACGATCGTGCTGGTGACCCATGAGCCGGATATCGCCGAGTTCGCGCATCGCGTGGTGCATATCCGCGACGGCCAGATCTTCTCTGACGAGCCTTCGAAGCGTTTCCGCAAATAGCTCGCGGGTCTGTGAGAAAGACCGGCCCAGCTCCTCCGCCCCCAACGCGGCTCCGTCAGGATGAAAAACTCTGCTTCGCACCCTACGCAGAGTTGAACTGCTCCAGGTTCATGCCCAGCTTGTAGGTTTCGCCGTGCGCGAGCAGTTCTTCCCAGGTGATTTCGCGATGCCGATAGCCGGCCATGCGGCCCAGCATGCAGCTCAGCGCCGTTTCAACGCCGGCCGCGATCTGGTTGTGCACGGGACCGGAGACAATGCTTTCGATAAACGTGCGCTCCTTGTCGCGATCGGCAAAGGCGAGGTTGTCTTCAAAGGCGCCATTGGCGGCAAATTTACCTTGAGCCGCCGGCGTACTCGTGGAGTCACTCCACGCCCACGCCTCTGAGCCGACGATCCGCACCGGGCCGGAATACGGCACGTTCGCGGCGCCGTCGGCTCCGAAGAGACGCAGGCCGGCCTCGAAGAACCCATAATTGCCGAATTGCGTGGAGGAGAATGAGACGTGGACGTCGTTGGGATAGGTGAAGTCCACCTGATAGTTATCCCAACAGTCGCCGAAATGGGTGAGTATGTTGCGGCCGCCGGTGGCTGAGGCCTTCAACGGGTGCGCGCCGAGCAGCCAGTTGCAGAGGTCGATGATGTGGATGTTCTGTTCGACGAGGATGTCGCCGGAGAGCGCGCGGTCCCAGAGCCAGTTGCGCAGGCGGCGCTCGTCAGCCGAAGGACCGGTGGATGGCTTCTCGACCGAAGCAGGAGCGAAGTAGTAGGCGCTGACGGCACCGATTTTGCCGAGCGCACCGGCGTGGATTTTTTCCGCGATCGCGGCGACGGGCGGGGCGCTGCGGCATTGAAAGCCGACGTCGACACTCTGCGTGGGCCGGACGCGGTTCGCGATTGCGAGCGCGTGACGCGCTTGCGCGATATCGATGCCGATCGGCTTTTCGCAATACACATGCTTGCCCGCGGCGACAGCAGCCTCGAGATGCTGCACGTGAAAGAAGGGCGGCGTGGAGATCTGGATCAGGTCTACATCCGATGAGCCGGCGAGCTGTTCATAGGCGTGGGGCCCGTGGAAGAGCAGGCTCTTGTCAATGGCCGGACGGCCGAGACTGGCATTGAGGGTATTGAAATGAGCCCGGCCGGCTTCGAGTTGATCGGGGAAGATATCGGCGAGCGCGACCACCTGCGCCGCGGTGTTTTGCGAGAACGACGTAGCCACATGGGTGCCGCGGTTGCCGCAGCCCAGAAGCCCGTGACGAATGGCGGAGTTGGCGCCGTAGCCGAAGGCGACGACCGGTTTCAGAATCAGCAGCCCGGACGCTGCTCCGCTTGCGGCATGCAAAAACTCCCGGCGTTTCATAAGAGCCCTTTCTTTTCAGCCGATCAATTCGTTTGGTTCTTTTATCAATATAGAGAACGGACGGCGGACCGAAATCCATTCCGGGCAGTAAGGCCGCACGCGCAACCTTGCAGACAGACGAGTTCCTAGACCAGCACGTCCTTCAGGATGCGCTCGAGGTAGATCTTTTCCTGGCGCACGTCTTCGATCTGCTGCGGGCCGGACGTCTCCCGCTCGATGGTTACCGCGCCGGCATAGCCGAGATTGTGCAGCTTCGTGAACACCTGGCGGAAGTCGACGAGCCCGGTGCCGATGAGCACTTCCTGTCCGAGCTTGTCAGGATCGGTCGGCCAACGGCCGTCCTTGGCATGAATACTGCGGACGTGCGGACCGAGAATGTCGACGGCATCAACAGGATTTGCCTTCCCATAAAGAATCAGGTTGGCGGTGTCGAGACCGACCGCGAGATTCGGCTGCCCCACGTCGCGGATCATACGTGCCATGGTAATAGGAGTTTCTTGCCCCGTCTCCATTAGGAAATACTGCCCGTTTTGATGGCAATGCTCAGCGACGCTGCGAATGGCCTCGACAGCGCCGGGATAGAGAGAACTGGCCGGGTCTTCAGGAATGAAACCACAGTGGGTTTGGACCTGCTGAACGCCGAGCAGCTTGGCAAAGTCGGAGACCTGGCGGAGAGCGTCGATGCGTGCGGCGCGCGTGGCTGCAGGAACAAGGCCGATCGTGGATGGACCGTGCAGAAAATCCCAGACGAGCGGCGGAGGACCCACCACCTCTACGGTAGTTGTAACAAGCTCGAACTTATCCAGTAACTCAGCTAACTGGCGGGCTAAGTCAGGTGTGAAGTGGCCGAGATAGTCGTCGAGCGAGAGGAAGCAATTGGAGAAACCCAGATCGCGAACGCGACGCAGGCGCTCTTCCGGATTCGGATAGGGCTTGATCAGAAGGCCTATATCCATAGGCTTGACGCGCGTTGGAGAAGAACTGGCCGAAACAGCCGCGGAGGGCAACCCGGAGACCAAAGCTGCCGCAGATGCCATGCCGATGAATTCTCTTCGATGCATAATTTGTGCTCTACACAATTCTCTAACCTGACCTGCCGCCATGGCAAACGTGTGTCAATAAGTGACATGTTCGCAAAATCGATTAACCTAGGATAAGTACTAAAACGCATTCACCATCGTGCAGATTTTTATCTTTCGTTAGCTTGACAAGCCTCCTGAATAGGCTCAATATCGGGTTCAGAACGTAGGAAAAGATGGCAAGCCGCGAGAGCGAGAGCACGGTGCCTACCCTGGGCTTCCTTTTGATTCCCGATCTGACAGGCGCCCGGTTGAGAGAAAAGCAAACTTATCGGCGCTGGACAACTTGAGATCGGGCAGGCGCATCTCACTTGCTGATAGCAATGCAATCGAGCCTTGAGTGGCAAGAGCATAGCAGCCAAGCTGGCATATCCCCTCCGGGAGGTTTTGACCGGCGAATTCTACCTGCGGGCTAAGTGACCAAGCAATTCAGTTATTAGGTGTCCCTCCGTGCGCGGTGGGGCCGGTGGTAGTTCCTTCGCTGGAATTCTGCTTTGACGTCCTTTTTGTTTGAATTGCCCCTTGAACCCTGTAGTCGCTGTTGATGATCTATCGGCCCGTTATGGAAGATCGATTGGGCGTCTTATGGAGGAAAGTCATGGTGGTGAAATCTCAGTGCAACGGACGTCGGGTGACCGGACTGTACGTTGGTGTCAATAACGTGCGGCGGTACTTTCCCCGGAAGATCGAAGCGATCGATTTGCAATTGGATCATTTGCGCATTCAATGCGGGCTGACTCCGCATTTCTGGAAAGGCCAACCTGAAATTCACGATCCCCGGCTGTGCGACTGGCTGGAGTTAAAGCAGTTTCAAGGCAAAGGCAGCCGGACGTCGATGCCCCTGGCGATGATCCCCACAGGTGAAAACTCCTATGTCCTCGGACCGGCCGGTCCGGCTCAACATACACGCGCGCGGCGGAGCGGTGGTTCATCGCCGAGCGAGGGCCGAGCGGCAGATGCCGTGGCGGGCTCGACGCTTCCGAATTGAAAAGCGGCCCGATCTCTTGGGCGGGAAAGATTCTTACAGTGGCCGCCGGGCGGCGGCAAAGGAGTTGAAGAATATGAAGACGAGCGATGCGAGGCAGGATCTGGAAGTCCGTGCGGCAGCAGCATTGAAAGCGGTGCTTGCCGAAGTATCGACGATCAAAGTGAAGGAGATCCGGCATGAATCGCCGGAGCGGGCCTTGGTGGCGTACGTCGACGTGTTCGGTCATCGTCACACGCTGGCTTGCGATGTGCAGACCGATGGGCAGGCGGGTCAGGTGCGCTCCGCGCTGGAGGAGCTACGCAAAGGCGCGGGCCGCGACGCGGGCGATACAATGCCTGTGATCATTGCGCCGTACCTCTCTCCTGAGGCGCAGCAACTGTGCAAGGAAAATAAGGCAGGCTTTCTGGATCTTGAAGGCAATGCCCGGCTGGCGCTGGGCGAGGTATTTATTGTGAAAAGGACGCTGCCGCATCGCGAACAGCACCGCTCGACGGCCGTTTGGCCCATCGCCCGGAGCACTCCCGAGAAGTTCACCCCGGCTTCCGCTCCGATCCGGCCGACCCCCAGCCGCCGCGCTGAAGCCTAGCCTATCTCTTCCACACGCCGGCTTGCCTCTCCGTGAATCTTCCTTCCGCAGGGGCAAGCCGCCGAGATCTTTCCCGAATCCTCCCTTGACAATTTTCCGGCCTCGGCTCACGATGCAGACAAATCGGGTGCGCTGAGGTGTTTCTGCTTCAACCCAAGAAGAGGCTGTTGGCCGGATCGCTTCCCCATGTGATCGTACGGACACAGCTTTCGCCGGCATATCCCGGAAAAATAAGCAGTGGACCCCAAATTGGTCTGGTCCCGCATCTAGATTGAACGGAGAGGGAACCATGCTGGTGACAACGCGGTGCGATGGGCAGGAAGTGATTGGCCTTAACGTGGGCGCGCGGAATGCCCGAAGGAAGTTTCCCAAGGACATCAAAGATATTGAGCTGGTCCTGGGCCATCTGCACATTCATTGTGCGCTGGCGCCGGAGTTCTGGCGCGGGCAGCCGGAGATTCGGGATCCCCGGCTGTGCGATTGGCTGGAGTCGAGGATCTTTCATGGCCGGCCCCGGCGGACGCCGGTTCCCTTGGCGATGTTGCCCGCGGGAAAGAACTCATTCCGCTTGCAAACAATCAAGCTTCCGCCTGCATCCACCAATGGCTTGGCAAGGATTGGGCCGGTTGCCCGCGCGGCGAAGCATGGAGACGGAGGGCAGCCTCGCCCCACTCGCCCGCAGGCACGTTGATCCGCCCCTCCGCGCCTGGGCCTTGAGAGGACACGCACGGAGAGGACACGCGCGCTTCAGATTTCCAGAATTACGGGCATGATCATGGGGCGCCGGCCGGTGGCCTTCTGGATGCCCCGCTTCAGCTCTACGCGCACTTTCTCGTTCACCATGCCGTAGTCGCTTTTTTGCTCGGAGCTGAGGCCGTCGAGCGTCTTGAGCACCGTTTCGCGGGCCTGATCGGTAATGTCGGCGCCGCCAAAGCCACGCATGATGACCTCCGGCGGCCGCTCCACCTTGCCGGTGCGTTTGTTGATGGCCAGCACCACCAGCACCACGCCGTCTTCCGACAGAATGCGCCGGTCGCGGATGACGAGATCTTCGACGACATCGATGGAGGAGCCGGAGTCGATGAGGATGCGGCCGGCGGTGACCTTGTCCCGCTTGCGCGCGTCGTCTTTGTCCAGCTCGAGCACATCGCCGTCTTCAATGACAATCGCGTGTTCAATGGCGCCGGTCTCCAGGGCGATGCTGGCGTGACGACGCAGGAACCTGTAGTCCCCATGAACAGGAATGAAGTATTTGGGACGCACCAGGTTGATGAGCAGGCGCAGTTCGTCCTGGCTGCCGTGGCCGCTCACATGGATCAGGCCGCTGGCTCCGTCGTCGCAGATCACATCGGCCTCCCGGCGGTTGAGGTGATCGATGACGCGATGAATATTCTTCTCGTTGCCGGGAATAATTCGGGAGCTCAAAACGATGGTGTCGCCGGCATCGATGCGGGCGTGCTTGTGGTTGTCCACGGCGGCGCGGCTCAGCGCGCTCATGGGCTCGCCCTGGGTGCCGCTGATGAGGATCATCAACTGCTCCGGTGGATAGTCGCGCAACTGGCCGGGATTGATGACCAAGCCGGGAGGAATGTCGATGTAGCCGAGGTCCTGGGCGATCTCAGTGCTGTCGACCATGGAGCGACCCAGGATAGCCACTTTGCGGCGATGCTGACGCGCCAGATCGAGCGCGATGCGAATGCGATAGATCGACGAGGAAAAACAGCTGAAGAAAAGCTTCTTTTTGGTGCGCGCGAAGACCTCGTCGAGCCGCGGAATGACGGAGCGTTCGCTGGGCGTGTAGCCGGAGCGCTCGACATTCGTCGAATCCTGCAGCAGAGCCAGGACGCCGCGCTTGCCGTACTCGGCGAAGGTGTGCAGGTCGAACGCGCGATCATCGAGCGGCGCGAGATCGATCTTGAAGTCACCGGTATGGATGATGACGCCGGCCGGCGTATCGATGGCGAGAGCCACGCAATCCACCAGCGAGTGGGTAACGCGGATGGGCTCGATGGTGAACGGGCCGACGGTGAATTTTTCCTTCGGCGCGATCTCGATGAGCTCGGTCTCATCGAGCAGCTGGTGCTCTTCGAGCTTGCCTTCGACGTAAGCCAGGGTAAATTCCGTGGCGTAGACGGGCACCTTGAGCTCGCTGAGTATCCAGGGCAGGCCGCCAATGTGATCTTCATGGCCGTGCGTGAGCAAAATCGCCCGGACATGCTGCTTGTTTTCAATCAGGTAGGTGATATCCGGCACGACAATGTCGACGCCCAGCAGCTCTGTTTCGGGAAACATGAGCCCCGCGTCAATGACGATAATGTCGTCTTCCCAACGAACGGCAAGGCAGTTCATGCCGAATTCGCCGAGGCCGCCAAGGGGGATGATTTGCAGCTTCTTGTTTTGCATCAGTCATTTTGATGCTATCACTTGCGGTTGCGGGAAGCTGCAAAGGGGATCGAATTCGCGGCACGATTCATCCCCCAGCCCGCGCCGGCATCATTGCGCCGGCTTGCTGTAATCGACCCGCACGGCGAGGATCTCATAGGGATGGATCGGAATAGCGATCCGGCCGGCATTGACGGCAAGAGACCCTCCCTCAGGCTGCTCCAGCAGGTTGGTTTCTTGTGCACCCGTGACGCCGGAGGGCGCCGTTAGCTCGACATCCGCGCTTTTGCCCGCCCACTCGTACATGTGGAAGATGAGCGCGTCGCTATCTTCCGCCTTCTTCATCGCGGTTATCACCACGTCGCCGGGAGTAACGGCGGCGAAGGAGTGCTCGGCCGGCAAGGATCCTGCATGCGCTTCGACCTGCATCGCGGTGAGTTTGTAGTTGAACTCATAGCCGTGCCGGACGGTCATCGCCTGTTTCCAATCGCCCGCGTGCGGGTAGAGGGCATAGCTGAAATGCTGATGGCCGCGATCGGCGTCGGGATCGGGAGACGTAGGCGAGCGCAGCAGGGTAAGGCGCAGCAAGTTGCCGACGGCGTCGTAACCGAACTTCGAATCATTGATCAGGCTGAAGCCGTGCTGCCCATCGCCGAGATCGGCCCAGTTCTGCGCCGGCACCTCAAAGCGCGCCTTCTCAAAACTGTTGTTCCGCGTGGTCGGGCGCTCAATGGAGCCGTAAGGAATTTCGTAGGTAGCGAACGGAGCCGTGGCGGAGAGCGCGAAGGCCGACTTGAGCAGCACATGCGTCTCGTGCCAGTCGATATCGTTGACAACTTCAGCCTCATCGCTGCCCGCGCCCAGAACGATCTCCTGCACGAACTTCGAATTTTGCCAGGTGCGGGTTACGCGGATCCGGGCGCGCATGGGGCCGCTCTCGACAACCTGCACCGAGTCAGCCTGCGTGAGACGCGCGGGCGGCTGATCGAGCGTGCCGGGATCGATGTTCCAGGCATCGTAGCGGGCCGGCGTATCTTTGAAGGCCTGCAACTCATTGCCGCAGGAGCCGGCTGCCAGCGTTTCGAATCCCGCTTTCTTGTCGTAGAGGCTGGTGATGCATCCGGTTTTGGGATCGACGGCCACGCGCAGATTCGCGTTTTCGAGTGTGGTGCCGGCAACCTTCAGGTCGCTGGCAAAGGCGCGCTTGCCGGGAACCGCTCGCAACACCTCATACCCCAAGGAGGGAACCTCTCGCGCCGCGACAAGAAGATGGAAGGTGTTGGTCTTGGCGTCTTTGGAGAGCGTTTCAGACGGCAGAACCACACCGTGCGAGTCGAGGACCGATACTTCGTCGGTTGCACCCGGCATCTGCACAGCGACTTCGAAGTTGCCGGAGCGGCTCCATCCCAGCGGATTGAATACCAGAACAGGCACGCCCGCCGCGACCTTGGTGTCCACACGGGATTCGAGCGTGTGCAGCGCCTTGTGCGAGATTTCATTGGTCGCCCAATGCACGTCGTCGAAATCCTTCTGTGCATCGCGGTAGATCACGGCGATGCCTGAGCCGGCGGCGAGATCGTGAAAATCATTGAAGGTGATCTTCTTCCACGCTTCGGTCAGTTCAGCGCCCGGATATGCGTCGCCATCCAGCCACGCAAGCGATGCGTATTTTTCCGCGTTGAGCGCCCACTCGGGCCCCTGGCGCAGATTGCGCTTCATCCTGGCCTGGGTGGTGTAGACGCCGCGATGGAACTCGAGATACAACTCGTCATCCCACGTGGGAATTGAAATTTCACCTTCGGGCGGCGCCGCAGGATATTGATAGCCCTCCGCGATGGTTTTGTAATTCCAGGTCTTCGAATCCGGCGCGACCTGCTTCTCGACCGACGAGAGATAGGGATACGCGGTACCAAACTCCATCTTGGGGGCAATTTTGTCGGGTTGCATCCAGTGGACGCCCTGATCCAGCATGTCGCGCGTTGGCCCTCCGCCGTGATCGCCGACGCCGTAGAGATCCATCATCTGCGTCATGCCGGGAGCGAAGGTGCGGGCCTGCGCCAATTCAGCGGAGAGATGCACCGGATTCAGGTTGCGGTCGCCATAGCCGTGCGGGAAATACGTGAGAACTTTGCTGCCATCGGGCGCTTCCCACCAGAACAGCTTGAGCGGAAGCTGATTGGTGTCGTTCCAGCTCATCTTCTGGGTCACGAAATAATCGATGCCGGACTTCTTGTAAATCTGCGGAAGCTGCCAGTTGTACCCGAAGGAATCGGGATTCCAGCCGATCTTCACATCCACACCATAATGCTGCTGATACCAGCGCTTGCCGATGAGGATGGAGCGCGCCGTCGATTCGCCGTCGGGGATATTCAGATCCGGCTCGACCCACATGCCGCCGACGACCTCCCAACGCCCCTCGTGGATGCGCCGGTTGATAGCGTCATTCATCTCCGGATATTTGTCGGCCATCCAGTTGTTGTAAGCCGCGGCCGATTGCGTGTAGGTATAGCCCGGATACTCATTCATCAACTGCAGCGCGGTGCCAAAAGTGCGCTTCACCACGTCGACCGTTTCGGTCCAGGGCCACAGCCACGCGGCATCGATGTGCGCATTGCCGGTGAGGTGCAGGGTGGCCTGCTCAAGGAGCGGTTTCAGGGCCGCAAGAGTTGACTCGGATTGTTTGAGCGAGGCATCGAACTGACCTTGATTCGCGGCATCGAGCGCCTTCAGATCCACCTGTTCGATTGCCTGCACCAGCGTCGACTCATCGGCGGAGGCATTCTTGGAAAAGCTCGGCACAAGGTACGCGGCCGATAGAAATTCATCGTGCAGATCCATCGGGTTCGGCCGATTGGCCGCGAAGTCGATGCTCTCCATCGCGCCTTGAAACCGCATGCTGCCCGCCGTGGGCAGAAGCTTGACGGCGATGAGGATCCGGTCTCCGGGCTTCGCGTCATTGAACAACTCAATCTTTTCAAGATCCTCGCCCATGGCCACGCGGCGGCCGTCGAGATACACAATCTCGTTGACCGCATCGCGGCCGGTGTTGCGCGCCTCAAAGGTAAACCATATCTTCGAGCCGTTCAGGTCGTAGCCGTGGAGCAACTTGGGAACCTCAAAACTGTGTCGAAACCATACCGCTCCATTCGGATACTCGCTGCCACGCGTCGCGACCGGCCAGGACGAATCATCGAGAGCGGGGCTTTCGCCGTGGGGCAGATCGCCGGCATGCACGCGCCAGGTGCCGGCCGGTAGCCGGTTCAGCTCCCCGAGCCGTTCGATGACATGTTGCGCCGGCTCCGGCATGGTTTTCGTCACCGAATCCGGTTGCTCGGCCCTTTGCGCCCATCCAGCGCCGCACAACGACGAGACCAACACCGCGAGAACCCAAGCCTGTTTCTTCATGATCCCAGTGATCCTTTCGAGTTCGTTCAAATTCTAACGGCTCTGAGTCTGCCCGGGAGCCGGAAATTTTCATTGTGGAATCGATGATCCACCTTTGAGGGACCGGTCTCGCACTTAGCGGGATAATCCGGAGGCAGAGGGCGGCAGGTTGAGCGTAGCCCACTGGCTGGGAGTGCTGCTCATGGTCAGCACGAGGCGCCCCCCCGCAACAATTTCGGCATGGCGCAACCAGGCGCGGTCGATGGGGTGGCCGTTGAGTGCGGCAGCGGTTACATAGACGTTTTCGGGCGCAAGGTTCCGGGCCTCGATGACGAAATTCCTGCCGCCGGCGAGGTGCAGGGTAGTTTGCGGATAAGCAGGGCTGCCGATCAGGTAAACATCCTGCCCGGCATTGGGAAAGATGCCGATCTGACCGAAGGCATACCAGGAAGACATGGCGCCGGAATCGTCGTTGCCGGGCAGGCCGCTCATGCCTGCCTGATAGCTCTTCGCGATAATGGCGCGGACGTGCTCGTCTGTCTTGTCGGGCCGGCCCGCCCAGATGTAGAGATAAGGCGCCAGGAAGCCGGGCTCGTTGCCGACATCGTATCGGCCGGGCACGGCAAAGAAGGCATCGAGCCTGCGCACGAAGGTATCGGCGCCGCCCATGGTCCGGATAAGCGCGGCGGTGTCCTGCGGAACGAAGAAGGAGTAAGTCCAGGAATTGCCTTCGTAAAAGGTGGTGCCGCCCCAGGTGCAGTGATCCATGGCCGTGAAGGGAGCCAGCCAGCTTCCATCGCGATGGCGGGGGCGAATGAAGCCCGTGAATCCATCGTCGGTAAAACTCGCGTCCCACAACTTTTTCCAATTCGCTGAGCGCGCGAGATATTTTTGATATCCGGCTGCATCGCCCAGGCCTTTGGCGAGCAGCGCGATCTCGAAATCGTCGGCAGCGTATTCCATGTCAACGGAGGCAGTACGGTCAGAGCCTTCGATGGAGACGTAGCCGAGCTTATGCCAGTCGGCGAGGCCGCCGCGGCCTTCTTTGAAATAGTCCGCCGGCGCAACTTCGGCGTCGTGGATCTCAGCGGCGAGGGCGATGTGCCAATCGATGCCTTTCAGGCCTTTGACAAAGGCATCGGTAAGAAGAAACTCGGCGTTGCTGCCGCCCTGCGTGCGGCCGTTGTAGTTGCCGCTGCGCGCGTCGGGGAGCCAGCCCTCATGGCGGTAGAGATCGACCAGGGCGCGGACGATCGCGGTTTCACGCTCCGGCGCAATAAGCGTAAGCAGAGGGCCGGAGGTGCGAAAGATGTCCCAGATGGCGTAGTAGTCGTCGTAGTACGGTTCGGTGGAAGTCCAGAGGGGATTCTCGCCGGTGCGGTCGGAAGGCATGAGCATGGCGTGATAGAGCGCGGTGTAGAGAAGCTGCGCCTGCTCCGGTGTTTCGCCTTTCAGCTCGATGCGGCCGAGCGCCGCGTTCCATGCGGCGAGAGTGGAGGAGTGAACGGCCTCGAAATCAAAGCCTGGAATCTCCGCGAGCAGATTCTTGCGGGCGCGCTCGATGCTGACGAACGAGATGCCGATCTTCATCAGCACGGTGCGGCTCGTGCCCGGGCCGAATGAAAGCCATCCGCCGGCGTTTGAGGCGGCATCGGCACGCGCGTACTTGCCGCCCTCCTGCAGCCGGCCATTCAGCCAGACGCCTGTAGAGATTGCAGGCGTATCGGTGACGGCATAGAAATAGACCGTGTAGGGAACCGGCTGTTTGTTCCATCCGCCAAGCACGCTGGTGGAACCGGAGATCTCTGTGGGAGAGAGCACCTGCACTTCACCATCGAGCAGCGTTTGGGATTCTCCCTGTCTTGCGCCGGAGCGGAGACAATGCGTCACGTCGAAGAGCAGATTGGCCGGAGCGCCGCTCGGATAGCGAAGGCGATAAATGGCGGCGTGTTGAGCGGCCGTAATCTCTACGCCGGTGTCATAGCGCGCGAGAGTGACGGAGTAGAACCCGGCTGAGGCATGCTCGTCAGCGCGAAGAGACTGCGCCTCAAGAGGCGTAATCGCGCCGGTTGTGGGCATGACAAGAATGTTGCCGTACCTTGCGCCGCCGCCGGTGCCGCTGACGTGCGTCTGGCTAAAACCGCGAATGTCGCTGCCACTATCCCAACCTGCATTGGGATCGCGTCCATCGGCGGCCGCCATATCAGGACCTGGCTTGATCATGCCGAAAGGAACCGTGGGGCCGGGAAAGACGTTGCCGCCGCCTGAGGCGCCCAGAAAGGGATCGACGGCCTGCGCAAACTGCGCGTGCCCCGCAACGCCCAACAGAGAAGCCTGCAGCAAGACCGCGATGGCGCAGATAGATCGATACATGATGTCCGATTCAATTCAGCGAGTGAATTATAGCAAGCGGACAGAGGCGCATGACGATGACCCGTCCTACTGCACCAATACGATGGGCGCGCGCCAGAAGCTGGCCTTCTGCGTGGAGGGATCGATGACCGTGACCTGGCACTCGTACTCGCCGGGCGCGAGGCCGTTCACGCCGAGGCTGAAAGTGAGGGGCATGGTTCCGAGGCGGCTGGCGGTAGAAGGCGCAATCGCCGTGGGCGCGGTTTCAAAGACCTTCGCGCCGGCTTTATAGAGCGTGACAAATGCAAACAGCGGCGGATTGCCGGTGGAGGGCGTCTGCTTGTACGCCTGCAAATAGACGTAGATCTGGCGCCCGGTGCTGAAGACGCGTGTCACGCTGGGAATGAGCTTTTTTCCATCCTGCACGAGAGGATTGACGGCATCGTCTTTGATGCGGTCCTTGGACTTGGCTGCATCATAGAGCGCCTGGTTGAGTTCGACGCGCTGGCTGCCAAGCACGACGGCGCTGATGGGAATGCGCTTCTCTTCCTTGTTGAGGTTCGGAATGACGAACGTGGTTTGATAGGTGCCCATCCTGCCCGTTTCATCATCGCGCGCGAGAAATTTGATCATGTACTTGCCCGGCAGCAGGGTGAAACCGGTGTCGTATTCGATGGGACGCTTGGCGAGTTCGGCCGCCGTTGCGTCGGAGAGCTTGATGTTGACGTTGTCGCGCACGTTCGAGACCGTGGTGCCGCCGACCATGTCCTTGATCTCGCCCACGAAGTCGACGAGCGTGTGCTCGTAGCCGCCGCGCTTGGCAAGGGCCAGTTCGCGCCCCGGGATCTTCACGATGATGGGAACAAAATACTCGGCGCGATTGAGCTGGAAATAGTCAACCTCCATGGCGATGGTGAGATCGGTGATGGGATCTTCGAGCAGCAGCGCATCTTCAAGCTGGCGTTCCTTGTCAACCGCGGTGAATTTGTTGAATTCCTTGTCCGCATAGTAGCCCTGGCGATAGTTGAGATCGGCTTCGGGGTTGCCGGCAATGGAGATTTTGATGCGCCGGAACCGGCCATTCTTCGCGGTATTCGTCGCATAGTAGCCGAGAACGTAGTAATCCGAGACGGCGCGCTGCGCCTGGACGATGCCCTGGTTGAGATCGTTGTTGTCGAGCAACGCCTTGCCTCCGGTGTCGCTGGCAAGGGCGAAGAGCGTATCCTGCGATTGCTGAAAGTTGCTGCTGACGGCAGCGGCCGAGCCGCCGGTATACATAGTGGAGCCGCCCTGCGAGCCATGCGTCGCGTCGCCGAGAGGAGCCTGGGCCACAAGGCCGCGCGCGTCGACGGTCCAGAAAGTAACCCCGGCGCGGATGGCCTCATCGACGGTGGCGTGGAGCTGGGCCTGATTGTCAACGCCGTTCAGCCGTAGGC
This sequence comes from Occallatibacter sp., assembly GCA_036489815.1. GTDB lineage: Bacteria > Acidobacteriota > Terriglobia > Terriglobales > Acidobacteriaceae > Telmatobacter. The sequence goes on along the minus strand of DASXFB010000087.1, from coordinate 96,464 downwards.
CTCCGGCAAAGTAGATGAGCGATTTCTTTTCGTTCACTTGGCCGAGCATGTGCGCAGCCGTTTGCAGCGCGGAGAGCTGGCGATCGGTGTTGAAAACGTTGAACTCGCTATCGTCCTGGCCAAAGGCCGCCCCGGTGTCGGAGCTGCTCGTGTCATCGACGCTCTCGTCAAGCCCCTGGCCCTCGCCCACCACCATGGTTTCAAGAATGCTTAGCAGCCGGTTGCGGTCCGCGGTAAAGTCCTGGAGCACGTCGACCGCTGACCCTTCATAGCGAAGGATGGCGACGAGATCGACCGCTGTCATTTGCGTGCGGATGAACTGCTCGGCAGCGCTGATCGCGCGCATCTGATCGTCCGGAGGCATGGCCGCCATATCAAAGTAGAGCGCGAGCAGCCGGCGGTTTCTGTAACGCTCGTTGTTCACGCCTTCGGGAGCAATCTGCGAGCGCGCGAGACGGTTATAGATCTTGATGTCCTCAGTGGAACGCGTGGAAGCGGGCAACGGCGTGGCCTTGGTGGTGAGGTCCTCGTGCTCGCAAAAGCGGACGGTCTGCGGTGCGCCGTCTTCCGTGAGGGTGAAGTCTTTCGCCGTCAGGCCGGGCACAAATTTTCCCTGCTTGTCTTTCACAGTCACGGCTTCCACTACGAGCTGCGACTGCACAGAGAAGGTAACCTGTGGCGCGTCCGCCGCTCTGTTTTGGCCGATCTGCTGGGCACGGGCGAGAGTGGAAATAGGAAGAGCGGCGAGATCAAGAAGGAGGAGGACGAGGAGGCGTCGCATGGCTAGAACCTCAGCCTGAGGGTGGTTTGCAGCATGCGCATGGAGTTGGCGCTAAGGGGGCGGCCGAACTGCCGCGCGTTGCTCAGGCTCGCATCATTCCAGATAGCGTCCCAACTGGTAAAGTCCGGATGGTTGAGCAGATTGGTTGCATTCACCGTCAGATCGAGATAGGTCTTTCCATGCGGACGAAAGGTGCGCGCGAGCGAACTGTTGAGGCTGAAGTGATCGGGTCCGGTGATCGAATTGCGGCCGGCGGTTCCCCATTGGCCCGGCGCGGGCTCCTCATAAGCGAACGAATTGAGATGCGTTCCGGTGGCGGATGTGTAAACGGAAGTGCCGCTGAGGCTGGGGCGGATGACGGCCGTCTCGCCGGTGCCGGGAACAGCGACGGGATAGATGGGCGTCTCCGGCAGGCCGCTGGCCGCTGACAGGGTGCCGAGCAGCGTCCACTCCTTGAGCAGGCGGCCGCGCCAGCCGCTCATCAACGTTCCTCCGCCGAGGCCTTCGCCGCTGGTGTATTGCGCGGTGACATTGAGCAGGTGGCGCTGATCGAATGTGGAGAGCGCACGCTCGGCACGAAGATCGCGCCAGTTTTGCGCGACCGATGCGGTGGGCGATGCGCCGACCGATGTGCCAACCGTTGCGGTGTTTCCGCTGGCGGCGTTCTGGCTCTGCGCGCCCGAAGTTACATAGCCCTGGCCGCCCAGCATGGCGTCATCGTCAATGGATTTCGAATAGGTGTATTCGAGCGAGGCGGTGAATCCGCTCTTGAGCCTGCGCCGAAGTTGGATCTCTCCGGCCTGGCGGGTGGAGTTGCCACCGGACGTCTGATAGAGAAATCCCGCAGGACAGGTTGGGCAGAGATTGGCGGCGCCGATTGGATTGGTGTTGGGCAAAAATTGCTGCGCGCCATGCGTGCCCTTCACGCCGAAGTAGGTGGCGACCATCTGCATGGCGAAAGGCAGATCGCGCTGCACGGCCAACTGCCAGGTCTGCACGGAGCCGATGCGGTAGTTGGGATCGATGGCGAAGGTGTCGGCGGTTCCCGAACCGCAATTGTTGAATCCGTTGGCGAGTGTAAGCGGGCACGACGCGCTGTTTTCGACGCTCAAGCTCTTTGAGAAGGGCGCCTGCTGCGCGAGCTGAAGCACGATGCTCTGATAGACCGATGTATCGCGGCTGATCCCGTAGCCGGCGCGGACCACGATCGTGGAAGCGGGGATGGGACGCCAGGAGATGCCGACGCGCGGCTCCAAGCCGAGCCGGTCCGGACGCATGAGCGAGGCGGGATAGTGCGCTCCGGTGACGGAGCCGACCGGATCGGCGCCCGACACCGGAGCGGCTGCCGTAAAGCCGGAGTTGAGATCGAGGTTCGCGAGACGCCCGTGCAGTTCGCTGATAGGCGCACTGTATTCCCAGCGCATGCCGGCGTTGATGGTGAGCACGGGGAGGATGCGCCAGTCGTCATTCAAGAATGCATCATACACCGGCTCGCGAAGATATTTATCCGCATTGCCGAAGGCGATAGTGCTGGTATCCGGGATGCCGATAAGAAAATCGGCGAAAGCGTTGCCGGTGGTGGTGCTTTCCGCGGCATTTGCAGTGGCCGCGCCCGTAAAACTGAATGAGCCGCGCGGATTCTGCTGGAAGTTATCGTTGTATTCCTGCTTGCGGAAATCGCCGCCCGCGCTGATGTTGTGGCGACCGCGATAGATCCCTACGGAGGCCGACACGCCGTTCGTTTCGCTGCGATTGAACTTGCTGTTCCCGTCTGTCAGCGAAGCAATGCCGCTCGAGAACTCGAGCGCCGGAGGGCCCCAGTCCGCGGCATCCTGGTCGTTGCCGCTGATGTTGGCCTCGTTGGGGCCGGAGATATTGACGCGATTGGCGAAGTTCGGTGTGACTTCAGTTCGAAGACGGCTGAAGGTATAGGCAGTGAACACGAAGAGATGCGGGCTGACGCGGTGCGTCCAGTGAATGTTCGCGTTCATGCCCAGCGTTCCCGTCGCGTCGACAAAGTCGAAGAGGCTCACGTTGGCCGCGCGCGTGCTCTGGAAGTTCAAGCCTCCATAGAGCTGATCTCTGCGGCCAACCTGCTTGTTGAGCCGCGATTGCAGTGCGTCCTGGTGCACGCTGTTGAGCACGGGAGCCTGATAGTTGTAGCCCGATGCGCTCGAGATGCCGGGATTGGGTAAAGGATAGAGCGCCAGCAGCGCCGCGGCCTGTGCGCTGACCGGAACCTGGTTGTTGAGATAGGGCTGACCGGTCGCAGGATTGTAGATAGCCACGGGCTGACCCTGCGCGTTGACCAGGCCGGCCAGATTGCCTGACCGCTCGGCGAGTGTCGGGACCAGGCCCGGAATAACCTGGGCGTTGTTGTCGCGCGTCCAGGTGTAATTGACAAAGAAGTCGGGCCCGCGCGGCAGCAGATGCGGAATCTTGATGGGGCCGCCGACGTAGGCATTGTAGGTGATCAGATCGTAGGTGCTCTTCTGCGCTTCGAGGCCGCTGATGGAGTAGGGGCGCGCATCGGAGGCTGAGTTATCGAGGATCATCGCGAAGCCGCCGTTATAAAGGGCGCGCCCGCCGGAGCGCGTGTTGCCAAAAGCGGGATTGGTTGCATAACGCGAGGTGGCCGCGTTATTCACGCTCCCGTTGACGAGATAACCATCCGCGGCCTGATCGTTGGAGCTCTCGGGGGCCTTGGGCATCTCAGCCGGCGCGTTGCCCGCTGCCGATGCATGGGGGACCTTGCCGGGGACCGGTGCGATCAGAACAGGCTGGGGAAGGATGGGATTCTGCACGACTTTGGTGCGCGCCAGGAGCTGATCGGTGGGCAGCAACGTCAGCTCCCATTTGCCTGGCTGCGTGTCCGCGGCGATCGTGATCTGCGCGTGGATGGGCTGGAAACACAGCATCTCCACTTCGATCGTCCACGTGCCGTCGGCAAGATCGTCGAAGTGATAGAGGCCGTCTTGATCGGAGACTGCGGTGAGCTTTTTCGTTCCTTGCGTCGCAATGATCGTCGCGCCCGGCACTTGCAGTCCGCCAAACGTCACCTCGCCGCGAAATTCGCGCGCCGCCGCGCCGGTAAGAGCGCACAGCCAAACGAGAGCGCAGAGGAGCGCGAATTGGAAAACACCCTTGGGGGACATTCGTGCGCTCCCGTTGACGGTCAATCCGGCGCCGCGAGGTTTTCCCTTCCGAGCGCACCGGCGTGCTATTCTCCGCGCCTCAATTGGCGGAAGGTTTCTCCACGTGATCGATCACGAGCACGTCGTCGGGAGCCTTGGTGGCTTCGATCTTCAATCCAAGCTGCTCCTGGACGGCGGTGTAAAGGCTCGGCGGGGCGTTGGGATCGTCGGCCTTCGGCGGAGTCACCGGCACCGCGGTGCGGAACTGCGCGAACTGCGAATCGTCGGGCGTCCACTTCAACTTGAAATCGTACCGGTCCTTGAGGCCGGTCTGATCCACCACCGGCTTGTCCATCACAGCCGACTGCATCCCCATAGCGAAGTCTTTCATGTCCATGTTGAACACACTCAAGTCGCCGAGCCCCCTGAAGCCGAATCCCTGCTGATCGTTGACGGCAGCCTTGGTGATAGTCATCTTCGGGCCGCCGCCGGCGACGGTAATCGCATACACGAACAGTTCCTTGGTTTCGTGATGGAGCTTGAGGCCGCAGCGGTCGGCCAGCAATTTCTGCAACAGGATGCCCATCTGTTTCAAGTTCGGGCGCCCCGGCGTGTCGGGCACGCCATCAATATCGTAGAGATCGGTTCCGAACCAATCGGGCGCGCCGACGATCTGCTTTGAGTGCACCCCATAAGCAATTCCAATCAGGTCGTTCAAATTCATGTTGAAGGTCCTGAAATGCGTGCCCTGAAAACCGAATCCTTTGCCGCGGCGGTTCGGATCGCTGGGTTTGATCGTCGCCACGTCGAGGCTCGGATCGGCATCGGCAGCCATGGCCTTGATGGCTTCGGGAATAGCCCACGCCGTGTCGGGCGTGGCGCGCACGAAGCTGGCAGGGATGGGATTGGGCCCGCCGGTCAGGCTTCCCTCAATCGTCTTGCCGTCGGCGCTCAGCTTGCCTTCGATGGTAAACACCGAACCGGAGATTTTCACGTCCGGACCCTGCTTGGTGACCGAGGTGAAATTGAGCGGCGGACTTCCCTGATCGGCGTTAAACAAAGCGGCTGAGTAACTGGTACCGGACTTGGCGATCTTGACGACCATGCGTACGCCATGCGGCGCACCGGGAAAATTGACCGTGGCCTGCCAGGCACCGGAGATGTCATCCAGTGAAGACGGGGGCGAAGCCGGTGAATCTTGCTGTACGGCTGCTGCTGATGCAGGCTGCGGGGTCGATGCCGCGGCCGGAGCGGACGCAGGCGCTTGTGCGGCGGCCGCGGCCTGCGCGCTCACGTGCTGCGCGGCGAAGAACGCTGCGCCGGATCCGGCAATCATTGCGGCGAGAGCAAGCAACGCTCTGCGGCAAAGCGCACGCCTGCCGGCAACCACTTCCCTCTTCATGAAATCATCCCTCCCACTATCGGCAAACGCCGGCGCAGGCGCAAAGCGCGATTCACCTGTTCAAAACCTGAGAAGAATACAACTATAAGACGACCTACGTTCCGGTTTGTTCGCGCGTTCCGTGAAATTTGCCCTGCGGCCGCCAAAGATGAAGCCTTTCCGAAGCCTCCGTAGAATGAAAATCCATTCATCCTTGCTGGCCTCGCCGGTTCGTATAAAGCATACTACATAGCCAGGACGGTTCAACACGTTTCTCACGATCTCGTGAAGTTTTGGCAAGTGACATGATGGCCGGCTTATTGGATTAGACGCCTTCATGCCTCGCATTGTTCCCGGAATTTTTCCCCGTCACCGGCACACTCCGCCATCCGGGCTTCGTGGTGCGTTTTGGGGAACGCCATTCCCCATGCCCGCTCCCCGCTACAGAACTTGCAGCCACCGTGAGGCGCTAATTTGGCGAAGGCTGTTCAACGTGGTCGATCACCAGCACCGGCACCGGGCCTTTATCCGGTTTGAGCTTGAGGCCGAGCAGCTCCTTCAAGGCATCGCGGAACGTGCCGCCCGACTCGCGGTTATCCACCTCGCTGGTGTCCTCCGGCGTCCACTCAAGCGAAAAGTCGTATCCGCCGGCGAGTCCGGTTCTGTCGATCACCGGCCGCGGCACAGTCACCAGTCCGGTCTGCGTCGGCAGCGAAGATGCCAGCATGGCGAGCGTGACGTTGCGCCCCCCGAATCGATGGTTCCCCGGCGCGCTCGGGGGCAGATGCGCAATCATGCCGCAGGGAATCGGCAAGGCAGAAAGCGACACCGCCGACAGCGTGAGATTGTTCACTTGGGCTGGCAGCTCCGCCTGCGCGCAATCGTCTCCCGGCGGATGCGGCTCGATCTCGGGTCCGAGCTTTGCAGGCTTATCCAGCACCAGGGTAAAAACGGGCGCCTCGCGCATCTCCCAGTGCACCGTCAATTTGAAGCGGTCGGCCAGCAGCGACTGCATCATCAGGCGCATCTGGTCTTTCGTGACCGGAGCCGATGCCCGCGCCTCAATGTCGTAGTGATCGTTCTTCACCCAATCCGGCACATGCAGCCTCAGCCCGGAGTAAAACTCGAAGCGCAGCGCGAGTTCCTGGGTCCCGCCCAGCTTGTAGGCGAAGATGATGTAGCGCAGCAGCGTCTGGTTTTTGGCGGAGAACAAGTCGCCTCCGGGAGCCACGCGCTCGCCCTTCCCTATCACCGAATAAGCGTTGCCATTGTCGAGATTGAAGTTGCTGTACGATTGCCCGCCGGCATTGTCTTCCCGTACGCTCGCCACATCAAACGATTGCTTGCCTCCTGCGGCCTTCTCCCAATTCTGCTCTGCGCCCTGAGCATGCAACTGCATGGCGAGCCCCGGCCCCCACAGCGCCAACGCCAAAACCAAAATGACTGCCATCCAGAATGTGCAATAGCGGTTTGCTTCTCTCATGGCCCCTCCCCTTGACTGGGATCCCCGCTCCGGGCGAGGACTCTATAATGAATACTACATAGACCCGTCCGCCTGAGCCTGGTCATGGTTTACATCTCCCGGCCGCGGCGGATGCCGAACTACGCTACCGTGCGCAGGGCGGCTGTTCGAAATCGGACAGTGCGGCGGCGGAATCGGTCACTCGGACCTTCGGAGACGATTTGGGTTCATGGCGAAGTCTCTCATTTTCATCGCCATACGAGACGCATACTGTGGCAACCGAGATGCAAGAGGCAGAGCACCATGGATATCGCGCGCCCGGACATCAAGCAAAAGAGAAAGCGCAAGCTGGCGGCATGGACCGCTCTCGGCATTGTGGGACTCTCGGCAGTTGCATTTGCCGTGTCGCGGCTGAAGCCCGCCGCGCCGACGGTGGACCGCTCGACCATCTGGACCGACACGGTCAAACGCGGACCGCTCATCCGCCAGGTGCGCTCGTCTACGGGCAGCCTGGTGCCCCGGGAGGATTCGATCGAACTGATTCCCGCCCAGACCGATGCCACGGTGGTGCGGATTCGTGTTCTTCCCGGCGCGCAGGTCACGCCGAACACCGTGATTCTGGATATGGCTGATCCGCAGCTTGATCAGGAAGTGCTCAATGCGCAACTGGCATTGAAAGCCGCGCAGGCCGATTACAAGAGCCTGCAGGCGACCCTGCAAAGCACATTGATGGACAAGAAGACCGCGGCTGCGCAGGTAAACGCCGACTATACGCAGGATGCATTGCAGGCGCAGACAGACAAGGCGCTCTTCGACCTGGGCGTGATCTCCGGCCTTGCCTATCAGAAATCGAAGGGCACGGCCGACCAGTTGACCACGCAGCACCAGCTCAGCCAGGAGCAGCTCGATGTGAATCAGAAGGCCGTCCAGGTCCAGCTTGCTTCGCAGAAGACGAAGATCGACCAGGCGCAGGCGCTGCTCGATCTCTATCAAAAGCAGGCGCAGGCGTTGCAGGTGAGGTCGACCATCACCGGCACGTTGGCGCCGCTGGCTACGCCCGTGCAGGTGGGCGAGCATGTGACTGCGGGAACCTCAGTGGCCGAGGTGATTCAGCGCGACAAGCTGAAGGCGGCGCTGCAGATTGCCGAAACGCAGGCGAGAGATATCCAGATCGGCCAACCGGCCTCGATCGACACGCACAATGGCTCGATACCCGGGCACGTGACCCGCATCGATCCGGCGGTCGTGAACGGAACCCGGACCGTTGACGTAATGCTGGATGGGCCGCTGCCGCCGGGAGCGGTTCCGCAATTGAGCGTGGATGGCACGATTGACCTGGAGCGCATGACCAACGTGCTCTATGTAGGACGGCCGGCGCTGGGCAATGAGGATTCAACGCTGAGCCTGTTCAAGGTCGATCCCGACGGCAAGGGCGCGACCCGGGTGCCGGTCAAGGTTGGCCGCGCTTCGGTGAACGATATTCAAGTGCTTCAGGGACTGGCCGAGGGAGACACGGTGATTCTCTCCGACATGTCGCGCTGGGATGGCGTGGACCGTATTCGGCTCGAATGAGAACGGGATCAGGGTTTAGTGGCTAGGGTTAAAAAGCTAGGGACTAGAGGCGGCTCCGGAACTGAGAAGGGGGATGGAATGGCAACAAATGGCACGTTGATTGAAATTGAAGATCTGACCAAGGTCTTCTACACGGACGAAGTGGAGACGCATGCGCTCTCCGGCATTCACCTCACGATCTCGCGCGGCGAATATCTGGCGATGTCGGGACCGTCGGGATGCGGCAAGTCTACGTTGCTGTCGATACTCGGCCTGTTGGATACACCCACGGGAGGCCGCTACATGCTCAACGGCAATCCGGTAGAAAACCTGAGCTTCGGTGAGCGGTCGCGCATCCGCAACCAGGAGATCGGCTTCATCTTTCAGAGCTTCAACCTGATTGGCGATCTCACGGTGGAAGAAAATGTGGAGCTGCCCTTGACCTATCGCGCGGGCATGCCTTCGGGGGAGCGCAAGCGGCGCGTGAAGGAGGCGCTGGAGCGCGTGAACATGGCGCACCGGATGCGGCACTATCCCGCTCAGCTCTCCGGCGGCCAGCAACAGCGCGTAGCCGTGGCGCGCGCGCTGGCGGGGTCGCCTTCGATTCTGCTGGCCGATGAGCCTACCGGCAACCTCGACTCGAAGAACGGCGAGGCCGTAATGCACCTGCTCGCGGACCTGCACCGCGAGGGATCGACCATCTGCATGGTGACGCACGATGCGCGCTTCGCGCGGCACGCGCAGCGCGAGGTGCACCTGTTTGACGGAAAGGTGGTCAGCGAGCAGGAGCAGAAGAAGCTCGAACAAGAAGCGGAGGCATGAGCTCATGCCGTCCGGCCATCTCCTCGGCGACAGTCGCAGGAAACGGCCAGAGCTCGATCCGTTCGACAGCAAGGCCCCGGCGCGGAAAAGGCTAAGGCCGGACAGCTCTATTCGGATGGGCCACGCAATGCGCGCGTTCCTTATGTGACCGCGTTGCCGCCGGACAGAGCGGCTCTCACGATGTCGCTTCTTTCTGCGCAAAGGGCAGCCGGCACGAACTCCCGCCAGGCCCGTGCAGCGAGTCATCGGGCGGGCGAGCAACAGTGAATGCAATTTAAAAAAGGAGGACCGCGATGCTGGCTGACTTGAAATATGCACTGAGGCAGTTGCGCAAGTCGCCGGGATTCACTCTCACAGCCATCATCACGCTGGCGTTGGGCATCGGCGCCAATACTGCGATCTTCACGCTGGTGCACGCCGTGCTGCTGCGTTCACTGCCGGTGGCCGATCCGGCGCAGCTCTTCCGGATTGGCAACAACGACGATTGCTGCGTGGAAGGCGGTTTCCCTGGTGGCGCGAGCGATAGTGGCGACTTCACGATTTTTTCCTTCGATCTTTATCAATATCTGAAAAAGCAGACTCCCGAGTTTGAACAACTGGCGGCGGCGCAGGCGGGGATATGGTCATGGAGCATGCGACGCGGCCAGGAGCCTGCTAAGTCGACGCATGGCGAGCTGGTCTCCGGCAATTACTTCACCACTCTCGGCCTGAATGCCTACGTGGGGCGGCTCTTTCAGGACTCCGACGATATGCCGTCGGCTGCGCCCGCCGTGGTGCTCAGCTATCAGGCATGGCAGGGCGACTTCGCCTCCGATCCCTCGATCCTTGGATCGGTTCTCTACATCGAGGCCCGTCCGTACACCGTAATCGGCATCGCCCCGCCTGGCTTTTTCGGCGACCGCGAGACGGATTCTCCGCCTGAATTCTGGCTACCTCTCAATACCGAGCCCTATCTGCGCGGTGCCAGCTCCATCCTTCATCATCCCGCCTCGCATTGGCTTTATCTGCTGGGCCGGGTGCGCCCCGGAACGAACGTGCTTGCGCTGCAGACCAAGATCTCCGAGTCTCTACGGCAGTGGATTCGATCTGACCCGCGAATGACGCTTAATGGCGGATCGGTTCTCATTCCCAAACAGCACGTCGTCCTTACACCCGCCGGAGGGGGGATTCAAAATCTGCAGCAGGAGACCGGGCAAGGCCTCAAGCTGCTGATGATTCTCTCCTCGGTGGTGCTGTTCATCGCCTGCGCCAATATCGCCAATCTGCTGCTGGCGCGAGCTACGGCGCGCCGCGCCGACGTTGCGCTGCGCACCGCGTTGGGCGCAGGACGCGGGCGCATCCTGCGCCAGATCCTCACCGAGAGCGTGCTGTTGGCCACACTGGGCGGCGCGGCCGGCCTGGCCGTGGCTTACGCGGGCAGCCGCACCATACTGGCGCTCGCGTTTCACGACGCCAAGTATCTCCCCATCAGCGCCAGCCCTTCCCTGGCCGTGCTCGGTTTTGCATTTCTCGCTTCTCTGGTCACCGGGGTTCTTTTCGGCACGGCGCCCGCGTGGCTGTCGTTCCATGCGCAACCGGCTGAAGCGCTGCGCGGCGCGAATCGCTCCACGCGCGATCGCTCTTCCCTGCCCCAGAGGGCGCTGGTCATCTTTCAGGCCGCGCTTTCGGTCGTGCTGCTGGCCAGCGCCGTTCTCATGACCAAGTCGCTGGCAAGGCTAGAGAATCAGCGCTTCGGCGTCGTCACCACCAACCGGTATGTTCTACATTTTGACCCCGCGGGCGCGGGCTACACGGTCGACCGCCTCCCCGCGCTTTATCGGCAGATCGAAGACCGCTTTGCGGCGGTGCCCGGCATAACCAGCATCGGCATGGGGATGTATAGCCCGCTCGAAGGCGACAACTGGGGCGAGTGCGTGATTCAACAGGGGCACGCTGCGCCGCGGCCCGGCGATCATTGCAGCTCGACGTGGGACCGTGTGACACCGCAGTTTCTCGATTCCATTGGAGTGCCTATCCTCCGTGGCCGCGGATTCACCGACCAGGATACGGCCACTTCGTTGCCGGTAGCGATCGTTAATCAATCCTTCGCGGAAAAATTCTTCCCTAATCAGGATCCGGTGGGCAAGCACTTCGGCATCGATCTTCCGCAATATTCAGGGAGCTGGGAGATTGTGGGCGTATTCCGCGATTTCAAGATGAACAATCCCCGGGAAGCCGTGCACCCGGTGTATCTGCGCCCGTTGACGCAGCGATTCATGGGCTATAAAGAGCCGGACATGATCACGACCGAGAACAATTCGATGTTCATGCAATCGATGGTCATCGCGTTCCGCGGCTCCGCGCCGGATGTGGACGCGCTTATCCGGCATACCCTGGCCGGAGTGGACCCGAACCTCACGGTGGCGGATCTTCGCTCGTTCGACGCGCAGGTGGCCGGCAACTTTGATCAGGACCGGCTGGTGGCGCGGCTCACCAGCCTGTTCGGCATTCTCGCCCTCGTGCTTGCCTCGGTTGGACTCTACGGCGTGATGTCGTATTTTGTCGCGCGCCGCAGCGGCGAGATCGGCATCCGCATGGCATTGGGCGCGACGCGATGGAGCGTGGTGGCCATGGTGCTGCGCGGCGCGTTGTGGCAGGTTCTGGCCGGCTTGGTCCTGGGAATCCCGGCGGCGCTGCTGGCCGGGTATTTCATGGCCAGCCAGCTCTACCAGGTGCCGTACTACGACCCCTGGGCCGTCATTGCGGCTGTCCTCATCCTGAATGTTTGCGCCGCGATCGCGGCGTTTCTTCCCGCGCGCCGCGCGGCCTCCATTGATCCGATGCTGGCGCTGCGCACCGAATAACCGGACACCGGAGAAACGAGGCAAAAGAGGACGAAATGCACGCGCTGATTCAGGATCTTCGCTACGCATTCCGCCAGTTGCGCAAGGCGCCTGGATTGGCGCTGACGGTCGTTCTCACGCTGGCTCTGGGAATCGGCGCAAATGCTGCCGTGTTCACGCTCTTCGACCAGGTGCTGCTGCGGATGCTGCCGGTGGTGCGACCGCAGGATCTGGTGCGCTTCGAATGGTCCGGCGCTTTCTCCGGCTCCATTCCCATGTACAAGGACCTGCGCGATCAGAACCAGGTCTTCACCGGAGTATTGGCTGCGGACAAAGCCACGGTCGGCGTGAGCTGGCGCAACCAGGCGGAGAACGAAGACGCTGAGGTCGTAAGCGGGAATTACTTCCAGCTTCTGGAACTCCGGCCCGCGCTCGGTCGCCTGTTCACGCAGCGGGATGACACGTCAAAAGACTCCAACTTTGTTGCCGTGCTGAGCTACAACTACTGGCGCAGCCGGTTCGCGGCTTCGTCCGATGTGATTGGTCAGTCGATCCTGGTCAACGGCCATCCGTTCACGATTCTTGGCGTAGCTCCGCCGAATTTCGACTCGGCGATCGGAGGATACCGGCCCGGTGTCTTTATTCCGGTGAGCATGGTTGACGTGGCGATTCCATGGAGAACGCAACTCGATGACCTGCACAATCATCGCGCGGCATTTCTCACGCTCGTCGCCCGCCTCAAACCCGGCGTCACCCGCACAGAGGCCCAGGCGGCCCTGGAGCCTCTGTGGCATTCACTGCGCGCCAATGAGCTCTCCCTTTTAAAATCGAGGACCAAGCGCTTCGAGAAGAACTTCCTCGACAACTCTCATCTGAAGGTCCTCGATGATTCGAGGGGATTTTCTCCGGGCCGCACGCAACTGCAAAAACCGCTGGCTATCCTAATGGGCATGGCGGGGCTGCTGGTGGTGTTGTGCGCCATTAACGTGGCGACGCTACTATTGCTGCGCGCTGCGGCGAGGGCCCGCGAGATGTCGATGCGTTATGCTCTGGGCGCGCGGCGTAGCCGGATTGTTGCGCAACTCTTCATTGAGGGTGGCCTGCTGGGCGCGGCCGGCGCGGCGGCCGGACTTGCCGTCGGTCCGATGGTTGCGGCGATCCTGGTGCGGCTGATGACCAGCTCCGATCCGGGCAGTGAGCCGTATTCAGCGTCGATCGATGCGCGCGTCTTGCTCTTCACTCTCACTGTCGCGATGCTGGCGACGCTGCTTTTCAGCATTGCGCCTGTCCTTCACTTTCTGCGTCCGGATCTGACCAATGCACTGCGCCAGAATGCCGGCACAGCATCAAAGAACTCGCAGCGTTTCCGCAAGCTCGCCGTAGGTGTGCAGATCGCGCTCGGCGTCCTGCTGCTGGGTGGCGCGGGGCTGTTCGTGCGTACGCTCGACAACCTGCGCCATCAGGCGGTCGGCTTTGCGATCGATCATCTGGCCGCATTCACGCTCGATCCGGCAAGTTCGGGTTACGGCGAAGATCGCGCTCCGCAGATCGTGACCAGTTCTCTCGATGCGCTGCGCCGCATCCCCGGCGTGGTCTCCGTTGCGGCGACGACAGACGCGGAGCTCTCCGGCGACTCGGAGGGTTCGAACTATACCGTGCAGGGATATAAACCGTCAGAAGATGAGAACATGACCTTCGAAGAGCCAAGGATCACTCCGGGTTACTTCACCACACTCCGGCAGCCGCTGCTTGTCGGCAGAGAGTTCACGGCGGCGGACGCTAAAGGACAGCCCAAGGTCGCGGTTGTCAATCTGGCGCTTGCGAAACGCTTCTTCGGCACCCCGCAAAATGCGCTCGGGCGGCTGATCGGCATGGGCTCCGGCTCTGAAACGAAGGTCGACACGACGATCATCGGCGTTGTGGGCGATACGCGCCACACCGATATGCGCACGCCGCTTGGGCCGGCGGTCTATCATCCGTACCTGCAAATGGAGCATCCGACCGGCGTTACGGTCTACCTGCACACGACGCAAGCGCCCGAGATCATTGAGCCGGCGATCCGCCAGACGATGCATCAACTCGATCCGGCGCTGGTCGTAGAAGGATTGCGCACGATGGAAGATCAGGTCGAACGCAGCGCCTCCGATGAGCGCGCGCTTGCGTTCCTCTCTGCGGGATTCGCCGTGCTGGCGCTCATCTTAGCCGCTGTGGGTCTTTATGGGGTTCTGGCCTATTCAACCGAGCAACGCACGCGCGAGATCGGCGTGCGCCTGGCTCTGGGCTCGCCGCGCTCCACGGTTGTGATGCTCGTGGTGCGTGAGATGGCCTGGATCGCCGCAGTTGCTACGGCGCTTGCCCTGCCTTCTGTGGTCGCACTGGCGCGGCTTTTCAATACGCAGCTCTATGGCGTGACGACCTTCGACCCGCTCACGCTCGGCGGTGCGGTAGCTCTGACCGCGCTGATGGTCTTGCTGGCCGCTGCACTGCCCGCGCGCCGCGCGGCCGCTGTTGAACCCATGCGGGCATTGAGAACGGAATAGGCTTCAAGAGCAGCAATCCCGAAGCGGGATGGAGGGATGTCCGGATGCACCTACAAAATGTTCGCTACGCGTTGCGCGTGCTGCGCAAGAGTCCGGGACTGACGGCGACCATGGTCTTCACGCTGGCGCTAGGCATTGGCGCCACGACGGCGATCTACACGGTGGTCTACGCAACGCTCATCGCGCCCATGCCCTATCCCCATCCGGACCAGCTCGTAATGGTCTGGTCGAGGATTCAAGGAAATCGCAACGTGGTTGCGGCCGGAGATTTTCTCGATTGGCAGCAGCAGAGCAAATCATTCCAGGGCTTGAAAGCCTTCACCGGAACCAGCTTCAACCTGGCCGGGAAGCAGGAGCCGGAAATGGTTCCGGCGCAGATGACCACGCCCGGGATGTACAGCATGCTTGGCAACCGCTTCCTTCTCGGACGCGACTTTCTGCCCGAAGAGGGTGAAATTGGCAAAGAGCATGTAGCGATCCTGATGAACAAGCTGTGGAGAAGGCTTGGGGCCGATCCGCACATTGTGGGCAAGCAGATCATGCTCGATCAGAAGCCGTACACCGTGGTCGGCGTTCTTGCGGGAGGGCAGGCCGACCGGCTCGATCAGGATCTGGTGGTCCCCCTCACCTTCACGCCGGAGCAAAAGAATCACGACTTCCACTGGCTCGTGGTCATGGGCCGTCTCAAAGACAGCGTTACGATGCAGCAGGCGCAGGCCGATATGGACGGTGTCGCCGCGCACATCGCCGAAGCCAACCCGCGTTCCGACAAAGGATGGGGCGCGCGCGTGGAGCCGCTCCAGAACGACTTCATGGGCGATAACGTAAAGCTGACGCTCTGGCTGCTTCTTGGAGCCGTCGGCTGCGTCCTGCTGATTGCCTGCGTCAATGTGGCCAACCTGCTGCTAGCCAAAGGCACCTCGCGCCAGCGCGAGATTGCGATTCGCTCTGCCCTCGGAGCCACGCGGCGAGAGGTCTTCACGCAGTTCGTTACGGAGAGCCTCGTGCTCGCACTCTTCGGCGGAGCCGTGGGCGTGGGAGTGGGCTACGCCATGCTGCGCGGATTGATTGCAGCCATGCCCCCCGGCACACTGCCCAGCGAAGCCGATCTCTCGCTCAACCTTCCGGTGCTTGGCATCACGCTGGCCGCCACCACGCTGGCCGGCCTGCTCTTTGGCTGCGCGCCGGCATGGTATGCTTCGCGCCTCGATCCCGCCGAGACGCTGAAAGAGGGTGGCCGGTCCGGCTCCAGCAAATTACGTCACCGCATGCGCCAACTGCTCGTTGTGGGCGAGTTCACTCTAGCCCTGGCGCTGCTCGCCGGAGCCGGCCTCGCCATGCACAGCTTCTGGAATTTGAACCATGTCGACCTCGGCGTGCAGACGGACCACATTCTCACCTTTTTCCTTCCCATGAATAAGGAGATGGACCTGAAGCCGGAGCAGATTGTCACCTATTACCAACAGATGGTCCGCCAGATCGAGTCGACGGCGGGGGTGGAGAGCGCGTCCGCTGGCACAGCTATGCCCCTGCGTGGTCCCGGCTTTGGAATGCCCTTCACGATCAAGGGCGGCCCCAACTATGCCGATCCCTCGCAGCGCCCGGGTGCGGGCTTCGGCATGGTGACGCCGGACTACTTCAAGACCTTCGGCATTCGGCTGCTTCAGGGCCGCTTTCTCGCCGACTCGGATAACGCCGCCAATCTGCGCGTGGCCATGGTCAACGAGCAGTTTGTCCGCCACTACCTGCCCGGCAAAGATCCGATCGGGCAGATTCTGAATGTGGAGCAGATCCTTCCCGGCGTGCAAAAGCTCGGGCCTTATCAGGGGTGGGAGATTGTGGGAGTCTATCACGATGTGCGCGGAGGAGCGTTCGAGCGCCAGCGGGAAGAGATCCTGGTCCCGTTTTACCAGAGCCCCTGGATCGGAGCCAATTTCGGCGTGCGCACGGCAGGCGACCCAGCCACGATGACCAAAACCGTGGCCGCGGCGGTGCATGCAATTGATCCCACCGTAGCGCTGGCGTTCGTGCGCACCCTCGACCAGATTCGCGACGAGGATCTTTCCGGCGACCGCTTCTCTCTCTTGTTGTACGCAAGCTTTGCGGCGATCGCGCTGGCGCTCGCGGCAATCGGAATCTATGGCGTGATGGCTTTTGCCGTCGGTGAGCGCTCGCACGAGATCGGCGTGCGCATGGCGCTGGGCGCAAGCCGCGAACGCGTCGTAGGCATGGTGCTCAAAGAGGGTCTGATGCTGGCGGGCGCGGGACTGGTGCTGGGGCTCGTGGGAGCTTACTTTGTAGGCCGCGCGATGCGCAGCACGCTCTATGGCGTGGGCTCGATTGATGTGTCAGCCTTCTGCGCCGTGGGAGCCGTGCTGCTGGCCGCGGCGCTCGTGGCCTGTTATTTTCCCGCCCGCCGAGCCGCGGCAATGGACCCGATGAAGGCGCTGCGCATTGAGTGAAGAGCGGGAATAAGACTAAGGGATAAGCGAGCAAGGGAAATCGGAGATACAGAACGCGATGATTGAGCTGAAGAATGTCGAACGCAGTTATAAGACCGGGCACACGGAGACGTGGGTGTTGCGACGGGTCGGGCTCACGATCAAAGAAGGCGAATTTTTAACAGTGATGGGGCCGTCGGGCGCGGGAAAGTCGTCGCTGCTGAACGTGCTGGCGCTGCTGGATGATAGCTGGTTGGGCGAATACTGGTTCGGGGAGACCGCGGTTCATGCGCTCAATCGCAAGCAGCGCGCCGACCTTGCGCGCCAGCGCATCGGCATGGTCTTCCAGAGCTATCACCTGCTCGACGATCTGACGGTGGCCGAAAATATCGACCTGCCGCTCTCCTACAAGAATATTCCCACCAAAGAACGCCAGGGGATGGTGGCCGACATTCTGGATCGATTCCAGATCGTCGCGAAGAAGGACCTCTATCCTAATCAGCTCTCGGGCGGCCAGCAGCAACTGGTAGGGATTGCGCGCGCGGTTGTGCACGCGCCGGCGCTGTTGCTGGCCGATGAGCCCACGGGCAATCTGCACTCCACGCAGGCGCGGGAGATTATGGAGCTTTTCTGCGAGCTGAACCGAGCGGGCACAACGATTGTGCAGGTCACGCACTCCGATGAGAACGCGCACTATGGCAAGCGCATCGTGGAACTGCGCGATGGATGGCTCACACGAGACGAAAAGCTCGAACCAAGATCGACGGAGGGCGGGGCCCAGTGAAGCATTCCCGGAAAGATACTTTGAAAACCATGAGCATAAGATGGCTGCAATCAGGGGCTGCGATCGCTTTGCTGCAAGTGAATCTCGCGCTCGGCGCACAATCTCCCGCGCTGCCCTCTGCCACTGACTCTGCCACGGCAAGCCAGGGGGCTGCGCCCGCACAAACCGCGTCCTCCGCTTCACAGACAACTCCCGCTTCGCCTGAGGCTCCGGCGCCCGTAACGCCTGCTCCACCGTCGGCGGTTCCTTCACTGGCGCAACAGATACAACTGGAGCAGAAGCAGTCGATAGCTCCGCCGCAGCCGTTTTACGTACCGCTACCGCACTCGCACAAGCCGTTTTCGCCTTATAGGCCCAGCACCGCGCCTCCGCTGAATCTCAACAACTCGCCGCGCCTGCAAAACCTCATCCGCGACGGAAAGCTCTATATTTCCCTGCAGGATGTGATCGATCTCGCCATCGAGAACAACCTCGATCTCGCCTACTTCCGCTATAACTTCCCGATTGCCGAGACGGATATTCAGCGCACCAAGGCCGGCAGCCCGGCAAACGGTGTCAACACCAGCATCTCCCAGTCCACGCAGGGCGGCTTTGGCGCCTCCACCGGCGGAGGCGGCGGCGCGGGCGGATCGGGATTCTCCGCCGGCGCGGGCGGCATCGTGACGTCGACGCTGGGCGCAGGAACCTCGGTTTCCTCCTTCGATCCGTTCTTGACGTTCAAGGGGAGCGTCGATCACGCCGTCACCCAGGAGGCAAACCAGTTTCTGACCGGCACGCCGATTCTCAAAACCAACACCATTCAGAGCCTCGCGAACTTCAGCGAGTCCTTCCCTCTGGGCACCAACATCTTCGCCGAGTACCTGGGACAGCGGATTACCAGCAACTCCCCCTACAACGCGGTCAATCCAGAACTGTATTCCAATTTCAATGTGCAAATCACGCAGTCGCTGCTGGCGGGTTTCGGCACCTCAACCAATGAGCGTTTCATCCGCATCGCGAAGCGCAATGCCCAGATCACCGACCTTGCTTTTCGCGCCCAGGTGATTGCGACCGTGACGCAGGTGGAAAATATTTACTGGGACCTCGTGAATGCCTACGAGGATGAGCAAGTGAAAGAGCGCTCCCTCTCCTTTGCGCAGCAGACGCTCGACATGGATCATAAGCAGCTCAGTCTCAACGCCATCCCAGCCATGCAGGTGACGACGGACGAGTCAGACGTGGCCACCAGCGAAGGCGATCTCACCGTTGCGCGCGCGACTCTCCGCCTGAATGAACTGCTCATCAAGAATGCGCTGACCAAAACCGACGATCCATTGATCGATGAGATGCCCGTCGTTCCTCTCGATCTCAAAGGAGCGCCCGATCCCAACGCTTCCAAATCGATCGACGATCTGATCTCTGAAGCGGAAAAGAACCGTCCCGAAGTCGCCATATACCAGATGCAAGCCGACGTGCAGAAGCAAGCCCTGAAGGACATCAACAGCGAGCTTCTGCCCACCCTCAATATGTATGGCTACTATGCGGGTGCGGGGACCGCCGGGCCGCCGAATCCCTACTGCAGCCTCGGCAACGAGTGCGCTACGGACCTGCCCACAGGCTTCCCTGGGATGTTCCAAAACATCTTCAACTACTCCTCGCCCGAATACCAGGTGGGCGTGACGCTCTCTATCAATCTGCGCAACCGCCAGGCCAAAGCCGACCAGTTCCGCGCGGTGCTGCAGTATCGCCAGAGCCAGATCAGTTCTGAGCAGCAGCAGAAGGGCATCCATTTCGACGTGCGCAACTCGCAGTTCGCATTGCAGCAGGCCCAGGCGCGCGTCGATGCTGCGCAAAAGGCCGGCGATTTGGCGCAGCATACCTTTGACATCACGGCACAGGAGCAGAAACTCGGCGCCAAGTCCAGCTACGATACGCTGGTCGCCCAACATGCATTGGCCATCGCTCAATCCACTCTCTTCGCCGCGCAAACAGCGTATGAAAAGGCCAAGGTGGACATCGATCGCGCAACCGGAGAAACGTTGAATCGAACGGGCGTCGCGATCGACGATGCGAAATCAGGCGTGGTGACGCGCGCGCCTTAGGCAGGCTGGACTACCGATATCATGGAAAGAGGGAGCCGGCCAGGCAGGATTTGAAGCGGCTGCGGAAAACACAGCCCGGGTAGGTTCCGCGATGCGGCGGCCCCGCGTCAGTTCCGAGGCAATAGGGTGGAGGTCAGTCATTCCCAGTAAACAGGAACGAATCCGGGTTCTGGTTGCGGACGATCAACCTCCCATTCTTGAGGCGGTCGAGCTGCTGCTTGCGCCGCACGGCATCAAGGTGGACTGCGTGCGCTCGCCGCAACTGCTGATGGAAGCGCTCGGCCAGAGCGATTACGACGTGCTGCTGATCGACCTGAACTACACGCGCGATACGACCTCCGGCCAGGAGGGTCTGGATCTGCTGGCCCGGGTGCATGAGTTCGATCCGCGCCTGCCGGTGATTGTGATGACGGCGTGGGGCAATATCGACCTGGCCGTGGAAAGCATCAAACGCGGCGCGCGGGATTTTGTGCAGAAGCCGTGGGAAAACGAGCGCCTGCTCTCGCTGATCCGGGTCCACGCCGAGCTGCACCAGGCGCTCAAGCGCGCCCGGCAACTCGAGCTGGAAAACCGGCTCTTGCGCGCCGAAGGCATGCCGGATTTCGTGGCCGGAGCTCCCTCGATGCAGCCGGTGCTCGAGTTGATTGCGCAGGTGGGCCCTTCCGATGCCAACGTGCTGATCACCGGCGAGCACGGCACGGGCAAGGAGATCGTAGCGCGGCTGCTGCACGCCGCCTCGCCGCGCGCGCGCATGGCGCTGGTGGCCGTGAATGCCGGCGGACTGCCTGAAGGCACCTTCGAGAGCGAGATCTTCGGCCACGTCAAAGGCGCATTCACAGACGCCCGCACGGACCGCGTGGGACGCTTCGAGCTGGCGAATGGCGGTACCTTGTTTCTGGATGAGATCGCGAATGTGCCGCTCCGCCAGCAGGCCAAGCTGCTGCGCGTGCTCGAGACCGGCGAGCTCGAACGAGTTGGGTCTTCGCAAACCCGGCGCGTGGACGTGCGCGTGCTCTGTGCCACCAATGCGTTGCTGCATGAAGAGGCTGCCGCCGGCAACTTCCGCGAAGACCTGCTCTTCCGCATCAACACGGTTGAGATCCATTTGCCCGCGCTGCGCGAGCGTCGCGAGGATATCCCGCTGCTGGCGCAGCACTTTCTTGCGCGCAACCGTACCCGCTATCGCAAGCAGGTGAACGGCTTTTCAGCCGCGGCCATGCAGCAGATGATGCAGTACCCATGGCCGGGCAATGTGCGCGAGCTGGAACATACCGTCGAGCGGGCGGTGTTGCTATGCCGGGGCGATGAGATAGAGCCGGCGAATCTCGCCATAGCCTCGGCGCGTTCGGCGGTTCCGTCTTTCGAAAACATGAGCATCGACGAGGTGGAAGCCTTGCTGATCCGCAAGGTGCTCCGCCGCTGCGACGGCAACATCTCCCAGGCCGCCGAAGCGCTTGGCCTGAGCCGCGCCGCGCTCTACCGGCGGATCGAAAAATATGGCCTATGAGAAACAGGTGCGCCGGCGCAAGCACTCGGCCATTCGCCGGGTGTGGCTTTTTTCGCTGTTGCTCTCATTACCTGCGCTTCTCGCTCTAGCCTTCTTTGCGTATGAGCGGGAGATCGATCTCACGCCCGCGCTGCTGCTCCTGGCCGCTCTTCTCATCTATCTCGGGCTCACCGCCTCCGCCATGGTGGAGGGCCTCGTTCGCCCGCTGCAGACACTTTCGAACGTCGTCTCATCGCTGCGCGAGGGCGACTACTCCTTTCGCGCGCGAGGTGCGGAGGCGGCAGATGCTCTGGGGGAGCTGGCAACCGAGATCAACGCCCTCGCCGATCTGTTGCAGAAGCAGCGCGTGCGCTCGCTCGAAGCCACGGCGCTGCTGGCGCGCATCCTTGAAGTGATGCATGCGCCGCTGTTCGCCTTCGACCGCGAGAATCTGCTGCAACTGGTGAACCACGCGGGACTCGCGCTACTCGGCCTACCCTATGCGCGCTGCTTTGGCCGCTCCGCGCGCGAGCTCGGGCTGGACGAACTGCTGATGATGCCGGACCAGACGATCCACTCCTTCCCGCCGAGCCCCACCCGCTGGCTGTTGAGGAAGGCTGCCTTCCGCCAGGATGGCCGGCCCCACGCGCTTCTGCTGCTCGCGGATGTAAGCCACCCGCTTCAGGAAGAAGAACAGATTGCCTGGAAGCGGCTCATCCGCGTGCTGGGCCACGAGCTCTCAAACTCCCTTGCGCCGATCAAGTCCATTGCCGGTAGCCTTGTGGCCCGCGTAGACAGCGTTCAAGGCGAAGCGGCCACGCTGCATGACTTCCGCCGCGGCCTGGGAGTGATCGAAAGCCGCGCCGACTCGCTCCATCGGTTTGTGCAGTCCTACCGGCTGCTCGCCCAGCTGCCTCCACCGAAGCTGCGGCCGGTCGCCATCGCGCCGCTGCTGGAGCGCGTGGTGCTGCTCGAGCAACGCGTGCCGGTTGAATTCGAAGCCGGTCCCGCGGCGATTCTCTCCGCGGACCCGGATCAGCTGGAACAGATGTTTATCAACCTGTTGAGGAATGCCGTGGACGCCTCCCTCGCGAACGGCGCGAAGACGGTGCGCGCGGGCTGGAGTTGCGTCGATTCGAGCATCGTGGTCACAATTGAGGACCGCGGCCTGGGCATCGCCAACGCGGACAACCTGTTTGTGCCGTTCTACACCACGAAGCCGGCTGGCAGTGGCGTGGGCCTGGCGCTGGCGCAGCAGGTAGCGCGCGCGCACGGCGGCGAGGTGCAGCTTGTGAACCGCGAAGACGGCGAGGGCGCGCGGGCCACGGTTCTGCTTCCGCTTCCGGATCGGGGCGCCGCCTGATCCGCTCCCTCAGCGGAGCAGGTCTTCGAGCGTCGTGCTCAGGTCGGTTTTGTCGTCGCGATACTTGACGATGACGGCGGCATAGAGACTCAGTCCCCACTCGCGGCCCTTGCCTTTGTTGACCGACCGCGCGCCGGGAACGATCACAGCATCCTCGGGAATGATGAGCGGCGCTTCGGCTGCGGCGCGCAGAATTTCGCCCTTTACCACGTCGAAGACAGGCGTGCCGCGGGTGAGAATGGTTCCAGCCGCGAGCACCGCGCCCTTGCGCACGATCGTGCCTTCGTAGACGCCGCAATTGCCGCCCACGAGCACGTCGTCTTCAATCACCACCGGGCTCGCGTTGACAGGCTCGAGAACACCGCCGATCTGCGCGGCTGCGCTCAAGTGGACCCGCTTGCCGATCTGAGCGCAGGAACCGACCAGCGCGTGGGAATCCACCATAGTGCCTTCGTCCACATACGCGCCGGCATTGACGTACATGGGCGGCATACAGACTACGCCGCGGGCCAGATAAGCTCCGGCGCGGATCGAGGAGCCGCCCGGAACAACGCGCACCCCGTCGCTGGGAACGAAATGACGGACCGGGTAGGTGTGTTTATCGATGAACGAGAGTCCCGGAGCCGGCCAGTCCTGCAGCGCTCCCAGGCGAAACCCGAGGAGGATTCCCCGCTTGACCCAGGCGTTGACCCGCCATCCCGTGGGCGCTTCCGGATCAGGCGAAGCAGCGCGCACGTCGCCCGATTCGAGAGCGGCGCGCAGAGCGAGAAAAGCGCTCATGGCCTGCGGATCGCCGGCGGCGGATTGGCCCGCGGCAAAGGACCGCTCGATTGTCTGTTGGAGTTGATCGTGGTTCATTCTTTTCGAGTCTATCAACCCGATGTGCGGCAGCCACAGAGCGTACAAACTAATTTGCCTTCCGGCGAGCCCGGGTTGCTTTGGCCGGTCTTCGGGGTGGTCCGGGCGGCGATTGAGCGCCTGAAAGCCTGTGACGGCTGGAGTGTACGCGGCCCGGCGCAATCCTGAGCGTGTATGCGATACTCGAAGCTGAATGTATAAGCGGATTGTTCTCAAATTATCGGGAGAAGCGCTGGCCGGCGAGCGGGGGTTTGGCCTGGATGCCGAGCGCGTAGCCGACATTACCGGCGAACTGGCCGAAATCCATGCGCTGGGCGTGGAAGTAGGCGTGGTTGTGGGCGGCGGCAACTTCTTTCGCGGCGTGGCCGAGCAGGCCAGAGAGATGGACCGCGTGAGCGCCGATAACATGGGCATGCTCTCGACGGTGATCAACGCGATCGCGCTGCAGGATGCGTTGGAACACCGCGACGTGCAATGCCGCGTGATGTCGGCGGTCTTCATGAACCAGGTGGCGGAGCCCTATATCCGCCGGCGCGCGGTGCGGCACCTCGAAAAAGGACGCGTGGTCATCTTTGCCGCGGGCATCGGAAACCCGTTTTTTTCAACCGATACAGCGGCCAGCCTGCGCGCCATGGAAATCAAGGCCGACGTGCTGTTGAAGGGGACCAAGGTGGAAGGTGTCTACAACGCCGACCCGGTGCTGGTGAAGGACGCGGTGAAGTACGACGAGATCACCTATATGGATATTCTGCGCCAGGGCCTGAAGGTGATGGACCTGACCGCGGTGAGCCTGTGCAAGGATAATGCCCTGCCGATGATCATCTTCAATATGAACCAGCCGGGAAATATCCGCAGCGTGGTCCTGGGGGAAAAGGTGGGGACGCTGGTGACAGCGTAAGAACGGCTTTCGGCTGTTCGCTGCCAGGTTTCCGCTCTGACTTGTCTTGCAGGTGCTCGTCTGGAACGTACCGCCCGCGGCGCCTGTTTCCCAACATCACAGCGAGGCACGAAAGCCACAACCGTCTATGTGCAGTTCAATGGCTGGGAGCTTGCACCGAATGGTTCGCCGCCGTGCGGAGACGTCTAACTGACAGTGGAGATGCGCAAGCCAGCACGCTTAGATGCTTTGACGGGCTTGCGTTGCTTCGCGGCCCTGAACATTGTCTTCTTTCACTTTTCCAATCCGCAGTGGTTCGGTATTTTTGCGCCTATCGTGAATGCCGGCTACGCCTCAGTCAGTTTTTTCATCCTGCTCTCCGGGTTCGTGCTTGCCTATAACTACGCGGGAAAGGCGCGCGCTGGCGAATTCGAAAAGGTGCGCTTCTGGGAGGCGCGGTTCACTCGCATTTATCCAATCTACTTCCTCAGCCTGCTGCTGAGCTGGAAGGTGGTGCCGATCGAATATGCGGTCCATACGCACCGCATGTTCTGGTGGGGCATGGCACTGACCCCGCTGCTGCTGCAGGGGTGGGTTCCGCCGCTGGCGACGTTTCTCAACACGCCGGCCTGGACGATGTCAGCCGAGTCCTTTTATTACTTCCTGTTTCCCTGGATGGCGCGGTGGAAGCGGCCTGAGCGCCCGGCGCCGCAGGTGGCCAGGATGCTCGGCGTGTGGATGCTGGGCTTGGTTCCAGGCACCCTCTACGTGATCTTCAATCCTGACGGCATCGCGCATCCCGACCGCTGGAGTTGGGGACCATGGCTGCAGGCGCTCAAATATACGCCCCTGCCGCATCTTTGCAGCTTTATCTTCGGCGTGATGCTGGCAGGCGTCGATGAGCTCGTGGACCGAGTGAGCCGGCTGCGAACGCTTCTTGGCGTCTTCGGCATAGCGGCCACATTTACCATCCTCTCTCTGGCATCGCACATACCCTATGCGCTCATCCATGACGGCATGCTGATGCCGTTCTTCGGCTGCATGATCCTGGGCTTGTCAGGCCACAACTGGCTGGCCTCCGCCTTTGGCTGGGGTCCGTTGGTCTTCGTGGGCGAGGCCAGTTACTGCCTTTATCTGCTCCACTTCAACCTGTGGAACCTGATCCACGACTCGCACATTCTGAACCGTCTCGGCCTGAGCCGGTTCGATCCCTGGATCAGCTATGCGCTGCTGATCGGGATGGCTCTGCTGGCGCTGCATTTTGTGGAGAAGCCGGCGCAAAGGCAGTTGCGCAAATGGTTGAGCGTGTGGCGGTGAAGCACGCGGAGCCATGAGGATGCGTGCCAGACAAGAGAGCCCAGCCTTAAGGCTGGGCTCTCTTGCATGCAAATCGAGGCTGCCTACCGCGTTACCGATTGGATGGCATGGTTGCCGTGCGGCACGGCGATGATCGCCGTTGGGCCGGCGCCCGTGGGATAAGGCGTGGCCTGCGTGTCCGTGAGCGCACCGGTATTGGGATTGAGACGGAAGCCCGAGACCGAATTGCCGAGATGGTTGGCGGTGTACACATACCGGGCCAGCGCCGGATCGACCGCAATCGAGAGCGGCTGCGTGTCGGTAACGTCGAGACTCGAGCTGCTCGTATTCACAACGGCCGACGGGGTTCCCGTGGGCAGCGCGATCGAGTATGCGGAAACCGTGGAGTCGAGCGCATTGGCAAGATAGATGTAGATGCCGCGCGGATCGACGACCACGCTTGTCGGCTCATTCCCGGTCTTGAACGGCCCGTTCACCAGGAAGTCCAGCGTGGTTCCGCTCCGAACGGTATAGCCGATCAGCTGGTTCGAGGCATAATCAGTCGCATAGACAAAGCTGCTGGTGGGGTCTGTCGCCAATGCGGTCGGCTTCACGCCGGCTTGGTAGGGGCTTCCTGAAGCGGGGGTCAATGCGCCGCCCGAGCCCACAGCAAAACCGAAGATCCAGCCGGGATTGGCGTTGCTGGTTGCCGTGCCGCCAGGATTGTAAGCGGACTGGTCATAGACGGCCGCGTAAACCCCAGCGTTGCTGGGCAGAACGGTAACCGCGGTGGGAACGACAGCGTCACTGGGATAGCCGGGAATCGTCAACGGTACCGTCGCCGCGGCCGCGCCGATGGTGCCGGAGCTGAGCGCATACTCGGTGAGCGTTGCGGAAGTGGTTCCCGTGACCACGTAAAGATACGTGCCGGCCGCGTTGACGTAGAGAGCCACGGGCAACGTGCTGGTGGTGATGGTGTCTTTCTGGGTCAGCACGCCGTTGCTGGCGACGGCGAAGTGCACCACCGATTTATTTCCCTGGTTGGCGACGTAGAGATTCCCATAATCCGAGCTGACAGCCATGGCGACGGGAGACGTGCCGCCGGAGGAGACCACCGGGGGGCCGGCGCGCAGCGCGCCCGACTCTGAGTCCACAGCATAGGTATAGATCTGGCCTGCGCTGCCGGCGCCATTGCCTGCCGAAGCGGCTACAAAGATGTAGTCGATGGTGACAAGCTGGCAGGCAGTCAAACAGATGGCCACAAGGAGGCCGATTGTAGAGACCAGGAAAAGCTGGCTCACTTTACTCAACTTCATGCGCTTCCTTCGTCACGGGCTCTCTGCTTCTGGCCCCGGAAAACTCAGTTATCGGTTACCCGTATCCATTGTAAAAGCCGGTTACGGGATGATGCTATGGCGCACAGGCGCTCACGGCTGAACGCCGCCCCCGGTGCCGTTGTGCGGAATTGCGGCCACCGCCGTCGGCTGAGCATTTGAGGAAAAAGGAGAATACTGCGAATCGATCAGCGTTCCCGCCGTGGTGCTCAACTCAAAGCCGGACACATTGTTGCCCAGGTAGTTGGCCGTGAAAAGAAAGCGTTCCGTCGAGGGATCGATGCCGAGGGCTACGGGCTGCTCCCCGGTGGTGAAGGTGCCCAGGTTGGTCAGGATACCGCTGCTCGCCGAGTAAGCGGTGACAGTGGCATCGAGAGAGTTGGCCACGTACACGAACGGGTAGGAGGGATTGGTAACGATGGCCGCAGGCTGGTTGCCGGAACGGAACGGGCTGCCGCTCACCGGGGTCAAATTGCCGGAGGCCGCAACGCTATACGCCAGAACGTCCCCCTTGGCGTAGTCGGTGACGTAGAGGTAGCTGTTCGAGGCGTCGCTGGCGGCGGCCGAGGGCTGTGTGCCGGCGGCAAAAGGAGAACCGCTCACAGGCGTCAACACGCCGCCGGAGCCAACCGAAAATCCGAAGACATAGCCCACCGCGGGCGTCACCGAGGAGTCATAAGCGGTGACATAGACATAAGCTCCGGAAGCAAGCACATTGATGCCGGTGGGCACCATGATGTCGCTCTTGCCTGTGAGCGTCAAGGGCCAGTAGGCTCCGCTGACCGCTGCGTTGGCGGCCGGCGCCCCAATCACGGCCGGGGTTGAAGTGGTCCCGGCAGAGAGAGGATAGACGGCGACCGAGCCCGAGCAAGGCTCGGCCGTGGAGCAGATCGGCAGGGGCTGGTACGTATCCACTACGAAGAGGTTCGATTTGTTGGCGGCAAGCGCCAGCGGATAAATGCCCGGAGTATTGACGGTATTGAATGGGTACAGCTTTCCGTCGGTGCCGATCACAAACTGGACGATGTTGTTGTCATCCTGATTGGCGACGAAGAGGCTTCCGTAGTCCGCCGACACCGCTTCGGCCACAGGGTCGCGGCCGCCCGAGGGAAACGGTGAGGAGGGAATCTGGCGCATCCGGCCAGACTCGGAGTTGATTTCGAAGACATTGATCTCGCCGTAGTTGTCGGCCCCGGCGGCCTTGGAGCTGGCCACGTAGACAAAATCCACGGTGAGAGTCTGGGTAAGCTGCGAGCAGGCCGTCACCAGCGTAGCCGCCACCAGGCTGGCTGCCGATACGAGTACGAGCCGGCTCGATTTGTTGAACTTCATGCGCATCTTTCGTCAACGGGCCGGATCAAACAGCCCTTCGCAAAATCATTGAGAGTCGAATTCCGGAACCGGCAAGACCGAGCCAAGCCATCGGGCTCTTGTGCCTGCAAATTCCGCGCTTTCCGCCAGGCTGCGATACATTGTGGCTGCCGTGCCGGCCCTGGCGGCGTTGCTGCCCGAGCCGGTTTTGAGCCGCAAAGCAGCGCAACGTGCTATCCCGTACGCCCATCGATCAGGCACCATGTGGCCGGTCCCTGAAGCGGATAGCTGCTGGTCACGCGCAGCAGATTCAGCGCCCCGGAGTTCGGGTCAAGCGACCGTCCGGTAACCGTCGAGTCGTATTCGTTGGCTTCGTAGATGAACTGGTCTGAAGGGTCTTCGACGATGCACTGCGGCCCGGAGCCGGAACCGAAAGGCTCCAGCGGCACGAAACTCAGCTGGTAGGCCGGCGCAGTGCTGATGAAGTAGGCGGCTAATCCGCTCTGCGGATTGTTTCCGGTGACGTTGTTGCCTTGATTGGCGACGTAAACGTATTTGCCCTTCGACTCGACCATCAGCTGGATCGGATTGCCCAGCGTCGGGTCATCCGGGATAATTCCGCCGGTCTGCGATTGCAGCGCGCCGCCGCTCCCTATCGTGTAAGGCAAGATCTGGCTGGGGTAAGCGCCACCGGGGAAGGTGCCGCCTGAGGGCAACGTGAACGGCTCGTTGTCGAGGACGTAGATCACGCTGGAAGCGTTCACGATCGCGGTGCCGTTGCCGACCTGGCCATTCGCGGTGAAAGGATCCGTGAGCGGCTGCGAGCTGTTCGAGCTTACCGTCAATTGCCCGGTCGAGGGCGAATACGCATAGGGCCAAACCGCCCCTCCTCCCGTGTAGGGATAAGAGGTCTGCGGCGTGCTTCCGCTCAGCGTGAGAACGAAGCCGGTCGCCATCACGAAATCGACAGGATTGGCCGGAACCGGAAAATAGGTGAGCTGGGAGCCGCTCGCCGCCGTCACCTGGGCATTCAATACCAGCGACAGCCGGCCGGTGGTCTGATTGATCTGGAAGACGGTGATATCGCCGCAAGTGGTCACGCCGCTCAAGGCGCGTGCGCAGCCATCGGTGCTGGACGGGGCGGCGTTGTCCGGCGATTCATGATCGAGGGCCAGAAGATAGTTGCCCGTGGAATCGGCGATCAGCCGGAATGGGTTGACGCCCTGGGTGTAAAACGTCTCCTGCGGGGTGAGAACGCCGTTGCCTCCCACCGCGAACTGGGTGATGTTGGAGCTCTCGCAAGGGTTGGTCGGCGTGCAGTCCGCATTGCCCTGCCCGTTCACGCCCCGATTCAAAACATAAAGAAAGCGGCTGCCCGTGAGCAGGACTGCGCGCACCGGGTTCGATCCGCCTGATGAAACCGGCAAGCCGTTGATCGGTGCAAGCTTGCCCGTGTTGTGGTCGATCTTGAAGCCGGTAATGATGCCGTTATTTCCAGATTGGGCCGTTGTTGTACCCGTCACATACAAATAGCCGACTGTATAGCTCTCCACACAAGAGGTCACGCCGACGATGAGACCCGCCGAAAGGGCGCCCATCAGAAGTGCCTTACCGAATTTCGTAAACTTCATGCGATTCCTTCATCCTGGTCAGGCGTCTGCCGCCAGGTTTGGTCGTTTCCGAGCAGCGCTCGCGTTGGGACGGGTCCCTGCTGCATTGTAAAAGCCGAGGGCAGGTTGTGCCTAGCGTTTGCCCCGGAGTGGATAAAACGGCACATTTCCTGCCACGGCCCGCTATGCGGGGCTCGATCGAACTTGCGCTTGTGTCTGGAACAAATATCTCTGGATACGATCGGAATATGGACGCGCGAAGGCCGCCGAAGGTCAACGCTCCCCTGCTGAGAATGATGGAATTGAGCAGACAAAGTGGACATGCCCGAGCCTCGCGGCCCGGCGGAACGCCGCACCTTCCGCTTTCCGAACCGGCATAGCGCGGTGGCTCCCGCACGACGCGCCCACCCCCGGCTCACTGAGACTCTGAGCTGATTCGTGGCCGCCGCTTCACCACACCCGGCACGAATTCACCGGATACATAGGCTGACCCTTCTTGCAGCCGAAGGCTTTTCCGAATGCGTCGAAATTCTGCACCGTTCCGTTCACGCGCCACTCGCCCGGCGAATGCGGATCGACGAGCGCCGCCTGCCGCGCCGCCTGCTCGGCCCGGTTCTGGCACCATACCTGCGCGAAGCCGATGAAGTAGCGCTGCGCCTCGGTGTAGCCATCGATCTTTTCGTCGATTGACTTGCCTTCCTGGGCCAGCGTGTCGAGCAGCGCCATGTAGGCGATGCGCAAACCGCCGTTGTCTGCGGTGTTTTCGCCCAGCGTGAGATGGCCGTTGAGGTGCTGGGCGGCTGCATCGCCGTGCTCGGGAGCCACCTCAAAGCCGCTGTACTCGTTGGCCACGCATTCGGTCCGTTCGCTGAACGCCTTCCGGTCCTCCGGCGTCTGCCATTCGCGCAAGTCGCCTTTGCCGTCGTACTGCGATCCCTCATCGTCGAATCCGTGCGTCATCTCATGGCCGATCACCACGCCGATGCCGCCGAAGTTCACCGCCGGATCGATTTTGAAATCAAAGAAGGGCGGCTGCAGAATGCCGGCGGGGAAGTTGATGTCATTGAAGGAAGGATCATAATAGGCATTCACCGTCGGCGGCGTCATGTCCCATTCCTTCTCATCCACCGGCTTGCCCAGCTTGGCGTAGTTGTAATCGCGGTCATACACGTTCGCGTGATGCGTATTGCCGATCAGGTCGGTGCGATTCACCTTCACGCTCGAATAATCGCGCCACTTCTCCGGATAGCCGATCTTGTTGCGGATCATGGCCAGCTTTTCCTGAGCGGCTTTCTTGGTCGCCTCCGTCATCCAGGGCAGATCCTTTATGTCGTCGCCCAGAGACTTTTCAAGCGCCGCCACCAGCTTGTCCATGCTCTCTTTGGCCGCAGGCGGAAAGTTCTCCTTCACCCAGTCCTGGCCCACGGCTTCGCCTAGCGCCTCGTCGGTCATCGACGTGCACTGCTTCCAGCGGGGCTGCGGCTCCTGCTGGCCGGCGAGAGTACGCGAGAAAAAGTCGAAGTTCTCATCGAAGAATGGCTTCGATAGATCCTGCGCCTGGCCGTGGAGCACCTGCCAGCGCAGATAGCTCTTCCACGCGTCGAGCGGCTCGCTCCCGAGCATGCCGTTGAGAGCCTTGAAGAAATCCGGAGTGCCGACGTTGAGCGTATTGAAGTGGCCGATGCCGATGGAGTGGAAGTATGTGTTCCAGTCAAAATCCGGGGTCAGCTTATCGAGGTCGACGAGCGTGTAGATGTGATAGCGCTTCTCAGGATCGCGCAGGTCGGTGCGGCTGATGGAAGCCTTGGCCATCGCCGTCTCGATCTCCATCACCGCCGCGGCTTCTTTCGCAGCCCGGTCCGGCGTGTCGCCGGCGAGCGTGAACATTTTCTTGATGTGCTCAATGTATTGGGCGCGAATGGTGGCGAAATGCTTATTGTCAACGAGATAGTAATCGCGGTCAGGCAGCGACAGTCCACCCTGGTAGAGTCCGGCGATCTGCTGGGATGAGTCCTTGGCATCCTGTTCAACCCCGAACTCGAAGAATCCATCCGGTGTTCCCTGATTTTCGAGGTCGCCAAGCAGGGCGGGGAGCCCCTTGGTGTTTTTCAAGCGGGCGATCTCCGCCCATGACGGCTCAATGGGCTCGATTCCCTTTTTGTCGACCGTCGCCGTATCCATGCAGGCCGCGTAGAAGTCGCCATACTGCCTCTGGAGCGGGGTCTTGGGATCCTTGGCGGCGGCGTCCAGCTCCTGCCACAGAAGATAGCGGTTGCGTTCGCGGACCAGTGAGAACGATCGCTGCCAGCGCGCCTGGTCTGAAGGTACGGGATTGTTCTTGATCCAGTTGCCGCAGGCGTACTGGTAGAAGTTGTTGCACGGGTCCACGCTGGTGTCGATGGCCGAGACGTCAAAGCTTTTGACGGCGGGCGGCGCGGCGGGGGGCGCATTGTCAGATTGCGAGACAGCCGGCGCCTGAGCCACGGCGGTTCCGGCCGCCAGGATGAGAACCGGAGCAAATCGAAGACATTTCATCGGAGAACCTCTGGAGGGGCATATACAGAGCACGCCGCAACTGCATTAATATGGCATCCGCAAGGGATACCCGATCGACTGACTCAGCCGGAAACTGAAAACGGCGCTACAGATCAGGCTATCACAGGCCAGATTCAGAAGAGTACGCGGCCGCGAAGGACGCAGATTTAGACTGGCCCATGACCATCGTGTTCGACGGCGATCGTCTTGATGATCGAAGTTTCGGGAGGACCAGCGTGTCGCGCAGTTGTTGGCTGACCATCGCCGCCGGATGCCTGGCGGCTCTGCCGCTCGCCCTTGCTGCCGGCGCGCAGGACGTGCATGTGCGCGTCTCACCCGACGTGAAAACCGGGATCGAAGGCACCACCGAGTTCCCCACCATCCAGATGGCCATGGACCACCATCCCTTCGCCGGACTCGCGCCGGATGGACGGCCGGGCCGCGTCTATATTGAGATCGCGGCGGGCGTCTACCATGAGCGCGTCATCGTGACGCAGAATCACACCAATATCACTCTGGTGGGCATGGGGAAGTCTCCGGCGGATGTGGTCATTACCAATAGCCTGAACGCGAAACAGGCCGGCGGGACTTTTTTCACCGAGACGGTCGAGATCAACGGCGACGGATTTGAGGCGGATAACCTCACCTTCGAAAACACGGCCGGCAATACTGGTCAGGCGGTCGCCGCCGCAGTGCGCGCCGACCGCGCCGTCTTCAAGCATTGCCGGTTTCTGGGCCACCAGGACACGCTCTTCGCCGATTACGGCCGCCAATATTATGTGGACTCCTACATTGAGGGCGGGGTTGACTTCATCTTCGGCAATGCAACGGCGGTCTTCGATCGTTCGGAGATCCACGCGAACGGTCCCAGCTACCTGACCGCGCAATCGCGGACCTCGCCGGACCAGACAACCGGGTACGTGATTCTTGACAGCAAGGTGACGAGCGGGCTCGAGCGGGAGCCCGCCTCGGGCGAGACACCGCGGCGAGCCACCATCAGCCTGGGCCGGCCGTGGCGGCCATATTCCCGCGTGGTCTACATCAACACAGAGCTTTCCGCCCCAGTGGTTCCCGAGGGCTGGAATGCATGGGGCAGCACGCCGGCAACGCCGCTCGCATATTACGCCGAGTTTCACTCGACCGGTCCCGGCGCGAACCCGAGTGCCCGCGTGGCCTGGTCGCACCAGCTCACGGCAAAGCAGGCCGCGCAGTTCCTGCCCAAGGTGTTTCTGGCTGGGAAGGATCACTGGAATGCGGAAGCCGCGGCGAAGAAGTTGCCGTGAGGACAAATGCATCACTATGAGTGAAACCGCGCGATAGATGGCGTGGTTCTTTACATCCCGAACCGCCCCTGCCACACTGAACTGTGGACACCCAGACAATCGTCATCCTTGATTTTGGTTCGCAGTATACGCAGCTCATCGCGCGCCGTATCCGCGAACTGAATGTCTTTTCGGTCGTGCTTCCCTGCACCGCCCCGCTGGCCGAGATCCAGGCACTCGATCCGATCGGCATCATTCTCTCCGGCGGCCCGTCGTCTGTCTATGACGCGGACGCGCCGCCTGCCGATCCGAAGCTGCTCGAACTCGGACGTCCGGTACTCGGCATCTGCTATGGGCTGCAGTTCATCGTGCATCATCTCGGCGGCAAGGTGCAACCCGCGCCCAAGCGCGAGTACGGCCATGCGGAAGTTTCCATCGAGGATCGCTCGCTGCAATTGTTTGCCGGCCTTCCGCCTGCATTGCAAGTGTGGATGAGCCACGGCGATGAGGCCCTCGAGTTGCCCTCAGGCTTTCGCCGCACCGCCGTTACCGCGAATGCGCTGGCCGGCATTGCCGACGAGCAGCGCCGCATCTGGGCGGTGCAATTTCATCCCGAGGTTCACCACACGCCGCACGGTCCGCAGCTTCTCAAGAACTTCGTCTTCGCGATCTGCGGAGCGCGCGGCGACTGGACGCCGGCGCACTTCATCGAGTCGACGGTCGCCTCGATTCGCGCCAAGGTCGGCGCGGGCCATGTCATCTGCGGGCTCTCCGGCGGAGTTGATTCTTCAGTGGCCGCGATGCTGGTGCACAAGGCCATTGGCGCGCAGCTTACCTGCATCTTCGTCAACAATGGCGTCCTGCGCAAGAACGAATTCCAAAGCGTGCAAAAAAATCTGCGCGACAAGCTCGGCCTGAATATCGTCGCGGTGGATGCCAGCGCGCGCTTCCTCGAAAAGCTGGCGGGCGTAACGGATCCGGAGATCAAAAGGAAACGCATTGGCGCCGAATTCATCGCTGTCTTCGACGATGAGGCGCACCGCATTGCGCGCGAAACGGGCGGCGTGGACTGGTTGGTTCAGGGCACGCTCTACCCCGACGTGATCGAGTCCTCGAGTGTGAAGGGTCCCAGCCAGACGATCAAGAGCCATCACAACGTGGGCGGCTTGCCAGAACGCATGAAGCTCAAACTGATTGAGCCCCTGCGCGATCTTTTCAAAGATGAAGTCAGACGCATCGGCCGCGATCTCGCCATGCCGGAAGATGTCCTGGGCAGGCAGCCGTTCCCCGGACCGGGCCTGGCTGTGCGCATCCTGGGCGAGGTGACGCCGGAACGCGTGGTCCTGTTGCAAGAGGCCGACGATATCGTCGTCTCCGAGATCAAGGCCGCCGGCTTGTACAACAAGATCTGGCAGAGCTTCGCCGTTCTGCTGCCGGTGATGAGCGTAGGCGTAATGGGCGACCAGCGCACCTACGCGTTCACCGCCGGAGTGCGCGCCGTTTACTCTGAGGACGGCATGACCGCCGACTGGGCGGAGCTGCCGTCCGATGTCCTCAAGCGCATCTCCAACCGCATCGTCAACGAAGTGCGCGGCATCAATCGCGTCGTCTATGACATCACGTCGAAGCCGCCGGGAACCATTGAGTGGGAGTAGGAACCGGCCTTCCCCTCAGTTGCTGCAAGCCATTTTGATGGATTTCCGTAACGAAATCTGCTCTTATGCACTATCTGGGTTGTGGATCCGGGCCACCACACTTGAGGAGCGCATTCTATGGACTTCAACAACGTACTGGATAGAACCCGAAGGCTCACCGACACCACCAGCGAAGCGGTCAGCAAGTTTCTCGACGAGTTCAACGCGGCGCTGCCCACGATGAAAGCCTTGGGATTTACCGTCCAGGATATTCAAGTCAGCATGGGGCTTCTTCCGGAGATCCATGCAAAGCTTATCGCCGCCGCCGGAAACATCGATGTAAAAACGCTCGATGAACTGATCCAAAAGATGAGCGCGCAAAAGACGCTGGTGGCTGTCCTCAAGGGACTGCAGACGGCGTACAACGTACGCGATCAATTGGGCGATCTGGGATTAAGCGCCGTGGTGATCGATGTGAAGCTGGGTATTCCTCCGAGTGTCGGCATCGGCTTCTTCAAGCCAGGCGCCGTTCTCGCTCCAACCCTTACCGCGGCAGCCACCGCCTAACTTTAAAGGCGGTTGCTCGCGGCAAGTCGGCGGAGCATCCGTTCACCCTCACTCGGCCGCCGGACGCATGCGCAGCGCCGCCAGTTCGCGGCTCATTGCATCCAGCCGTTCCAATAGTTCCGTGTGATGCTTGTCGCTGCTCGAAGGTTCAAACGCCTCTACATAGAACGTGCCGCTCGGCTCGAGCTCGCAGTGGCGTACCTCGTCGAGATGCTCGAATCCTTGCTTGTGGATCGCCTCGATTAGTTCTTCGCGGGTCAGCGATTCCCGTTTCAGCGCTTTCTCGTCGACCTGTCCGTCCCGGATCAGAATGGTGGACCCGCCCTCGACCACGCGCGTCAGCCGCGGCGACCAGTAGAGCACGCGCGCTACCAGGTAGTTTATGGCCAGCAGGCCGAACGCTCCAATCACGCCGCCACTCACTGAATTGTCATCGCCGATAATCGCGTTCTGCACCGTGTTGGATAACGAGAGCAACACCACCAGG
Organism: Occallatibacter sp.; assembly: GCA_036489815.1. GTDB lineage: Bacteria > Acidobacteriota > Terriglobia > Terriglobales > Acidobacteriaceae > Telmatobacter. Next base: position 60,045 of record DASXFB010000087.1, on the reverse strand, counting down.
TCAAACGGGTTGAGCTGCGCCAGCTCGCGCTTGCCGAACACGCGTAGCAAGGCCACCAGCACCAGGTAAACGATCACCGGACGAAGCAGCTTCTCGGCGACCGGAAGCGGCAACTGAAACATGTGTTGGAACAGCAGCGAGTGCGTCATGCCCTTGAGGATAGCTGCCCGCGTTCTTACCTTGCCAGAATGCAGCGGCTCCCTGCCCCCGGCGCCCTGGGGAATGCCTCTTTGGTAGAGTGGGATTGCGGGCAGATCATCGGCGCACTGGCTCCTTGCGCTGAGCCCGAACACAGGAAGCAATCCTCCTTCCAGGAACTTGACCGATCCCATGGCATTCCCCCGGCAATCTCAAATCCCGCCGCTTGCCCCCTTTCGCGTGGAACCGCGGTTCGATACCCGCGTGTGGGGTTTTCGTGATCTGCGTCCCTGGTACGATCGCGTCGCGGAGGGCGATCCGATCGGCGAGGTCTGGCTCACGGGCGACGCCTGCCTCATCGCCACCGGGCCCCACGCCGGAATGAGTCTAGCCGCGCTGTTCCGCGAGGATCACCAGGCGCTGCTGGGTCCCGATGCTCCGTCGCCCGAGTCGCCGCTGCTCGTCAAGATGCTGTTTGCGAAAGAGAAGCTCAGCGTGCAGGTGCATCCCGACGACAAAATGGCGCAGAAGTACGGTGATCCCCGGGGCAAAACGGAGTGCTGGTACGCGTTGGCGGCGGAGCCGGGCGCGCAAGTCGCCGTGGGGCTCAAGCAGGGGAGCACGCTCGACCAGGTCAAGGAAGAGATTCACGCTGGAACGCTCGAATCCAGCCTGGCGCTGTTGCCGGTCGAACAGGGCGATATGATCTTCGTGGATGCCGGGACGGTGCATGCCATCTGGCCAGGAGCGATCCTGCTGGAAACGCAGCAGAACTGCGACGTCACCTACCGGATGTTCGATTATGGCCGCCCGCGCGAGCTGCACATCGAGCGGTCGCTCGAAGCCACAAAGCTCGTCAGCCGGGCGGGCAAAGTGGCGCCGCAACAGCTCACCGATCGCACGGTGCTGATCGATGCCGAGTATTTTCGCGTCGAGAAGATTTCGGTTCAGGGAACGCGCACCAGCAGCAGCCTTGCCGGAGCGGGCGGAAGACGCGGCCTGGCATGGCTCTTTGCCACCGCCGGGGCGGCAAGGCTCTCAGGGGAAGGTTTCGAGACGGTCGATCTGCCGGCGCGCGGTATCGTATGCGTGCCGGCCGCTTCGCCGGAGTTCGTGCTCGAAGATCGAGGCGGCCTGGAGCTGATCCGAATTACCCCCAACTGGCCGGAAACGGCGCAATGAGCGCAGCAAACTGGCGCGATGCCGTAGTCGCCTACATCCGCGCGGAAGCTCTTCCCATCGATAAATTCGGCCATCAGCCGCGCCTGTATGCCCTGGCCTGCCAAATAGGCCAGGAGATGGCCGCCGAGGGAATGCGTTTCGACGACGACGTGGTCTTTGCGGCCGCGTGGATGCACGACCTGGGCGTCTTTCTCGGCCACCGGCCCAGCGATCCCGAGGAGCTGGCGCGGTGGGATCACGTGCCCTATACGATTGCCAAATCCAAAGAGCTGCTCGCCGGGTGGGGATTTCCCGCGGCCAAGCTGGATGCAGTGGGCGAAGCGATCCGGACTCACCAGGCGAATGACAATCCTACGGAAATGGAGGGGATTCTTTTGCGCGACGCCGATATGCTGGAACAGCTAGGAGCCATCGGCGCCCTCCGCGCGCTGGTGAAGATCGGCCGCGATACCCGCTACTCCACCTTTTCGTCCGTTTTGCCGGTGCTGCGCCGCGCGGCCGACGAGCTTCCCGGGAAGTTGCGCCTTATCAAGGCCAAAGCCCTCGCGGCGGGGCGCGTGGAAACCCTCAAGGGGCTGATCGCGGCCATCGAATCCGAGGCCGGTGAAAGCCTGCTTTGACTCCGGCTCGCGTCAAGGACCTCGGGTTTCGAAGATGTTGTGCCGTTTCCGGCAAGCTGAAATTCGCGGGCATTCGCCCGCTCCGGTGGTGAACGGGCGAATGCCCGGGTTGCTCTCGGACCAGAACTTTTTCCGCGCCGCCGGGTCTGCACCCATGTGCGGTTCCAGGCGTCTAACAGGTGGAACGGGAACCAGATAGTGGGCTTCTAGTGGGCTTCACCCGCTTGCGTAATGGGTGAACAGTAGGCGAGGAGATACGAAGATGAATCGTCCATTGCTGAATAGGGTTGTGGGTCGGATGGCGGCGTGGGCCGGTGTGGTGGTGCTGTGCGCCGCGGCGGCTGTCGCGCAGGACAGCGGCGCAGCCGCGCAGGACAACGGAACGCCCCCGCCGAATGGCGCTGCAGGCGCGACTTCCGGTCAACGCACAGACGGAGCGATCGAAATGGACGTCGTGCAGGCGCTCGACGGTTCCCAGGCGCTCAAGAATGACATGATCACGGCCGCGACGATCCAGGGCGCGGTGACGCTCTCCGGCATCGTGTCGAGCGATGCCTCGAAGCAGCTTGCCGGCTCGATTGCCGGGCACGTGAACGGCGTTTCGAAAGTGAACAACAATCTTAAGGTCGGCAACCCGCAGGATGCGCAGGCGGCTGGCGACTATGCCGCGCAGGCCCCGGATGCGGATGCACAGGCGATGAACGACAACGGCCAGCAGGCAGCTCCGCCGGCGCCCGACCAGCAGGGTCCCGACCAGGGCCAGCCCGCGGCGCAGCCTCAGTATCAGCAGCAGCCTTATCCGCCTGCGCAGCAACAGCCTTCTCCGAACTATCCACCTCCGCCGCCGAACCGGCCGCAGTATAGCTATTCGCAGCCGCAACAGCCGCCGGCGTCGGGCTATGAGATGCCCAAAGGTCCTGTGACCTTGCTTCCGGGAACAATGCTGCAGGTGCGGACCGCCGAGCCGGTGGATAACAAGAGGGCCATCAGTGGGACGCCGGTGCAGTTCACCGTGATTCGCGATGTCACGTTAGGCGGCGCGCTGGTGATACCGCGGGGCGCAACCGCATTCGGCGTCGTGGCAGAGACCAAAAAGGCGGGCGAACTCGGCGGCAGTCCTGAACTGGCGCTTACGCTTACCTCGCTCGAGTTGGGCGGGCAGAGTTATCCGATTACCTCGGACGAGTTCAGAGTAAAGGGCCCGAACAAGGCCGGACGCACGGTGGGCAACGCCTTTGGCGGCGCGCTGCTGGGCGCGATCATCGGCGGGGCCATTGGACGCGGCCCTGGAGCGGCGATCGGCGCTGGAGCGGGCGCGGCTGCGGGCACGGCGGCGTCGGCCGCTTCGCCGGGACCCAATGTGTGGATTCCCTCGGAGGCGCTGGTCACGTTCCGCCTGCAGGCTCCGGTCACGGTGAACCCGGTGAGCGCCCAGGAAGCGGCCCGGCTGGCGCAGGGGCTGTATCCAGGCGGCCCGAGCCTTTACCGGCGCGGCTACGGGTATCCGCCGCCTCGGCCCTATGGATATACGGCCGGACCGTACTACCCCTACGGCTATCCGCCCGTCTACTACCGGCCGTATTACATGGTCGGCGGCGTGTACTACTGGCGGTAAACACGGACTTAAAACAATCTTTGCGGCGAACCCATCGGGCGTTCTCTGAAGAGAGGACGCCCAATTTGTTTTGGGGGTGTATTCTGGACCTCCGCCAAAAAGCTCAATGGAGGTCTGCATGGGAAAGTTCAAAAGTATCACCGAAACAGTCGGTAACACGCCGGTGGTCCGGATCAATCGGCTGGCTCCTCCGGACGTGAATCTTTATGCAAAGGTGGAGGCATTCAACCCTCTGGGCTCGGTGAAGGACCGGCTGGCGCTGGGCGTGATTGAAGAGGCAGAGCGTACCGGCCAGTTGAAGCCCGGCCAGACGGTCATAGAAGCCACCAGCGGCAACACGGGCATTGGCCTGGCGATGGTGTGCGCGGCCAAAGGCTATCCGCTCGTGGTGACCATGGCAGAGAGCTTCAGCATCGAGCGGCGCAAGCTAATGCGGTTTCTGGGCGCCAAGGTGATCATCACGCCGGCCTCTGCACGAGCGGTGGGGATGGTGGTCAAGACAGCCGAGCTGGCTGAAAAGCATGGCTGGTTCTATACGCGGCAGTTTGAAAATGAAGCCAACGCCGACATGCATTCGCGAACGACTGCGCAGGAGATCCTGCGGGACTTCAAAGATGAACGGCTCGACTACTGGGTGACGGGATTCGGAACCGGCGGAACACTGAAGGGCGTGGCGCGCGTATTGGCGAAGGAGCGTCCCGATACCAAGATCGTGGTGTGCGAGCCCGATGATGCGCCGATGCTCTCGAGCGGGATCGAACAGGAGCGCAATGAAGATGGATCCGCGAAGTCCGGTCATCCGAGCTGGAAACCCCATCCGATGCAGGGCTGGAGCCCGGACTTCATCGCCAAGCTGACCGGGGATGCTGTCGCCGCGAAGATGATCAGCCAGGTGATTCGCATCACCGGGCCGGAGGCGCTGAACTCTAGCCGGGAGCTCGCGAAAAAGGAGGGTATCTTTGTGGGCATTTCCTCGGGCGCCACCTTTGCGGGTGCGCTCAAGGTGGCTGCAGGGGCCCCAAAGGGTTCGACGATTCTGTGCATGCTGCCGGACACCGGCGAGCGCTACCTGAGCACGCCCCTGTTTGCGGAGGTCGCAACCGATATGAACGACGAGGAGTGGGAGATTGCGCGCTCCACGCCGGGCTGCATACTGGAGCCGGCCAAGTAATCCCCGGAGAAAAGAGCACCGAGCGGATCGGGCAGGAGAGAATCGGGCAGGAGCAGACCTGACGGGCGCGGGCGTGGTGGCAGCAGATTCGCCCGTGTCCCTGGGGTTACCGCTCGTCTATAATGGACTTCAATCGCATCGAGCGAGAATTGCGCATCGCGGAATTGCGCCTCCGGCTGCCAATCTCTGGGGCTGCGGAGCGGATTTATCCTGCTGGCGCGTAGAGAGTTGAAGGTTTTTGCCCATCCATGATCCGTTTCCTGCAGACAGATAATCGCCTGGTTAAGGCGCTCCTCGTCGTCATCATCGGCGCCGCATCGGTTTCGATGGTGGTGTATCTCATTCCCGGCCTCACCGGAGGCGCGGCCACATCTCCCGACACCTACGCGGTCGTTTATCCGCACTGGTACAGCCGTTGGCTTTCCTCCGGCGACACGGTGAGCCAGCAGCGCGTCGAGCAGATGACGCGGCAGCAGCTGATGCAGCGCAGCCCGCAATATGCCGACAACCCGATGATCGTGAAGTTCTTCGAGAGCCAGGCGGGCCAGCAACTGGTGCAGCAACAGGTGCTGCTGCAAGCGGCGCGAAAGCTCGGCATCCACGCCAGCAGCGAAGACGTGCGGCAGTTTCTCCAGACCGGACCGACGGGGCAGGTGCTTTTCCCCGATGGCAAGTTCATCGGCGACGCGGCCTATGCCAACCTCATCAGCGAGCGGCTGAACATGTCTGTGAACCAGTTTGAGGAGAACGTCAAGAACGAGATTGTCATCCGCCGGCTGCAGTCGCTGATTACGGCGGGCGTTACGGTGGGCGACAAGGAAGTGCGCGATTCCTACCGCAAGCAGAACCTGAAGATCAAGTTCGATTATGCGGTGATCTCTTCGCAGGATCTGCTCAAGACGATCAATCCTTCCGATGCCGAGCTGGAGACGTTCTTCAAGAAGAATGCCGCCCGCTACGCGGCGGCGGTTCCTGAAGAGCGCAAGATCACCTACTTTGCCTTCACGTCGAACGATGTTCCCGGCGGCGTGCCGCAGCCGACCCAGCAGCAGATCCAGCAGTACTACAACGACCACAAGGCGGACTACTCCGTTCCCGAACAAGCCAAGTCGCGCCACATCCTCATCAAGGTGGACCCGGGTGCGGATGCCAAGGCCGACGCGGCGGCCAAGGCCAAGGCGGAGGATGTCTTGAAGCAGCTCCAGGCCGGTGGCAACTGGAATGAGCTGGCGAAGAAGTACTCCGACGACCCGGGCAGCAAGGACTCAGGCGGCGAGCTTGGCTTTGCGCAGCGGGGCCGGATGGTGCCCGAGTTCGATAACGCGATCTTCACGCAGAAGATTGGCGACATTAAGATTGTGAAGAGCCAGTTCGGCTACCACATTGTGCAGGTGGAAGACCGGCAGACCGCGCACACCCAGCCGCTCAACGAGGTTCTGCCCACCATCCAGGCCACGCTGGTGCGCGATGCCTCGGCGCAGGCGCAGGAGAACTACGCCAAGCAGCTCACCTCCGAGGCAAGTAAGGACGGCCTCGAAAAGACCGCGGCGGCCCACCATCTGCAGGTGGTGACCACGCAGCCGGTCGAGCAGTCGGGCGTGATTGCCGCGCTGCCCAGCAGCACGCAGCTTCTTGCGAAGGCCTTCGGCTCCAAGCAGGGCGATCCGCCCCAGTACGCACCCACCGGCGAGGGCTACGCCGTGTTCCAGGTGACCGGAACGGTGCCGGCGCACGCACCCGCGTTTGCTGACTGGAAGTCGCATGTGCTGGACGACTATCGCAACGAGAAGCTGCCCGCGCTGCTGAGCGAGAAGACTCAGGAACTGTCGACCAAGGCCAAGAATGAGAACGACCTGGCCAAGGCCGCCAAAGAGGTGGGCGCGACGGTAAAGACCAGCGACCTGGTGAACGCAACCGGCCAGGTGCCTGACCTCGGGCAGGTAGGCCAGGTGGCGCCGCAGCTCTTCGAGCTCAACGTGGGTAACGTCAGCGGCCCGATCAATGCGGAGCGAAACGGTATTGTCGCGAAGATTGTGGACAAGCAGGAACCGAGCGCCGACGATATCCAAAAGAACTTCGACCAGGCGAAGGACCAGATGCTGGACCAGCGCCGGGAAGAAGCCTTCACGATCTTCCTGAACAACGTGATGAACGACTACAAGAAGCACAACCTGATCCGGCTGAACGCGAAGCCCGAGGGTCCATCGGTGCCGGGCATGTAAGGCCCGATTCCGCTGCATGTTCAAAGGCCCGCCGCCGATTCCGGTTGCGGGCCTTTTGCTTGCGCGGCGAACGCCGCTATCGCAGACCCGCCGTCTGATACGGCAATCCGGTCGCGGGCGAGCGGTCCGGCTGCGCTTCGAGATTCGGCGCAACCGTCACGCCGGGGAAGGATGCCGCCGCGACGGTCGCGTTCCATCCATCGAAGACGATCTGCGCATCTTCGCCGTTGAAGTCTTTTGACGCGGCTTCGATGATGATGGTCTTGCTTTCATTGGGAACCAGCGAGACGTAATTGTCGCTATAGAAAACGGGCAGCACGCGCTCGCCGGACTTGCGGCGCAGTTGCAGATGCGCCATCAGCGCGATGCTCTTGGTTGGATTGTGCAGCGTGACCGTCAGCAGGCGCTTGCCTTCCGCATCCTTGCTCTCGACCTGCGCGGCGAGTGTGACCATGGGCAGCTTATTGAGAGCCGTATAGTCGTCAGGATTCCAGGGCACGGCGCGCCAATAGAAGTTGTTCGAAAGCAATTTTCCGGATGCATCACGCAGTTCCAGTTGGATGAAGTGAACGGTCGTAATCGCGGCGGGAATGTCGACCTGCCCGAGATCGGTGGCCGCATCGGGCGCGGCGGTCACTTTGATCTCGTGCTGGTAGGCGAGCGTTCCGTTGAGCGCGTAGATCGCAATGTGCGCAGTGGCGCCGGTTAACGGCCGCGGCAGATTGTTGATCACCTGCACGTGTTCGTCGGCCTGGTTGAACTGGATGTGCACAAGCTCGGACGCGTGCTGGACGCCGAAGAAGGAGGACATCGGTTCGAGATCGTAGTGATAGATCTGCCACACGAAGCTCGGCTGCGCGGGGTCGCTCATCCAGGTGATCACGGCGGTGGTGGGATGGAAGAGCAGCGCATTGCGGCCTTCGTACATGGCGCGGAAGGCTTCATAGTTGGCCATCTGCGCCTTGCGCACAAAGTCGGCCAGGTTACGTATCTCGCCGTAGCGTGCGGCGATCTGGGTGCGGTAGTCCTGTGAGCCGGAGTTGCCGCGCGCAAAGTCGTGCTCAGCCCAATCGTCGTTGATCGTCTCCCAGTCCTTCTTCGGCATCATGCCGTGAATGGATTCGAGCGTGGGCACGGACACGCTGCCGGTTTCGGTCTTAAAGTAGTCGTCGGTGACGATGTAGAACTGCCGCGGCACGCGCCAGGCGTAAGGTCCATGCGAGCGCACTCCGGCGCCATCGGTCGAGCTGGGCTGGTAACGGCGCGTGGGCTCAAGCTCGGCCAGCAGCTTGCGCAACGCCGCATCGATCTCCGGCGGCGGATAGCCCTCGTTGCGCGCGCACCACAGGATGATGGAAGGATGGTTGCGAAAGCGCAGGATCTTGTCGCGCACGTTGGCGATATATGTATCAAGGTCGGTGGGGTTCGGGCCATCGCCGGGATTCGGCTGGAAGAATTCGTCCCACACCATGATGCCGTACTTGTCGCAGAGCTCGTAGAAATCCTCGCTGGTGCTTTGGCCGACCCAATTGCGGATCAGGTTGAGATTCGCCAGCTGGTGCAGGCGGATTTCGGCGTCGAGCCGCTCACGGGGGATGCGCTTCAGGGCTTCGTCCAGGCCCCAGTCCCCGCCGCGAATGAATACCGGGACCCCGTTCACTGAAATGGTAAGCGTATCGGTGCCGGGAACTTCATAGCTGATCTTGCGGATGCCGAAATCGAGATCGCGCGCGTCGGAGATTGTATCGTCGGATTTGAACTCGAGATGAAGGTGATACAGATTCTGCGCGCCGTAGCCGTTCGGCCACCAGAGCCGCGGATTCATAATATGCAGCGCGGGCGTGTTTTGCGGATTGAATTTGACCTGCTGCTGGCTGTGCGCGGCGAGCTCGACCGGCTGCCGGAACGAGATATTCTCGATGGTTCCTTCGAGCACCCCCTTCTCCGGTTTGTCGCCCACATTTTCGATTGTCGCGGCAACGGATACATCGGAGGAATCGGTCTTCGGCAGAGGAAGATCCGTGGCGACGAGCGGATCCTTCACCAACACCGCCCCGGAGGCCGAGAGAAACACCTTTTGCCAGATGCCGGTGTCGCGATCGCGGATGGCGGGTATCCAGTCCCAGCCCATGGTGCAGAGAAACGTGGGCCCATCGATGGCGCTGATACCGCCGTTGGCTCCGATGCCGGCACGCAGCGTGTGTTCATGCGAATCGCCGGGATGAGGCTGCGGCGAAACAAGAACCGCGATGACTGCCGGCTTGCCCGGCTTTACCTGCCCGGTGATGTCGAAAATGCCGCGAAGGAAGGCCCCGCGAGTCGTGCCCACCTGCGTGCCGTTGACCCACACCGCGGCTGAGTAATTGATGCCGTCAAAGTTAAGCCACACGTGGTGATGCGCATAGGACTCAGGCACATCGACCGTGGTGCGGTACCAGTAAGAAGTGCGAGCGAGGCTCTCGGGGATTGTTTCAGGGCGATTGTTCTCGCCGTAAAGCGGCTCGGGATAGACATGATTGTTGACCAGCGTGGTGAGCACGGTGCCGGGCACGGTCGCCTTGTACCAGCCGCTGGGATTGAAGCCGCTTGACGACACTTCCGCTGCCGGCTGCGGCGCCTTTTGGACATCCTGAAGCTGCCAACCGGCGTCGATAATCACAGCACCGGGAACAGCCTGCTCTGGAGCTGCATGCAGAGGCGCCCCGGCTGCGATGACCGAGATCGCGGCCAGCAAGGCGCCAATCAGACCGCCATAATATCTTTTCAATGAGAGGCACCCCGGTGGCTTTGAATGGGTTTCGCGGCTTACGAGCCGGACCAAGGGATTATACGGCGGGCGGATTATAAGACGGGGGAATTCGAGGGCCGGTCTGCGACGCGGGGCGCGGTTTTCTGCCGGGCGCCCCCGAAAATCGCGGCTCCTATATACCCGCTCTGTATTCGCTATAGTGGCTGAAGGGCGCAGTGAATGACTTCCCTGCCCTTTTGGGGGACACGATGCAATTCGAGCGCTCTTCCGGAGTACTTCTTCACGTCAGCTCGTTGCCTTCGTATGGCGGCATCGGCGATCTCGGGCCTGCGGCGCATGCGTTTGTGGCGTTTCTGGCCGCTGCCAAGCAGCATATCTGGCAGGTTTTGCCGTTGTGCCCCACCGGCTACGGCAACTCGCCGTACGCAGGCTCCTCGGCGTTTGCCGGCAATCCGTTTCTGATCAGCCTGGAGTTTCTCTCCGATTGGGGCTGGATCGAAGGTAGCCGCATTGCCGGTCTGGCCGGCCGCTCGGGCATGGTGGACTTTCACGAAGTAGAGATGCGCAAGCTGCCCCTGCTCTATGAAGCCGCCGCCAACTTTCTTGACCGCGCACCGCATGAGGACAAGCTGGCAGTCCAATGGAAGCAGTTTGAGGCCTTCTGCCGCGAGCAGGCGTTCTGGCTCAATGATTATGCCCTTTATGCCGAGCTACGCAGGCAGTTCAACACGGGCGCGTGGATGGATTGGCCCGAGCCGGTGCGCCGACGCGAACCGCAGGCCTTGGCCGATGCGGTGGAACGCGGCGGACGCGCGCTGGCCCAGGAACAGGTGCTGCAATTCGCGTTTTCCCTCCAGTGGGATCTACTCCGAACCACCGCCGCGCGCTCGGCTATCCGCATTCTGGGCGATGTAGCCATCTTCGTCAACATGGATTCGGCCGATGTTTGGGTTCATCCCGGCCTCTTCGAGCTCGATGAGAATTTCAAGCCGGAGCGCGTAGCCGGCGTTCCACCCGATTATTTCTCGGCGACCGGGCAGCGCTGGGGCAATCCGCTTTATCGCTGGGATGTGCTCGCCATGCGCGGCCACGACTGGTGGATCGATCGCATTCGCCGCGCCACTCAACTCTATGACATTGTGCGCCTGGATCATTTCCGCGGTTTCGAAGCGTATTGGGCAATTCCCGCCGGAGAGGCGACAGCGGTGAACGGCGAGTGGGTCAAGGCGCCGGGCCTCGAGCTCTTCCGCGCGCTTGAGTCGGCGCTGGGACCGCTGCCGCTGGTGGCCGAAGATCTGGGCCTGATCACGGCAGAGGTGGACGCGTTGCGTCTCGAGCTGGGGATGGCAGGAATGAAGGTGCTTCAATTCGGCTTCAGCGGCAAGGGCGCGCACACGCATCTGCCCCACCAATTTGTTCCGTCAACCGTGGCCTACACGGGCACGCACGACAATGACACAACGCTGGGCTGGTGGAAGATCGCGAATGCAACGGAGCGCGCAGCGACCGAGGCTTACACCGGGCCGGTCGCCGACGTGAGCCCGGTTTGGCCGCTGATTCGCGCCTGCGAAACCAGCGTGGCGCAGATCGCCGTGATTCCCGCACAGGACCTGCTTGAACTGGGCTCGGAGGCGCGCATGAATACGCCGGCGGTCTCCACCGGCAACTGGAGCTGGCGCGCTCCGGAGAATTGCTGGACGCCCGAGCTCGCCGCCCGGCTGGCGGCGTTGGCCGATGTGACAGATCGCGACAGTGACCCGCTTGGGCATTCTGCCCGAACACAAGCAGAATCAGAGCAGGCGGCGGAAGCGGTCGGAACAGCAGAAAACTAAATCGGACCGGCATCCATCACACTGAGTGGGACCCTTCTCCCTGCGAGGGTTCCGGCATATTCCTATAGGAAAATAATGAAAGGATCCATTGACTCCTGTTTATCCGGAAACCCCTGTCTCACGCCGGGAGGCGCCACTATTCGATACCATAGAAGGAATGGCTTCTCCGTGCATTTCACCAACTCTGAACACCACGCGGCGGCGTTTTTTGAAAGCGACGCTCTTTGGCGCTGGGGGCCTGGCCCTGTATGCGGGCGAGGTGGAGCGCCACTGGATTCAGATTTCGCGGCAGGATGCCAGCATTCCCGGCCTTCCCGCCGCATTCGACGGAATGCGCATCGCGCAACTCAGCGATATTCATCTGGATGAATTTACCGAAGCTTTTTTCCTGCGCGATGCCATCGACCATATCAACCGGCTGAATCCGGATGCGGTTGTTCTGACGGGCGATTATGTCACCTGGGGAATTTCGACCAGAAAATTCGCCGAAAGCGCAGCCCGGCAGTGCGGCCATCTTCTCGCGGGACTGCACTGCAGCAAGCGGTACGCCATCCTCGGCAATCACGATGTCATCGTGAGTTCAGAAGTGGTCACCTCCGCACTCACCAACAATGGCATGACTGTGCTGACCAACGCCTGTGTGCCGATCGAGCGTGGCGGGGCGCGGTTTTGGCTTGCCGGCCTCGACGATCCTCTGGAAGGCGACCCTAAGCCTGACCTCGCGATCCCCGCCAGGATTCGCAACATTCCGAATGAGCCGGTGGTGATGCTATGCCACGCTCCCGATTACGCCGACGATTTGCTGGCTCATCCCGCAGGCAAGTCAATCAAGCTGATGCTGAGCGGCCACACGCACGGCGGCCAGGTGCGATTTCCGATCGTGGGTGCAACGGAACTTCCCCCGCTCGGGAAGAAATACGTGGAGGGATGGTTCCGGCTCGGCGGGCTGCAGCTTTATGTCAATCGCGGGCTGGGCGCGGTAGGGGTGCCATTCCGCTTCGACTGCCCTCCGGAGATCACGCTCTTCACGCTGCGCTCCGTTTAAAACATTTCTCCTGGAGCGAATGTTTTAATGAAAATCATGCGAGCGGACCGGGGCGCTTGAGATGGGAAGCGGCTCGATGCGGCTCGCCTTCACATGAATCACGCCATCCTGATTCTGCAGCGGCCCTTCGATGAAGAGAAAGCGGCTGCGCGTAACCGCGATGCGCTCGCGGTCGAAGACATCGGGCGTGAGAATGATGTTGGCGATTCCGGTTTCATCTTCGAGCGAGAGAAACACGAAACCTTTGGCGGTTCCGGGGCGCTGGCGCGCAATCACGCATCCGGCCACACGGACCCATTGATTGCTGCTGTGGCGCGCCAGATCTCCGGCAGTCACGATACCGTCTTTGCGTAGCGCGGCGCGATGATACGCCATGGGATGCGGGCCAGTGGTGAGGCCGGTTCCGGCGTAGTCGGCCGTGAGGCGCTCGTCGTTGGTCATCTTCCTGAGCGGCATCGGCGCGCGGTCCGCGGGCTGCGCTCGTCCCGCGCTGCGCAGCAACGGACCGCTCGGCCAGCCGGCTTCTTCCACCTGCCAAAGCGCATCGCGGCGATGCTCCACGGTTTCGAGCGGATTCAAAGCGCCGATGGAGGCGAGCACGACGAGTTCCCTGCGGTTCAGCTCCGGGACCCGCTGGACAAGATCGTCAACCGAAGCGAAGACTCCTTCGCGATTGCGCGCCGCAACCAGCGCCTCGGCCGAGGCGCGGCGCAAGCCTTTCGCATAACGCAGCCCGACGCGCAGCGCGCACGAGCTCTCCGGCTCCCGCTCGAGCGTGCAGAGCCACTCGGAATTTTGCACATGGACGGGCCGCACGCGCAGATTGTGCCGCTGCGCATCTTTGATGAGCACGCCAGGCGAATAAAAGCCCATCGGTTGATTGTTGAGCATGGCGCAGGTAAAGGCCGCCAGGTAATGGACCTTCAAGTACGCCGATGCATAGGCGATGAGCGCGAAGCTTGCCGCATGCGATTCCGGAAAACCGTACATGGCAAACGATGAGATGCTCTGCACGATGCTGTCCTGAGCTTTAGCTTCGATGCCTTTGCCCGTCATGCCTGCACGCAAACGACCTTCGAGATTTTTCATGCGCTCCATGGAACGCCGCATGCCAACCGCGCGGCGCAGTTCTTCAGCTTCAGCGCCGGTGAAGTCGGCAACGGTCATCGCGATGCGCAGCAACTGCTCCTGGAAGAGTGGCACGCCGAGCGTGCGATGCAACACCGGTTCCAGCGAAGGATGAGGATAGGTGACTTCTTCTTTTTTCTGCCTGCGCCGTATGTAGGGTTGCATCATGTGGCCCACGATCGGGCCCGGACGGATGATGGCGACTTGAACGACGAGATCGTAAAACTTCTTGGGCGCGTTGTGCGGAATCGAAGCCATCTGCGCGCGGCTTTCCACCTGGAACATGCCCACGGTGTCGGCTTTGCACAGAGTTTCGTAGACCAGATCATCCTGGGGCAGCGCGGCTAGATCAACTTGTTCGCCATGATGCTGCGAAATCAACTCGATTGAATCTTTGAGCACAGCCATCATGCCGAGGCCGAGCAGATCCACTTTGATGAGCCCCATGTCCGCGCAATCTTCCTTATCCCACTGGATGACGGTGCGGCCCGGCATGGACGCGCGCTCGATGGGCACCACGCGATTGAGCAGGCCGGCGCAGATGACCATGCCGCCGGAATGCTGGCCGAGATGGCGCGGCAGGTCCTGCAGGCGCAGGCAGAGATCGAGATAATGCGCGATGCGTGGATGGCGCACGTCAAACCCTGCCTGGGCGAAGTAGTTCGCCATGGTGTCGTTCTCGCCGCGCCACTCCCAGTGGCCGACAAGGCCGGCCAGCCGCGCGAGCTGTTCCTCGTCAAAGCCGAGGGCCTTGCCGACTTCGCGCGACGCCGAACGGCCGCGATAGCTGATGACGTTGGCCGTCATCGCGGCGCCGAGCGAACCGTAGCGCTCATAGATATATTGGATGGCCTGCTCGCGTTGATCGCCCGACGGCAGATCGAGGTCGATATCCGGCCATTCGCCGCGGTTCTCGCTCAAGAAGCGCTCAAAAAGCAGGTCCATGCCCACCGGATCGACCGCCGTGATTTCGAGCGCATAGCACACCGCGGAGTTGGCCGCTGAGCCGCGGCCCTGCACCAGAAAACCCTGCCTCTGGCAAAAGCGGATGATGTCCCAGACGATGAGGAAGTAGCCCGCGAAGCCGAGCTTGCGAATGAGCGCAAGCTCACGCTTCACCTGGACACGCGCTTTCTTGAGCAGCTTGCGTTTTTCCGGTGTAGCGTAGCGCCTGATGACACCTTCTTCAACGCGCTTCTCGAGAAAGCTGTCCATGGTCTCGCCGCCAGGGACGGGGTACTGCGGAAATTCATAGCCCAGATTGTCGAGCGTGAACTCCAGGCGCTGGCTCACGAGGCGCGTGTTGGCGATGGCTTCGGGAATATCGCAAAAGAGCGCAGCCATGTGCTGCGCACCGCAAAGCATGCGCGCGCCGTTCCGCGCCAGCAGGCGGCCCGCGCGGTCGAGCGTGGTGTGATGGCGGATGCAGGTGAACACGTCCAGCAGCTCGCGATCTTTTTCCGTGGCATGGCGGACGCCGTTGGCCGCGATCACCGGCAGGCTGAGGCTGGATGCAAGCCTAAGCAGCGATTGAGTACGGCACTCTTCTTCACGCTGCCGGTGGCGCTGCAGCTCGATATAGAGATTGCCGCGGCCATAGATAGAGGCCAGGCGCTCGGCAATCGTACGCGCTTCCTGCTCGCCGCCGCGGGCCAGCGCCGCGGCCAGCGGTCCCTCGTCATCGCCGGTGAGGCAGATCAGGCCCGAGGAAAATTCTTCGAGATCTTCAAGCTTGGCGGCGCCCTCGGCCTTGGTGGTCTCGCGCATTTTAAAGCGCGTGATGAGCTGGGCGAGATTCTGGTAGCCGGCTTGTGAAGCGCAGAGCAGCACGATGCGCGGAGGCTCTTCCGGGCACTGATGCGGCAGCCAGGCAGGCGGCATGAGCCGGCTGCCGAACGAGGAGACCGCAATCTCCGCGCCGATGTGCGCCTTGATTCCGTTCCGCTGGGCCGCGGTGTGAAAGCGCGCGACCCCGTAGAGGCCGTTCCTGTCGGCGATGGCCATGGCCGGCATGTTCAGCCCGGCGGCGCGCTCGATCAGCGCGTCGGGCTGCGCGGCTCCCTCAAGAAAACTGAAAGCGCTGGCGGCGTGGAGCTCGATATATTCACTGCCGTGCGCGTTGGCAGAAGATTGCGCAAAAGACTGTGAGGCTGCGCCAGGATGCGGCGACGCCGGGCTTAATTCCGAATGCGGCAGGCGATATGCGTCGTTGGGATGGCAGACCGGCGTTCCCGGCGTGCGCGTATTCGGGATGCGCAGGCCGCGATCAGTCATAGTACGCCTCCAGCCGCCACGCATTGCGGGTGCGGTCGCAGACCAGCAGGCACGCGACCTCGGCGCCATCGTTCTTCGTGGCCAACACATCCCACTCCTCCTCATTCCAGCCCTCGCCGGACCACCAGCAGCCGCTGCTGAGCCACGGGCCGTACGCAGCGCTGATCTCAAAGCTCTCTTCGCTGTTGCGGAAGGCCGCTGGCTTCATCGCGCGCTGCACCATTCCAACAGGCACAGGCGGCCGCACGCGGCGCAACGCCATACGCGCAGGCGCTATTTCTCCTCCGGATTTTGGGTGCCCCATCCTGGCGCCGTTTTTGGGTGCATGGCCGGCAAGCGATCCTTCCATCGCGAAATTCTCCATGCGAAAGCTTTCTCGCCGATGTGTATCTTCGAGCGCCGGCGAGCCCACGCGATCGGTTCCCACCAGAGCTTTCAAACGCGCCAGGGTGACATCGAGCCGCGAGGGCTCAGGCAGCTGCGGCGCAAAGAGCCCAAGCTGCACCTTGGCCGCGTGGCCCGCTTCTGCGGCAAGCGTAAGCGCGACCACGGCCGCAGCCGGCGGATTGGAGCCTATCTCGAGCTGCAAGAGCTTGAGCAGGAACTTGCGGTCTGCGGAGGGTAAGGCGGGACGCAGAATGCAGCGATGGATACGGCCGCTTTCAAGCTTCATGCCGGCTACGATGGAAGCAAGTGAGAACGCCCGCGAGGCTGCGCGCGCAACCAGGCAGTCGATCATGCGCGCGCCGATAAAGAGCAGCGAGTCGATCTGCTCGACCGGCGTTTCGAACTCGCAGAACTCTGTGAGCGCGAGCGCCGGTTCGATGGGCTGAAACGCGTGCGCCGCCTCGCCGCGGGCAAGCTGCCGCCACACGCGCGCCTCCGCGCCCAGCCGCGTCACCAGCTCCGCTTCCGGCAGCCGGGCAAGCTCTTCCAGCGTACGCATGCCCCACAGCGCAAAAATTGCTTCGTGTTCCTCAGCAAGTTCGAGAGCGGCAAGAGGCAGCTTTTCGAGCGCGCCGGCCTCCGCGCCTTCAGGGATCACCGTGATGCCGCGTGTTGTTGCGGCTTTCACCCGCGCCGCATCGTAGTTGGCGCTCACGGCGATTGACGCGCGAAATCCCGCTGCCGCAAGTGAAGCGCGCAAGCGCGCAGCCAGTTGCGCAGGCGGCCCGAAGAGGCGCTCGGTACCTTGAATATCCAGCACGAAGATGCTCGCGGTTCCGCGGCTCGCGTCTTCTATGCGCGGAGAAAACTGTGCAGCGCACTCCAGAAACACGGCGCGCGCGGCAGCTTCACCCTCAATAGAGCGGGAAAGCAACATCACCTCCGGCAAGCTTTCCGCTTCAAGGCGCGTCATGCCGGGCGCCGCGCCGCGCAGGCGTGCCTGCTGGTTCAGCGCGCATACGGCTTCTTCGGGCGCGCGGCCCTCCAGCACTACGACCGGCTTCGCGCGCAGGTCGGGGCGCAGGCGCAGCAACGCCTGCGCGGGAAACTCCGCGGCATGGGCGCAGGCATAGAGGCTGCTATTCGCTTTCGCGTGGGTCATGCGCGCTTCTCCGCATCCCACGCGGCATCCGCTGTCCAAGCGCAAGCCGCCATCCCGGTCGAGGCCGGCGGCTTCCCACCCCAGCGGCTCCGGCTCTGCAAGCCGCCTGCTGCCGTCGGAAGCTCCAGCGTGCGCACAGGGATTTCGAGGGGCTCAAACCGCTCCCGCCTGCGCCGAACTTCAAAGCGGAAGCCGCGCCAAACGGTTGCGCCTGCGGTGACGGTACGCACAGGCCGGCACTCCAGCACCACGGCCGCGGCGGACTGTGCGTAGGCGGCCCGGCCCAGTACCAGCAGGCTGCACCGCGTACGGTCCGCGGCCTGCCGGAAGCGGAACCAGGTAGCCGGCGGAATGCGATTTCCCTGGGGGCGCGGCGTTTCGCCCAGGTCGAGCACGATGGCCGCAAAGCCGCCGGCCTGCAGCAGCAGATCGGTGGCGCGCAGGGCCTGGTCAAGCCGCGTCCACACGGCGGCCCGCATGGAAGCCTTCCCGGCGCGAGGCTTTGCCGATATGGCCGCGTCGCGGCATCGTATCCAAAGCAGTTGCGGCAGGATAACGCCGCTAGCCGCAGCCGATTCGGGATCGAGAGCGTCGTTCCCATCCACCCAGGCGCAAGGCCGGCCCTCTGCCGTCCGGCGGCCCGCAAATGCCAGCGCCAGGCTGGTGCGGCCGGACGAGGAAGGCCCGGTCAGCTCGCTGATAGCGCCCACCGGCAGCCCGCCTTCAAGGTGCGCATCGACCTCAGGAATCCCCGTAGCGGCAACTTCGCGGAGGGTCCGCGGAGCGGGGGTGAGCGCGGCCGGGAAGCGGTCTTCCAGGGAGCATTCGATCTGGAGGCGAAGTGTGGCGGCGGAATGCATATTCGCTTTTTATTCGCCTATAGATTCGCTCGGAAGCTGCCTGGTTGTCAAAGGAAAGCTTCAGAATGCGAAAGAGGATCGCTAAGCTGTTTTAGATATAAGAATTTAAGCAAATCGCCTCAGTCCTGCGAAGCAGAATGGAAGGGAACGCGACACCCGCGGTTCCATCCGCAGGTGCGGAGTTCACCCGGGGCTATCCTCATCCACTCCTGCGAAAGGCCGAGCCGACTCAACTCGCCTATCGGGTTCGGATTTGCACCAGCTCCTCGCCGGGTGAGCGATAGTCCGGACGCTGCCATTTGCGTTCCACTTCCACACCGGATTGCGGGGTGCGATGGCCGTGGCGGAAGTTGGCGGGTGGCAACGGATTGGGCCGTTTCTCTTCAAGCACCGTCATCTGGACTGAGACTTCTTTAAAAGCGGGCGTGTGGGTCGCGCGATCCACATCGGAACCGGTCAGCCGATTTACCGGCTGATCGACCGAGTTCATGGGCATATAAAGCTGGCTGCCGGCCACGCGGTCGGTTACGACGACCGGCACGATGACATCGCCGTACAGGCTATGCAGATGCACGACGCTGCCGTTGTCGAGATTTTTCTCGCGGGCCAGCTCCGGGGAGACCTCCACGAAGTTCGTCGGCGTAATCTCGCGGATGCCGGCGGAGCGATAGGTCATCGCTCCCTGTTCAAAGTGCTCGAGAAGGCGCCCATTGTTCAGGTGCAGGGAAAGTTCGTCGTTCGTTATCTCGCACGGCTCGATCCATTCGACGGGATGGAACTTCGCTTTGCCATCCGGGAATGGAAATTTCTCCAGGAACAGCAGCGGCGAATCTGTGCCGTCTTTCTCCACCGGCCACTGCAGCGACTTATAGCCTTCCAGCCGTTCATACGTTACGCCGGCAAACAGCGGAGTCAGCGAAGCGACCTCGTCCATCACATCGGAAGGATGTTTATAATCCCAGCCTGCGCCCAGGCGGTTGGCGATCAGCTGAATAATCTCCCAATCCGGCTTCGACTCGCCCAGCGGCTCAAAAACGCGGTAGAGACGCTGGATGCGGCGCTCGGTGCTCACAAACGTACCCTCTTTCTCGAGCGAGGGCGAGGCGGGAAGAACAACATCGGCATAGCGCGCCGTGGCGGAAAAGCTTACGTCCTGCACGACGAGAAACTCGATGTTGGCGAGAGCGCGGCCCACGTCGTTGGCGTTGGCGTCCGAGGTGATGGTGTCTTCGCCCTTGAGGTAAATGCACTTCAGCTTGCCTTCATGCACGGCGCGGATCATCTCGTGATTGTCGAGGCCTTTTGTCGACGGCAGCGTGACCTTCCAGGCGGCTTCAAACTTGGCGCGCACCTCGGCATTCTCAACCTCCTGATAGCCGGAATAGACATTCGGCATGGAGCCGAAGTCGCTGGCTCCCTGCACGTTGTTGTGGCCGCGCATGGGATAGGAGCCCGCTCCCGGCCGCATGTAATTGCCAGTGAGCAGCAGCAGGTTCGAGATCGAAGTGGAAGTATCGGAGCCGCCGCAGTGTTGCGTCACGCCCATCGCCCACAGAATGCAGACGCCGTCCGCTTGGACGATCTCGCGCGCGACCTGCCTGAGCGTGTCGGCAGAGATACCGGTGCGCTTTTCGGCAAACTCCAGGTCATATGGCTCGAGAGATTTTTGGTAATCGTCGAAGTGATTCACCCACTTGTCGATGAATTCCTGCTTGTGCCAGCCCTGGTCGAGGATGTATTTGGCCACGGCGTTGATCCACACAGCATCCGTGGACGGATTGGGACGGATGAACAGATCGGCGCGCTCCGCCATCTCATGCTTGCGCAGATCGGCAACAATCATGCGCTGGCCGCGGAACTTGTGCGAACGCTTGATGCGCGTGGCCAGCACGGGATGGCTTTCGGCCGTGTTCGAGCCGACCATCAGGACCAGGCCGGCCTTCTCGATGTCCTCAATGGAGCCGGTATCGCCGCCGTAGCCAACCGTGCGCTTCAGGCCCATGGTTGCAGGCGTCTGGCAATAGCGCGAGCAGTTATCGATATTATTGGTGCCGATCACGGCGCGCGCGAACTTCTGCATCAGGTAGCTCTCTTCATTCGTGCACTTCGAGGAAGCAATGAATGCCAGCGCATCGGGACCATGATCGCGCTTGATCTGGGTGAACCGGTCGGCGATGAGCGTGAGCGCTTCGTCCCACGTAGCCTCGCGAAATTCATCCGCGCCGTTCCGGCCGCGCTTCCGGATCAGCGGATGCGTCAGCCGGTCCGGCGCATTCACAAAATCCCAGGCAAACTTTCCTTTCACGCAGGTGGAGATTCCGTTCGCCGGCCCCTCGGCGGGTTCGATCTTGAGAATGTGCCGGTCGCGGGTCCACACATCGAACGAGCAGCCGACGCCGCAATAGGTGCACACGGTTTTGGCCTTCTTGGTCAGATGCGCGCGCATCTCGGATTCGGAGTTGGAAAGCGCCAGGATGGGCCCGAAGCCGGTATCCGGCTCGACGCCTTTCACCACTCCGATCATCTTGTTCAGAGCATCTTGAGGCAGGCTGGTGAAAAAGCCCGCGTGGCCGAGCATGGATTTTTCCATCAGCGCGTTGCACGGGCATACGGTCACGCAGTGCCCGCAGGAGACGCAGGAGGAGCCGGCGATCTGCTCGCCGCCATCCCACAGCACGCGGGGATGATCGGACTCCCAGTTGATGGTGAGCGTCTCATTCACCTGCACATTCTGGCACGCCTCCACGCAACGGCCGCAGAGGATGCACTGGCTCGGATCGTAGCGATAGAAGGGATTCGAATGGTCCTGCGGATACGGTTTGGGCGTGAAGGGCTCCGACTGGTGGTCCACGTGCAGATCTTCGGTGGTGTTGTGCACCGTGCAGTTGCCGTTGTTGTTATCGCAGACCGTGCAATAGAGATCGTGGTTCTTAAGGATGCGATCGAAAGCCTCGTGCTGCGCGCTTTCGGCGCGGCGGCTGGTTGTGGAGACGGTCATGCCCGCGGCGACCTGCGTGCCGCAGGCGCGCGCCAGCTTGCCGCTCACTTCGATCATGCAGGTGTCGCAGGTTTCAATGGGACCGAGCTGCGGGTGATAGCAGACCTGCGCCAGGTGGCGCTCAGGCAGCGCACGGCGGATGGCTTCGACGAGCGGTTCCCCATCCACCGCAGAGACTGTGGCTCCATCGAGCGTGATCGTGACGTTGGCGCTTTGATCGGGAGGAGTATTGAGAAGCCGCTTCTCGATTGCCATGGGGAATCCCTTCGTGAGGAAGGAGCTATTCATTCTCAGCTCGCTGCTCTCGTGACTGTCTGGTTAGGCTTTCTGGTCTGTGCCATGTTTCTGGCCCAACCGGCCTCCCAGAATGGCGAGGAACCGGGTTCCGAGCATGAGGGCGCGCCGTGTTTCCCGGCGGCGCAGTTGGCTGAGGAGAGCAAAGAGGCCGGGAGGCTCCGTATCCGGGTTCGGTTTGTGCCCCAGCGTTCCAGCAGCCGCCGCAACCCAGCTTTCCATGATCTCGGGATCGATGGAACCCAGCATCTTGGTCAGCAGAATCAGGTTGCGCACACCGTTCACAGCCTGCGGCGTATCGGCCGCAGCGGCTACCTTCTCAGTGATCTGGCCGCTCGCGCCGAGTGCCCCGCGCAGCAGCTCGAAGGTGCGGCTCGCATGCAGCTGCTCGACCAGCTCGTAGGCATTGAGGATCGCTTCCGCGTGATCGATCCGCGCCTGCTTAAGCTGCTCTTCGCGCTCTTTGCGCAGATCGCGTGGTGGCGTTTCCAATGCTATCGGCCGGGCCATTCTGGATTCTCCTTCTCGGGGATCGCGCGCATTCGGTTAAAGGCCTGGATGCAGAGAAGCGCGCACGTGGATGCCAGAATACTCCGCGCCCCCCTGTGGCTGCGCTCCAAAACCTGATATTCACGGCGCGGGAGAAAGACAACGCTCAGGGCCGGCATAGATAACGAAGCGCCGGCCGCGCAGAAAACCCACCAGCGTGAGATTCAGTTCCCTTGCCAGTTTCACCGCGAGGCTCGACGGCGCGGAGACCGAGGCAACCACGGGAATGCCGGCGGCAATTGCCTTTTGTATGATTTCGAAACCGCCGCGGCCGCTGACCATGAGCACATGCTGCGAAAGCGGCAACAGGCCTGCGAGAAGCGCCCAGCCGACGACTTTGTCCACGGCATTGTGCCGGCCGATGTCCTCGCGCACTTGAAGCAGTTCGCCCGCCGCATTGAACAGCGCCGCGGCATGTAGGCCTCCCGTGCGCCCGAAGTCTCTCTGGCTGGCGCGCAGCCGATCAGGAAGCGCGCAGAGGATCTCGGGAGCGGTTTTGAAATCCGGGTTAGGGGCGCGCAGCCCACGGTTGCGGATGGCCTCGATCGAGGCCTTTCCGCAGATGCCGCAACTCGACGCGGCGAAAAAATTCCGCTGCAGATCTGCCGGCTCGAAAGTGCCTTCTTCAAGGTCGGCTTCCACCACATTGCTCTTCGCGGCGGTCTCCGATTCCTTCTGGCGAAGCGCTATGATCTGCGTCGATGCCTCCACCACCCCCTCGGTCCACAGAAATCCCGCCGCGAGTTCGCGATCATGGCCGGGCGTGCGCATCGTTACCGTCAGCGGCCGACCGCCGATGCGGATCTCGAGCGGCTCTTCGGCGGCGAGATAATCCTCGACCCGTCTCGAACGGCCGTCTTCCCATTCGGTGACCTGCGTAAGTTCGATGCTGCTGCGCGATGCCGGCACGGTTGTGCTCCCGCTACAGGCTATATTCTGGCTCTGGATGGTGTCTGCTGCAATTCCGCACATCGCGCTGATCTTGATCGTCGCCGCCAGCATTCTTCTCATGCTGATTCGCCCCCGCGGCCTACAAGAGGTCTATTGGATCGGCGGAGGCGCGGCTCTGCTTGTGCTTCTCCGGCTGGTTCCGCTGCAGCTCGCCGGGCGCGCTGTGGCCGAGGGATCGGACGTCTACCTTTTCCTGATCGGCATGATGCTCTTGTCGGAGCTGGCGCGGGAGTATGGCGTCTTCGACTGGCTCTCTTCAGCAGCCGTTGGCCACGCGCGGGGATCGTGCGCGCGCCTGTTCACCATGGTCTATGGGCTGGGGACGCTGGTAACGATCTTCATGTCGAATGACGCAACGGCGGTGGTGCTCACGCCCGCGATTCTGGCCGCCATTCGCAAAGCGAAAGTGCCGCCGCTGTCCTATCTCTTCGCCTGCGCGCTCATCGCCAATGCGGCCTCCTTTGTGTTGCCGATTTCGAATCCGGCAAACCTGGTCGTCTTTCGCCAGGGCATGCCGCCTCTGGCGCGCTGGCTGGCCTGGTTCGGCCTTCCCTCGCTGCTCTCGATCCTCGCCACCTATGGCGTGATGCGTTTTGTCTTCCGCAAAGAGCTTGCCGGCCGCACGGAAGATCATGGCGAGGCGCCGCTCACCGGGGATGGAAAGCTGGTTCTCGCCGGGCTTGGGCTCACGGTGATCGTTCTGCTGGCTGCCTCCGCCCTGAATCGGGATTTAGGCCTGCCCACCTGCCTGGCGGCTCTAGCAATCACCGCTGTCATTTCGATCAAGGCGCGCAACAATCCGCTGCGCCTGGCCAGAGAAATCAGTTGGGGCACGATTGCCCTGGTGGCAGGGCTGTTCATCCTGGTTGACGCGGTCGAGAGCATCGGCGCGCTTGCCTTTACGCACGCGGCTCTGGCATGGGCGCAACGCCTAGCGGCCTTGCCCGGCGCGCTGATCACCGGCTTTGTGGTCGGCGTGGCCAATAATCTCGTCAACAATCTGCCGCTGGGATTGATAGCCGGAGAAACCTTGAAGGCGGCCCACGCCATGGGATTAGCTGCCTCTGCGGTGCTGATCGGCGTGGATCTGGGGCCGAATCTCTCCGTCAGCGGCTCGCTGGCGACGATTCTATGGCTCATTGCGCTACGCCGGGAGAAACTGCATGTCAGCTTTTGGAGCTTCCTGAAGGTTGGCGCCATCGCCATGCCGGCCGCGCTGTTAGTCTCACTGGGCGGCGCGGTGCTGATGCAGTGGATGATTCCGTGACCGTGATGCGCCGCTAGAACGGGATGTCTTCATCGGAGATTTCGGCTGATTGCGCGAAGTCGTCCTGAGGGGCGGCCGGGCGTTGATCGTAGTTGGCGGAGCCTCCGGCGCTGCGGCTGTAACCGCCCGCGCCCTCTTCGCGACCCGAGAGCAGCGAAAGATCGTTCACGATGATCTCGGTGCGATACCGCTTGGCGCCGGACTCCTTGTCGTCCCAGCTACGGGTCTGGATCTTGCCCTCAATGAAGAGCTTGGTTCCTTTTTTCACATAATCGCGGACGATCTCGGCGGTGCGGCCGAAAGCGACCAGGTTGTGCCACTCGGTGCGGTCCTGCCAGTTGCCCTGGGCGTCTTTTTGGCGGTCGCTGGTGGCAAGGGTGAAGTTGGCGACCATGGTGCCACCGGCAGTCGAACGAATCTCCGGGTCCTTGCCCACATTGCCTAAAAGAATGACTTTGTTGACGCTCTTGGCCATCTTCACGCTCTCCAGTAAGGAGAAAGAATAGCAGACGCGGGACTGGTGCGTGGCCAAGCAAGATTTTTTCCGAGGGTTGCTAACTAATCGATTAGTTGCTAGTCTATGAATGTGTAAGGGGCAAGTCCCGAAGGTGGATTTGCCGCGCAGAATCAACGAGATGCCTCCGAAGAAATCCAATACGCTGACCGAAGCCGAGCTGAGATTGATGAAGATTCTCTGGCGGCGGGGCGAATCGGCCGTGACCGATCTGGTGGCCGATCTGCCACAGGGCGAGGCGTTGGCCTACAACTCGGTGCTGACGACCATTCGCATCCTGGAGCAGAAGGGCTACGTGGAGCACAGGCAGGAGGGCCGGGCCTTCGTGTACCGGGCCTGCATCGCGGAGCATGAGGCGAGCCGCTCGGAGGTGCGCCACGTCTTGGGCCGTTTCTTCGGCAACTCGCGCGAGCAGCTACTGCTCTCGCTGCTGGGCGATGGTGACATCTCCGCCGAGGAGCTGGAGAGGCTGAAGGAGGCGATCCGCAAGGCTGCTCCCGATGCGCTGCCTGATTCCGCCCCGGCCGAGCTTGCATTGCCGCGCAAGATGGGATTGCCGGGAAAGCCCGGCTCACGGGCAGAGAGGGCATAGCGCCATGAATCATTCCGTCCTTTCCGACATTCTTTCCTGGTTCCTCCTGCATGGGAAGTATGCGCTTCCCGCCGGATTGCGGACGTTTGCGCAGATCGCTGCGCCGGACGCGCTGGCAGCGCTCTGGCAGGGCGCTCTTGTAGCCGCGGGGTTGGCCGTTTGCTTGCGGCTGGCGCCCCGCATGGCCGCGGCCCATCGCTTTGCAATCTGGGGCATCGGTTACGGTGTATTGGCGAGCCTGCAGTTTCTGCCGTTTGTCACCCACTTTACCTCGGGCGCAGCGATGGGAAACCCGGCCGCCTCAATTCTCACCTCGCACCACGCGTGGCTCGAGTTGGACGCTCGCTGGAGTTTGGGATTGGCTGCGTTGTGGATAGCGCTTGGCGCCCTCCGCGCCGGCGATCTGTTCATCCATTCGATCCGGCTGCGCCGATTGTGGAGGTCGGCAACGCTGGTTGAAGACGGCCGCTCTGCGGCGCTGCTGGCCGATCCGACGCGCCGACGGGCGCAGGTCTGCACCACCCGCGCGCTCGACCGCCCGAGCGTGATCGGCTTCTTTGCGCCGCGCATTCTCATTCCAGAGTGGCTCTACGCACGGCTCACGCCCGAGGAACTCGAACAGATTGTTCTGCATGAGGCAGAGCATCTGTGCAGGCGCGACGACTGGACCAATCTGCTGCAAAAGCTTTGCCTGGTTCTCTTCCCATTGAATCCGGCGCTCCTCTGGATGGAGCGGCGGCTCTGCCGCGAGCGTGAGATGGCCTGCGATGACGGCGTGGTCCGGGTAACTCAGGCTCCGCGAGCTTATGCAGCGTGTCTCGCCGGCCTGGCCGAACGGCGTCTCGAGCGGCGGGCAGAGATGCTTTCGATGGGAGCGTTGTCTCTGGGCGCATTTGAGCGTCGGCCGGAACTGGTTCACCGGGTGCATAGCATCTTGCTTCGGAAAACCGTGCTGAACCCGATGAGCGCACGCGCGCTGCTCGGCGTGGTGGGCTGCGGACTGCTGTTCGTCTCAGTCGAGCTTGCCAGTTGCCCGCAGGTAGTGGCGTTTGTCCCGGCGCATCGCGCGACAAATACCTGGGCAGCCCCGATCGCTTCCACCCAGGCCTATACGGCGGCTTACCTGCCGGCTCGCGCGGCCAGGATAGCGCCAGATGAGAATGCCGGGAATATGGGCGCATTCCACGCCGAGAATGTTGAGGCAATTCTTCCCGGCCGTGTTCGGCGGACCTCGCTGTCGGGCGGCTTACCGCAGCACATGGCCGTGGGCAACGGCACGTTCAGGAGCGCTCGAGCCGAATCTTCAGAGCTCGCAGCCGTGGAGACGCGGCAGCCTTTCGTGAAGACTGCGAGGCACCAGCGGGCCACAGCAGCGGCTCAGCCCCAGGAGTGGATCATGCTCACAACCTGGCAGGTACAGAGCTCGGCGCAGGCAGCCCCGGAAATCACCGATACGGCAGGCACCGACAGAGGCACGCAGCCCGCCGCGGATCAGGCGGGCCGCCAGCCCTCACCGGCGGCGAGCCGCATCACCATCACCCGGCTCATTTTGAGGGTCTATCCGGCAGCGCCCACCGCCGGCTCTCCGGCGGCAAAACAGGCGCCGGCTTCGAGACCCGGTTCCACTTCGAGATTCGTCGTGAACCGGCCCGCCCTGCTGCCTTTTGACAGTGGCTGGCTGGTCATTCAGCTTTAAACATTCACTTTCAACCTGAAAGGGAGAGCAATTCATGTCTGTACCAACTAATTCTTTAGTAGTAAGGACGAGTAGGATCGCGGCGCCTCTGTTGGCGGCGGCGGTGCTGATTCTTACCTTCGCCTTTCTGTCCGGCCACAACTCGGCCCACGCTGCTGCGGCCGCGGCGGCCGCAGGGCCAATCGAAAACTCGAGCGTCGAGCCTCTGGTTTCTCTCGACGACGCCGTGGAAGCGGTCGCGGCGCGCGTGACACCCGCTGTGGTCAACGTCGCCGTGACCTCCCGCGTCTCCGCGGACCAGACGTCTGAAGATCAGAACGGACAGAATGGCGGCGGCATCTCGCCGCAGGAGCTGCCCCCGGGACTGCGCCAGTTCTTCGGCTTCGGCGGCGGCCAGGGAATGAAGCCGCAGCCGCAGTTCGAGCACGGCATCGGCAGCGGAATCATCATCTCGCCGGATGGCTACATCGTGACCAATGACCACGTGGTCGACGGCGCAACCCAGATCCGCGTCACGCTGGACGACCGGCGCGTCTTCCCGGCGAAACTGGTCGGCGTGGATAAGCTGGACGACGTAGCGGTGATCAAGATCAACGCCGGCAACCTGCCCAGCCTTCCCTGGGGCGATTCGGCCAAGCTGCACCCCGGCCAGACTGTGCTGGCCTTCGGCAACCCGTTCGGCAATTTCCCGTTCACAGTCACGCGCGGCATCATCAGCGGACTCGACCGGCCGAACCCCTACTCCGATGACGCCCGCAAGCCCGGCGATTTTATCCAGACGGATGCGGCCATCAATCCCGGCAACTCCGGCGGCCCGCTGGTGGATGCGCATGGAGAAGTGATCGGCATCGACACCTTCATCATTTCGAACAGCGGCTCGTTCGCAGGCGCGGGCTTTGCGATTCCCTCCGGCATCGCGAAGAATTCGGTGGACGAGATCATCAAAACCGGTTCCGTGCGCCACGGCTATCTGGGAATCAGCATGAACGACGTAACTCCGGACAACGCAAACTTCTTTAACCTGCCCGATGCCTCCGGCGCGATCATCAGCCAGGTTACGCCTGATTCACCCGCCGGTCACGCCGGACTGAAGAGCGGCGACGTGATCCGCTCGCTGGATGGAAAGAAGATTCCGAATGGCGGCGCATTGCAGGTGGCTGTGAGCGAAATGACTCCGGGCGCTTCGATCAACCTCGGCGTGTTGCGCAACGGCAAGCCGGATACCATCCACGTAACCGTCGGTGAGTTCCACGCCAAGGGCACGGAAGATGCGGAGAACTCGGGATCAGGACAGACACAGAACGGAAAGCTCGGCTTGGCGGTCGATAATCTGACACCCGATGTGCGCCAGCAGTTCAATGTTCCTGAAAATGTGCACGGCGCCGCGATCCAGAACGTGCGGCCAGGCAGCGCAGCGGAAGATGCCGGCCTTGCCCAGGGCGACGTGGTTCTTGAAGTCGACCGCAAACCCGTGGAGAACGCCGACAGCTTCGTCAACGCGATCCATTCGGTGCCGGCAGGAAAAGACATCCTGCTGCTGGTGTGGTCGAACGGCGGCGCAAGCTACCGCGTGATCCATCCGGACCAGACGAACCAGAACGGGATGTAACCTTCGCCGGTTCGCTGGATAGAACCTGGGCTGGATAGAGCCTGAATTGGTAGAACTGGATCGACAAGAGCTTCACGGATTCACCGGGCCGCCTCATCCGAACAATGAGGCGGCCCATTTTTCGCTCGGCCTCAGTCACTGCCTATTCTTGAGCACCCTTGACATGCGGAAGCCGCGCCGCTCAAGATGATTGCGCTGGATTTTCATCCCAGTCTTGCGTTCTCCACACGGCACGGCATTGCGAATCCGAAGACCAAACCAAATTCAGGAAACCAACCCCATGAGATCAGTCAAACCGCAGCGAATGGCAGCCCTGCTCGCCGCAGCAAGCTTCTGCGTCTTCACCGCCGCCTGCAAGAACTCGTCGGCCCCGCCCGCGCCGGCAGCCAGTAATCCCGCAAGCGATATCGTCTCCGTTCCGCTCAATGTCCAGCGGCTCGATCCGTCACTCGATAGCATCCTTCCCAGCGATGCCAAGCTCGAACGGGTAGCGACGGGATTCAAGTGGGTTGAAGGCCCGGTATGGAAGGACGACAGCCTCTACTTCGCCGAGATTCCTTCCGACAGTATTCGCAAGTGGACGCCGGGGCAGGGCGTGAGCATCTGGCTGCAGCCGAGCGGGTACAAAGGCTCCGCGCCTTACGGCGGCCCGGAGTCGGGGACCAATGGGATGACGCTCGACGCGCAAGGCCGGCTCACGGTGGCGGGTCACGCGCAGCGCGATGTGTTGCGCTTCGAGTCCGCCGATCCCACGCAGGCGCCCACGGTATTGGCCGATTCTTACCAGGGCAAGCGCTTCAACAGCCCCAACGATCTGGTCTACCGCTCCGACGGTTCGCTTTATATTACCGATCCGCCCTACGGCCTGCCCACGCAGCACGACAATGATCCTCTCAAGCAACTCAAGGTGAATGGGGTCTACCGGCTTCCGCATGCGTTCGATCACAAGCCCGGCGCGCCGCCGGACAACGCTCACGTGCAATTGCTGGTGAAGGACCTGACCCGGCCCAACGGGATCGCCTTTTCGCCGGGCGAGAAATATCTCTACGTGGACAGCACGGAGCCGAAGAAGATCTGGATGCGCTATACGGTCAAGCCCGATGGCACGCTCGGCGAGCCCAAGCTGCTCTACGACGCGACCGCGGATACGCGTCCCGGTGCGCCCGACGGCATGAAGGTGGACGTGGACGGCAACATCTACAGCGCCGGACCCGGCGGCGTGTGGATCTTTTCTCCCGCGGGCAAGCCGCTCGGGACCATCGTGATGCCGGAGCGCGTGGGCAATCTCACCTTCGGCGGGCCGGATCGCAAGACGCTCTACATCGCGGCGAGCACCAGCATCTACCGGATCAATGTGAATATCGCGGGCGAACCGCTGGTGCAGTCGAAGTAAAGCGGGGTTAGCGAGGCTAGCGGAGTTAGTGGACGCACGATGGTGCTTTTTCCAACTCCACTGACCCCGCGCAGCGCGGCTGACTGCGCTCGCCTTACGTCACCGGTCCGGGATTGAAGAGCACAAACTCGTTGTGCAGGCCCCAGTGGTCGGCCCAGGTCTTTTTGCGGCCGCTGGCCACGTCGAGAATCAAGGCAAAAATCTCCCGGCCGACATCTTCCACGGTGGCATCAGCGGTTGCAATTCTTCCCGCGTCCACATCGATCAGGTCGCTCCAGCGCTCGGCAAGCCCACTGTTGGTCGCCACTTTGATGACCGGCGCAACCGCGAGGCCGTACGGCGTGCCGCGTCCGGTGGTAAACACGTGCACGTTCATCCCCGCAGCCAGTTGCAGCGTGCCGCAGATAAAATCACTGGCCGGCGTCGCGGCAAACACGAGCCCTTTTTGCGTAACCCGTTCGCCCGGAGCGGCAACGGCCCTCAATGCCGTGCTGCCCGACTTGGCGATCGAGCCCATCGCCTTTTCCACCACGTTGGCGAGGCCGCCTTTTTTATTTCCCGGCGTGGGATTCGCGGCACGGTCGGCGCCGCCGACGCGCAGGTACTCGTCATACCATGCCATCTCGCGCAGAAAATCTTCCGCCACCTGCGGCGTGGCTGCGCGCGCGGTCAGCAGGTGCGCGGCATCCCGCACCTCGGTCACTTCAGAAAACATCACCGTGGCGCCGGCGCGTACCAGCAGGTCCGCGGCGAAGCCCAGTGCGGGATTTGCCGTTACGCCGGAGAGCGCATCGGAGCCGCCGCACTGCAACCCGACGACGAGATCGGAGGCGGCACACGAGACGCGGCGGCGCTGATTCAATTTCTTCAGCTTCTTCTCGGCGAGCGCTATGATGTTTGCCACCATCTCTCCAAAGCCGTGCTGCGCCTCCTGCATGACGGCAATCGAAGGCTCCTCTTCGAGCACCGGCAGCGCGCCGACGGGCATCAGCCGCACGGGCTGCAGCTTTTCGCAGCCGAGGCTCACCATCAGAATCTCGCCGCCGAAGTTCGGATTCAGGCTCAGGTTGCGCAGCGTGCGAATGGGAACAGCCGCGCCGGGCGCATCAATCGCCACGCCGCAGCCATAGGGATGTGTGATCGCGACGATGTCGTCCACATGGGGATAATCCGGCAGCACCTCGTCTTTGAGGCGCTTCACGGCAAAGTCGACGGTTGCCGCTACGCATTGCACTGTCGTGCTGATGCCGAGAATGTTTTTGGTGCCTACGGACCCATCGGCGTTGCGAAAGCCTTCGAAGGTGTAGCCTTCGAGCGCGGGCAGCGGCACGGGAACGGCAGTGGACAGCGGGCAGGCCGAAAGCTCCGGCGGATCGGGTATGCGCACTGCGTCTTCATGCACCCAGCTGCCGCGCGCAATGGGACGATTGGCGTAGCCGACGGCGACGCCGTAGCGAATAATCGCGGCGTCTTCAGCAAGGTCTGCGAGCGCCACTTTGTGCGCTTCGGGAATCGCTTCCGCGAGCACGAGACCGCAGGCAAAGCGGCTGCCGGCGGGAAGGCCGCCGGGGTTCACCACCACGGCAACGTTATCGCTCTCGTGAACGCGGATGTAGCGCGGCTGGAGAATGGGGTTTGCCGCGCCTGCGCCGCTGCCCTTCACCGCACCAGACACAATTACCTCACCAGGCTCGGACGTTTCGGATCGAACTGCCAGCCCGGAATCAGAAACTGCATCGCCATGGCGTCGTCGCGCGCACCCAGTCCCTTGATCCTGTAGAGCTCATGCGCGCGCTCGATTGCGTCGTGATCGAGATCGATGCCGAGGCCCGCGCGCTGGGGAACGGCAATGACGCCCCCTTCAATCTTGAGCGGATTGCGCGTCAGATGTTGGCCGTCCTGCCAGATCCAATGCGTGTCGATGGCCGTAATCTTGCCCGGCGCGGCTGCGGCTACGTGCGTGATCATCGCCAGGGAGATATCGAAGTGGTTGTTCGAGTGCGATCCCCAGGTGAGCCCATTGTCGCGGCAGGTCGCCGCCACGCGCACCGAGCCCTGCATCGTCCAGAAGTGCGGATCGGCCAGCGGAATATCGACGGCGCGGAGTTGGATCGCATGCCTGAGCTGCCGCCAGTCGGTCGCAATCATGTTGGTCGCCGTGGGCAGATTCGTCGTCTGGCGAAACTCGGCCATGATCTCGCGTCCGGAAAATCCCTGTTCTGCGCCGCACGGGTCCTCGGCATACGCAAGCACGTCCTGCTTGCCCTTACACAAGGCGATCGCTTCTTGAAGCGGCCAGGCTCCGTTCGGGTCGAGCGTGATGCGCGCGTGCGGAAAGCGCCCGGCAAGCGCTTCGATGGTCTGCATCTCCTCGGCGCCCGCCAGCACGCCGCCTTTGAGCTTGAAGTCGTTGAAGCCGTACTGTGCATGCGCGGCCTCGGCCAGACGCACAATCGCCTCAGGCGTGAGCGCCTGCTCATCGCGCAGGCGAAACCAGCCGCTTGCCGATGCCTGAGCGCGACGATACGGAAGTTCGGTCTTGCGGCTGTCGCCGACAAAAAACAGGTAGCCCAGCACCGGAACGCGAGAGCGCTGCTGGCCCTCGCCGAGCAGCGCGGCGACGGGCTGGCCGAGGAATTGGCCGAGCAGATCGAGCAGCGCGGACTCGATGGCCGTGACAGCATGGATGGTCACGCGCAGATCGAAGGTTTGCCGGCCCCGGCCGTGCGCGTCCCGGTCGGCAAAACGCTCGCGCACCGCACTGAGGATGGCGTTGGCCGATGCGATCTCCTGCCCGACAACCAGCGTCTGCGCCTCTTCGAGAACTTCGCGGATTTTTTCTCCGCCTGGGACTTCCCCTACGCCTGTATTTCCGGCTTCATCGGTCAGAATGGCGAGATTGCGCGTGAAATACGGCCCATGCGCACCGCTCAGATTCAGCAACATGCTGTCTTCGCCGGCCACCGGAACAACACGCATGGCCGTGACGCGGGGCGATCCGCCGGCAGTCGTCCATTGACTGCCACTCCGCCGGGTTTCTGTGAATGCTTCCATCGCCCTCTGCTGACGCACATCATAGCACCCGCAATCGCGGCTCGGACGCGGCCCGGATTGGAACGCGGCGCGCCTCTTTACAAAGGCACGTGCACTCGCATACAAGGTTTATGTCGAAGTTCGATCAAATTCAGCACGAACGGTAAAAAGGGCTCTTCCACGGGGAAATACATGAATCGAAGACAGTTCATCGCGTCGGGCGGCGCGGGTGCGGCCGCGGCAACCATCGCTTCTTCTCCATGGGCCGCCGCAGAACTTAATGCCCAGCCGGTGCTGATGAAGCTGGGCGACCAATCCGCGCCCACCAACGAGACGCATCTCGCGTATCTCGCCCGCTACGGCGTGCGCAATATCTGCGGCTATCCGCAGATCGAGGGCCAACAGCTCTGCGCAACCGTGGACGAACTCAAGCGCATGATGGACATGGCGGCCAGGTACGGCATCAGCATCGACTGCGTTGCGCCGCCGTTTCTCGAATCGAGCTACATCGATACCGAGAAGCATCCGGCCATCATGCTGGCTGAAAGCCCGGAGCGCGACCGCGATATCGAGCAGCTGCAAACGCTAATTCGCAACTGCGCACAGGCCGGCATTCCGTCGATCAAATACAACATGAGCATCCTGGGCGTGCTGCGCACGGGCCGCATTCCGGGCCGCGGCGACGCCCTCTATCACCAGTGGAAGCTCTCCGAGGCAAAGCCGAAGACGCCGCTGACGCGTGCGGGCCAGGTCAACGGCGATCAGTTCTGGGAACGTATCACCTATTTTCTTGACCGCGTAATTCCCGTCGCCAACGAAAACAAAATTCGCATGGCCTGCCATCCACAGGATCCAGGCGTTCCGCCCGAGGGCTATCAGGGCGTGAACCGGGTGCTGGGCACGATTGAC
This sequence comes from Occallatibacter sp., assembly GCA_036489815.1. Taxonomy (GTDB): domain Bacteria; phylum Acidobacteriota; class Terriglobia; order Terriglobales; family Acidobacteriaceae; genus Telmatobacter. Next base: position 25,855 of record DASXFB010000087.1, on the reverse strand, counting down.
GGCCTCAAAAAATTCATCACCATTCAGGAGAGCCCGTTTCACGGATTGAATTTCTGCCAGGGGACGATCTCGGAAGATCTCGAAGATCCGGGCAGGCAGATCTTTGACGTGATCCGCTACTTCGGCACGCGCAAGAAGATCTTCAACGTACACTTCCGCAACATCCGCGGCCATCGCGACGACTTCATCGAGGTGTATCCCGATGAAGGCGACGTGGACTTCGTGAAGGCGATCAAAGTCTACCGCGAAGTCGGCTATCCCTACATGCTGATGCCGGACCACGTGCCGCTGGCCCACAACGATCCCGACTCTCTCCAGTCGTTCGCCTTCTCCTACGGGTATATCCGCGGCTTGATCCAGTCACTGAACGAAACGGCCTGAGCTTGCCGGCCCTGAGCTGGCCGGCATGGTACCGTGAAAGCGAAATACGAGCCGAGCACCCACTCTCTCGCGGAATGGAAAACTGCACCTTGACCGAAGCGCGGCAAACTCGCATCCGCTATCTCATCATCTTCATTCTTTTCATCGTGAGCTGCTTCAGCTTCGCCGACCGTTCGGCGCTTTCGCAGGCTGTCAGTTCCATGCCGAAGGAGATGAACCTCACCCCGCAGCGGATGGGCTATCTGCTCTTCGCCTTCGGGTGGGCCTATGCGCTGGGCCAGCTCCCCTCTGGCGGCCTGCTCGACCGGTTCGGCTCGAAGCGCGTCTACGGCATCAGCATCATTCTGTGGTCCATCTTCGCGTTTCTCACCGGCTGCGCGGGCTATCTGGGCGCCAGCCTGACCTTCACCGCAATCTTCGTTCTTCGCATCTTCTCGGGACTGGCGCAGTCGCCGGTCTTTCCCGGCAACGGCCGCATCGTGGCCGCGTGGTTTCCCACCGCGGAGCGCGGACGGGCCTCGGCCATCTTCAACAGCTCGCAGTATTTTGCGCTGCCCATCTTCGCGCCCATCTTTGGATGGCTGCTTCACGCCGCGGGCTGGCGAAGCTGCTTCTGGTTCCTCGGCGCGCTCGGCGTGGTGCTGACCGTGGTCTGGTTCACGAATATCTACGGCCCCAAGGACCATCCGCGCATCTCTCCGTCTGAAGTCGAATTCATCGAGCGCGGCGGAGGCCTCGTCCACACCGACACCCAGGCCGGAACGAAGAAGAATACGCTCACCTGGGCCACGGTGAAGATGCTGCTCAGCTACCGGATGCTGGTGGGCATTTACATCGGCCAGTACTGCATCACGACGTTGACCTGGTTTTTCCTCACATGGTTTCCGCTCTATCTATCGCAAGCGCGGCACATGTCTGTGCTCAAGGTGGGCTTTTTCGCCGCCGTGCCCGGACTCTGCGGCGGTTTCGGCGGCATCCTAGGCGGCATCATCTCCGACAAGCTGCTCCACGGCGGCCATTCGCTCAGCTTCGCACGCAAACTGCCCATCATGGCCGGCATGGGTTTGTCGATGATGATTATCGCCTGCAATTACGCGCACTCGCAGACTGTCATGCTGCTGTTCATGTCGATTTCGTTCTTCGGCAAAGGCATTGGCGCGCTGGGCTGGACGGTAATCTCCGACACATCGCCCAAAGGGATGGTGGGGATGAATGGAGCGCTCTTCAATCTCTTTGGCAATACGGCGGGGATCACGACGCCGCTCATCATCGGCTACATCGTGGAGAAAACCCACTCTTACAACGGCGCGCTGATCTTTGTGGGCCTCATCGCCTTCTGCGCCATTGTGAGCTATGGGCCCATCGTGGGTGAGATCAAACGTATTGAATTGAGTCCGGCGCAAAACCCCGCGCCGGCGCGCTGAATCTCTCCTTGTGGGAAACTCCGCACGGCACTGTTTAAGCTAACAGTAACGGCTGGATCTCGATTCTTCCGCTGGAAAGATCAAATACCCCGCACCGGCGTCTCCAGGAGGCCGACCTAGATGTCCGAGTGGCCCGGAAACCTTCCCCGCAATGGCTTCAAGCAGGCTCTGGCTCAAAGCGAGCGCCAGCTTGGGCTGTGGTCTGGTTTGGCCAGCCCCATCGCGGCGGAGATCATCGCGGGCGCAGGCTTTGACTGGATCGTGATCGATGGCGAGCACGCGCCCAACGACATCTCCACGCTGCTGCCGCAGCTGCAGGCCATGCGCGGCGGCACGGCGGAGCCCGTCTTCCGCGTTCCCTGGAATGAGCCGGTCATTATCAAGCGCGCGCTGGATGTGGGGGCACGCACATTGCTGGTTCCCTTTGTGCAAAACGCCGAAGAGGCTAAACGCGCCGCCGCCGCCGCGCGGTATCCGCCGCGCGGTATCCGCGGTGTAGCCGTTGGACCGCGGGCCATCGATTATGGCCGCACCCAGAATTACCACCGCAATGCGCATCTCGACACCTGCGAGCTGGTGCAGATCGAGACACAGGCCGCGCTTGCGCAGATCGAGGCCATCGCCGCGGTTGACGGAGTGGATGGCATCTTTATCGGACCCAGCGACCTGGCCGCAGACCTCGGTCATCTCGGCAACCCCAGGCACCCTGACGTTCAGGCCGCCATCAAGGATGCGGCAGAACGCATTCGAGCGACAGGCAAGTCCGCAGGCACGCTGGCCGGCAACGTCGACGATGTGGAATTTCTTTTCGGCCTCGGCTTCAACTTCACCGCAACAGGTAGCGATGTCGGCATTCTGGCGCGCGGCGCGGAGAACATTGCCGCGCGATTCAAGAAACACTAAAGAGCACTCCAAGGAGAACTGCAATGGCAACTATCGGATTCGTCGGGCTTGGCATCATGGGCCGCCCCATGCTCAAGAACTTGTTGAAGGCCGGCCACACGGTGGTCGCCTATGGGCGCAACGAGGAAAAGCTCGATGCCGTTGTGAAAGACGGCGCAGTGCGCGGCGCGTCCAATAGTGACGTCGGCGCGCGCGCTCCCATCGTCATCACGATGCTGCCGGACGGGCCCGAGGTCGAAGAAGTGGTGCTGGGCGCAAACGGCATTCTTGCCGGAGCCAAGCCCGGGTCCCTGATCATCGATATGAGCTCGATCAATCCGCTGGTCGCCCAGAAGATTGCCGCGGCCTGCGCGGCCAACGGCGTGGAATTTCTGGACGCGCCGGTGAGCGGCGGCGAACCCAAAGCGATCGACGGCACGCTGGCGATCATGGTGGGCGGCAAGGAAGAGGCCTTTGCAAAGGCTGAACCGATTCTTAGGTGCATGGGATCGAGCGCGACGCTCACCGGACCGGTGGGCGCGGGTAACACCACCAAGCTCGCCAATCAGATCATGGTGGCGTGCAACATTGCGGCGATGGGCGAGGCGCTTGCGTTGGCCACACGCTGCGGTCTCAACCCGGAAGTCGTCGTGAATGCAATCAAGAACGGGCTCGCGGGCAGCGCCGTGCTGAATGCTAAGGGGCCGATGCTCATCGCGCGCAATTTCAAGCCCGGATTCAAGATTTATCTGCATCAGAAAGACCTGCGCAATGCGCTGCAGACGGCCGAATCGAACCGCGTCTTTCTTCCCATCACGGCTCTGGTCCAGCAGATGCTTTCATCGCTGATCGCCGAAGGGAAGGGCGACCTTGACCACTCGGCCATCGCGACATTTATCGAGCAGGCCTCGCAGGTTGAGGTGAAGTCGCCGACCGCATAACCCGGCTGACGGGTTAGCCGAGAAATCCGGCAATCGCACTCACCACCGTTTCCTGCTCCTCTTCGCGCAGTTCCGGAAAGATCGGAATCGCCAGCACTTCGCGAGCGGCGCGCTCGGCTTCGGGGAAGTCGCCCTCTTTATAGCCCAGCGGCTTGAGCGCCTCCTGCAGATGCAACGGTACCGGATAGTAGACCTCCGATCCGATCTGGCGGGAGGCAAGAAACTCGCGCAACGCGTCGCGGCGCGGCGCGCGAATCACATACTGATGCCAGACGTGCCTGCGGCCAGGCATCTCCTGCGGCAGGACCACGCCGTGCGCTGGATAAGGTCCGGTCTCCGCCAGTCCCGCCTTGGTGAAGAGGAGATGATACCGCGCCGCTTGACCACGGCGGGCGCCATTCCAACGCTCGATATATTTCAGCTTCACCGCCAGGACCGCGCCCTGGAATCCGTCCATGCGCGTGTTCCAGCCCAGCTCGTCGTGGTGATAGCGGCGGCGCATCCCATGCTGGCGCAGCATGCGAGCGCGCTCGGCCAATTCATCGGAGTTCGTCGTCACCATGCCGGCATCGCCCGCCGCGCTCAGGTTTTTGGTGGGATAAAAACTGAAGGCTGCCGCACTGCCCAATCCACCTGCCTTCACCCCATCCCGCTCCGCGCCCCAGGCCTGGGCGGCATCTTCGATGATCGTTAGCCCCCGCGCTCGTCCCAGGTCGGAAAAAGAATCCGCACATTGCCCGTAAAGGTGCACGGGCAGGATGGCGCGCACCTCTTTGCCGCGAGGGCCGTCCAGGACCCTTTTCTGGTCTGATTTCTGGGCCGATTCCAGAACCGATTCGACGGCGCCAGGCGAAAGATTGAAGCTGGAGGGATCGATGTCCGCCAGGACCGGCCTTGCGCCGGCACGCAGGATAGCGCTTACCGAGGCGAAAAAGCTGAAAGGGGTGGTCACGACGGAGGCGCCGGGGCCGACTCCGGCGGCGGCGAGGGCCAGCCAGAGCGCATCTGTTCCGGAAGAACAGCCGATTGCGTGGGCCACGCCGAGCTGCAAGGCCGCAGCCTGCTCGAAGGCGGCAACCTGCTCGCCAAGAATAAACTCCTGCGTCTCAAGCACATGCTCGAGCGCCGCGAGCAGCTCCGCATGGAGCGGGGCGTACTGGCGGCTCAGGTCCAGCATGGGAACCGGCACCGGGACGGAAGCGGAAGCGGGTTGGGAGTTTTCGAGAGGCGTGCGGAGGGGACTGACAGCGTCTTGCACGCATCTATTCTAGCAGCGGGCCTAGTCTAGCAGCGGGTCTAGCTGCGGGGTCAGTCGAGGTGTTGCGGCGGGTTTAGCTGGGCGAGAGACCCGCAGGACCGCCGCAGGACAGGGTTCAATCCGCGGCTGGGTGGACCGGGGCGCGGGAGACGCCTCAAATGCTTTGAGGCACGGAAGAAAACAAGGCCCGGAAAGGAGTTTGCGGGACATTTACGGATACTGGAGTTGAATTGGATCGCAAACCCCTATATCGTGGTCACATTGCGGGGCGTCATGTTGCCGGGGATTCCGGCAGCTTCTCCGCTACATTGTCTTTTCAAAGAAGCGCAGATGCATTCAAACCTTCAAAGAAAGCAGGAGATCGGCACATGGAGAACAAGCCGGCACAAAATATCCAGGACACATTTCTGAATACGGTCCGCAAGGACAAAACCCCCATTACGATTTATCTGGTCAGCGGCGTCAAACTGACTGGAAAGATCCGGTCGTTTGATAAGTATTCCGTGCTGCTCGAGAACAACAGCCAGGAGCAGTTGATTTTCAAACACGCCATATCCACGGTGGTGAGCAACCGCAGTGTCATGCACAGCGAGCACCGTCCCGCGGCTGTAACCACCGGCATGGGCCCAACCCCGGTAGCTTCCCCCTCTGTGCCTCAGACTGCGGAGCAGCGGTAACACACAGGGCGCGCGGAGCCCATGCGGGTGGCAGGCGGAGAGCAGAGAACCGGCGAGCCGGGGTTCAGACCGGCGTCCGCCGCTGCGGACCCTGAGGTCCGGGCGCGGGGTGCTGAGCGCGCCGTCCTGGTGGGAGTCGATTTCGGTCGCGGACGCGCAGCTGGCAGGCGGCGCGAGGTGTTGCGTCCCGGTTTCGACGCCGATGCCGATCCTGACAGCCATGAATTCCCCGACGCGGCGAAGCGGCGCGGGGCCGCTTCGCCGCGGGGCGGAGCCGCAGCCCAGGCAAGTCTTGCGGCCTCCCTCGATGCCCCCGATTTTGCCCTTGACGCAGAGGAGTCGCTGGCCGAGTTTCGCGAGCTGGTTGCAAGCGCCGGCGGGCAGGTGGCGGCCGAGCTGCTCCAGCGGCGTCCACGGCCCGATCCGGCTACGCTGGTTGGCTCCGGCAAGGTAGAGGAGATCGCCGGGGTCGCTGCCTCCACCGAGGCGGATCTGGTCCTCTTCGATCACGATCTCTCACCCACCCAACTGCGCAATCTTGAAGCCGCGCTTCCCTGCCCGGTCTTCGATCGCACGCAACTGATCCTCGATATCTTCGCCCGGCACGCCCGCACCCGCGAAGGGCAGCTCCAGGTGGAGCTGGCGCAGCTCCAGTACCTGCTCCCGCGCCTCGCCGGCCGGGGCAAATCCATGTCCCAGCTCGGCGGCGGCATCGGCACCCGCGGACCCGGCGAAACGCAGCTCGAAACCGATCGCAGAAAGATTCAGCGCCGCATCGATCAGCTCAAGCTCGATCTCGAAGCTGTGCGCCGAGTGCGGAAGCAGCAGCGCCAGCGGCGCGAAGCCGTGCCCGTTCCCACGGTCGCCCTGGTCGGCTACACCAATGCCGGCAAAAGCACGCTGTTCAACGCGCTCACCGGCGCGCAGGTGCTCTCTTCTTCGCGGATGTTCGCCACGCTCGATCCCAAATTGCGCGCGATCGAACTGCCCAGCCGGCGCAAGGTGCTGCTCTCGGATACGGTCGGCTTCATCCGCAACCTGCCGCACACGCTGGTCACCAGCTTCCGCGCCACGCTCGAAGAGGTCGCGCAGGCCGAAGTATTGCTCCACGTGCGCGACGCCGCGTCCGGCTATGGCGAGGAGCAGAAGGCGCAGGTCGAGAAGGTGCTCGGCGAGCTTGAATCGCTGTCGAAACCGCGGATCGAAGTGCTGAACAAGATCGATCTCCTCCGCGATACGGAGCGCGTGGAACTGCGGGAGCACGCCGCCGCGCGCGGCCAGGTTGCGGTTTCGGCGCTCACCGGCGAAGGCCTCGATGGGCTGCTGGCTGGGATCGACGCCGCGCTGCACTCCGATCCGGTCATCGATGCCGAATTCCGCATTCCGCAGCATGAAGGCGCGGCGCTTGCGGCAGTCGAGGCGGGCATGGTGGTGCATCAGCGCGAGTACGAGGGGAACCTGGTGCATCTCACTGCCAGCGGGCCGGCGTCGCTCGTAGGACGCATGCGGCGGTTTCGCCTGCGCGGCGAACGAGGATGACGGAAGGGATTCCGCCCCCACGATTCATCGTGCGTTTTTCAACCACCCGGTATTCTGGAGTGTTCCTGCCGCACCCTGACTCAGGACTCGCAGGATGCGCTCACCGGAGCCTCGACGATATCCGATGGAAAACCCTCATCCCGCCGCCGGCCGCACCATTACAACGCTTTCGACCCGCGAGATCTATCGCAACCGCTGGATGCGCCTCCGCGAAGACCGGATTCTGCGCTCGAACGGCGAGCAGGGCATCTATGGCGTGGTCGAGAAAGACGACGCGGCCATCATCCTGCCCCTCGACCACGGCCGGGTCTGGCTGGTGGAGCAGTACCGCTACACCATCGAGGAACGCGCGCTAGAGCTACCGCAGGGTGGCTGGGAGATGGAGATTGAATTTCCGGAGGAGCTGGCGCGCGGCGAGCTCCGCGAAGAGATCGGCATGGATGCGGCGGAGATGATCCACCTGGGCACGATGTGGATCGCCTACGGCTTCACGCGGCAAAAGCAGCACATCTTCCTGGCCACCGGGCTTACGCCCACCCAGAAAGATCCTGACGCCGAAGAGCACGACCTCATAGTGCACTCGGTCCCGGTGGAGGAATTCGAACGCATGATGCTGGACGGAACAATCCGCGACGGCTGCACCATCTCGGCCTGGGGCCTCTACCTGATGTGGAAGGCGCGGAACAGCATAGGATCCGTTCCCTCTTAAGCCCCGCAGCCTCGCGGCGCAGGCGTTATGGCCGCTTGTCCACTGGGACCCACGCAGTTGGGTACGCGGGCCCGATGTAATCCGCGCGCGGCCGGATAAGGCGGTTGTCGTCCAGTTGCTCAATCACGTGCGCGGCCCAGCCGGCGATGCGGCTCACGGCAAAGATCGGCGTATACAGGTCGATATCGATGCCCAGCGTGGCGTAGGTTGAAGCGGAATAAAAATCCACGTTGGCATTCAACTTCTTTTCCTTGTTGATAAACAGCTCGATGGCCCGCGACATGTCAAACCACTTCGGCTGGCCCGCATCCTTGCCCAATTGCTCGCTCATGCGGCGCAGGTGGGTGGCGCGTGGGTCTTCGGTTTTGTACACGCGATGGCCGAAACCGGAGATCTTCTGCTTGGCGGCGAGCATGTTCTTTACGTACTCCACCGGATCGGCGCCGGCCTTGTCGATGGCCAGCAACAGGCGCATTACAGCCTCGTTGGCGCCGCCGTGCAGCGGCCCCTTCAGCGCGCCGATGGCGCCGGTAATGGCGGAGTGGATGTCGGAGAGCGTGGCGGCTATGACGCGGGCGGCGAAGGTGGAGGCGTTGAGTTCGTGGTCGGCGTGCAGGATGAGGGCGATGTCCAGGGTCCGTGTGGCCGTGTCGGAGGGCTTTTCGCCGTTCAGCATCCAGAGGAAGTTGCCGGCGTGGGAGAGCGAGCGGTCCTGCGGAACAATTTCTTTTCCTTTGCGGATTCGATCGTAGATGGCCACGATCATCGCAATCTGCGAGGTCAGGCGGTAGGCTTTCCGGACATTGGCGTCATGGCGGTTGTCTTTTTCATCGGCGTCGTAGAAGCTCAACGCCGACACGGTAGTTCGAAGCACCTCCATGGGGGTGGCGGAAGTGGGAAAGCTGCGCATCAGGTCCACAATCCGCGGGTCGAGCTCCCTGGCCTGCGCCAGTTGCGCCTTAAACTCGCTTAGCGCCGGCTGGTTGGGCAGCAAACCGTTCCAGAGCAGGAAGGTGCATTCCTCAAAGGTCGAGTGTTCGGCCAGCTCATGGATGTCGATTCCGCGATAGGAAAGCACGCCTGCTTCCCCATCGATCCAGCAGATTCCCGAGTTGGCCGCTACAATTCCTTCCAGACCCTTCCCGACGACAGCGGTTGCCATAGTTTAATATCTCCCTGATTCTTCGTGCGATTCCGTCAGAGCGGTCCACACCCGGATCCGACAAATCGCGGCCGGCGCCGAAAACCGCAGTAAAGATGTTTATAACCGAGCCATTCGATGGTTGTCACGGAAAGCGGGACGCCGATAGTGGTGCAGTTTGGTCTGAACCACCAGCATGGTGTCAAGAGTTAGACAGCCCGGGCAGTACAGCCTTTAACGCCGGAATATTTTACTGGACATGTTATATCCGGAAGTCCTTCGCGCTTGATCGAGTCCGGCAATCTATTCTGTCGAAGCATTGTTTCCCAAATTTGAATAGGGGGCCCACCCGAACTGTTGGCAAGCTCCATAGAGCGTCGATTGGGTGGGAACACTACGACCAGTCTTTTTTCTGGCCTCAAACGTTTCACGGCTTGAAGTGCGGGTACGAGGTCGGAGTCTCCCGTTATAAGCAGAGCGGTGTCATATCGATCCTCAATCGCGTCGCAAATCAAATTTGTAGCGATGTTTACATCCGTCTTCTTCTCTTGAGGGTGATAAGCCGTATGACCGCAATGGTCACATTCTTTAGAATCCGGCTGAAACCGTCCTAGGATAATTTCCAGTTTTTCTCTGGTTCGAAGGGCATCTAGGTAAGCATTTTGCCGTTCTTGCTTGCCTTTGCCGTTGCTGATCGCGGATGTGAAGTATTTTACTTGCACTAGCTCTTGATTGGGCTTAAGGAGAGACTCCGCAAGTCCCTGAATATCAAGCCACATATGACGGTAATATGAAGCATCCGGCTCTACAGGAGAGCCTCTTTTTTTGGCCTCATAGAGCATTCCAAAGTAGAGGTTATATCCGTCGATGTACGTGATCACACGAAAGTTTTTTTGGGTGATTGACAACCCCGTATTCGGAGGTATACTCATACTTGTCAGACAGCCCCGGCGTGAAGAGCGCCGGACCCAACGGCCCCGCAAGGGGCCGTTTCCTTATGCTGCCCTTTCTCTCCCTTCCAAAAGAATCCAAAGAAGTTCTTCCATAGACCACACATGGTCTGCCAATCCTGCTTCCATGGCGGGAGTAATCCGCAGCGTCTTGTGTACTCGGCAGAAGTTATAGTGCAGAAAGTATAGCGCTACAGCATGGCCATGGTTCTCAAGTTTCTTGCTAAACGCATTGGTCAGACGAGTAAACCTCCGCATCGACATGCGCATTGTGAGATTCTGGCGTTCCACGTAGCTTGTGGAGACAGGCGCCGGATCGGGCACGCCGCTTACTATCTTCATGTCGCAGCCAATGCAGGTTGCGGGGCTGTAACGGTACTCAGGTTCGCTCGAAGCGCCATACACCTTGTGAAGCGTGGCGTAATCGGCATCGCCACCAAATGCGGCTTCAACAGCCCTCAGGTATGGCTTATGCGCGTCGGTAGTGATCTCCGGATGCCCAACAATGCGCTCTGCGCAATCCAGCATAAAATCGGTGGCCCATCCCGTATCGCGTCCACCAACCAGATAAGAGACGATCAATTTTGTATCGGCGTCGATGGCCGTCCAGGTCCAAACATCGCCCCATCCTTGTTGCTTTTTCTCGACAGAAACATTCTTGGCCTTCGCGCCACAGAACGCCCAAATCTCATCACATTGCAGCCTCTTGACGCGCAGGCCGCGCACGTTGCGATGGTGATATTCGGCGGCGGCGCAGCCAGGGTCGGAGAGCAGATTCAGCACGGTGTGTTTGGCAACGCCAGTCATGCGGCAAGTCGCATTGATGGAAACGCCCTCGACAAGAGCGGATACCACTTGGACACGCTTTGCTGTGCTCAGCCGATTCACAAACCCATCTTATCAACATACAGTTATGAGTCAAGGTAAATTTATACAATTGACTAAATTTAGCTCTATGGATAATATCTTGTTGGGAGGGCATCGGCTATGAGGGATCAAGCGCTCAAGTTCAAGAATCCATTCCGTCCCGGGGCGGGGCACATTCCACCACATCTGGCTGGAAGAGAGGCTGAAATCAAGGAATTTAAGGAGCTTTTGGAGCAAGATGTGATTCTAAACAACGTAATTTTGACCGGATTGCGGGGAGTTGGAAAGACAGTATTGCTCGAAAGGCTCAAACCCATGGCTATACAAGCAGGATGGTTATGGACCGGCACTGACCTCTCAGAATCTACAAGCATTACAGAAGACCACATGACCACTCGCCTCGTGACTGATCTGTCGGTTTTGACCAGCGCAATGGTAATCAAGGAGCGTGCCAGTATCGGATTTTCTCCCACTCAGGAGATAACATCCGAGACGCTCAATTTTCAGGTTCTCAAGAGTCTCTACGACTCGTCTCCGGGATTGGCAGCCGACAAACTAAAGAGTGTGCTTGAGACAATCTGGCCCTATGTGCAGTCAGAAGGCCGGAGAGGCATCATCTTTGCCTACGATGAGGCGCAAAATCTAGCTGACCATGCCGCAAAGGATCAATACCCGCTTTCACTCTTGCTAGATGTCTTTCAGTCTCTTCAGCGCAAGGGGGTGTGCTTCATGCTGGTACTCACCGGCCTGCCGACATTGTTCCCGAAACTCGTGGAGGCAAGAACCTATACAGAGAGGATGTTCCATACAATCTTTCTTCAGCCGCTCAATGAAGAGCAGACTCAAGAAGCAATTGTTAAGCCGATACAGAAGGATGGTTGCCCTGTCAGTTTCACTATAGAAACCGTGTCACTTATTTGGACACAAACCAGGGGCTATCCATATTTCATTCAGTACATCTGCCGAGAAGTCTATGACGTGTGGGTACAAGCTGCCGATGTAGGAAACCCTTTCCCCGGCGTCCCAGTACAGCCGATCATGAGGAAATTGGATTCAGATTTTTTTGCGGGGCGTTGGGGTAGGGTCACCGACCGACAACGACAGTTGATGGCAATAATCGCCATGTTGCCAAATCCAGATGAGGAATTCAGCGTGCAAGACATTGTTGAAAGTGAGGACAACGTGATCCAAGAGAAACCCTTCAGCGGCAGTCATGCAAACCAAATGCTTTCAACGCTTATTGAGAATGGCTTGATCTACAAAAACAGACATGGGAAATATTTATTTGCCGTACCGCTGCTCGGAGACTTCATCAAAAGACAATCCTCGCTATTTGGTCCTTGGGCCTAGGAGCGTTCCGTCGCTTCCCTTACGATCCGCGCGGCGGCCTGGCTAAAGTCTTCGCGCGGTTTCTTTGGCTTGACCGGGTGGTCCGCACAATTATGCTTTTCAAATTCGAGTTGTAGAGCCGTTCCTGCTGCTACCAGGGGAGAAATCTTTTTTTGGGTTCCGGCTGGCATGAACAGCCATTCACATGCTGCGCATCCATATCCAGAATCTCGTTTGATTAGCTTTCTCTCGGCCATGGCCTAAGTTTACGCCGATTTGCCGACAGCCCAAAACCAAACTGCACCACTACCGGGACGCCGCATCAGCGGGGTGGGGAGGGAACAGCCAATGCAATTCTGTGCACAAACGGCTTTCTTTCGATATCCTGTACCTTCCCCGGAGGTCAGCGGAGCAAAAACTCCGAAACGCGCACGATCAGCAAGGTGGAAACCGTCTCCCGAAAAGAGAGAGACCTCCAAGAGAACTCCCCTTCAGAACGGCGTTCTTCCCGCATGGGATGCCGCCGAAACCCGGTGCGGTTCGCCAAAGAACCGCCGCAGGATGAAAGGCACGGAATGAGCGAAATCGATGAGACCCCTAGAACGTATTCCGGCGCGCTGCTGGCTGTGTTGGCGGTGTCGCTGCTGGCTGCCGTCGGCGGGCTGGTGTGGTGCGCCACACTCGGGAGCCGCTTGACGACCCAGCAAGCCGAACTGGCCGAGGCCAAGCAGCAGAACGTCGCTCTGGCGGCGGAGCTGCGCGAGACCGACGCCCGCCTGCGGGTAACCGCCGACGAGTTGGGCAAGTCACTGGGCTTGACGCAAAAGCAGCTGGACGCGCGCGCGCAGGAGATCATCCGCCGCGAGCAGGCCGATAACCAGCGCCTGCAGAGCGCCCAGCAGCAGACGGCGCAACAGGTAAGCGCGGTATCCAGCGACCTGACCAACGTGAAGACCGACGTGGGCGGCGTGAAGACCGACGTAGCCAAGACGCAGACGGATCTGGCAGGCGCCATCACCCAGCTGCAATCGATGAAAGGCGACCTGAGCGATCACAGCAGCCTCATCGCCCGCAATCACGACGAGCTGGAACTGCTCAAGCACAAGGGCGACCGGAACTATTACGAGTTCACGCTGGCGAAGGGGCAAAAGAAGCCGGTAGGCACGGTGAGCCTGGAGCTGAGGAAGACCGATCAGAAGAAAAACCGCTTCACCCTCGATATCTTCGCCGACGACAAGACATATGAGAAGAAAGACCGCAACGTCAACGAACCGTTGCAATTCTACAGCGGCAAAGATCCGGCGCTCTACGAGATCGTGATCAACACAATCAACAACAAGAACCAGATCTCCGGCTATCTCTCCTCGCCCAAGGCCGCGCCGGTTCCGCCAACGGCAGCGCCTAGCGGTCAATAACCGCGAGATGGGGCGCGAGCACCAGGCTGGGCTGGTAGCGGAAGGCGAAGGTAAAGCTGAGATCCTTGCGCGCGTCCCACTGCTCCTTCGTGAGCTTGAAAGCTGAAACGACGGTACCCTCCACGGTTTGCCCGGCGGCAATGGTGGTGTCGGGCGAAAGAGCCTTGCCATGCGGCACCTGCAGGCCGGGATAGGCGAGGAAGATCCGCTCATAATCCGTTGCCGACGCCGCATAGCTCGAATGGACGCCGTCGGGCAGCGTGACATTCGTCAGCATATTCGAGAGGAACAGCGGACCGCCGGTCTGGTTGTGCAGCCGCACCTGGGTAAAGACGTAGACCTGATCGAAGGTTTCTCGGGGCACCGGAGCGCCGTTGGCATCGTATCCCGAGGTTTCCGTGTGCATGGGATGCGCGGTGACGGAGAGAATTTCCCCGGTAACCACCGGCGGCTTCTGCCCTCCAATCACATAGGCGGCGATCGCCAGGGAGACCACGAGGGTGGCCACCACGCCCGCTATCGCCAGATGGCTCGTGCCCTTGGTGAACTCTTCGCCGCGCGCGGCGTCATCCAGTCCCGCATTGTCACGCTGCAGCAGACTCATCGCGCCCTTATCTTAGCGCCATCCGCGCAAAACCGGCCAGAGTTTCTGTGACCGCATCCCGTGAAGCGGCCGAGCGTCGCCGCGCAAGCTGTCGCCAAGGCAAGCTATCGCCAAGCATCGTCACGAACGCGGCCTCAGTGCGGCGAGAAACTCCTCCGGCCCGCGCGTATTCAACACGTCGGCGAGGGTGAGCCAGGCGCGCCGCAACTGCCGTATGCCGTAGCCCATCTTGCCCAGGGTCCGGCAGTCATGCGCGTCGGAGTTGATGACGATCCCGCAGCCCAGTTCCCGGGCGAGGCGCAGGTCGCGGTCGCAGAGGTCCAGCCGCTCCGGCGCAGCGTTGTGTTCCATGGCCACGCCCAGCTCCGCCGCGCGGCGGAGGACCGCTCCGGTATCGAGCGCGAAGGGCTCGCGACGCAGCAGCAGCCGGCCCGTGGGATGACCGAGAATCCGCACGTAGGGATTTTCGATCGCCCTCAGCACCCGCGCGGTCATCTCTTCGCGGCCCTGCTCAAAGCGCGAGTGGACGCTGGCGATCACCACCTCCATCTGGGCCAGCACGTCGTCGGCCAGGTCCAGGGTGCCATCGGCCAGAATGTCCACTTCAATGCCCGCGAAGATGCGGATTCGGCCTTCCATCGCGCGGTCCGCTTCGCGGATGCGCTCAATCTGCTCGAGCGCCCGTTTCTCGTCGAGGCCGTTGGTCATGGCCAGGTTTTTCGAGTGGTCGGTGATCGCGATGTACTGGTAGCCGCAGGCGAGCGCCGCCTCCGCCATCTCGCGAATGGAGCTGCGCCCATCGCTAGCGGTGGTGTGCATGTGCACGTCGCCGCGCAGCTCTTCCGGCCCTATGAGCTTCGGAATCGCTTTGCGGCTGGCCAGCTCGATCTCACCCAGATTCTCGCGCATCTCCGGCGGCATCCAGTCCATGCCCAGGGCAGAGTAGATCTCTTCCTCCGTAGCGGCAGCCACAGGGGCGCCATCCTCCAGCCGGGCCAGCGCCCACTCGTTCAGCGTGTAGCCCATCTTGAGAGCGCGCTGCCGAAGTGAGACGTTATGCGCCTTCGATCCGGTGAAGTACTGCAGGGCTGCGCCGTAGGAGGAGGTCGGCAGCAAGCGCACGTCCACCTGCAATCCCCGCTCCACGTGAAAGCTCACCTTGTTCTCGCCTTTGGCGATCATGTCCTGGATACCGGGATAGGCGGCCACGTATTCGACTGCCTCGGCAGTCTGCTCCGGAGCACAGCCGGCGCCGGTGGCGAGCAGGTCCAGATCGCCTGCCGTTTCGCGTCCGCGCCGCAGGGAGCCGGCCGCCGTGACCCGGTCGATTCCGGGAAAGTTCAGCAGGTAGGCCGAGATTCGGCGCGCCTCATCGTCGGCCACGTCGATGCGGAACCGTCCCGCCGAGCGGCGGTAGTCCTCCACGCCTTTGCGCAGTTTTTCAATCTGCTTCGCGCCCATGCGCGGCAGGCCGCTGAGCCGGCCATCCGCGATAGCCTCGGCGAGCTCGTCGATGCTGGAGATCTTCGCTGCATCCCAGAAGAGAGCCACCGTCTTAGGTCCCATGCCCGGAAGCTTGAGCAGCTCCAGCAGGCCCACGCCGTAGCGCGCCAGCAGTTCCTCGCGCAGAGGCAAGGTGCCGGTGGCGGCAATCGCCTGCAGATTCGAAGCCATGCTTTTGCCGACGCCGGGGATCGCCAGTAGGCCGGCCGTGTCCGCGGCAATGGCCGTCAGGTCCGCGGTGGTCTGCTCGGCGGCCTCAGCGGCGCGACGGTAGCTGCGCACGCGAAAGCTGTCGGCCCCGTCGATCTCCATCAGGTCGGCGGTCTCTTCGAGCAGGCGCGCAAACGTGCGATTGTCCATAGGGAAGGGCTCTCCCACCGCTAACGATCTCAGTATCGATCATGCGCGGCACGAAACGCCACCCGTAAGGACACATCCCGCGGCGCCGCCCGATACAGCTCCGGCACACCGCGTTGCAAGTTGTAATGACTGGGGAAAAAATTCAGACACAAAAATTCAGGCACAGATGAAGCGGCACCGCCGGGCGGTGGGTCTTGCTTGAAACGCCCCGCCCTTCTACGCGCTGTTAGGCTGCGTTATGGGCGCTATCCCGGAAGCGGACTACGGCATCCGCCTGTGGGCCTTTTTGGCCCTCGACAATGTCGAACTCGACCTCATCGCCTTCCTTGAGCGTTTTGTATCCGTCCAGCTGAATCGCTGAATAGTGAACGAATACATCTGGCCCGTCATCGCGTCCGATGAATCCGTAGCCCTTGGCATTGTTGAACCACTTAACCTTTCCCTTGTACTGAGCCACAGGTTCCTGCCTTCCTTTGGGGTCTTGCACAATCTTGGTGATGGATGGGGATTCTCACACCGATACTTTCTAAGACGTGAGAAATCGGGGAAAGGTTGATTGATCCCTGTCGGTAGAAATTCACAAATTGAAACGGGCTGCCCTCAGCAGGCAGCCCATTCTTACCTTCGTACCCAAAAAGAGGCTTCGAGGCGAGTAAATCGCTTGAGGAATCTATTTCTTTCGCCCTCTGCCCTTCGTGCGCGCATAAAGCAGCACGCTCGTGAGCGTTTTCCCATCCAGGATCGCTCCCTTCTCAATCATCTTGAGAATGTCGGAGAGCTTCACCAGCCGAAATTCGATCGATTCATCTTCCTCGGGTGTGGCCTCGCCTGCTTCGAGTCCGTCTGCAAGGAAGACCTTCATCGATTCGCCCAGAAAACCGGGACTCGGGTAATACTCCACCAGCGGTCTCCATTTCTTCGCCCTATAACCGGTCTCCTCGGCCAATTCGCGCTGCGCGCCCTTGAGCGGCTCTTCGCCGGCATCGAGCTTGCCCGCGGGCAGCTCCCACAGGTATTGCCGGGCCGCGTGGCGATACTGCCGCTCGATCACCACCCACGGGTCCTTCCTGCTCTTCGAAGTGTCCACGGCCAGAATCACGACGCTGCCATTGTGGCGGATCACATCGCGCTCATTACGCCGGCCAT
This sequence comes from Occallatibacter sp., assembly GCA_036489815.1. Lineage (GTDB taxonomy): Bacteria > Acidobacteriota > Terriglobia > Terriglobales > Acidobacteriaceae > Telmatobacter. The sequence continues at coordinate 8,729 of DASXFB010000087.1, read as the reverse complement.
CGGGCTCGATCAGCTTGTCATGATGTACGCGGAACAGCGGCCCGGTATAAACCACCTCAGAGGTGATAAGCTGCTCCACCTCGCCGGTAGCGGTCTCGGCGCGCTTCCCCGATTTCTTCAAGCTCTTCTCCGGCTTGCCGCCTTTACCGGCTCTCTTTTTGCCGGATGTCTCCTCTTTCGCCTGCGTTTTCCTGGCCCGCTTTTTTTCGGCCTGTCTTTTCCCCAATTTCCCGGCATCGCCGGACTTTCCCTTCACAGCCTTTGCCCTGCCCTTTTTCGCCATCTTCGCCTCGCTCGCCGCGCCTTCGCGCCCAATTCAACCTGAGTATACGCAACCCGTGCTCCAGACGCTGTTTGCAGAGTGTGCATCGAATCCGCCCGGCATGGCATCCTTAAGGGGAACTGAAATTGGCGGAGCTTCTTCGCGGGCGGGCGAAGCGCAGAGAGTATGTCTGCTTCCGTCCTAGCGCGGGACCCGAGGGCCGTGAGAGCGAGATGGGCTTCTCGCACTGCCAAAATGGCAATCCTGAAGGAAGACAGAATTGACTGAGTCGCCGACCACAGAGTGTTATCCCGCCAGCGAGGCGCCGGGGCTGAGCCGGCTGTTTGTGGATTTTTGCTCGAGCGCGCCGGCGGTCCGCGCGTTTTATGCTTCGCTGCCCGCAGAGGATCGCTCGCTGCAACGGCCTCCGGTTCCGGGCCATTGGCCGGAACTGGTGCGCCATCTGGCCGCGCAAAACACTTCGATCACAGTCCAGCCCGCCCTGGCTGCCCTGGCGGGCGGCGCGGGAGTTGTGGTGACCGGCCAGCAGGTGGGTATCTTTGGAGGGCCGCTCTTCACCCCCTTCAAGGCCGCAACTGCCATTGCCCGCGCCCGCCAGGCCGGCGCTGCGGGCGGTCCGCATGTGGCCGTCTTCTGGCTGGCAGCGGAGGACCACGATTTTGCGGAGGTGAATCATGTCACCTTTCCCGCCGGCCGCGAACTGCGCAAGCTGGTGTATGAGCATGCCCCGGATGCTCCCCGGCCCGTGGGGGGCATTGTTCTGGACGAATCGATTCTGCCCCTCGTCGAACAAGCGAAAGATCTGCTGGGAGCCGACGATTCTGTCGCGTCGCTCTTCGAAGCCTACCAATCGGGCCACACCCTGGCTGAGGCTTTCGCCGCCTTTTACGCACGAGCCTTTGCCGCCCAGGGGCTGCTCATCCTGGACGCGAGTGGACGTGCGTTCCATCGTCTCGGCGCTCCGGTGCTCGGCGCCGCCATCGAGCGCGCCGACGAGCTCCACGCGGCGCTGCTCGAACGCAACCAGGCGCTCGAAGCCGCGGGCTACCATGCCCAAGTCGCCGTAACGCCGCAATCGAGCCTGCTCTTTCTGATTGATCCCAAGACGGGAGCGCGCGTAGCTCTCAAGCGCACCCCGGCCACGGCTGCGGAGCCACGGGGTCTGTGGCAAGCCGGGCAGCAGAGCTATTCCACCGCCGATCTTGCCGGCATTCTGGATGCCGAGCCGGAGCGCATTTCGCCTTCCGCGCTGCTCCGCCCCGTCTTTCAGGATTTCCTGCTCTCGAGTTCAGCCGTTATCGGCGGACCGGCCGAGATCGCCTACTTTGCCCAGTCAGCGGTTCTTTATGAGCGTATTCTGGGCCGGCAGACACCCGCCGCGCCGCGATTTTCCGCCACGCTCATCGAGCCTTCAGTCAGCGAGTTGCTCCGCCGGCATGAGCTCACGCTCGACCGGCTCTGGAAGCTCGAAGAAGGGGAAGATGCTGCTTCGCTGAGCAAGCTTCTCGCCGCCCGCTCCATGCCCATTGAAACCAAACAGAAGCTCGCCTCTGCCGGCAATGCGCTGGACGCGGAGCTGACCGTCCTCGTCGACTGGATGCAGACGCAGGATAAGGGGCTGGGTCAATCGGGCGAGACGGCGGCCAGTAAGATCCGCTATCAGATGAATCGCCTGCGCACGCTCGCAGCCAATTTTCAGTTGCAGCGGGAGGCTTCGCTTACCCGCCACGCCGAGACGATTACACAGGCGCTCTTTCCGGAGGGCGCGCTGCAGGAGCGGGTGCACGGCGCGGCTTACTACTTCGCACGCTACGGCCTGGAGCTGGCCGAGACCTTCTGCAATCAGGCGGCCGACGGCTGCCCGGGGCACAAAGCGATCTGGCTCTGAGTTGCGAACTCTCTAATCGCCGACCTCTGATCGTATAATCCTCGCGGAACACCGCGAGGTGCTTGATGAGGCAGTTCTTCGCTTTCCTTGCCGCCAGTTTCTTCACAGTCTCCGCGATTCACGCACAATTGTCTCCTTGCGCGGTCGCCGGCACGAACAATTCCTTCCTCGGCGTCCAGACCGTGCGCCTTTGGCCGGGCCCTGCACCGCAGGCCAAAGGCGACACCTGTGACGACATCCCCACGCTGACCGTCTTCGATCCCCAACCCGGCACCGGCACCGGCTCCGCTGTTGTGATCTTTCCCGGAGGGGCCTATCAGCATCTGGCCGGCAACCTGGAAGGCCGGCAGGTGGCCGACTGGTTCACAGCCCGCGGCTTCACAGCGTTCATTCTCAGCTACCGGCTCTCATCGCATGGTTATCTGCTGCCGGTGCCGCTTCTCGATGCCCGGCGCGCGGTGCAGATCGTGCGCGCCCGTGCTCTCGATTACCATGTCGCACCCGACCGGATCGCGGTGATCGGCTTCTCGGCCGGCGGTCACCTGGCGGCGCTGGCTGGCACGCAGCCGCTGCCCGGCAATCTCGAGGCCGAAGATCCAATTGACCGCGTCTCCAGTCGTCCCGATTTCCTCGTGCTCGGCTATCCGTGGATCGGCGCCATCACAACCGACACCTCGCACCTGAGCTATTGCAAGCTCTTCCATGTGATGGACCAGTGCGATGCACTCCGCGCAGCGTACTCCCCCGATCTCTTCGTCACCAAGGAGACGCCGCCCACGTTTATCTACCACACCTTCACGGATCAGACGGTCCCGGTCGAGCAGACGCTGCGCTTCTATGACGCCTTGGTGAAGGCCGGCGTGGATTCCGAGCTCCATGTCTTCGCCAACGGTCCGCATGGCACCGGCCTGGGCAAAGGCGATCCGGCCCTCGACCAATGGCCCGCCTTGCTCGAAAACTGGCTGCGGGCGAAGGGACTGCTGACGGCCGACCGATCGGTCACGGCTAAGCCATCGGTCACGGCTAAGCCGTAGTTCAGTCGAAAAAATACCCGGAAATTAAGAAGCGGGCCTCCGGAATCGGGAGTGGAAGGTCTTCCCGAAACCGGCTGCCCGCTGGACCCTGGACCGGGTCTAGGTGGTATGTTTAGTTTAGGCTTGTTTTGAGCAAAAGCAAGCTTTTTTTCAGGAAATCTTCCCGTCCGTGACTCCTGTCACACTTGCAGGTACGACGGGCCGCGGTCGCGTTGACTTGGGTCTTTCGCCCCTGATACAAAAAGTGTGTTCTACCTGAGGCATACCTCATCTGAGGCCGGAGCGAATCCCCTCTCATCATGCAAGAGATTATTCAACAAGTCGGGGCCTATCTGGTCGGAGCTATCCCCACGGCCATACTGTTCATCGTGCTGGTCATCGCTTACCAGTTCCTGATGCAGGAGCCGCTCACCGACACCCTGAAACGACGCCGCGCTCTGACGGTGGGCGCCATGGAAGATGCTCGCCAGGCCATTGCGCAAGCCGAGACCCGCACCGCCGAATACGCCGAAAAGTTGCGCCAGGCGCGCGCCGAGGCTTACAAACTGCGCGAACAACGAATGAAACAGTGGAACAGTGAACGAGAAACCGCTCTGGACGCGGCGCGCAAGTCTGCCGCGATCAAAGTGAGCCAGGCCAAAGCCGAAGTCGAGGCCGAAGCGGCTTCAGCGCGCAATACAATCCAGGCCGCCGCCGCCGATCTGGCCCGGCAGGCTGTCCGCGCGGTGATGCCCGCCGCGGCCGCCGGGGGTTCCCGTTGAGATATTCGCTCTCGCGACTGTGCTCTGGGGTCTGGAATTCCTGGTTGGCCTCGTTACTGCTTGTAGCCGCGATGTTCCTGGCCGCGCCCCATCGCGTTCTGGCGCAACAGCCCGCTCCTTCGGCGAGCGCTTCCACCAATGCATCCGCCGCCGATGCACCCGGCAACGCGTCCACGGAGAATGGCGATTCCCCCACCACTCCCAGCGATGAACAGAAGGAGCTGAACGTCTTTCGGCATGCGCCCATCGTCGCCAAGATCGGGCAGAAGATGGGCATGGACGTGGAGACCACGGCCAAGGTCTTCGAAGCCATCAACTTCGTCATCATCATTCTGGCGATCGTCATCCCCATCGTCCGCATCGTGCCGCGTATGCTGCGCCAGCGTTCAGAGACACTGAATCGCGATATCCATACCGCGCGCGAAGCCACGGCTGACGCCAACATGCGCCTCAGCGCCGTGGAAGCCAAGCTCGCCGGCCTCGACGCCGAGATCCAAAAATTCCGCGCCCAGGTAGAGCAGGAGAGCCGCGACGACGAGAAGCGCATCAAGGCCACCCTCGAAGAAGAAACCGCGCGTATTGTTTCCACGGCCGAGCAGGACATCACGATGGCCGCCGTGCAGGCTCGCCGCGGGCTGCGCCTGTTCGCCGCCGATCTCGCCATTGAGCATGCCGAAAAGCAGCTCGTGCTGACGCCGGAGGCCGATCGCGCGCTGATTGCCGAGTTCATCGCCGACACGTCGCATCACGGAGCGAGTAACGGAAAAGGAGGCGCAAACTAATGCCCGCCTTTGTTGCTCGTTATGCCGCGGCCTTCGCTGATGTGGTTACCGCCGCGAAGCTGGATACCAAAGCCATCGACGGCCAGCTTACCGATTTTCTGGGTACGTGGAATGGCAGCCACGACCTGCGCGAGTTCTTCGAGAATCCGGCCGTCCCCGTCACCCAGAAAGTCGTCATTTTGGACAAACTGAATGCCAAGATGGGACTCCGGAAGGAGCTGCGCAACCTGATTGCGGTGCTGATTCACAACGACCGGATCGCGCATGTAAGCGAAGTAGCGGCGGAATACCGCAGGATTCTGCAGGAGCAGCTCGGGATTCGGCCGGCGGAGATCACCACGGCGCGCGAGCTTGAAAAGGATGAGCGCGACAAGCTGGTGGCGGAAGTGGCCAAGCTGGCCGGCGCCGACGTGGACGCCACATTCAAACTCGACAAATCGATCCTGGGCGGCACAGTCGTCCGGATAGGCTCCACGGTCTACGATGGCTCCGTCCGCGGCCGGCTGGAGCGGTTACGCGAAGCGTTGGTCGCCGAGTAGACCCACAGATCAGAACACAAGAGAACAGGAAGAGCAACAATGGCTCAGATCAAGGCAGACGAAATCACGCAACTCCTTCGCGAGCAGATCGCGAACTACGACTCGAAGGTGCAGGTAGACGAGGTCGGCACCATCACTTCACTCGGCGACGGCATCGCGCGCCTGCACGGGCTCGACAAAGTGATGGCCGGCGAGCTGCTCAGCTTTCCGCACGGCATCGCGGGCCTCGCGCTCTCGCTCGAAGAGGACCAGGTAGGCGCCGTGATTCTGGGCGACTACACCGAGCTCAAAGAGGGCGAAGAGGTCAAGCGGACCGGAAAGATTCTCTCCGTTCCTGTGGGCGATGCAATGATCGGCCGCGTCGTGAACGCGCTGGGTATGCCGATTGACGACAAAGGCCCCATCGCAACCAAGGAGACGCTGCCTGTCGAGCGCCTCGCTCCGGGCATTATCGATCGCCAGCCCGTGCGTGAGCCCATGGCCACCGGCCTCAAGGCCATCGACGCCATGATTCCCGTTGGCCGCGGCCAACGCGAGCTGATCATCGGGGACCGCCAGACGGGCAAGACCGCTGTCCTGCTCGACACCATCATCAACAACGCCAAGAACAACCTGATCTGCATCTACTGCGCCATCGGCCAGAAGCGCTCCTCGATCGCGCAAGTGGTGCAGACGCTCACCGAAGCCGGTGCCATGGGCCACACCATCATCGTGGCCGCCTCGGCATCGGAGCCCGCGCCGATGCTTTATCTCGCGCCCTATGCAGCGACCGCGCTCGGCGAATATTTCCGCGACAACGGCAAGCACGCGCTGGTGATGTACGACGATCTTTCGAAGCACGCCATGGCCTACCGCGAGATCTCGCTGCTGTTGCGCCGTCCGCCAGGCCGCGAAGCGTATCCGGGCGACGTCTTCTATCTCCACTCGCGGCTGCTCGAACGGTCTTCGAAGATGAGCGACAAGCGCGGCGGCGGCTCGCTGACCGCATTGCCGGTCATCGAGACGCAGGCGGGCGACGTCTCGGCCTACATTCCGACCAACGTCATCTCGATCACCGACGGCCAGATTTTTCTCGAGACGGACCTGTTCAACTCCGGCGTGCGCCCGGCCGTGAACGTCGGCCTCTCGGTTTCGCGCGTAGGCTTCTCGGCGGCAATTAAAGCCGTCAAGCAAGTGGGTTCCACGCTCAAGCTCGACCTGGCGCAGTACCGCGAGCTGGCGGCCTTTGCGCAGTTCGGCTCGGACCTGGACCCGCTCACGCAGAAGCAGCTCAATCGCGGCCAGCGGCTGACGGAATTGCTCAAGCAGCCCCAGTTCCAGCCGCTCACCTGGCAGCAGCAGGTCACCGTGCTCTTCGCCGGCACGCAGGGTTATCTCGACGACCTGCAGGTCTCCGACATTCGCGCCTTCGAAGATGGCCTGCACAAGTACTTTGCCACCGCGCAGAGCGCTCTGATCGACGAGCTGACAAAGAAGAAGCAGATTGATGATGACGTTCGCAACAAACTGCATGCTGCCCTGAAAGAGTATAAGCAGAACTTCGTAGCCGAACACCAGGCGGCAGCAGCGACGGCGTAAAAGCAGATTCAGGTTTCAGGGATCAGGGGTCAGAACGATGGTCCAGTCATTTCGGGATTTAACGGTGTGGCAGAGATCGATTCAAATGACGGTTGCAGTCTATCGACTGACTCAAGATTTTCCGCGAGAAGAGATTTACGGACTAACCAGCCAGATGAGACGGTCTGCAGTTTCCGTCCCAAGCAATATCGCGGGAGGACATGGCTGCCTGAGCACCGGTGAGTACAGACAATCTCTGGGAATAGCGCGAGGGTCCAATTTCGAGTTACAGACACAAATTGAGATTGCACGTGCTCTTGGAAAAGGTGATCCGAAGCTTCTCAACGAGACAGAAGGTTTATCGCACGAAATAGGAAAGATGATTTTTGGGATACTCGAATCGATCAAAAGTTAGGGTACTGACCCCTGACCCTGATCCCTGATCCCTGAGAGTTAAGCAATGGCTAACGTACTCGATCTACGACGCCGCATTCGCAGCGTGAAAAACACGCGGCAGATCACCAAGGCCATGAAGATGGTCTCGGCGGCCAAGCTGCGCCGCGCGCAGGAGCGTGCGCTGGCGGCGCGGCCCTATGCGCGCATGATCACCAGCGTGCTCGAATCATTGAAGCGCCGCGTCGATATCTACGACGACTCAACGGGCAACATCGCGCATCCGCTCTTCATCACCCGGCCTGAAAAGCGCGTACTCGTCGTTGTCGTCAGCGGCGACAAAGGCTTTGCCGGCGCCTTCAACTCAAACATCTTGAAGACCGCGTACCAGTTCATCACCGGCAATCCTGACAAGGAGATCGACATCGAGGCCGTTGGCCGCAAGGCGCGCGACCAGATGCGCCGCCGCTATCCCGTGGCCGCGTTCTCCGAGCAGACCAACGAGAACGGTCAAAAGTTTCCAGTAAGGGAAGCGCGGAAGGGCAAGGTCGAGGTCACGGGCGACCACCCCGGCATGCTACTGAACCTTGAGACTTCGCGCGTGATGGAGCTGGCGCATACCATCATCAATCGCTATGTGCGCGAGGAGATCGACGCCGCGTATATCGTCTACAACGAGTTCAAGTCCGTGATCCAGCAGCGGCTGGTCGTGGAAAAACTGCTGCCTCTGCTCGATATCGGCAGCCCGCAGATCGCGGGCGCCGTGGAGCCTACCCGCGAAGAGAGGGAACGCCGCGCCGAAGCGGCTCTCTCCGCAGGCATCGAGCTTGAGCCCGCCGATACAGCGGAAGCCGACGAGGAAGCCAAGAAATTCGGCACCGCGAACGTGGACTACATCTACGAGCAGCCCGCTGAAGAGCTCTTCGCCGGCCTGCTGCCGCAGTACATTTTTGCGGTGCTCTATCACGCCATGACCGAGTCCATTGCCGCCGAACACGCGGCGCGCATGACGGCCATGGATTCAGCAACCAACAACGCCTCCGACATGATCGACGCGCTCACGCTGCACATGAACCGCGTGCGCCAGGCCGCCATCACCAAAGAGATCATCGAAATTGTGAGCGGAGCGGCGGCTTTGTAAAGCATTGAGATTTGTGGTATCCCAGCTCGCAGAATCGAGACTTGGGTCGCCTCGCTGAGAGTTATTTCGAGATTCTGTTTTGTAACAGGGCACGGCTTTAGCCGTGCCGATCGCGAGAGACAAAAAGAACGCAGGCTTCAGCCCCCGAGAGAATAGGCCTCGGAAGAAAAGGCAAAACGAAATGGCAGAAAACATCGGCAAGGTAATCCAGATCTCCGGCCCGGCAGTCGACGTGCAGTTTGAAGAATCGACCATGCCGGCCATCTACCAGGCGCTGCGCGTGACGAGCGACGGCTTCGACGTTCCCACGCCCATCTCGGTCATCCTCGAGGTGCAACAGCACCTGGGCGA